>NZ_JPVQ01000022.1 GCF_000772965.1 Ureibacillus massiliensis 4400831 = CIP 108448 = CCUG 49529 | reverse complement strand
GTAATAATCGACTAATATTCTTCACCAACGTTATTTGACAAAGAACCATAATTTCTTTTACTAGTTTATTACTCTATACCTATTATGATTTTAATTTATTTATTACTTTTAGACAGCTTATTTTTAAATTTTCCTATAGCACTATTTACCTCTTGGAACTTTAACAATAATACAAATACTGCATATCCAATCATCGTAAGGATAAACGTAATGATCACATGTAGGAATTTATTATCAAATATAATCAATGTTGAAATACCCCAAGAAACAGCAACAAAGCAAATTGTTAATACTAAAAACTTAACAAATTGTACAAGGTTATCGCCAACAAGCTTCAATTTATATTTATATTGTAAGAAAATAATTAATAATATCAAATTTATGATGGCACTGATTAAGTTCCCCCACGCAACAGCTTCTGCATCAAGCGAACCAATTAGAGCCGAAGTCACGGCAATATTGACTCCAAATACAGTTAGCAAACTAAAAATGACAGGGATCATTGAATTTCCTTTAGCATAGTAAAAACGAGTCACATATGTGCTTGCTGCAAGGAAGAACATTGTTAAACTAAAGATTTTTAATACAGGTGCTGTTAACGCTGTTGAAGCAACATCAAATAAACCATATTCAAAGATTACCCTTACTACAGCTTCCGATTGGAAGTACACATACACAGAAGTCGGCAGTATGAGTAAATACAACATTCTTAAACCGCGCACATACAGTTTTTTAACGGATTCATTATCCCCTTCCCCTTCTTTTTTACTTAAAAGTGGATAAATTACCGTTGTAACAGCAGTCATTAATAATGCTTGCGGAAACTGAGATACCTTTGTAGCATAGTTCACAGCCGACACTGCACCATCTGCTAAATCGTTTGTGAAAAAACGTTGAATTAACGTGTACATTTGTGCGGTTGCTCCGCCAAGCATAATAGGTAATGCAACTAGCCATAGCTGTTTCTGATCGTTAGCAAATGCAAAGCTTGGTTTAAAAGACATATGCTCGGCTTTTCTTACACCATAAATCAAAAAGCCAATCATAAACATAGCTCCTAGCAATGCCCCAATACCATACCCAACAGGTCCAATGAAGAATGCTAGTCCTACCGAAATGATTAAAAAGGATAAATTATAAACTAACACCGAGAAACTCGATAAATGGAATTTCCCTTGAACATTTAAAATTCCGCTCAGCCAAGTTGATAATACAAGCATAATCGTTGAAGGCATCATCCAGTTATATAAAGTCTTTAATATTTCATACTCTTCCTGACTCTCAGGCTTAAAATATGATTGTATTAAAAGATCCCCGAATACCATAAAGACAATGGTCACAAGAGTAATCGATATTAAAATCGTTGTAAACGTTCTGCGAATATACTCTTTGATTGATGATTCAGTTTTATGATAAATAGAAATAAAGGCAGTAGTAAAGGCACCACCCACTACTAAATAAATTAAATTCGGAATTGTATAAGCATTAATAATACTATCTGCTAAATTGGTAGTACCATATTGGATACCGATAATGATTTCACGCAAGAAGCCAAAAAAACGCGCAAAAATATTAATAACCGCAACAGCCCCAATAATTTTTAAAAAACGACTCAAATGAGATCACAATCCTTTGTAAATTAGGCTCCCTTAAGGAACCTTGTTGACTCCATGTGTGCTAAATACAGTCACACAGAATTAATGAAAGACGAAAATGTGAGAATGCTGTAAAAAGAGCCATTCCCATTATCTAACTGGGTGAAAATCTCTTTTCGACTATTTAATATACTGACGATAAATGTCCGTTAATCGTGCAATAATCGCCTTTGAATCGTGTAATTGAAGAAGCTCGTCCACTTTCGCATCATTTACATTCATCTGCCCGTTATTTAACACTACTTTCTCAAACTCCATAAATAATGCATTTGCATCCTTTGGTGGAACAAGAACACCCGCTCCATCCTGCAGCATGTAATGGAGTCCGCCAACATCTGAAGCAATCACTGGTGTTCCGCAGCTCATAGCCTCTAGTGCAACCAGCCCTAACCCTTCTATGTAAGAGGGTAACACAAATACATTAGCTGCTTGAAAATATTCCGCCAATCTATTCTGTGGCATCGGCTCTATAAAATGAATATTTTTACTTGCTCCAGCAAGCTCTTTCATCCTTTCAGTAAAAGCAGTATCCTTTGTAGAACCAACACAATATAAAGCCACCTGATCAGGATAGTTGCGATCAAGTTGATTAAAAGCTGAAATGAGCTCCTCTACACCCTTTTCTTGAATGATATTTCCGACGAATAAAAAATTAGTGCGATTAGGGTCCATATTAACCTGTTTCATCGTCTCTTCTTTTGATGCAGGCTTATAAAACACTTTTCGGTCAATTCCCATACTCATTACAGAAATACGACTTTCCTCGACACCAAAATCTCGTTGTATGTCACTTGCAAGCTCTTCCCCAACGGCAATGATGTGATCCGCGTTTTGCAAAATTTTATTTGTATATTCGCGAATGCGTCCACCCTTTTTCGCCATTTTATTAATATCGCCACCATGGGCTGTAACAACGTATGGAATTCCATACTTCATTTTTAAACGATACGAAAACAATCCGCTTGGAAAAACATAATGACAATGAGTAAGCCCAATGTCCTTCTTATTTTTTTTAAAGGTAGAGTTAACTTTCATAGCCCATTTCGCATATTTTTTAAGAACATTTAACTTCCCCGTTTTCGGATCAGCATTAACTGCTAGTAAAGACTCTATCCCGGTTTCACGAAGCTGCTCCACTTGATTTTTCACAAAGATACCATATGATAAATGCTCCATTGATGGATACATATTGCTTATAATCAGTACTTTTTTCATCTTACTTAGCACCTTCTACAAGAAGTTTTAAGCCTAGGCTCGCTTTTTCTTTAAATTGATTATTTGTCGAAGTAGCAAGCTCAATTGCTCCATTCCAATCAGCTTTCATTTTATTAAATAAATTTGAAAAATGCTCATCGCTCTCATGTAATGAATTAATTGGCAACGAAAATTCACCTAATCCAGCCATTTCAAGAAAATCATTTACCTTTGTATGATACGAAACCCCAATAATTGGTGTTTTTGCATCTGTAGCTAATATTAACGAATGCAGTCTTGTCCCAATCAACACATCAAAAGAAGCGGACAAGTCGAGCAATTTTTGAGGTTTTAAATTTTCATCGATGATAGACGTTTTGTCTGAAAATTTCATTTTGCTTTGAATATCCTTTGTCACATCCGCATCCTGAGGATATTTTGTTGCAAAGAATGTTACTTCCGCATGATTTTCTTCTAAGATACGATCTAAATTTTTCGCCATACCTTCTATATAATTGTTGTATTTTGCTTCGTCTCCAGTTGGCCAATAAGATGCGTTAAAATAAGGAACTGCAGTTACACCGATTTTAATTGGTTCAGAGCTATAGCCTTCACGGTCTACTTCTAAACTAAAGGCTGGGTCACCAATAACATGCACCTCACGCTTTATGCCGATTTGTTGGAGTAATGCCTTCGATTTTGGATCACGTACCGATATATTTCTCGCATGCTTTGCCATGTATCGAATAAACCATTTCCCTAATCCTGTATTTAAAGGACCAGCTCCACAGCCATAAACTACATAGGGTACTTTTGAACCTTTGGCCATCATTGCATACGAACCATATAGTGGCGCTTCCCGTTTATATAAATCCATTAAAATTCCGCCACCACCAATGACTACAAAATCAAGGGTTTTCACAATTTCTTTATTTAGTTTATATGTTTTCATAAATGTTTTTGCAGCATTACCATTTTTATGATAAAGAGGGTAACTTGTTACTCCATATTGAGCAGCAGTCTGTTTTGGATTATTACTAAAAACCGTAATATCATTTGTTTCTACTTGAAAGGCTTTTTGTAATTGACGAATAATACTTAGTAATATTGCCTCATCCCCATTATTATCATTTCCGTAATTTCCAACGATTCCGATTTTCACTTTTACGTTCATCCTTTATTGTTTTCTATTAAATTTAATTATTTCCAAGTATGTATAGTGAATTTCAATAAAAAGAAAAATTCATCGATTAAGAAGGAGGTTTTTCACAATATTCTTACCAATGGAAAATATTAACACCTCTAATTATTAACGATTAAAAGCGTATTTTCAAGAACTTTTACTGTAACCTAACCTTTTAATTATAACATACCCCTTATCTCAAACATCACCCGTATAGTAAAAAACGAAACCCATCTACAATGGGTTTCGCCTGTTTTATTATTGAGTTAACGATTTATATAAGAATAAACTGAAATGTTTGCGAGTTACATTCTCTCCTGGCTTGAATGTATTATCTTCATAGCCAGCTGTTATACCATTAGATGCTAAAGCATAAATCGCATTTTTTGCCCAATAATCTTTTGAGATATCTTTAAATTCATCTTCCGTCGTACCTGTAAATTTAAAGGCATTGACTAAAATTACTGCCATTTGCGCTCTTGTTAGTTTTCCATTTGGATCAAACGTACCGTCACCTTTACCATTCATCACGCCTGCATTTTCAATTGCAGCAATTTGCTTATAATACGGGTGGCTTTCAGGTACATCTGTAAAGTTAGGATTTACTATGTTTGCTGTATCTACATCCAATACATTTGCTAATAGAATAGCAGCATGCGCACGTGTTAATGACAGCTCAGGTTTAAATGTACCATCTGTATAACCACTTATATAACCACGATCTACTAAATAACCAATTTGTTCTTTATAAACGTAGTCATTTTTAATGTCATTAAAAATCGGTTCTTTATATGTTGGTTCATAAATCGCTTGCAATTTATCAAAGTAAACTGCCCCAGCTTTTTGTTTTGAAGGCGTTGGTTGAACCAGATAGATTGATTCAAATGTTAATGGTTTCACAGCTTCTGTTGGTAACTGTGCTTCAATATACTTCCACCCAGTCCAAGTTTGGCCATTCTCTTCAGTAAAGTCTACTGTATATCTTTTACCACTCGCATCTTTCACATAACCACGAACCCAAGTTTCATTTCCATCACCAAACATCCAAACACCAAGTTTTTTAGGACTTCCTGGTAATTTAACAGGTTGGTTCAATGTTAGATAAGTTGCAGCTGTTCCTGAACTATTTCCTGTCATATTGTAATTTAGCTTAATAGAATTTTTACCCTCTTTACCAAACTTAGATGAACTAATAAGCTCAATTGATCCTTTTGATAAAGCTGTTTCAACTTTCCAGTCTTTACTATTTTCGAATAGATTAATAGTGAATGTATCTTTTGTATAAGCTTCTTTTACTTCAATTTCTTTTTTGACAGTTTTTTCACCTAATTTAGCGATAACTGCACCTTTACCAACCTTACCATTTGACTCAAATAAACCTGATGGACTAATCGTACCTAAGTCACCTTCTACTGACCAAGTTAGCTGGTTCGTAGAATAGACAAGATTATTTCCACTTGCATCCTTCGCTGTCGCTTGGAATTGTAAAGCTCCACCTGGTTCAATAGTTGAACTTGAAGAAGAGATTGATAGAGTTGAAGGCGCATTGACTACATCAAATTTAATCGTTTGTGATGCATCGCCATTACGAACAACTACTGTTTCAGTTCCTACTGATTCAGCTGTATAGCTTAAGCCATTTACTGACACTAGATTATTTGTAGCTGTAACAGTGAAATCTGAGTTTTTGAATTCTAAAGCATTATAATGCTCATCCAGCACGTATTGTGGCGTTATTTTTACACTAGCACCAATAAGCACTGAACCGACTTGATCTCGTGTCACTTTTAATGTTTTTGGTGCTCCAGTTGCTCCTGTACTAATTGCATGTAAGGCACCTGAAATTCTACGTTGTACGCCTCCTGATGGACTATTAGCTAGTACAACGGTATTGCTTCCATATTTACGAATACCCATTGTTGTGGATCCGCCACCATCAAGGTTTATCGCACGATCTACACCGAGGCTTGCGATATAATTTGCAAACTGAGTAAGTGTCATACCTTTACTACCATTTGCACTATCAACAGTAATCAAATAAACTTTTTCTTTATCTTTACTAATAGCAATTGCTGTTCTAGCTGTTACCTGCGTTGCACGCGGACTCTTTGGATCTATTGTTAAATTCACTTTGCCATCGTACACAAGTAATGGTCCACTTGCCGCCATATACTCGGCATCTTTCCAAATAGGATTCACACCAATAGATACTGAGATTTGTTCGCCTACTTGTATACTTTTAAATTTCTGAAGTGCTTCCCCATTAAAGGATAAAACAAAACCATTACGTGGAATTGTTGGTCTTGTATCATCACCATACTGACGAATTTGTTTAACTGTTCCTGTTAAAGTCTGACCGAACTTTGTTTCAGTAATATTGTTTGGTGTTTCAATTACAAACTCCATACCATATTTATTGTTTGGTGTTTTCGAGCTATGGTGTTGAGGCGTATAAAGAATTCCTTTGTTCTCACCTCGCGTTACATTCAAACCATCTATCTTAATATTTTCACCTCTAAAATTCACGGTGAAGCTTGCATCATAATAATCAATTTCGGCTTTACCATCGGCTGTGACACCAAAAGCAATTGGTTTACTAACATAGTAAGTATTATTCGCAGAAATCACTTCTGGCCACAATATTTTATTCTTTTGTGCTAATAAATAAAGTGGATACCCATCTGACATATTGAAGAAATTTGCATTAATTGAACCAACGACACGATGTCCTTCTTTTGAATCATTATTAGCTCTATTAGTTAGAGTTGCAAGGGAGTTAATCGGTGATGGTATACTCATTTCTAACTTTGTATAAGGATTTGTTAGATTCAATTCTAACTGATTAATGATAGAACCAGAATATGTATAGTTCGAATACTGTACGCCCTGAGATACAGGGTATGATTCTTTTAGCGTTGGAATCGCTGCATAACTTTTCACACTAGCAAATGCAACAGAGACTGTGAGTAAAAAACTCATGATGATCGCAATTTTCTTCTTCATAATGTTGCTCCATATGGTAAAGAAGCATGTCACCTTCCTTTAATATATTGATATGGTTAATATATCAAAAAATTGACTATTATTCTATGTTTCTATTGTATCAATTCTGTAATAACTCTATTACATTCCTCTTGTATAATAGATAGTTATTATATATTTTTATGATATGGACAATATTTACTAGAGGTATTAAAAATGGCATTTAAGGGAGCTTCCAACCTGCATTGTCACTAGCTGCAAAAGTCTTAGATGGTAACGAGAATCTATATTATAGTGGATTTTAAAATTTTTGTTACGAGGATATTTTCGTTGGAACAAGTAGGATGAGGATATTGTGTGTATTGGGGATGTTGTATGGGGTGGGTTTTTGATGGGATTTTGATGGGATTGATGCGATAGGCGTTCTTAAAGTTGGATCAAGGACATTTCCCTCGGTTTTTGGATGAATTTTGTCCCCGAGATGCTTTCTCGTGGACAATTTCTTCGGTTCTCGGATGAGTTTTGTCCCCGAGATGCTTTCTCGTGGACATTTTCTTCAGTTCTTGAATGAGTTTTGTCCCCGAGGTGCTTTCTCATGGACAATTTCTTCAGTTCTTGAATGAGTTTTGTCCCCGAGGTGCTTTCTCATGGACAATTTCTTCGGTTTTTGGATGAGTTTTGTCCCCGAGATGCTTTCTCGTGGACAATTTCGATGCTTCTCACCTAAATTTGCCCTCGACAAGCTCACTCACGGACACTTCCACGAATCTCATCATTCATTTTGTCCTCGACAAGCGCTCTCAAAGAAAAGCTAGAATGAAATTTATCTACAATCCGCACGAAATTTATTATTTTCACAAAAATAAGACAGCCCTCAAATTTTGAGAACTGCCTTTAAACGATTATTTTGTTTTGGGATCGAATGAAATTTACTACGGAAAAACACTGTCCTCTACAATCGAAAGTTACATTCACCTTTACTAAAGCTAACTAAGATTTATTTATTCTACCGCATTCTCTGCTTCTTTATCTAATGGAAGCTTTTGATAATATTGATTGATGGAAGCAAAAATTCCAAACAACATAAAGAAGAACATTGTGAATACTTTTAATTCCCAAATATTATATACAACACCTGCAACACCTGTTGCAAACCAAAGGGCAAACATTACTTTACCAAACATTGATTCTCGTTCTTTTATGAAGATCCAGAGCATTGCAATTAAGAATCCAGCAAATAGGAGTACACCAATAGCTCCTGTTTCAGCAATGACTTGTATATATTGATTGTCAGAATAGAAGTTCTTCCCACCATAAATATCTGATCGTATTTCGTACTTATCATAAATTGGTGAATCGTATGATAATGTTGCAGATCCTCCAAAAGTACCAAATCCAGCACCTGTTATCGGGTAATCCTTCAGCACTTCAAAGCCTTTTTTAATATAGAATAAACGACCACTTTCACTCATTAACGCTAAAGTATCCTCATCAAATGTTTCAGCGAATCGGTTACCAATTCCACCACCATCACTTGGCCCTTCTTCAACCGCACCCATCTGTTGCATTAAAACAGCACCAAAGTAAACAGGTATATAAACAAGCACAATGGATGCAACTAAAGTTATGGCAAACTGTTTAAGGCGTTTACTTCTACGAGCAATGATAAAGAAGAAAGCGATAAAGACAATCGTGAATATCCATGTACCTCGGGATAAAGTTAATACGATCAGTCCTGTGAATGCGACTTGGCATACAATAAGTAACCATTTATATTTTTCATCTTTATATACCCAACGTAGGAAAAAAACAGCACATACTGCAAAGAACATCACTAGCGCTAACGAGTTAGGATTATTTAGTAATCCATATACACGAACTGCATTTGTCGCTGAAAGAACTTTTTCTGACCAAACTTCAGGCATTAACCATTGGCGAGAAGAAATCTTTTCAACAACACCTTGGATAAATAATATAATCCCAGAAAAGACCGTAATCCACGACAATTTTACAAAGAAGTTTTTCGGTAATTGAAGTCGACTTATCACGAAGTATAATAAGTACATGATGATAAACGTACGAACTTGGAAAATAACCGAAGCCAGTGTTACGTCATTTAAATAACCAATAATTGCACCAAATATTAAGAAAACAAAGAAAAACCATTCAAACAATTTGAAATGAAACCATGATTTCCAATGTTTTATATTCAATAATAATAATCGGATTAGGACGATTATAGTGATTAAATCACCAATCAATTTCATACCTGTATTAATTTCAATAAAGAAGGTACGGAAAATAACATACGGAATAAGTATGACTAAGCTTTGATATGGCTTAAAAAATGCGAACAAAGCAAAGAAAATTGTTGTACTAATTAATGCAAAAGATGATGGTAAAAGTACTCCTGCTATTATAACTGCTAGTGCAAGAATTATTTCTAACCATTCTTTTTTTTCTATCTTTGTCGAAATGTCTAACATCTATTTTTCGATCCCCTCTTTTTGTATCTACTATTTGTTATTCCCTATAACTCAAATTATTCTACAACTTTTTTTAAGTATAATATGGTTACATCTTGATTACAAATCTTTTAATAATGTGAATTATTATACTAATTTTAATATACTTGTAATCTTTTATACTATGAAAGTACCTATCATTTTCCCTCAAAAATTGCTATCATTATAACAGAAAATGAGGGGAGGAATAACTTTAATGATCAAAAAATCACTAGGCTTAGTACTTGCTAGTGTCTTAACTTTCTCAATTGTTAGTCCCACAGAATCATATGCTAATGACATCAGTAATCACCAAATGGTAACTGAATTAACATATTGGGCAAATAAAGGAGTTATTTTACCAGATGCTAAAGGAAACTATAATCCAAATCGAAAAGTGACACGTGGTGAATTCGCGTCATATATTGCTCGAGCATTAGATTTACCACTCTCTACGAAATATACTTTTTCAGATTTAAAGGGTGCTAGTTTAACTCGTGAAGTACAAAATGCAGCCGGTGCTGGAATTTTAAGTGGTTATCCAGATGGTACTTTTAGACCTAACGATCAAATTACCCGTCAACAAATGGCCGGTATGTTATACAACGCACTTAAATATCTAAATGTTCCGCTAGAAGAAGCACCATTAACTTTTAAAGACAATGAAAGAATTTATTATTCGTTTGAAAAAGGTGTAGCAACATCTGTTCATTACAACATTATTCGAGGTTCACATACGGATTCCGGTGTGTATTTCAATCCAAAAGATTCAGCAACAATTGCTCATGCAGCAGCATTCCTATTCCGCATGTACCATGAAGCTGAAAAATACAATCAACCGGATAATGGTAATGAACAACCACCAGAAGAAGTTGTAAAACAAGTTTTCTATGTTGGAAAAATTGAAAATGGTACTGTAACGAAAAATCCAACAATGTATCAAACTTATTCAGATGCTTTAGCTGCACTAAATGCATCATCATCATTAAATCTAATTTACTTTGGAAATAATATTATTAAAGCACCAAGTGGACTAGCATATGCGGCAGATACTTCTGCAAATACTACATCCGTTTATGCATATAATAACTTCGTTGAACAAATTTCATACGTTACTGAAGGTCGCGAATTGAAATATAACGGCACAGGAGTTAATTCAAAAGGTGAAGTATATGTAATTGTACAAATTGGTGACGTCGTAGGTTATGCAAAGCCTACTGATGTTAGTATTATCCCAACTGCTGCCATTGAAAACCGTGACGAATATTTCATTACGGATGGTATGTTAAACCATAGAATTTATAACCATGTTCAAGGTAGATCTGAAGGATTTTATACTGTTGGACCTGCTGCGGACTTCATGAAATCTGGAGAAACATATTATAGTTTTGATGGTGTTCATTTCTTTAATAAACAAATGCAAGAGGTTGGCACTTACTATCCATACTTCCAATTCGCATCTGTTCGTAAACCATCAAATTATACAGCAGCAGAACTTGAATCAATCATTAAAAAAGAGCTAGAACTTAAAGAAGCATCTGGTGCTAGCCGATATGCTAACCTTACAAAAGAATCTAAACTAATTGGTTTAGGTAATTACTTAAAAGAAATGGAAGAGAAATATAGCGTTAATGCATTATTTATCTTAGCAACAGCAATCCATGAGAGTGACTACGGTATTAGTGCTAAAGCAAAAGACATTAATAACCTGTTTGGAATAAAAGTATATGATCACGATCCGTTAAAAACTGGTGAAAAATACGCTGAACCGAAAGATAGTGTATTTGCCTTCGTAAATTATTTATTAAATGCAAATTACCTACCACAAAACGGTGACTATCGTAATGAAGGTGCGGTTCCTGGTAACAAAACAGTAGGTGTCAATGTGAACTATGCTTCTGATCCACATTGGGGTGCAAAGGTAGCTGGTCATATGTACCGTATGGATTCTCGTAATGGCTTTAAAGATTATGAAGATGGTCAAATCGGAATGGTGATGGCATTAGCGGGTAGCGTAAATACGCGTGTTGAACCAACAACAAACAGTGCTATCGCTTATTCATATGATCAAAAACGCCCTGGTCAATCAGGAGAGTTTGGTTACCCAGTCATTATTGCTGATAAAACGGAAGCAGCAGATGGTTATGTATGGTATAAAGTTTACTCTGATGCTACGCCTCCATACACTACTTCATCTCCGCAATTTGTATGGATTCGTTCTGATTTAATTAATGTATTGAATTAAATCTACTAATCTAAAAATAAAAATAATAAACTCCTCTTAAGCTGGTTTCGGCTTGAGAGGAGTTTTTGTTTTGGATGGAAGTAGGTGTGGTTTAGGGTGAATTGGTGGTAAGAAGATTATTTGGGGGACCCGGTACTCTGTTAAGTAGGTGGTTGTGCCTTTATGCGACTTTGTGTGTCTTTAGTTAATGAAGAGCTTCATTAGTGATTCTGAACGTAAAAAAGAGATGCCAGAACTCGCATCTCTTTTTAACAGTTATTTATTATATTTATAAATGAAACGATTGATAAAGTCTGTGATATGAGTGTGTGTTACATAATCATTTACTCCAAATGTGCCATCCGGTCGGCCGTATGTTAGCTTTGTAGAAGATAGTAATTTTACGCCTTCATATGCCCAATGACCTTCTGGTACGTCTGAAAATTGTTCTGCTTCACCTTGTAAGTCTAAGTTGAATGCGCCAGTTAAAACGTAAGATAACTGTCCACGAGTGATTGGTGAATTCGGTTCAAAGTTCCCAGCTTCATTTCCATTAAAAGCACCAATTTTGTTTAATGCTGTTACTGCTCCAGCGTATTTAGAATCAGGAGCGATATCGTTAAATGGTGAATTTGTATCTGAAGTATCTAATTGTAACGCCTCAGCTAATTGCAACGCAACTTGTCCACGTGAAGCATAGCGAGTAAAATCAACTGCAGCTGCTTTTACTTCTGCTTTTTCTTCATTGAAATTTGCTACTCGTTTTGCACCAACGTAACGTGATCCCCAATAGTATGGATCGTTGATACTGTCAACAGCAACGCCGCCACTTGTTGTAGCTGAGATGAATTTATTATTACCTATGTATATACCAACATGTGAGACTCCTCTTCCAGAAGTATTAAAGAATACCAAGTCTCCTGCTTGTAAATTACTTTTTGAAACATATGTACCTTCATTGTATTGTGCGCTTGATGAGCGAGGAAGTGAAATTCCTAATTTAGAAAATACTAATTGTGTATATGCTGAACAATCTATTCCGTATTTAATAGAAGTACCTCCATATTGATATGGTGCACCAATATAGTTCATCGCTGTGTTTGTTAAATCTGCAACACTTGCTGCCTCAGCGTTATCTGTACCTATACCTGAAAAAATCATGAATGATGCAAAGATTGGTAGTAACCACCGCTTTTTCATATTTAAGTACTCCCTTCTAGCTTTAAGTGATATATTTATCCTACATAAAGACTATCATAGAAAAGAGTATTATAATTTTTCATTTCGATAACTTATTCGTTACTTAGAGAATAATAGTTTATATGCGTTTTAGAGAATATTATTGTATTAACGAGAATATTTAAACAACAACAATTAATGCGTAATAATACTGTAAAATTGAGTGAATATTTTACCAAGTTTTCCTCCTATTAATTTACTTTCATTCATATTAATTTCCTATTATATGTACATCATATTACTAACATTATTTCTTCTATTTTTACCAATATTTTATCATTTTCTCAGCTATTTATTTTTCAACTGAAATCCAACAACTTTCAACAAAAAAAATCCCAAAAGCTATTATGCTTTTGGGATAAAATGTTATTGTTTCGAGTAATATTTAACAATACCATTGTAAATGCTGTCAGCGTATATTTCTATATATTTACTGTCAACTAATTTAGCACGGTCTTGACTGTTTGAAATGAATCCTACTTCTACTAATACAGAAGGGATAATCATATTTCGAACAACATAGAATGGATAGTTCCTTACACCACGGTCCACCATATCAGCATTTTTAACAATTTCACTGTTAATGTATGTTGCAAGATCGATATCTTCTTTATACATATCACCAGATGTAATACTATAGTACGTTTCCGTACCTTTCGCTGATGTACTATCAGCTGAGTTTACGTGAATACTTACAAATAGTTCACCGTAATTATTTGCCGTGAAATCAACACGATCTTGAAGCGTAGGATATGTATCGCCTGTTCTAGTCATTAAAACATTCGCACCACTAGCTTCTAGTTTTTGTTTCACTAGATTTGAAATTTTTAATACGATATCTTTTTCATTGTAATTAGAATAATGTGTTCCTGGGTCTTTACCACCGTGTCCTGGGTCAAGTATAATAATACGATTTTCTAACACATTACCATTTTGATTTAATAGTTTCAAATATGATTTATGTGTGTAGCCCTCTTTATTACCATAAGTAACTTTTGCCCAATTTTTTGAAATACTATGGACAACAACTTTATCACCAGTATTTAGAGTATCAATCGCCTCATAACTTGCACCTGGACCTTTGCGCATGCGTAAGCCATCTACTGTTACACGGCCAATTACATCTCCATTAGGTACGATTTCATCAGGAACTTCTGCTGGTTCTTCTGGTTCTGGTTTATTTGGTTCTTCATTTTCTACAGGTTCTGGCACTTTTGTTATGTATTTCGTAAATTCCTTTGATACATATCCAAAACGTGCATTATAGTTCACTTTTAACCATTCACCATCATCTTCAAACACATATAGGATAGTTCCAGCGTCCACCTGTCCTATTTTATTTGTTGAAATGGAAGTGTTTGCTGAACTTCTTACGTTGAGATTATCAACTGTTACCTCAACTTTTCCTATTGAAAGATCTAAGTTTGGAACATTATTTGATGGTGTAGTTGGATTAGTAGGAGTTGTACCTGGCTTGTCAGCAGGTTTTGTACCTCCTTGTGAATCTTCTGTGACTTTCTCAATATACGTTGTATATTGTTTTGACACATAGGCATATTTATTATTATAAATAACCTTTAACCACCCATTTTTATCTTCAACTACTGAAAAAGTTGTACCTTTATTTACTTGTCCAACTTTGTTAGTTGAAATTGCTGAATTAGCAGAGCTTCGTACGTTTAGATTATCGACGGTAACTTTAACCTTACCGATAATCCCGTTATTCTCAGGAGAAGTAACACCTTGAACTTCTTCATTTATTCTAAATGATTTATTCTTTGCTCTTGCTAAGTATTCAACAAATTTACCTCGAGTTACAGGTGCAGTTGGTTTAATTGTTGTTGCTTCTTCTAAAATTCCATTATGGTATAACGCACTAATATATTTATAATATTTACTAGTTTTCGGTACATCTGTGTATGGGATTGGTTCATTGCTATATTTATCTGGATTTAACTTAAATGCATTTGCTAACATATAGCTTGTCTCATTTAAAGTAAATGCTTTGTTAGGATTGAACTTTTTGTCTGCTGAAAGTTCAACATAGCCCATTTTTCTCACTCGTTCTGCATAGAGCGAAACCGTTGTCCCAATTTTCACATCAACAAAACTAGATCTTTCTAATCTTAATGTTTGATATTGTAATGCATTGATTACCATAATTGAAGCTTGAGATTTTGTAATGTTGTTATCAGGTTTAAAATAACGACTACCGTTAACTAAATAACCCGAAGAAACATTGAAGTCTGATAAATACGTTAATTCGTCATAAATTTCGTGTGAAGACGGTATATCTGCAAATTTCGCACTAGCACTCGCTTGTTGAACGCCCAAAGCTGAGAATGTCAACAGTAAGGCAAGGAACACGCTAGTTATTTTTTTTACAGTCATTTTTCCTATTTCCTCCCTTCCATTCGAGCTACTTCCTAGTTTACCAAAGATTTTCATAGTTTTCATTAAGACTATTTACACTTTTTTCTTAAGTTCCTAACACCCCCTTTAAATGGTGACTATTACTTTTTAATCTATTTTTCGATATAAAAAAGAAGAGCTGCGAAAAATAGCAAACTCTCCCTTCATTCATCATATTTTATATAAAATTGTCGGATTATTTACTTAAAAGCTTTGCCTTTTGAATCATTGAGCTAAGTTGTTCTAACGTCACGATATCACTAGTTCCAAATGAACCGTCTGCTTTTCCTGAAACGATGCCATTTGAAGCTAGAATTTCAATTGAGTTTGCTGCATAGTGTTCGCTTGATACATCGGAGAATGTTTTATCAAGACTACCTTTTTCTAATTTGAATGCTGCTACTAAAACGTTAGCAAGTTGTGCTTTTGTAATAGGTGAGAACGGATTGAATTTTCCATTTTCATCACCAGAGAAAATACCTTTTTCTTTTACAGCAGCGATTGCACCTGCGTTTTTATGGTTCGTCTTCACATCAGTAAAGCCAGATTCTGTATTTGTCATGTCTAGCTCTAAAGCGACTGCTAATTGCTTAGCAACTTCACTACGAGAAGCATAAACTGAGAAATCAATCGCAGCATCTTTTACCGAAGGGAATTCAGCAATGCGTTTAGCACCAATATAACGTGGTCCCCAATAGTATGGGTCATTAATACTTGAAATCGCAACACCTTCTGAAGATTCAGCACTAATCATATTACCATTACCAATATAAATACCAACGTGCGACACACCGCTACCAGAAGTATTAAAGAAAACTAAATCGCCAACTTGCAAATCTGCTTTTGATACTGAAGTACCCTGATTATATTGACCTCTTGATGTTCTATCTAATTGGATACCAAATTGTTTAAAAACACTCATTGTAAATGCAGAGCAATCAATTCCTGATTTAGTAGTTCCACCGTAGTAGTATGGTGTATTTAAAAAACTTTTCGCTGTTGTTGTAAGTTCCGCTTGAGTTGCTTGTGTATTTGAATTAGCACTAGCTAAAGCTGGCGTAGCTGAAAAAGCCATTAAGGAAGCAAGTACAGGTAGTAACCACTTTTTCTTCATTTGGTAATCTCCTCCGACACGTTCTTTCGATTTATTGACCTGATAATAGACTATCATAAAATTTAGTATTTTTATTTTTCAATTGTGTAACGGTTTCAAAACAAGACTACCAACACGAAAAACGCTGATATATCAAGGTTTCCCTGATCATCAGCGTTACTGACAAATATTAAATTGGATAATTTTTGTGTTTCTTGTAACATTTTTGTAATGTTAGAGGATTGTTTACTTACTAGAGAACATTTGCACCCAATAGAAATTCCCGTCAGTTGATTTCTTAAATGCTACGCCTATATTGGTATATTGAGGTCTTAAAATATTTTCACGATGTCCTGCCGATTCCATCCATGCAGCAACAACTTCCTTTGGAGAATGATAGTTTTTTGCAATATTTTCCCCTAAGGTCATAAATTCATAATCAAAAAGTGCTGCTAAATCCCATGGCTGACCATATAGTATAGATTCGTGCTCAAAGTAATGAGAATTAATAAAATCTTGTGCCTTGATTACAGCAATCTGTGAAAGCTGTGGATCTTCTTGTAATAATGGAAGATTGGCTTTCTGTCTCTCCTCGTTTACTAGTTTAATAACCTCTTTCGACCACTCTGCAGAGTCATTAATGGTCTCGATATAATCCTTTTTCAAAAAATCATATATCATTTCATGGTTATTCAATGCTTCTTGAAACTCTATTGCTCTACAAATGATGATAGCTAATTGAGCACGAGTAACATGTCGCTCCGGTGCAAATTGATGTTCATTTACACCACTAACAATATTAATATCAGCCAATGATTGAATATAATTCTTTAGCGGATGATTCGTTATGTCTTTAAAAGCCTTATCATTGACTGAATCAACATCTATATCATAGGCTAATGCAATCATTTTAATAAAATCTGCTCTTGTAATTTTTTTGTTTGGGTAATAATTGGTACCATTTTCAATTACTTTTGCATTTGTAAGCTGACAAACGGCATTATAGTAAGGATCCCCTGACTGTACATCAGCGAACTTAATATCACCTACACAATCAGTATCCATGTTTAATGAACGTGCAATAGCGACCGCTGCTTCTGCCCTTGTTACAGCATAATTTGGTTTGAAATATGGCTCTTTATTATTTAACCAATAATCATTATTTATAAAAGTAACAATTTCCTTATAAGCCCAATGCCCTTTTTTTACATCTTTATATGGAAATGTTTGTGTTTGTAACATATTATTAAATATTTCAGAAGTAGACTTAACGGACTTCGTTTCATCAATTGAACTTGATATAGAGTCAGATTGCAATTTTCTATTTTCATTTTCAATCGACTGCTCCGGATTGCTAGATTTATATAATACATTTTGTGGTTGTACTAGCTTATTTGTTTCATTCGTTTCATTTGAGCTAGAGTTGCTCAGCGCATTCTCTTCTGTTACCGAATCAGTTAATAAACTACTTTTCGCCTCAACTTGTGACGTGCTAAAAGAAGTAAACATAACGAAAAGTATCATCACATTCATAAATATTCTAAGCATGATTTCTCCCCTAACGATTCTATTAATCCCTAACACAATCTCTTTATAGAATATCCATCAACATCTATTTTTATACTAGTAGTTTTGTATTTTTATAGGGATTGAATCGAAATCACTACGTGGAGCTTAAATTCATTCCTTATGATTGGTCAATTGATGAGTATTTTGGGACATTTGATACAAACTCTATTCCACGTTAATAAGTTCAAAGTCGTCATCCGAATCAACTTCCATCGCTTTTAGTAAAAATGTCGCAAGTTGACCACGTGTTAGCTTCATATTTGGACTAAATGTTGTCGGAGTTGTTCCTACTGTAATATTGTAGTTTACAAGAGTTTGAATATATTTTTTTGCATTTGAATCTGTTAATTTATTCACATCAGAAAATTTTGTTTTCGTTGTAGTGGCTTCTTCTAAACCGAATGCTCTCGTTAGCATTGTGGCAATTTGTGATCGTGTTAATGAATCGCTTGGACCAAAATTACCATTTGTATACCCACCTATTACACCTTTTCCATATAAAGCTGCAATAGCTTCATAGTTTTTATGAGTTGTAGGAACGTCTGAGAAACCTGGGTTTGTTACTTTACTCGTATCCATTCCTAAAGCATTAACGATAAACTGTGCTGCTTCACCACGTGTTATTATGGAGTTTGGTTTATATTCCGTGTTAGAAACCCCTGTAATAATACCATCAGCGTAAAGAGATAAAATTGCATTGTAATGAGAGTTATTTGGCTTTACATCAGAAAATGGGTTTGAATCCGATTCCTTCGATAATGCATTTGTTTGAGGCTGAAAGGGTGTTAATACGAGAACCATTGCTACCAATATTCCTGCACTTAATACGGAGATTACTTTTGTAAACATTTTTCTTTTAGTCAATTTAAACTTCCCCCTTGAAATTTATTTCGATATAAAACTTTCTAAAAATGATATATTTACTGAATCTTGATGATTTGGTGAGGATGAAAGAAGTAAGTAATCTTTGGTGTAGTGAGCCTCGCTTTAGTAACTTTTCTCCCATATGTGTTGAAAAGACATTAGGGCTTGGTAGGGGGTAACTAATATGTAGACACCCCTGCAATTCTATTTAAAAGCAAAAAATCTTTGGCCTAAATAATTTAATGCAGTAAAAAGAACCATTCCTACAAACATGGCAACATTCTCTTGAACAGCAACATCTGCATTGGATAAAAATTGTAGTGTTAATGGTTTTGCCAAGCCATATGCAATCAAATAACAAATTGCAATATTTATTGTAAATCGAATAGCTGACTTAATTGAACTTTCCTTGTGCTGAAATGTAAAATATTTATTTAAAAAATAGCTTAGTATACTCGTTAAAATATAGTTGGCACTAGAAGAAATCCAATAAGAAAATCCTGCAAAATTATATAATCCAAACATGATGGCTGTTCCAACGATTGTATTTACGATACCGACTAATATAAACTTCCAAAACTTTTCATCAACGAGAGAACTAAGGCTTGATTTATTCTTTTCCATTTGTCGTCTTCCCAGAAACAATATAACGTGGTCTACGTTTTACTTCTTCGTAAATTTTTGAAATATAAAAACCGATAATTCCTAAACTTATCATTAACAAGCTCCCAATCCCTAACAATAGTAAAATGACCGTTGTGAAACCGCCTAAGGACTGCCCATAAAAATAATTTACAAGCGATTGAACGCTCAAAAAGATAGAGAAAAGTAAGAACAACACACCGATTACTGTAATAATTTGCATCGGTGCAGTTGAAAAGGAAGTAATATTATTAATCGCATATTTCGAAAGAGAGTAAAATGACCATTTTGTTTCCCCTGCTGTCCTCTCTTGAACTTCATATTCCACTTCAATACTTTTAAAGCCTAACCAAAATGAAAGTGCTCGGAAAAATAGCTTTCTTTCTGGTAAACGGATATACTCTTCAACAACTTTTTGATCTAAAAGCTTAAAATCTGAAGAACGTGACATATCAAAGCCCGTTGCTTTATTGATTAACCGATAAAAACCCCTCGTGAAGATACCATGTACTTTCGTTTCATTTCCCCGGGAAGACTTGACACCCTCAATAATTTCAAATCCATCTTCCCAAAGTCGATACATTTGAATAACTGTTTCTGGTGGATGCTGCAAATCACAATCCATGACAACACAGCAATCCCCTTTTGCATGCTCAAGCCCCGCCAAGATAGCAGCTTCTTTTCCGAAGTTTCGAGAGAATGAAACCCCTCGTACACAGTTGAACTCCAGACTTGCCCGTTCAATTTCTTGCCAAGTTCCATCTTTCGAACCGTCATTTATGAAAATGAGCTCCGCTTCAATATTTTCTTTTTGTAAAATGGCAGAAAGTGTTTCAGCCGCTTTTGCAATCATTTTTTCTTCGTTATACGCAGGGAGAATTACTGATAATAACGGCATATTGTACTCCTTTCCACTTGACGTTTTGTTCGGAGGTCGTGTTTTACTTAATGTAAATTTGTTTTGTATTAATTCATAATTAAGATTTTCTGTTTTTAGCGTATGGAAAATCTCACATGCGTATTAGAAGTCCTATTTATTAGTACGAAATGTTTCCTAATTTGTTTCAACTTCTTCAAATTTAATGATGACCGTATCACCAATAACCACAACAGAGTCTTTTGCTGGCCAAATACCCATTTCAGCGAATTGCTCAGTTTGGCTAATTTGTTCCATTTCCTCATCAGTTGCCATTTTTAAAGAATAGCCTAAGAACTGATCGATTAGTTCTTGATAGCTATATGGCTTGTAAAATACAACTTCCCCAACTGAACCCGTCATTTCAGGGATCTGGCTTGGAATAATTTTTGACGTTAAGTCTGAATGTAACGAAACATTGCCATAAACCGCTATTTTTTCAATGTTTTCATATTCATCTAATTGCTCAATACGATCCACAAGTCGATTTGCCACATTGATTGATTTTTCATAACGGAGTTCCATATTCATGTAAGCAATATTAGCAATCAAACCAAAATTAAAAATAGTAAAGGTCATTAAAATTACTGTTGCCCATGAATTGAAACGTTCAATTTTTAATACAGGTCCTTGCTTCTCATCAATTTTGTCATACATTAATACGATGAAAATATAAACGCTGCTTAGCCCAAAGACCATTAGCATGTGATAAAAGACAGATGGTGACATAAAGTAAGCAATGTAATAGCTAAATGGAAGTGTGATGACACCGATCGCTAAAGTAGCGAGCATCCCAATATTTTTATAAAGCTGTTTTTTAATAATAACAACAATGACACCAACAAATAGAACGATAACTAATAAGACGTTTAAAATTTCAAGAAAATTAACTTCATAGCCATTGATAAAACCTCTAAAGAAGAAAGTTTTTAATTCTTTTATTATTTGAGAGATTCTTCTAGGGATGTCTGATAACGTTAAGTTTCCTACTTTATCTAGTCCTTGATAGGTTGAAATTTGAACCGCAAAAAAAGAGGTAAATAATTTATAGACGATTAGATACCCAACCATCCCAATTCCAATCATAAGGCCTGATCGTAAAACATTTGCCCAAATTTGTTTTAATGAGTTGTTTGAATAAATAATTTCATGAATTAACCAAAACGTTGTAAATGTTAAAACGACTGAAAGGTTTGCTTGATAAACCCCTACTGATAAACAAACCAGCACTGCTCCAATAAGGAAACCAAATTTCTTAAATTTTTTCGTAATCACAACAGCTAAAATAGCCATAAAAATACCAAGCATATAACCATCAGCTGTGAAAATATATGAAAATGTTGAAGATACACTTGGGAATGTAACAACAATCCCTGAAATTAGAATGATTGATAATTTTTTACGTACTTCAAATAAAATGACTAAGCTGACAGCAGCTAATGCTAAGAAGAAAATAGAGAATAATCCAATAACCCATGGAAGATCGAAATAAGAGCTAATACCAGCTGCAGGGCTAAGGAAAAACCTCCCGGATGTTACCATTGCTTGTGAGCTATATAAATTATGAAGACTATCATGATTTGGGTATCTGTGCATGAATGCATAAAGATGAGTTACAATCCCGATAATCATGGCTGCATTAAAGGCTATAATCCATTCATTTTTAATGTTTTGTTTCAGTTTTTCAAATGCTTTCTCTGGCATGTGTTACCTCCAACAAGTTGTCCAATTCCATGATTCGACAGTTTTATGTACAATTTTTAATTATACAGCACGTGCAAATTTATGTAAATGAAGTTTGAACGACTATAAGACAGGGCAAAAGCTTGGCATAGAGGTATTAAAACAATAGATTAGTAAGATAGTTTAGTGTGCGAATTTGTGTTCACTCTCTCTATATAACATCCCTATCATTATTTCCAATTAAACTACTTTTTAAATCATTTTTTAATAGGAAGTTGTAGGTGTTGGGGGATTTGTTATGTTTCAGTCGCAATATCATCTATAAGGGGGAGCTAATTGGGGATTAACTTATTTTTTACGAGTGTCGGGTGGGCACTTTTGGTTGTGAAAATTCCTCTTCCCGTTTTGTTACAAGCATTCGGGCACTTTCAGTTATGACCCATTGTCCATAATAGAATTCTTTTTTAAACTATCATTCTTTAAAAATAAAGACTATAAACAAACCCATTTCTTTCGAGTTAGTCTATAGTCTGCTCCATTCATTTAGAAGGTTTTATTTTAATAGTAGATTGTCCCTATAAATTCATTGTAGTTTAGTCGATATCAATACGCTTTGGACTACCACTATCGCCAAGTGTTAGCTTCGGTAGTTTAATTTTCAATAACCCTTTATCTAATTTTGCTTCCACTTGATCTTGGTCAATGTTAGGAACATAAAATTGACGAACAAATTGACCGAACTGTCTGTGATAGCGAATGATTTGATCATCCTTATCCCGCATTTCATTTCTTTCATCACGTTTTGCAACGATTGTTAGCTGATTATTTTCTAAATCAATTTGAATATCTTCTTTTGAAAAACCCGGCACACCTACCTCTATAAAGTAAGCATCTTTCCCCTCAGTAAATTCTGAACGGAGTGATTTCATTTGTTCGCTGAGTATAGGAAAATTGCTATCATTTAACATTTCATCAAAAACCTTTTCAATATGATTGAACAGTTCATCGGTTCTTTTACGAAATGGGCTCAAATCAAACATAATCAATCCCCTCCTTTAATTAGAAAATATTTTTCGTTCTATTATATACGGTTACTTGTAAATGGTTTTTGCTTTTATTGAAGTTTGAATGA
The DNA here is from genome assembly GCF_000772965.1 of Ureibacillus massiliensis 4400831 = CIP 108448 = CCUG 49529. GTDB lineage: Bacteria > Bacillota > Bacilli > Bacillales_A > Planococcaceae > Ureibacillus > Ureibacillus massiliensis. The sequence goes on along the minus strand of NZ_JPVQ01000022.1, from coordinate 39,745 downwards.
AAAATTGAATTCGGGTCATTTTTTCCGTTCCGGTACATATGATTTTATTAAACTTACTCATTATTAATAAATTGAATAACATTACATTTACTACGCTACATCTTAAATTAACATTCACTTAATAAAATTCTCGTTTTTTTATGCTTAAATACAAATATTGATTCATACATTAATACGTATTTGAAAGGAGGTGTATGTTGAATGCAACAACTTCAACAGTACCAATACAACGACAGTATGGTATTTGTAGATTTAGCCGCTTTTGCAGCTATGTTGATGGCCATGCTTATCATCGCCATAATTTTTGCCATTATCGGTTACATTCTTTCTGCCATTATTTATTCTAATACTGCAAAAGCTAACGGCTTCCACGAAATCGCTTTTATGAGTTGGATTCCGTTTATCAATGTTTACATGATGTTTGCCTTTGGAGCGAAAAAATCAACGATGGAAGCAGTGAAATCAGAGGCTTTGAAATATACATTAATTTTCTTCGGGCTCATAATCATTTCATTTATCCCATTTATTGGATTTTTATCATCAATCGCATTAATTATCTTAATGGTCTATTTCTACTATCGTCTATTCTTCCGCTGGACAGGAGAACAAGGAAAATCAGTTCTTTTTGTCGTTTTAACGTATATTACTTGTGGAATATTCTTCTTTGTTTACGGCTTTATGAAAATGAAAAAAACATTTGTAGCATTGTAATAGAAGGAAGGCATCCACAAAGGGGTGTCTTCTTTTTATGTTGAGGAAAAAAAGCGTGCTGCTTATTTTTTTTCTGAGCTAAAGAACCCATCATTATTGTAATGAACTTACCGTTCGTTGATTAGGGGAGTTTCATTGCTACTTTTTATAATATTTTTTTCCTATCATATTCTTAATCTTTGATCCATACATATTTGTAAGGGGTTTCATTGTAACAATTGTCGTTGTTTTCACATCTGTTATATATAAATAATATATATATATTGCTGTTATATAACAAAATGTGATATTATCAATCTATCAGAAATAAACAGAAAATTCTAATAGGGGTGAAAATGTGAGATGATTACGTTTTTAGTCTGTATCGTTATTTTGATTGTGGGTTATTTCACTTATGGGAAGTTTGTTGAAAAAGTATTTGGATCAAAACCAGCTCGTCCAACGCCTGCTTATGTAAATGCAGACGGGGTTGACTACGTTCCTATGTCTACACCAAAGAATTCAATGATTCAATTATTAAATATTGCAGGAACTGGGCCTGTATTTGGACCAATTGCAGGGGCTTTATATGGACCTGTCGCTTTCATTTGGATTGTAGTCGGCTGTATTTTTGCAGGGGCAGTTCACGATTATTTAACTGGCATGATTTCTATTCGTAATAAGGGAGCTCACCTTCCTGAGCTTGCCGCAAAATTTTTAGGGAAATTTATGAAACATGTTGTAAATGTGTTTGCACTTTTATTACTTATTTTAGTTGGTACGGTTTTCGTTACTTCACCAGCAATGCTAATCAGTAATTTGATGAATGGTCAAGTAGCATTAGCGATCATTGTAGGGGTTATCTTCTTCTACTACATTCTTGCAACATTGTTACCCGTTGATAAAATTATCGGGCGCCTATACCCAATCTTTGGAGCAGTGTTACTTATTTCTGCTGTAGGTATTGGTATCGGATTACTTGTGACAGGTGCACCAATTCCTGAATTAACATTCCAAAATATGCACCCAAATAACTTGCCGATTTTCCCATTAATTTTCTTTACGATTACATGTGGCGCTTTATCTGGATTCCATGCAACGCAAACACCCATTATTTCGCGTACAACAAAAAATGAAAATGAAGGACGTAAAATTTTCTACGGTATGATGATTGCAGAAGGAATTATCGCGATGATTTGGGCTGCTGCTTCTATGAGTTTATTTGGCGGTTACGGTGGTCTAAATGAATTAATCACAGCTGGTGGACCTGCTGCGGTAGTAAGCGAAGTTTCACTATTAATGATGGGATCAATCGGTGGTACCCTTGCGATTATTGGGGTTATCATTTTACCAATCACTTCTGGTGATACTGCATTCCGTGCAGCTCGTATGATTATTGCAGATTATTTCAAATTTGCTCAATCAAAATTATTAAGCCGTTTATGGATTGCGATTCCATTATTCGTCATTTCCTATGGCTTAACAAAAATTGATTTTAATATTCTATGGCGCTACTTCTCCTGGGCAAATGGGGTGACAGCAGTTATCGCCCTTTGGGTTGGTGCAATGTATTTATTCTTAGCAAAGAAAAATCACTGGATTGCAACCATTCCAGCCGCGTTTATGACGTCCATGTGTCTCGTTTACATTTTATATGAACCAACGATGGGATTCGGCATTCCACTAAATGCTTCTTATGTTGGTGGGGCTGTGTTAACAGCTGCGATTATTGCCATCTTCTTCATATCGGCTTATAAACAACGTGGTAGTTCGTTCTTGCTGGATGAGGATGTCTCAGGGTTTAAGGTGAATAAGGCTTAAGATTTACAATATGGGGTGTATGAGATGATATTAGAAAGGCGAGGATGAACTCCTCGTCTTTTTTAGGTTGAAATTAAACTAGTCTATGAGATGAATCGGAGATTTAGCGGAGGAATCGATTATATAGATAGATTGAAGAATTGATCAACTTCTTCAACTGGGTTGGGACAGCAATATACAGACTGATGCGTTACGGAATAAATTTCATGCCTAACCTTTTTTCAAGTGTGATGGTATGGGTGGCTTTCGAGCAGATAGAGTTTGGAATCAGTTATTCAAGCTTTCTATTTAATCACAAGCATTCCGTCTTGAGCCATTGCCTTTGATTGGGGCATATAAAATGTCTATTTGACCACATACGCAAAAGAGTAGAGAGGATATTTATTTGATAAAGGTGAATACATAAAAACAACTCTCCAGAAAAGTTTCTGGAGAGTTATTCAACTCCGTTTCTAATGGCCGCCGCGCTTCAACCTTATTCTCCAAGGATATGCGAGAAAACGATTGCTGCATGTGCACGTGTTAAAGGTTTGTTGGGATTGAAGTTTTGTTTTTCATCGCCTGTCATTAATCCTTCTGCTTGTAATGCATAAATAGCTTGTTTCGCATCTGTACTTAATTTCGCATCATCTTTATAGTTTGTTACGGATGCGTTTGGATTTGATACTGCACCACTTTGCTCTAAATAGTTGTAAACTGCTACTGCAAAATCCTCGCGTGTAATTGGTTTATTTGAATGATTTTCTGGAATATCAAAATTTAAACCATTTGCCTCTGCTAAACGATTTAGCACGATAGAAGCCTGTGATTGTGTGAAGCCTTTATTTGGTGCAAATGTATTTTCATTTATACCACTGAATAAACCAGCATTTGCAACTGCTAAAATAGCATCTTCGGCATAGTGACCTTTAATGTCGTTGAATGAAACCTCTTTTGTAGGAGTTTCTTCAGCTGGATTTTCTTCTACAGGCGCTTCTGATTTTAATAAATCAAATACTGTTACAGTTCCACTTACTTCATGACCGACAAGTAACATTGGTTTTTCTCCACCTACAAATGCTAATCCTTCAGGAGAAACGTCACCTTTAATGTCTTCGCTAAAGTCACGAGTGTTAATATAATCAACGAACTCTACACTTGTTGGATCTGTAATATTGTACATTGCAATACCACCGATACGCTCTAGGCCAATGAATGCGAATACTTGATCGCCAATTTTACCGATCTTTACATCTTCCGGTTCTGGACCTTTTTTACCGCTACGGTCATCTAGTTTCACTTCATCATTACTAGAGTTGAAGAATTCTGGATAAAGCTCAGCAGTAATACGCTCGAAATCGCTACCGCTATCATAAACCACTTCTAAAGTATCAGCGTCAATAATGGAGAATGAACGACCACCAAAGATATACTCTTTTCCTTCTTCGAAACCTTCATATTCTGCTGTATCGAAAAGTACGATTTCATTGCCATCGACTTCTACTTCATTTTCATTTAAATGGAAAGCTTCTGTGTCTTCTTCGCCCCACTCACGGCCGTCACCTTCGTTAGCTGTAACGATATAATTTTTACCGTTTGCGCTATAAGTAGCGATTCCATCTGGCATATAAATACCGAAATAATTCTCATTTTGAAGTTTAGCTACTTTGTCTTTACGAAGATCAAGTTCATTTCCTTCAGCACTAAAATCCTTAAATCCTAAACCTTCAACAGACACTGCTTCATTCGTTGTTAAATCGATTTTTGCAATTGCATTGTTTTCTTGTAATGCAACATAGGCTTGTTTGCTATCTTCACTTACAACGATATATTCAGGTTCTAAATCTACTGATGGATTAGAACCTTTCTTTAAGATTACTTGATTTTCTATTAATTCAGCCCGTTTTTCAGCTGTATCAAATGCTTCAAATGTAACGTTCTCAGCAGTTAGGTTTGTAAAGCCATCCGTTACATCGATTACTGAAATCGTACCTTGTGGGTCAATAATTCCTTCACCGTAACCGTCACGTGGTTCGCCTTCGTTCGCAGTTAACACCTTAGAACCATCTGGTGAGAAAGTAATGTTGTCAGGTTGCACACCCGTTTTTACAATGCTGATTAATTCACCTTCACCCGTTAAAAATACAGCATATCCTTCTTTTGTATAGTCATTAGCTTGTACAGCCGCCACAATCACATTTTCATTTGGGTGAACAGCGATACTTGGTAGCCCACCGTAAACAAAATCAGCATCAACTGTAGCAATTAATTCTGCCACATCTACCGAGAAGAATGGTTTTAAGTTCATTGCATTTGTTTCGTTATAGTCTAATGAAACCGCTTCAACTTTTTTCGATTCACCATTTACTAAATAAACCGAATTATTATGTTTGTTATATGCGATTATTTCAGTTGTACCGCCATCTGCATTCACAATCCCAGAATTATAACGCGCGTCAACTGACATTTCATATTCTACTTCAGCTGCTTGCGTTGAAATAGTTGGTGCTACCACTACAGCACCAGCAGTAGCTAACGCAAACATCGTTTTTGATGTAAATTTACTCATTTTCCTACCACCTTTTCTAGTTTCTTCTATTTTAATAAAAGTTTGTGAATTTAATTTTAATTATTATTAGAGTTTTGTAATTTTTTAACCTTGAATATTTACAAAGAGAGATTATTTATATAGAACAATTTATACTTATAAAAATTACGTACGACAGTTCGACAGTTTAATTAACAAAATCTCAGAGTCTCAACACTAATTTTTCTTACAACATCGTCTTAAAAAAATTTCTTAATAATGACTATAAATTATATAACTTAATAAACGTTCAATAAAATTTGGTAATCTTTTTGGAAAGATCCCATATAAAAAGCAGAACTCATAATGAGTTCTATTTTGATAGACTAGGATATTTTTATCTATTTCTCTTATACGTCATCTTGTAAATATTCGATTATTGAAAACAATTATGTTGGATTAGCCTATGCTTATATCTCATCAGCTAATACCATCATGACTTTTCTCATTGAAAATGATTTGGAAAGAAGAACAAAAAAACCAGGTACACAAACAACGATGAAACATAATTGTTTATGTACCTGGCTATTTAATTAAATTATTATTTACATTTAGAGATACTTGTTAATTCTCCCGAAACTAATTAGTATTATTCTATTTTCTTTGCTCATGAGAGGAACCCATCCAGCACTTTACTTGTAGGGTAGTGAACAATTTCAAATGCGGCATGACATTACCAATACCTTATAATTACTTTCATGTACTAACAAGTTAGGTAATTTTAAACAATGCTACTTCCAATTACCTAGAAATAATCGATAAACGTCGGAATGCCAATTGGTAGTATATCCTCTAAAGTAGAAATGGTTTCATTTTTACCTCTAAGTCGTTCAATTTTTTCTAAATATTTAGGGCGCTTATAACCTAGGAGCATCGTAACTAGAGTTTGTATGTTTAAATGAACAGTGATATCCTCATCCACATCATTTACTTTATTGACTGTCACCTGTCCATCGACCGACTCAATATCGTATGTGCCGTTATTCCATTCAACTAGACGGTCGAACACAGCAAATCGTATATGGAAATTAGGTTCATCAAATGGGAAGCGTTCCAGAAATTTTTGTACGTCTACAATTCGTGCCATAAAATAAGGCGAAACCTCTTGAATAATCTCGCTATCTTCCAGCAAAAATGCAACAGGTTCATTTCCAGTAGTTTTGCCATAAGCATTATAAACCATGGAAGTATGAGCAGAAACAAAATTCCAAATCCCTTTACGAGATTCCTCCGTTAAATAAACTATTTCATCTATATAGAAATTTTCCTCCATAATTCGGTAGTACATATAAGCTTGCGCAACATCATCTTCGTCATAGTAGACCGCGGCCTGCAAGACGACATCTGTATCAACAAACTTCTCTTCCCAATAATCTTCGTGGAATTTTTCATTCCAAGCAATCGTATTACGAATCATCGCACCATGGGTTTTCGCAGCAAAGCGATCATAGACACTTACTAAATCCTGATGGCGCGTATTCACACGACGAATTTTTCCAGGCACTTGCTTATAATGTGGGAACTGAGTATCTTTTACCTGAAACTCTACAATATCACTCATTATCTCCCAGCCCTTTTTTCGATAGTAAGGGATAGAAAATGGGAATAAATACGAAATATATCGGCCTTCTTCTCGCATGATCGTCAATGTTTCTTTTATTAATTGATCCATCAGCCCTTGCTTAGAATATTCAGGGTAGGTACCAATGGCAGTGATCCCCCCCATTTCGTACGGTACTCCATAAATATTCACTTGGAATGGAAGGCTTAGGATTTGGGATACAAGATGATCGCCATCAAACCAACCAATTGCATGCCCTTCATTAAACTGTCTACTTTTCTCACTAACAAAACGACGATCTTTTTTTATGGACATCGACATTTGAAAGACATAGTTCAACAGATCGATGGATTGCGCCATCTCATCCATTCGTATCTCCCGCATCACGAGTCCCTTTCTTTGATTCATAATTTCACCTTTCTTTTACAGTCGTATCTACTTATTTATATTGTAGCAGTATGATTGGTATTTCAGACATATAAGCTTCTGGAATGCTTTTTTGTTTTTGATTATTTAAGGTTGAGTGCCCGTTCATTGATAAAAGTTCGCAAAACCAGGCACCTACATTTTTTTATGCAAGATGCCTAGCGCGTAAATAATTCAATGTTTTATTTCATTTCCATATAAGATTTTAAATCGGCAATCGCAATTAACTTGCCTGCTTTAATAGGTACATTGATGGCTTTTGATAAGTTTGCAACAGTCGAATAAACACCTTCAGATACATAGACTGTACTTGGTTTAAATGTTAGACTTTTTAGCATTTCGATAAAAGCAATTTGTGCAACAAATGAGTCTTTTGCAATTGACAGCATTTGTTGGTAAATAACCATTCCTGAACTACGGCTCATTCCGATTACCAATAATGGATAAAATGGGCGTTCACCAGGATTTTCCTGCACTGCTTGTGGCATATACAAGAGATCGAATTCAAGCTCTTCTTGCTCCACTTTCTTTTTTGCTAATTGTTTTATTTCTAATTCCGAAATATCGACTAAAATAGGCTCAAGTACCTGATTTTCCTTTTCATTAAAGGTAATAATATGTTCAACTACTTGAAATGTGTCATTAACAAATTCAATTCTACGGAAATAATAGTCACCTATTGGCAAGCTAGGAAACTCCCATCCATTCTTACATTTATTAACAACTTCAATTGTTTCAAGCATTGCAAATAATATAAAATCTGCATCACGATCGTTTGGAATCCATGGAAATTTCCCAGGTGTATAAGAGCGGAATTGGATCCAATTTCTTTTGCCTCTAAAAGTTAGCCCCAGTGACTTAATTAATTGATAGTCATCATTTGTTAGTTCATCACGATCCACAAATGTAACATTCAAGCATTCCATATTAAATAAGAAGTCGTCTTGTAATTTATCAAGCTGCATATTTTCCATCGTTTTACGGCCTTTATCATCAAGATAAATTGATAGTCCAAACTCTTGTCCACCTGCACCCATTACACAAATGTAAAGCATTGTTTTCGATTCAGGATGTTCTACTACAATCGTTTGGTTATTATCTAAATATTCCCAAGGCTTTAACTTTTTCAATTCATCTGCGACTTCGAAGAGATCTCGCCAATCTGTTTTTGGATCTTCCATTTCATCATCTATATTTAAATCCCGCATAAATTCTTCCACAAATTCATCTGTAATGAAATTAACAAATTCTAATTGCTCCGAGATTTCTTCTATATTAACTGCATGAGTGGAGCCATCCAAATGACCTTCCCCACCAATACATCTCGGATATTCAATATAAATATTTTCTTCCTTAATTTTTTTAAATAAAATTTGGATGTTTAAATCTTTGTCACTATCAATCTTAAAGTTCGCATAGTCATCTATTTTCTTAAACCAATCTGCTAAAATTTCTTCCTCATCATCTAATATAGAGCTAGTTTTTATGCAGCTACCATCAAAGTCCACGCCAATATACATTTTTTCATCTTGCCCATTGCTTCTTTTCACTTCGAATAAAAATGATTCGAACTCTAAAGAGTTAAAGGCAATCTGAATAATTTCACTTAAATGATCAAAAGTACTTTCTTCCTCAACTTCAATAATTCGATTCACTCTATGACTGATATCTGAAACATTCAACTCTAATTCTAGTATTTTGCTCATGATAGGCTCCTTTGATTATTTTTCTTAATTATAAAATGAATAACCTGCCAACAACATAGAAGTTTTGTAATTTATCATTTTTTCAATTTAATAAAATTCTAGACAAAAAATAGTGGTATTAAGCATACAATGTTTGATTACTCTAAAATAGTATTTTTATATAATAAAAGGTAAGGAATAAAGTTTAACATTTTATTCCAGTTTTCGCGCAAAAAAATCGCGCATAACTTATTGCCATACACTCAAAAAATTAATGGTTTTGATTGATTCTTTTTAATGAACGATAAACTGGTTTTTTGCTGATGATAGCGTTTTTAAATTTTCGCTCAACAAAGTTCAACATTTGTTTATTACTTTCTCCAATACTAAACATCACATATTTCGATTTACTTTTATAGATTGTTTGCATTATGCCTGTGCTCATTAATTGTTTAATATTTGCAATGCTCCTATAACCTTCTTTAAGGTAAACAGATTTTATAAACACCATGGTTGGTGATACTTCTTGAATTAAAAACCAGCCAACTACTTTTCCATCAGCTTTGACGCCAATACTACTTTTTTTGTCAATTTGATCCTCATTTATAAAAGGAGATAGTTTTTTAGGATATCCATTTCCCTCTTCCTCTTTTAGCTTTTGACGGTCGTCTTCTGATAGTAACCCCCATTGAAATATTGACAGATTTTGAGTATTTTTTATAAATCTTCTGAACCAATAATGTTCTTCTACTTTGAAACTCCGAGTTATATAGATATAATTTTTTGTTCGTAAGGAGGACCAGTTATTTTTCCGGAGAATCCCATCAATATATTTTAAGTAATCCAAATCATTATTATCAAAGTAGTCGAAATTAATAAAGTTGACTTTTTCCTTTTGGGCTTTATCCTCCAATGCATAGATTAGCATTTCTTCAACACCTGTAGTTTTATTCCAATCACTTACAGCTAAATAAACAATTTCTATTATTGATATTTTTAAATTTTTCTTTGCCAGTATGATTCCTATAAATGACTCTTCGCTTCGAGCACCCAACGCAATATAATCAGAGGGGTGTTTCTCTATCATCTTTTGATAGTTTAATGGAATATTATTTTGATAGAATTCGAAATTCGTTATTGCATTTTCAATAACAATGTTCAAGCATACATCCCCTCCTATACAATCTGAATATCAGAAAAATTTAATTTCCGTCCAATTTATTTATATTAATTTATGATATTCCCTCTTAAATAATTATAGAATTTAATTTTGAGATGATGTTTTGTAGAACTAGTGAATGTTAGATGTGGTTGTTGTTCATGGAGGGCGATATGGTCACAAATTAGGGCGATTCGGACATAAATTAGAGCGATATTGTCACAAAACTGATCCATTCGGACACATTTTAGAGCGATAAATGCAGCTCTTGTTCGTGAAGGGCGATATTGTCACAAATTAGGGCGATTCGGACATAAATTAGAGCGATTTGGTCACAAAACTGATCCATTCGGACACATTGTAGAGCGATAAAATCAGGTTCAGCTTCAGTTGCAAATCAAACATCAAAAAAGCATATTCGAAACATGTTCGAATACGCTTTTTTATTAATAAATCTCCACTACATTAAAGTTACGATCATTATAAACAAAGAATACATAATCTGCGTCTAATTCAGCGATAAAATCAACAGGATTTTCTTCAATATAACGTAAATCCAGTACCGTCAATTGTTTGAAATGACTTGCTACGTGGAATTGGATTGCATTGAAATAGGAATCCTTCACAACAACGATATGCTTATCGGATTCAGCATGTTCATTCACAATATTTAACACACCATAATCAGCAGTGTAGCCTGTTGCATACGAAACAGTATCTTCTTCAGGATTATTTCTAACTAAACCATAAATGTCGTTAAACGCAATTTCCTTACCTTCTGCCACAGGTCCTTTATAGATCTTGAACTGAGTTTCAAAGGATTCGGGATAGTTATAGCAAACTTGATCATCACTATTGACTGTCATATACAGTTGTTTATTCCATGAGCCTACAAAATCTTTCTCTAAGCACACATTGGCCGCTTCATCATATGCTATCGGTTCAATGTCCTCATCAATCCGTGCACTGATGTTTTCCATTAAAGCCTTATACCCATGATAAGCGCCATAGATATTCCAGTGGTGGTCAGTTTTGAAATACATATCATGCACATCAACGTCATCCCCAATGAAATCCATCAGTACCGCATTATCAATACCCTTTTCAGTCAATATGCTATGCAACAATCGATTGCTTTCTTCACCTGTATCCTTAGGTAAATAAGCTGGGCTCGGGTCACGTACATAAGTCGCCTTTGCTGGGAAAGTGAAAAATGCCATTGGGGTGTCATGTTCGTTTAACCCATCCTGAATTTCCACAAATCCATCTGCAAATTCATCCAATTTCTCTTCTTCCTTCATATCCAGAACCGGTTTAGAAATGATCCACCCACTTGCATAATCCACGAAATAGGAATCATTTATATAAGTTTTCCCCATTTTCCCTTGCGCTTGCACATACGCCTTCATCCAAGCATCACGGAATGGGAACTGATCGGAAATATATGATTCCACCTTTTTCGTCAATTCCCCATTGAGTGTGCTTTCAAGTGATGCATCAAATTCACCAACTGTTTGTAGAGTACGGTTCTCCATGTCAGAAATAGGACGATCTTTAATGACAAGATGAAGCGCCAATCCACCAACCAATGTACAAATAAAAGCTATAGGTAATAAATAATTTAAAATTTTCATGTTTTCCACCTAGAATCTAAAGTAAATGAATGGATTGTGTGTTGCATTTACTAAATACATTGTAACAATTAAAATTAACCCCATATAATACACAGTTTGCCAAACTCGGAGTGATGCTGCAAATGCAAGCGACTGTTCAGCTTTTGCTTCCGTCCAATTTTGGTACAGCATATAAATTGGAATTGCAAGCACAATTGCCAGAGCGAAATAAATTCCATTATCCTGTAAATAAATCAACGTACTATAATCATAAAATTCATTTTCTGTAATAAAGAACATTGTTTTTATATAGTCAAATGAATATGTAAAATTATCCGCTCTAAAGAACACCCATCCAATCATTACAAGAATTAGTACATATACGTGGCGAACAACTCTTGGAATTTTGCTCAACCAATTCAGTAAGAATTTTTTCTCTAAACAGATGAGAATTCCGTAATAAAAGCCCCACGCCATAAACGTCCAGCTAGCACCATGCCAGAACCCTGTAAACGTCCATACAATTAATAAGTTACGATAGACTTTCCATTGGTGACTTACTCGACTTCCACCAAGCGGGAAGTACACGTAATCTCTAAACCATGAGCTTAATGAAATATGCCATCTACGCCAGAATTCAGTAATTGATTGTGCTATGTATGGATAATTGAAGTTTTCTTCAAAATTAAAACCAAAAATACGAGCTAACCCGATGGCCATATCACTGTAACCAGAGAAATCAAAGTAGATTTGTAATGAGTATGCGATAATTCCGACCCATGCGGTACCTGTAGTCAAATCAGCAGCCGATATTGCAAATACTTCATCTGCAACGGATCCCATTGGATTGGCGATTAATACTTTTTTCCCTAAACCTTGAATGAAACGTCTCGTTCCGATCATTAAATCAGAGCTTGCTACAAAACGTTGTTTAATTTGTTCAGCAATCGTTTGATAACGAACAATTGGTCCTGCCACAAGCTGTGGAAACAAGGAAATGAATAACGATAAATCGATTAAACTTCGCTGTGCTTTTACATCTCTACGATACACATCGATTATGTAGCTGACTGCTTGGAACGTATAGAAAGATATACCGATTGGCAGAGGTACTGCTTCCCATTCAATAGTTTGACCAGTAATATCTGCATATATATCAATAAAGAATCCAGCATATTTGTAATATCCAAGAATTGCAAAGTTTAATAGGATCGTAATCCAAAGTAGACTAAGCCGTTTTGATTTCCCATCTGCCTTGTCAATAACGAGACCCATAATATAGTTAATCAAAATGGAAATCAGCATTAACACAACATATGTGGGCTCTCCCCATGCATAGAAGAACAAACTCGCGATTAAAAGAAGCGTATTACGAAATATCTTCGGCAATATAAAATATAAAAGAATTACAATTGGTAAAAATACGTATAAAAATATTAGGCTACTAAAAACCATAACTAACTTCTCCACTCTTAATTAATCAATCTTGTTAAAAAATAGTAATTTCTTCTCTCTCAAGCATAAAGTATACACTAGTTTGTTAGATTTTAGAATATACGTTTTTTAGTTCAAATGTACGGAATAATAAGACGGGAAAGTGCTGAAATAGTTCCGTTAAATATCGAATCATGTCTTTTGATAGAAGGGATTAATGCAATAATTTAGTCGTTTCTTATTTTTTTAATCCCTTGGAGTTTGTGTAATCCAATGGTGGGGCTATCTGCCCAAAAGCATTTCTTTAAAGGAAGAATCTTCTATCAGCCCGAATTGCGTTGCTAAGTGATCAATTCCTTCACCTATGTGATCCAATGACAAACATATCCGCCCCAAAAAAACGTATGTGATCCAAACGCCTTCTTATCCGCTCCAATCACTCTGCTAAGTGACCAAATCGTTCATTTATGTGATCCAATGAACCTCATATACGCTCAAAACAGTTTTCTCCAAAGATGAGAATTCTCTATCCGCCCGAATCATTCTGCTAAACGATCAATTCCTCATTCCTTGCGATCCTATTAAACCTTCATCAGCCAAAACAACCTGTTTTACGAATAACTTCGATTCAATCAAATATAAAATTGAAAAATACTCCCTCAATTTCTTGAGGGAGCATCTTATCTAAATATGAACCTGCTTCAAATACTTGGTTGGTAGCCCGATATCTGAAAGTTCAAAGGAAACTTAGCATGTTTAAATTTTCGTAAAACCTAAAGTTTACGTTCACTGCCTTGTAGCAAATTCTATTACTCTACAATTTCTTCTGAAGAGTCAACTACCGGAGACTCTTCAACTAATGTTGGCGTGCCACCGAACCATACGAAGTTTGCTTCTTCTTTAGAAGCTATTACGTTTGTTTCAACACCATTTTGTATTGCTTTAAACACATGAACCGCTTCAGGTAATGTTCCAGAAAGATCTGTTACATAAACGCTCGGATCAATATTTCCTGCAGCATTGTCGATATAAATGATTGGTGTCATTTGGCCGTTCTCTTTTAACGCACCAGTGTAAGCAATCGTTGCGCCTTCAGCTACTGTTAAGTGAGAGCCTTCTTTACTTACATCAATACCGCCCCAAGCATTATCAATTAATGAAGTTTCACCTTCTAAAGTGACATTACCGCCTGCTAATACTGCGATACCTGCACGTTTACTTCCTTCAACAGATACGTTTTCTAACGTTACATTCGCATTTTCAACTTCAATTAAGTTATCGTCAGTACCTTCACCATTTACGATATCAACATCTTGCAATGTTGCGTCTGCACTAATATAGAATGATTTTAATGTGTTACTCCAGTCATCTGCTCCTGTTGCAACTGTAATTGTACGTCCATTACCATCGAATGTAATTTCTTTATCAATTGCTAGTGGTTCTGAAATCGTAATATCTGCAACAAGTTCTACTGTTTCTCCTGCTTCTGCATTTGCAAGATCGTACTCAAGTTGGTTTACTAGATATTCATTTGCTTCAAGCTCTCCACCGAACCATACGAAATTTGCTTCTTCTAATGTTGCTCTTTCGTTTGTTTCAGTTTCTGTGCCACTTGCTCCACCTTTTACTACATGAACAGCTTCAGGTAAAATTCCTGCATTGTCTGTTACATAAACACTTGGATCTATATTTTTCGATTCATTATCGATATAAACGATTGGAGTTACTTGTCCATTTGCTTTCACTGCGCCATCATATGAGATGAATGCATTTTCAGCAATTGTTAAGTGAGAACCTTCTTGACTTACATCCATTCCGCCCCAAGCGTTATTTTTTAAAGTTGTTTTTCCTTCAAGTGTTACATTACCGTCTTTTAAGATTGCAATACCTGCACGTTTACTTCCTTCTACTGTTACGTTTTGTAAAGTAACATTGGCAGCTTGTACTTCGATTAAATTATCGTCTGTTGATTCACCATTCACAATCTTGATATCTTTTAATGTTGCATCTGCGCTAATAAATACTGATTTTAATGTATTACTCCAGTCATCTGCTCCTGTTTCTACTGTCACAGTGAATCCATTACCATCAATTGTGATTGCTTTATCAATTGCTAATGGTTGAGTTAATGTGATGTCACGAGCTAATTCAACAGTGTCACCTACTTCAGCTGCCTCGATATCTGCTAGGAATTTTGAAATTGCGCCTTCTTCAGAAATCGGTGTTCCACCAAACCATACGAAGTTTGCTTCTTCTTTTGTTGAAAGTTCATTTGTCTCAACGTTAAATTCGTCTTTACCTTTTAATACATAAACAGCTTCCGGTAAAATTCCAGCGTTGTCAGTAACGTAAACACTAGGGTCAATGTTTTTCGCTTCATTATCAATATAAACGATTGGCGTTACTTGGCCGTTTACTTTTTTCGCACCATCATAATGAATCATTGCATCTTCTGCAATTGTTAAATGTGAACCTTCTTTACTTACATCAATACCGCCCCAAGTATTACCGTTTAATGTAATTTCACCTTGAAGAGTCATTTTACCGCCAGCAAGAAGCGCAATACCTGCACGTTTACTATTAAGAATAGCAACATTATTTAGTGTTACATTTGCATCTTGTACTTCTATCAAGTTGTCGTTTGTTAATTCACCGTTTTCAACAATCATGTTTTGAAGCGTTGCATCTGCGTTGATAAATAATGATTTTAATGTATTACTATAATCATCGCTACCAGTGTTGATCACCAGATTATGACCATTACCTTCTAATGTAATTGCTTTATCAATTACTAATGGGGAAGTAACCGTAATGTCACGTCTTAATTCAACAGTTTCACCTTCAGAAGCATTTGCAATATCGTTTAAGAAAATTTGATAAGCTTCTGCGTCTGTTAATTCATCAATTTCAGTACCTTCATCATCAACGATAGAAATAATATTATCTTTTACATCATCGTAGTTCGAAATAATTGTTGAAGGAGTAGACGCAACTGGAACCTTAACAGCTTCAACTTGAGTAGATGTACCTAATTCAACCTTAGATGTTCCATTTTTAACGATTAAGTTTTTCACTACGCCAGTAACATTTACTGAAACATTTGCTTCTTTTTCTACTGATAATTCATTTATTGTTGCATTACCTGAGATTGCTAATGAGTTATCAACAACCACTTTATCTACTTTACTATCAACTTTAATAGTAGATACTGCTGGTGCAACAGTGATATGACCTAATTTTGTATCAGAAATTAATACTAGGTTGTTTCGTTTTGCTTGAACTCCTTGTACTGAAGATTGTTCTAATGTAATCGTTGGTCCTACTTCTTCAGTTGCAGTCATTAATGAGAAGAAAGTTCGAGCAGCTACTGGTTGAACAGATTCTTCTACAATTAATTCACCATTTGATTTTACTTGTATTAATTTTGTTTGAGTTGACACACTATCAGTAACTGTAATATCTCCAGTAACTTCTAAGTTATTCACTTCAACATGGTCAGCATTAATTGTCAATGCACCGATTTTTGCAGCGCCACCATTGAATACGACTGACGTTTCAGCTGTACCAGCGCTGTTTAATGTTAAAGCTTGTATTTCAACAATTTTGCCTGCTTCAACTTTTACTTGAGCTTGTGCATTTTTTAACGCTGATTCATTTGCTTCTGTGAAAATTTCAGCAACTTCCGGAACAAATGAATACTCACCTTTTGTTGTCACAACTTTAGTGTCTGTAATCTCGCTAATAGTAATCGTCGGGTTTACTGCTTTTTCAGCTGCTACAATAAATAATGCCATTTGGCTACGTGTTACATTATCTAAACCTTTAAATGAAGTTGGTGTTTTACCAGAAGTTACGCCATTTTCATAAAGTGCTGCAATGGATTCTTTGTAATCTTTATATACATCAGTGAATGGAAGTGCATCCACATTTGATGCTGATAAGTTATATGCGGCTTTTAAGATTAAAGCCATATGATATCGGTTAATTGGTTCCCCTGGTTTAAATGTTCCATCTTCAAAACCAGCTACATAACCTGCATTTTGTAGAGCGGCAATCGAACTATAATAAGGATGATCTGTTGAAACGTCTTTAAATTCTGGATTTGTTACGTTTTCTTTATCTAACCCTAATGCATTCGCTAGGATGACTGCCACTTGTCCGCGCGTAATACTTTTATGCGGACCGTATGTACCATCCTCAAATCCTTTTACGAAACCTCTATCTGCTAAGCTCATAACAGCATCATAGAAATTATCTGTTACTTTTATATCTGAAAACTTTTCACTTGCATCAGCTGTATTGGGCGCTACCATTGCTGCTCCAGATGCTACTACCGTTGCTGCGATTGCTGTATTTAAAAATTTGTTATATTGTTTTTTCGTCATTAATTTATTTCCCCCAAGTAATAGTTTTGATATTACTACTTAATAATAATTTAATAGGTTTGATAAATAAATGATATATTTGTGGTTTTGTTGGTATATGATGGCGAAAAGTTATCGTTCTTATGATTTTCGGATTTTCATGAACGAAAGTAATATTGTAGCTCCGGATAGTAATCTAGCGGATACGGTTTTTGTTCTATAGGAATGTGTGTGATGTGGAGAAAGGGGGTGTCGATTCAGTATGTGGGCTTATTGTGAAGGAATCGTTTGCAATGTGATTAAGACATGGCGTTAGTTCTAATAGGTTAGTTATGCGATTAAGATATGGCGCCTTCTAATCAAGTGGCGATGCTTTGTGATCCAATTATTTTGCTATGTGATCCTATCATGATGCTATCCGCTCGAAAGATTGTTATGTGATCAAAACATGAAGCCTTCCGATCAAGTCGCGATGCTTTGTGATCCAATTAATTTGTTATGTGATCCTATGGTGATGCTATCCGCTCGAAAGATTGTTATGTGATCAAAGCATGTAGCCTTCCGATCAAGTCGGGATGCTTTGTGATCCAATTATTTTGTTATGTGATCCTATGGTGATGCTATCCGCTCGAAAGAATGATGTGTGATCAAGACATGGCGTCTTCCGCTCAAGTCGGGATGCTTTGTGATCCAATTATTAGTTATGTGATCCTATGGTGATGCTATCCGCTCGAAAGATAACTATCTGGTGTTAGTTTTGTCCATTCATCCGCAGCTTTTGTCCGCTCAGCTCTACTTTTTGTCCATCCACGATTTACTTTTGTCCATTCACAAACCGCTTTTGTCCAGTACCTCAAGTTTCGTCCATTCAACCGCGGCTTTTGTCCGCTCAGCTCTACTTTTTGTCCATCCACGATTTACTTTTGTCCATTCACAAACCGCTTTTGTCCAGTACCTCAAGTTTTGTCCATTCAACCGCGGCTTTTGTCCGCTCAGCTCTACTTTTTGTCCATCCACGATTTACTTTTGTCCATTCACAAACCGCTTTTGTCCAGTACCTCAAGTTTTGTCCATTCAACCGCGGCTTTTGTCCGCTCAGCTCTACTTTTTGCCCGTCCAGAACCTTCTTTTGTCCACTCGCAAATCTCCAGCTTTATTCATCCGCAAACCTCCAGCACTCCAAACTTTATTCGCAAGCAAACCCACCAGCACCGCAAATTTCCGCCTACATCCAACTCTTGTCCAATCCCTCGATTTCTACGGCACACCAACTATCCCAAACCCACGCAAAAAAAGAGAAGTCAAAATTTCAACTTCTCCGAAAATATATCCCCATATGCACATGATTGTTTAAATGTTAAACGTTTACTACATCTTTGCCTAATATTTCTTCTAATTGGAGTAATTCAAAAACGACTTTGACATCTTCATTAATATTTGTGATTGTCGGCTTTTTTTCTGAATCTTTTAATACAGATATTAAAGTAATTAATAACCCAATCCCAGAAGAATCTACGAAGTCGATATTTTTAAAATTTAGCTCCACTAATTCTGAAGTATGAGTTATTTCATTCATTAATTCGCCTTCAATGACTTCTGTTGCTTCAATGTCTAAATCTCCATCGAAATGAATAACGGTCTTTTCATGTTCATCTTGTACATTAAACCGGAACATGTTATTCCTCCTTTGATATAACTAAGTTGCCATACTGATCTAATCTTGCATCAATGTTCTTTGCTGGATTATATAAAATTTGAGACTGACCGCCAACTTGGATAATTGTGTTGGGTGAAGCACTTTTAATCTTGATATAACCATCTTTCGATACATTGATTTTTACATAAGAACTTGCTCGGAAGCCAACTTCGTTAATGATGACACTATTTTCAGCATAAATGTCCCCACCACGAACAAAACCGTTTATTTTTATATTTTTTCGTGCATACAATTTCGAGCTATAGACGCCCTGGCCCGTAATCAGTATATCTCCACTTGAATATAAATCACTACTTTGAACAAAATTCGCTCTTATAAAAGTAGATTCCGCCTCATTTTCATCCATCACTGGTAAGTACAAGGATTCCGCTTGACTTACAATACGTTCTAAATCTTCTTCATTTTTTAACGAAGATTGATGAAAAGCAATAAATTCTTTATTGATTAATTCTGCAAAATCAATCCAATCACTTTCCAAGATTGAGGAATACTCTCTTGTTCTATTTACGATTGAATTTATCAATGGTGGCATATCTTTAAATTTACTATTAAAAAGAATTTTCACAAGTGGACCAAGACCTGTGACATTTAGAGATTGGACTTTAAATGCCGACGCTTGTGACAATTGTTTCATTGCGACAATCAAATTTTTCAAACCTTTAGAAAAGCGTAATAGTTCTTTCGATAATTCTAGCTTTTGTAAAATTCCATTCCCAGAAGTTAAGCTGCTGGCGATAATATTATTTTCTACAATAATAGATTTACCGGATAAGACTTTCGCTCGAATAACGTTACTACCAACTTTAATATTTCCCTTTGCTTCCACTGTCATATTATCTTGGATGGATGCTTTAACTTCTACCGCACCTAGATAATGAACATTGCCAGTTTCTATTGTGACATCATGCTGAATGACTAGTTTAGGAACTACGGAAACAGTTGCTAACTGTCCAACTATTTTCACTTCGGGATAACCAGTTTCTGTTGAAACGACTTTAGAATTATCTACAAGAATGACACCAGTACCTGCTTTTAATATAATTGGATATACAGCTTCTGGTTCGATTACTGTTCCCGTAACATCCATGCCGGACTTCCCTTCGATTGGCGGCATGGCTTCACCAATAATTTGACCAAAATGTACTGAAGGAAATTCTCGCGTTTCTCTAAAATCAACAGACCCATCTACACGCTCTTTTAATTGCTTCTTTACTTCAATATCATTAAAAAGCTGGAAGGTACCATTCTTTCCTTGAGTTGCTGGTGTACCCTTTGCAATGATATAATCCCCATCTTCTTCTGTGGCACAGGCTTTATTAATCTCCGTGTAATCGATGCCATGCACTACTCTTAATTCTTTCAATTTATTTAAAACTTCACTTAGTTGAATTGTAAGAGGAGTAATGGCTTTAACTGTTTCGATTTTTAGATAATCACTAGGCTCTAAATCGATTGGTGTATAGCTTATTTTTTTACCGACTTTAATCTGTAAACGAACTTCTAATTTATCTTTACTTATCGAAAGCTCCCAAGACGGTAATATTTCTTCAGAAGGAGCTTCAATTTTGAAAACATCTGTTTCAGTAATAATTTCTGTTGATTGAATTAACATACCGTTTTTAAATATACGTACATCTTTAGATGGTTCGATTAATGGATATTTATTTCCCGCATCTTTGCAATAAATCTTTCCATCAATGATCCAAGCTTTCCCTCGAAGATTTTCAATTTCAAAGGGATCAAGATTGAAATTTACATCCGTATTCTGCGATTCGTTCTCTATTGATGATAGGAATTCTTCAATCGATTGGGACGCGGAATCAATATCATTATCCGTTACAAGGTGACTGGACTCGTTCAGTTCATCTTCTATTAACATGACTTCATCTTTTACTTTGACCCGAACGACAGCTGGCTTAGATTTTAACCCTAAAAAACTTTTTTCCTCATGTTTTAATATCTCTATTTCCACCTCAGAAATATCCTTACCTAATAACGATAAAGCCAAATCAACAGCCTCTTTTGCATTTTTACCCTTCGATGTAATTAATTCACCCATATCCATCCTCCTCTCATTACACTAGCGGGGCATTATAACTGGATATCTCTGAGCTTTCCTTCCCAATTTTTAAAAGAACCATCGTTATATCATCCCGTTGTGGTAATCCTTCAGTAAAAACTTTTATATCCTCAATCACCGTTTCTTCAATCGTCTTTATATTCTTAGACACGACTGATCTCAATACATCTTTCAAACGATCCACTTTATACATTTCATTCGCTTTATTAACTGCTTCCACAATTCCATCTGTATATAAGAAAACTAGATCACCTTCAGCTAAAGTTACTTTTTCTTCTTTATATACTTGATTAGGTAATCCACCAAGCATGATTCCTCGAACAGAAGGTATATCAAATTGAGTCGTATCTTTTCTTATAACCTCTGGTAATGAATGACCGGCACTAGCATAAGAAAAAGTCCACGTTGTCGAATCCCAATCAGCACAAAATACAGTTACAAATGAATTAAGTATTCTCAAATCTCGATAAAGTGCATTATTCATTGCCGTTAAAGTTTCACCTGGACCCTTTGTTGACTCTGCTGCTGTCCGAAATGCGCCACGTGTCAGTATCATCAGCATGGCAGCAGGAATTCCTTTCCCCATTACATCACCAATTACAATTCGAATCTTCCCATTAGGAAGGGGGTAAAAATCAAAATAGTCCCCCCCTATTAACCTAGCAGGTATTGAGATACCTAAAACTTCACTATTCTCTAGTTTTGGCCTCTCACCATTTAATAATTTCGTTTGGATATTTTTCGCCAAATTTATTTCTCGTTCTAGTGTTTTAATCTGCGGATCAAGCAATTGATGATCTTGAACTAATCCTCTTTTAAACATGATGATCATTCCCATCTAGAAGAGATTTTTTTATATCGAACACGCCAATCGTTTCAAACAGATCAATGGTATCCTTAGACATCCCACTGAAGTTAACCTTTGCATTTAAACTAGCTGCACGATGAAGAATTGATAATATCGCACCAATTCCAGTTGAATCGATAAATTCTAGATGAGTAAAATCAACTTCTATTTCCCTAACAGATTCACTTATATTTTGGTAGAAATCAAAATGATCAACAGTTGAGAAATCCAATATCCCTTTTAATTGAAAAACTTGCTTAAACTCTTCTGTAAAACTTTCTACTGTTAAAAGCATGCTGGACACTCCTATTTAAGTTTAAACTTATACATATTTTTGAAGAGTACATTTGAGATTTCAGACAGCTCCATTGATTGTTCCTGTAATGATTTGATTAAATCTGAAAGAGTAATAGTAATCTCCGTCGCTGATTGTGAACGATCATTTGTAAGAGCTCGAACTTTCTCTATTCGATTTAATAGAGACTCGACATCTTCTGTTTTTGACACTGATTGTAAGGTTTTTTCTACCATATCTAAGAAATCCATAATTTCAAATGCATCATCTCGAGCTTTAGATGTTAGGTCAATTGAAATTTCATAAACCTTTTCAACAGTTTCATTTGCTTCATTATTTAACTGAGAAGACAACGTTTGCACCTTTGAAGCTTGCTTCGTTGTATCCTTTAAAACATCCTTTAGTGTAACCGTCATTCGATTGGCACTAGCAGATAAGTCTCCTAATTCACCGTTATCCTTGATCTCACTTTGAGAAGTAAAGTCTCCTGACTCAAGTGTTTTAATTTGAGAAATAATGACCTGGATGTTTTTATAGATTTTCCCAAAGAATCTTGTTGATAAAATAAATAACGCTAATAATGAAATAAAACTAAATCCTAGAAGTATTAATGACATATTTTTTAATGGTGCGCTCATATGATCATAATCTAATCCTACATAAATGACTTTTCCATCATCTGTCGGAATAAACATTTTGTAATAAGTCTTCTCACCTTGCTTTTCGATATAAGAAACTCTTTCAGGCTTTTCAAGAAAACTAGATACTGTTGCTCTATCTTTTTCAGTCTCAGAATCGAATGCACCATACTCAATTTTTTTCCAAAGTTCAGTTGTAATATCTAATAATGATGGATCAGCGTAAACTTCCGGTGTTAAAACCGCTACTTCTTCTACATAATCATTTGATTCTAATACGGTCTTAATCCATGCACTTGGTCCAACATCTTGTGTAAAATGATATACCTCATTTGCCTCAAAGAATGGATTGATAATGTAATTTTTATCTGGAGCAACATAATATCCATATTTAAAAAATGTTGGGGTATCGTTGTGTGATCCCGATGGTGCAATAGGTAAAACAACCGTCGTTTCATCTACATATGTCTCATAAGTAACGTCAATTTCCTCACCCTTTAGTAGCTTATATACGGTTTGATACCCATGGGATTCTTCACCAAGAAACTTCTTAAAACTAAATCCTATATCACTTCGTGCAGTTGATTTGACACCAACAATATCTCCTTCTGCCTGTTCTTCGAATAGGGAAATTCCCGCAATATTAAATTCTTTGCTTAGAGCTACTAACTCTTCATTCGTTATCTCAGTTATAGGTCTATCTCCTAATCGATCACTAATATGCTGGGCGATTAGTTTAAGCTTTAAGTCTAGTTGAAGTTCAATTGCTTTTGATGCCTCATGTGTTTCTATCAAACCTTGCTCAATACTTTGAGCTACTTTATATGCTTCAACAGTTACATCAGAATTTACCTTTTTACTTAAATATAAATACTGAATAAAACCAGAAGAACTTAATATAATTAAAAGCACGATAAGCATTCTGCTGACAAACTGCCTATTTAAAGTACTTTTTCTTGTTTTTTTTATTTTTTTCATATTATTGTTATCCTCTACTTAATTGGGATTTCAGTTTCATCTTATCTACTTTTCCATTTATTAAAGGGAATTCATCAATAAAAATCATCTTATCCGGTATTTTATAGGAAGAAAAATTTCCCGCGCAATAAGAGCGGATATCTTTTGATGTGATGCCATCAGCAATGATAAATGCAACAATTTGTTCGCCAAAAACTTCATGCGGAGAACCAACTACAGCAACACCTTTTACACCGTCTATTTGACTGAGAATTTGTTCCACTTCACTTGTTATTACTTGAACGCCACCTTTTTTAATGACATCCTTCTTCCTACCTACAATCTTGAATGTGTGTTGATCAATAAATTCAACTAAGTCACCCATTTTAAACCAACCGTCTTCTAACACTTCTGCTGTTAAAATTGGATTTTGATAGTATTCTGTAAATAATCCACCTGACTTCACAAACAATTCCCCGTCTACTGTTTTACAATCTACTTCCTTTGGCATTGTAAATAGTAATTCTTCGGCATCCTTATTCATATAAGCATTTGCTAGAGAACCAGATTCCGAGCTACCGTAATGTGATAAAAACGTACAACTTTCCATTAATGGAAAATAACTTTTAAAATTAGCAGGTACTTTCTCACCAATCACACATACTAATTCTAAATTTTTTACAACCTCTTCATCTAATCGACTAGCAAAGTTATATAAAGATTTAAAGATTGATGGAGTTGTAGTAATCTTATTGCACTTTGCTTTTTTCATTGTGTGAATCATCTTAACTAAATCAAAGTCATCAGCTGTAACCAATGTTGCGCCTACCTTTAACATTGCATTCATCGATGAAACACCATAGAGCGTACTCGGTGCTGTGTAAACAAAAACAGTATCAGAAGGTTCTAATTTCATGGCATCCAACAGTCTGTCATAGCCATATTGTAGGACCTCATCTTTAAAAACGACACCCTTTGGAGTACCAGTACTACCTGAAGTAAAAGTAATAAATCCTCCTAATTGAGACTGTAATGGTTTACAGCTTCCATGAAAGATCTCCACTTCCCAATTTGTGCAATCATCTGATGTGAAGATTAATGCTTCTCGATTCATACCACTTGCCCAATTTGTTACAACTTCTGAGAAAGCAAATCCTGAATGATCATTTACAGAAAATACAACATGTGGATCTAGGAAATCCAAAACATTTAACAAGTCCCCTTTTCTTAGTTGCAAACTCAAAGGAGAAACGGTACCTTTCAGTTTATTCACCGCAAAAAATAATGGTAGAAATTCAGAAATAGTTGGAACTAAAAGGGCGACTCTTTTTCCCTCTAAGTTAAAAGGACTTAACATCATCTCATATTTAAATACAGCATCTTGCAATTCACCTGCTGTAAAACATTTTTCTAAAGTAACTAATGATTCTTTTTTTCTATCTAAGCCTGCTAAGATATTCTCGTATAGACTCACATAGATGCCCCCTCCAACACAATTTCGTATAAACCACCAACCGTACCAATTTTATCGGCATTTTCTATAAATAAACGAAAAGGAATTTCATAATGATCTGCTATACTTGTTGCAAGATTGACCATTTGTAGTGAATCCACATCTAATTCGTCTCTAAGATTCATAGAATTTGAAACTGGTACAGGTTCTCTTTCCAATAGATTGAATAAAGTCTCACAAAAATCGTTAAATTTCATGGATGTTTCTCCCCTTAAACCATTCAGCTGTTCTGTGACGAATTTCCCCTAATTTATAGTTACAGCAATGCGCCTCTTCTTCATAAGTAATGAATCGTTTTTCTGGGGAGAATTGATTAAATAGCTCCTTCAATTCATCTTCAATAACTAATAAATCCTTTCCACCGTGAAATACCACGATGTCGTCAATTTCCTCTGCATGTTGAAATAATGGTAATGAGCCTTTATCAAAATCAACTAACATATTGTTCATACGCTCTCTAAAGTAATCAGGAAGTCGAACGTTATTTTTAAACTTTGGTGGTGGACTAACAACTGCCGTTTTCGATACGAGCGAATTTCGGCTACCTTCCATTGCCCATGCACCACCAGAGCTTGTACCAAATAAATTGATCGATAGATTTGGGAACTGCGCCGATGCAAAATGGACTACCCCATTCATGAACTGCTCCCATGTCTCAATATCTGCCTTATGTCCATGGATTAGTAATGTTTCCCCTTGACCTGTTCCATCAAAACTAATAACTACAAATCCCTCTTCAGCAAAATCCTGTTCATACAAATAGAATTCTTCTTTTGTTGAATCGGTTGGCATCACAAGAATGACAACCCCTTCAACTTCTCTATTCGGAATTCGAATACGTCCACCATAATTTTTTTCATTAATCGTCAATGTATGATGGATGATTTCATCCTCCGACGCAAGATCTGCAAATCGAAACGCTTCTAAGCAGCGTTCATACCATTCAGCTCTCTTACCAGCTGGCTCAGGAAACACCCATTGAACGAGATTATAATAAATACCCGCTTTACGATAATTTTGTTCTGCTTGAAGCTTGTCCCCTGCTTCTTCAAATTTTTCCGCTAGTTTTGAATACTCTTCTGCTTTATCTGATAACGTTTTTGTCCAGCCATCTACATTGATCATTTTAGTTTTATTTTCTTTAATGAATGCTTCATCGATTCCATGGACAATCCAACGATCCCAAAATCCGTTATCCATAACACTTGTAAAAATTGTTTTCTCAATAATGACATCCGTCGACATTTTCCCAAGAGACTTTTCCATTTTTTCACCATCATCTTTCTCTTCTTCTCAAACACTTCTTAAAAGAAATCATCTATTACACGATTATGTTAATTGCTGTTCTGCAAAATGTGTTCTTAGCTTTAACTTATCTACTTTCCCTTGATTTAAGGGCAGTTCCTCTAAAAATATGATTTTGTCAGGAACTTTATAGGATGAGATTTTCCCTAAGCAATATGTACGAATATCTGCAGCAGTTAAATTTTCAGAAACGACAAATGCAACGATTTGTTCTCCAAAGACCTCGTGTGGTGCGCCGATTACAGCAACACTTTGAACTTCTTCCATTCGGTGTAAAATCTGTTCTACTTCAGCAGAAACGACCTGTTGACCACTTTTTTTAATAATGTCCTTTTTCCTACCGATGATTTTAAAGACTTGATCATCTAAAAATTCAACTAAGTCTCCCATCTTATACCAACCGTCTTCGAAAACTTCATTTGTTAATGTAGGGTTTCCGAAGTATTCAGTAAACATCGCTCCTGTTTTCACATATAGCTCACCTTCAACTGACTTTGCCTCGGCTTCATTAATCAATGTATACTCCAAATCTTTAGAATCCTTCTTAAGATATACATTCCCAACAGCGCCTGTCTCTGAGCTACCATAGTGAGAAACAAATATACATTGTTCTAATAGAGGGAATGGATTTACGTAATTGTCTGGTATCTTCTCGCCTACAAGACAAACGACTTCTAAATTGGTTAATACTTTCGGGTTAAGCTTGCTTGCGAAATTGTATAATGCTTTAAATATGGAAGGCGTCGTAATAAACTTATTACACTGAGTGTCTTCCATCCTTTGGATAATTTTTACTAAATCAAACTCATTTGCCACAAGTAAATTTGCATTCGCCATTAATACTGAACTCATGGAAATAATCCCCAAAACGGTGCTTGTGGATGCATAGACAAAAACATTATCTTTATTATCCAGTTTCATTACTTTCGATAACTGTTCGTAGGAATAGTCCATGATTTCTTCTTTATAAATTAATCCTTTAGGTGTTCCTGTACTACCAGAAGTAAATGTGATAAACCGACCTGGGATTGTTTCTAGCTTTTTAGTTGCTCCTTGGAAATTTGTGAGATGCCAATCGCTACAATTTTCCGATGTAAAGATTAACGTCTCATTTCCTTTCTCACTCGCCCAACCTTGAATCACTTCTGAGAATGAAAAACCATTATGTTCGTTTACCGTAAAAATAATATGGGGGTTAAGAAAATCGATCACATTATTCAAATCTTCTTTTCTAAATTGCCAGCTTAGAGGAGCGACTGTTCCTTTCAGTTTATTTATTGCAAAGAAAAGAGGTAGAAATTGCTGTATTGCTGGTACTAAAATTGCAATTCTTTTTCCCACTACGTTATAGGGACGTAGTAATTCCTCATACTTTGAAACAGCATCTCGCAATTCACCAGCTGTGAATCGACTATCAAAAGTAGTTAAAGAAATTGTATTTTCTTCTATATCAGCTAGCACTTTATTGTATAACTTCATATGTTGCACCTTCTTTAACAATCTCGAATAGTCCACCAACTGTGCCAATCTTGTCTGCTTTCTCAATAAATAAACTAAAAGGGATAAGATAATGATCTGCCAAGCTTGTTGCGAGATTAACCATTTGAAGTGAATCTACATCTAGGTCATCTCGAAGCACTGTATTTTCCGAAACTATGATGGGTTCTCTTTCCAGTAGATCGAACATCGTCGTACAAAAATCATTAAAATTCATTGAACTATTCCTCCTTTTAACAATATCCTTCGCATGTAAAATCAAAATATCATTTCCACTATCACTATAGTGTTTTCTATTTAAAAATCATTTATAAAACTCTCTTTATTTACTCTTCTTCTTCTAAAATAAGCACGATTGTTGAACCAGTTGACGAAGTTTTCAAAAGAACTCGAGATGATAGTTTTAGCATTAATGTGAACCCTTGTCCTAAGGATTTCTTCGTTGAATATCCAGACATCAGTACTGTATAAGGTAATATTTTTAAAGGAAAACCCGAACCCCGGTCCTCAATTAAAAAATGAATAGATTTTTCGTTCTTTGTAATTTTCAGACGACCACCGTTAGCATGTTTGATCATATTGGTAATCGCTTCAGATATTAATAACACGTAGCTAGCAATTTTACTCGAAGGTACCTCTATTTCCTGTAGCTTAGTTTTCGCTTTATTTCTTACTAAAGGAATGTCTTCCTTTGTTTCAACAGGTTCATCTAGTAGAAGCTCATCGTTCCTGTATTGCTCAAGCTCCTCATCTTTTACCATTAAAAATTTCCTACTACTTGCAGCATGAAGGACATCTCGATATATTTCCCATTCCTTATCATCTTCGCTAATGTCCTGTATAAGCGGATTCTTTTTGTTAAAGTAGATGTTGTCATAAGATTTCACTAACTCATACACTTCTAATAAATGTTTGTGATAGTTGGAATCTAATTGCATCATTTTAATGTTGAAATAAACGTCCTCATCCTTTTCAATCCAAGTAACGAGGGAATTAGCGAGAAAAAAAAGATACTCTTCTTGATTCTCCTGATCTAATTCGGTAAAGTCTTTACTTAAAACATCCACCATTAATTGTCCGTCATCGCAATGTTCTACTCCAATGAGCTGTCCTAATTTATTCGCAATCCATCCAACAACTGAAATTCTTTGATGCTCTTCTAAAGAATGAATCGTTTTAGGAATTATAGGGATTTCTTGAACTTCTTGTTTTTCGTTACCTCCAAAAAATCGACTGAGTAGCGGATTCATTGTTATCCACTCCCTAAACTAAAGTATCCCTAAAGGTGGTGTAATGGTTACTTCTTCAACGACCACTCCTTCTGGTTGGCATAAGATTGAAACGATATGTTTTGCAACAACATCCTGTGGAATCATCTTTGATTTATCTGGGTGATTTTCAATGTGATCCCAAAAAGAAGTACTTGTTGAACCAGGAAGAACAGAAGTTACATATACTCCTTGTTTTCTTAGTTCTAACTGCATCACCTTGGACAATCCTAGTAGGCCAAATTTTGAAGAAGAATATCCTGCATTCCCCTCAAGCACCGTCTCCCCAGCAATTGAGTTAATATTAATAATTTGTCCTCGTTTGTTTTTCACCATATGTTTCGCAAAATATTTTGAAGTTAAAAATGTTCCTCTTAAATTGACAGAAATCATTCGATCGAATTCTTCTGTTGAAAGCTCTAAAAATGAATTGAAAGTACCATATCCAGAACAATTAACGAGTGCATCGATTTCACCGAATTCTGATATTCCAAGTTCAACAAAATTTCTTACAGAGTCTTCATTTGTTACATCTAAAAATTGATGTACCACTTTATTTGATTGGTTAGCGGACACCTCGATAAGAGCATCTAAAGTTCTTGCCCCTAATAGTAAGTTGGCACCTAGTGATGAAAGAAGTTTGGCTGTTTCTTTACCAATTCCTTTCGAAGCACCTGCTATTGCGATATTTTTTCCTTTAAGGATGTCTGTATTAAATGCCATAATCGTCCTCACCTAAATATTCAAAGTAATTTTTTTCAGTCTCCCATAGCCCGATTTTATGCAAATTTGGGATATGTGGTTTGAGTAAGTTATAAAACACCATTGCCACTACTTCCGATGTTGGATTTAATTCTTTAAATTCTTCTGTATCCAGATTTAAATTCATGTGATCAAATTTATCCATTATTTCACGTTCAACGATTTCATCTAAATCTGCTAAGTTAATAATCATTCCCGTTTCTTTAGAAGGTTCGCCTTTTACTTGAACATCCACATAATAATTGTGACCATGGCCGTTTGGATTGTTGCATTTTCCGAATAGCTTTACGTTTTCCTCATCAGAAAGGTGGATGCTATGTAATCTATGAGCAGCAGAGAAATGGTATTGTCTCGTTAAATAAGTCATTTCATTAATCTTCCTTTCGGCATGTAAATAATGGTTTTCGTGTAGGCGCAGTTGATAGAGTTCACAGCCCTCCATTTTATCCTTTAAAGAATTCCAAATGTAATTTACTAAATTCTCTGTTGTAGGCAAGTTTCGGATAAAATACGGGTGTTCTCTATCTAAAAATTTCCCATCAAGTTCTTCTGCTAAAAAAGTATTTACGATATGTTTAATGTCTGTTGTATTAACCACAATTCCTGATTCCATGTTCAATTTTCCACGCACCATTACCTCAAGCTTGTAGTCATGTCCATGACCATTAGGGTTATTACATTTTCCAAATACTTGTCTATTCAGTTCTTTACTCCAACTCGGGATGTTGTATGTATGAGTGGCAGAGAAATCTACCCTTCTTGATAAATAAAGCATTGGATATTCCTCCTATTAATCTCTAGAAATTGATCTTTCAAACTCTTCACATAGAGAAACATCAGATGCAAATAAACCTTTTTTAATTGTCGTAACCGTTTTTGTTCCTGGTTTTTTTACGCCTCTTGCACACATACAAAGATGTTCTGCTTCAAGAGTGACGATAACACCTTTTGGCTGTAGTACATTTTCAATTGCATTCGCAATTTGAGTTGTCATACGCTCTTGTACTTGTGGACGCTGTGAAGTTAATTCTACTAATCTTGCAAATTTAGATAAGCCGACAACACGACCATTTGGAATGTATCCGATATGCGCTTTACCAAAGAACGGTATTATGTGATGCTCACAGAACGTGTAGAATGTAATATCTTTTACAGTTACAATGCCTTCATAGTCTTCTGCAAAGGTAGTTGTTAATGCGATTTCTGGATCAATACCTACTCCTTGAAATACTTCTCGATACATTTTCGCAACACGTTTCGGCGTATCTAATAACCCTTCACGATGGATATCTTCTCCTAACTCATTTAAAATCGTACGCATTGCATCTTCAATTATTTGATTGTCCACCGATTTCTTTTCTGCGAAAGGTTCTGTTAATTCTTTAGTGTTAATCATGTCTATCATTCTCCTGTAAATGCTATTTTGTCTGTAGATATATTACGTGACATTGGGGCAACCTTATTTCAAATCATCCAAAATCACTGCAAACTTCTCAAATTGTCGATCTACTTTAACCATTTCTTTTATGATCTCTCGCAATTCAAAATAGTGATTCTTTAATTCACGATCCACTGCAATATCGACTTTCTTTTCATAACAATGAACTAATTTATTAAATAGTTTTGACTTTTCAATTTCATAATTTTGCTTTAATTCTCGTTTTCTTAACTTTTCTAAATCAATAGCTTGTTCTTGAATAACAGCATATAAGAATTCTACTTGTTCTTCAGATGTCATTTTCTTTTCTTCAGTTATTTTTAGAATTTCTCCTTTGATCTTATGTTTTGAAAAGTGGTAAGGTATATTTTGTCTTGTTTTTACTGACATTCCATCATATGTAGTTTTTCGAGTCATTTTTTATCCCCCTTTCGATATTTTCGAGTATCCGCTCATACCCCAAAACATAAATTTATCATTATCATACAATAACGAATTTACGAACAATTTATGTACTAAAGCATACATAGATAGATTTCTAATATTATTTCGTAAATTCAACTATTCAGATAAATCAAATTACTAAATTATAGCTAATAAACCATAATTAAATAATTAATTACATTAGGTATAAAGTCCTTATAACTAGATTTTTACAAGAAGAAAAAAGTACCTATTACTTCTTTATAATATTATTTTTTTACTTTTTTGTCTATATTGTTTCAGTTTATAAAGCACTGGCGAAATTTAGTAATTTCTAATTACCACCTGTTTGAATCTTAATTAATATTCTTCTAGATATCTGAGCGGAATCTGTTGGAAGTGATAAAAATATGACTTTACTAATCTATGAAGTTACTAATGGAAGTGATTTAATTATATTTTCAAAAAATAGCAAATGATATCACCTACTGCTCTCATCTTCTACTCCGTTATTCCTAATTAAATAGGACTACGATTAGGAAGGAGTTCCTATTAACGAAAACACTTCTTTACGAATTACATCAAAGAGAGAAGAATAAATCGTTTACCACAAAATAAAAAAACAAGCACCAGACGCATCTACCCACGTCTGGTGCTTGTAATTTGTATTAATTTTAATCATTCTTTGGACTTATTACGGCCAAATAGTCCTTTTCGTTTGTTCACTTTTTTATCAGTAAGTTTTGAGGATACTTCAGCATTTTCTACAGTTTCTGATTCTGTTTGTTCTGGTATTTCTGGAACAACTGGAATTTCAGTTGTATCACTTGTAACACCGACTTTATCTTTAAGTTCATCAGTGTTTAGCGCAGGAATACCTTCTGATGAACGATCTTTAGTATCTACTGTCTCTTCAACACTGTTATCACCGTTTTTACGTTTACCGAAGCCGAATTTTTTCTTTTTCTTCTTCGCTTTTTTCTCTTTAGGACCGAACCAGCCTTTTACTTTCACTGCCATATTATCGATAATGACATACATAACTGGAACAAATACTAAAGTAAATAATGTAGAAGCAGATAAACCGAATACAACAACGACTGCCATTGGTTGTTGAGATTCCGCACCTTCTCCTAATGCCATTGCTAATGGAATCATCGCAAGAACAGTTGTTAATGTCGTCATAAAGATTGGACGAACACGACTTTTACCCGCTTCGATAATGGCTTCCATACGTTCCATGCCTTTATTTCGTAAAATATTAATATACTCAACTAGTAAGATACCGTTGTTTACTACAATCCCTGCTAGTAATATTATACCGATGAAACCTGGCATACTTAATGGGATACCTACTATAAATAGACCCACAATTACACCGATAATCATTGTCGGCATCGAGAACATGATAATGAATGGATATACAAAGGACTCAAACTGCACTGCCATGACCATATATACTAGGAAGATACCTAGTAATAGTGCCAATGCTAGTTGACCGAAGGATTCCATCATTTGTTCCGTTTCCCCACCCATACTAATTTCATAGCCATCAGGTAAGGTTAAATCCTCAACTGCTAATTGAATATCCGTTGCGACACTTCCTAAATCACGACCATAAACATCACTCGTTACATTAACTGTACGAACTTGGTCAACACGTGTGATTTGAGAAGGACCCTGTACTTGTACAAATTCCGCTACAAGGGACAATGGAATATCCATACCTTGATTATTACGAATGTTCATTGTTTCTAAATCGCGAACAGTTTCCGTTTCTTCTTTTGGTAATGCAACCGTTACATCGTATTCAGAACCGCCTTCTTTATAGTAAGTCGCCACTTGACCGTTAAAGGACAAATTAATTTCATTCATGATTTGCTGATAAGAAAGACCAAATGCACTTGCAACTTCACGATTTACTACAACTTGTACTTCCGGATTCCCTTCTGACATTGAACTTTCTACATTTAATGTACCATCAATATCTTCAAGCATCCAAACTACTTGTTGTGCTAAATCACCTAACACATCTTGATCATCACCAGAAATTTGTAATTGAATTGGCGACCCTGTACTCATACCCGAACTTTGATCAGCTACTGTAATCTCTGCTCCAGGAATATCTCCCACAAGATCTGTAACCTGTGCAATAAATTCTTTAGTCGTAATATCACGTTCACTAGAACTTACTAACTCAAGCATATAAGATGCGGTATTGGTTGTACCGGCACTTACACCATTTGAACTACCGCCAATACTTACATAACTTACACGAATAATGTCTTCAAATTGTGCAAGACGTTCATTGATTTCATTCACAACTTCTTCTGTTTCTTCTAATTGTGAGCCACTTTGAATTTCTGCAGTAATACCGATTTGCCCTGCATCACTTTCTGGCATAAACTCAACACCCACAGAGCCTAGTAGAGCAAAGCTTCCTACAAAACATGCCATTACAATTAAAATTACTGTTTTTCTGAACTTCAAAGCCCATTTCAATACTTTTCCATAAACCTTTTTAAACGCTTCTAGTAGTTTATTAACAATACCTTTTGGCTTCTCTCCATCCATGGCAATCATCACATTACCAAGTAATTTCGAAGATAACATCGGAATCAATGTAATCGCTGCTAACAACGCCGCCGTTAATGAGAACACTACCGCTAAAGCCAATGGACGGAAAATCTGTGCTGCAATCCCTTCAACAAAGACGATTGGAATAAACACAACGGCTGTCGTCAATGTGGAAGCAACAACGGCACCAACTAACTCGCCGCCACCTTCTATAGCAGCTTCCCTAAGCGGCATACCTTCCTGCCGTTTGAGGAATATATTCTCCAAAATAACGATGGAGCTATCCACCATCATCCCAATACCAAGGGCAAGACCACCCATGGAAATAACGTTCAATGTTTCACCAGTAAAGTACATTAACGAGAACGTCGTAATAATGGCAATTGGCATAGAAATCCCAATAACCAATGTCGCACGAATACTACGTAAAAATAGTAATAAAATTAACGCTGCTAAACCGCCACCGATAACCATGTTACTAATAACAGAATCAATGGAATCCGTAATATATGTCGACGTATCCATTACTGTATTAATTTTCAAACCACGATCTGCAAACTTTTCGTTTAATTCATCTATAGCTTTTTGAACTTCTGTAGATACTTCAACTGAGTTTGCATCAGATTGCTTCATAATTGAGAACAATAAAGTATCTTCCCCATTAACACGAGAAACGGATGTTTGTTCTTTAAATGTATCCACAACCTCCGCAACATCTCGTACACGAATCGTTTCACCACTATTTAATGTTAACTGCGTATTGCGGATATCTTCAATGGAAGTATATTCCCCTACAATCCGTAGCTGAACATCCTTACCACCTTGTTCAACTGTCCCAGCTGATATAGAACGGTTTTCTCCAGCCAACGCATTCATTACCTGGGAGCCAGTTAAGCCAAAATTCATTAGCTTCGCCTGGTCAAGGTTCACGCGGATTTCGCGTTCCACCCCACCGGAAATAGATGCAGAAGCAACACCACCTGCACGCTCTAAAGCAGGTTGTACTTCGTTTTCTGCAATCTCTTGTAATTCACTTAACTCTGCACCCGATAACGATGCATAGACGACCGCAGTTGCATTTGGGTCAAGTCGCATAACCATTGGATCATTGGCATTCTCTGGCAACGTCCCAGAAATTTGATCCACTTTTTCACGCACATCGGTCATAGCACTTTCAATGTCTCGACCAAAGTCAAACATCATAATGACTAAAGAAGATGATTGTTGAGAAACCGATTGAATCGTATCCATACCTTCGATTGTACCTACTGCATCCTCAATCGGTTTGGAAATTAACTCCTCTACCTCCTGAGGGGCACCTCCTGGATAACTAGTTGCTACAACCGCTATCGGTAAATCCATTTTAGGGAATAAATCTACTTTTAAACCTGTTAAAGATATAAATCCAATTACCAGGGCGACAACGACAAACATAATGACGCCGACTGGACGCTGTATAGAGGTTTTAACTAAATTTTTCAAGGTTTAGTCCTCCTCCATGACTTTCACTAAATCTCCATCATTTAGGAGGTTTTGTCCTGATATAACGACTAAGTCATTTTCTTTTAATTCACCAGTAACTGCTGTTAGTTCGGTATTGAAGCGGATAACTTCCACTTCTTTTTGTACCGCTTTATTATCTTGAACGATAAAGACAACGGATTTACCTTCTTTTTGAATAATTGCTTCCGTTGGTACCATTAATTTATCTTGTTCAAGAACTTCTTCCATAACAATAGAAGCTACCATACCCGGTTTAATTACTTTGTCTGAATTGTCAATTTGAACTTCCATTGTAAATAAACCTGAGCCTGAGCTAATACTTGAGATATATGAAACAGTACCTTCAAATGTACCCTCTAGGCCAATCACTTGTACTTCGATTTCATCGCCAACTGCAAAGGAATTTAAATGACCCTGTAAAAGATTCACATTTAGCGAAACAGTATTCATAGAAACAACTGTTGCTAATGGACTTTGACCTGATGCCATTTCTCCTACTTCTGCATCTACAGAAGTAACTTCACCTGAAATCGTCGCTTTCACCACTTTGTCATCTAAACGTTGCTTAGCTGATTCAAGAGAAAGCTGGGCTTGTTCTAACGAAGTTTCAACTGTTTGGATACCAATTGTATTTTCTGCTTGTACTTTACTTAAATTTACCTGGTCTAATTGGATACGGGCATTTTTTTCTTGTAATTTATAACCCTCTAATTCCTTTTCTGAAATAAGACCAGCATCAAAAAGCTTCTGATTGCGATCTAAATCAGCCTTTGCAGTATCATAAGCTGATTGTGCTTGTTCAAGCTGCAACTCAATATTTTCCAATGCATCCGATTGACTTTTCTGTGCATCTTCCAATGAAAGCTGGGCTTGTTTCACACTAATTTCCGCTTGTTTCACGGCATTTAACTCATTCGTATTATCTAATTGAGCAATTACCTGACCTACTTTTACGACATCACCTTTTTTAACATAAATAGCTGTGATTTCGCCTGCAGTACTTGGTAAGATTGATACTTCATTTTCTGCTTCAATTTGTCCTGTTAACAATTGGTCATCCGTTAAAGCACCGAATGTTACAGCAGCTGTTTCAACAGGGATTTCGCGAACTACTTCTTCTGTCGTGTCTTCTGAATCTGCATTATTATTACAACCACTCAGCAGCAGTGCTGTACTTAAAAACAGCGCTCCACCGAAACGATATTTGTTCACCTTCATAATTAAACGTTATCCTCCTAAAATTGTAATCTCAAAATCTAGTATCATTCAAAAAATGAATGGAAATTGCTTATTAAAATGACTATGTCTTTTTATGATGGGGTCTGTAGCTTTAATGGAAGAAATGCAATAGCCTTATTTAAAAATAAAGCTATACATGGAAACTTCCATAAAAATGTTCGCGTAAAGACCTAATCAATAAGTTTTTGTGTGTGATTTAGTTTTGCGACATATGCATCTTATGTAGGCAAATTTCAATTATGTAATGTTTGGACTGCTTTCATCAGATATTGCTGGCATCGTACTGTTTGTCTAAACAATCTTAAAAATTTTTTCAGTTAAGTAAATTAGACTGCTAGTACAAAACGTATACAAGCACTACCCAATTCTTGTGAAAAATGAACAAAATTTGAAAATGTAAGCGCTAAATTACAGGTTTTATTTACCTTTTGAACTATCGGTTCAAATCATTGTTCATTATCACAAATCAGTTTACCATGCTTTTTTAAAAAAAGCATCAAATCACTCTACTAAAATAAAAAAATTTCAAATAGATAGATAAATTCGCTTAAATCCTGTAACACGGGCAGTTGTCGTTGATTTTCGGAGTGGATTTGTGAGCAGCTAATTTGATAGGGATTGGAACTATTGGATAAAGGTCGGATCTGTTGGTTATGTGATCCAATCAATCAGATAAGCGCTCTAATCATCGGGCTATGTGATCCAATCAATCAGATAAGCGCTCTAATCATCGGGCTATGTGATCCAATCGACCAGATAAGCGCTCCAATCCTCGGACTATGTGATCCAATCGAATTAGTATCCGCTCCAAATAATTTAATCCGCCCGAAACGAGGGAGCATGTGATCCAATCGGATTGGTATCCGCTCCAAATAATTTTATCCACCCGAAACGAGGGTGCATGTGATCCAATCAACCAGATATGTGCTCTAATCCTCGGGCTATGTGATCCAATCGGATTGGTATCCGCTCCAAATAATTTTATCCGCCCGAAACGAGGGTGCATGTGATCCAATCAACCAGATATGTGCTCTAATCCTCGGGCTATGTGATCCAATCGGATTGGTATCCGCTCCAAATAATTTTATCCGCCCGAAACGAGGGTGCATGTGATCCAATCAACCAGATATGTGCTCTAATCCTCGGGCTATGTGATCCAATCGGATTGGTATCCGCTCCAAATAATTTTATCCGCCCGAAACGAGGGTGCATGTGATCCAATCAACCAGATATGTGCTCCAATCCTCGGACTATGTGCTCAAATCGGATTGGTATCCGCTCCAAATAATTTTATCCTCCCGAAACGAGGGTGCATGTGATCCAATCAACCAGATATGTGCTCTAATCCTCGGACTATGTGATCCAATCGGATTAGTATCCGCTCCAAATTATTTAATCCGCCCGAAACGGAGGAGCATGTGATCCAATCAATCAGGTAAGCGCTCCAATCCTCGGACTATGTGATCCAATCGGATTAGTATCCGCTCCAAATAATTTTATCCACCCGAAACGAGGGAGCTTGTGATCCAATCGACCAGATAAGCGCTCCAGTCCTCGGGCTATGTGATCCAATCGAATTGGTATCCGCTCCAAATAATTTTATCCGCCCGAAACGAGGGAGCTTGTGATCCAATCAACCAGATATGTGCTCCAATCCTCTGACTATGTGATCCAATCGGATTGGTATCCGCTCCAAATTATTTAATCCACCCGAAACGAGGGTGCATGTGATCCAATCGGATTGGTATCCGCTCTAATCCTCGGGCTATGTGATCCAATCAACGATTTATCCGCCCGAATAAATTTTATTTGCATACAACAACGCGCACGTGATCCAATAATCGGACTATGTGCTCAAATCAACTACCTATCCGCCCGAAAAAAAATGACAGACTAATCACCACTTTGTTCATTCATATTAATCTACGATTGACCATACTAAAACGATTCATTTTAATTGCTATTATTTTTAAAAAGAAAAAATAGGATTGAGATCCGAAATCCTGTTGCCTACTTCTAAGTTAAAAGAAATTATGAGTATCGAATTCTTTTCACAAGATATTAACTAGTAACATAACAAATAATGTTGAATCTTTAATTAACCGAGCAACTTTTTTCTCATTCCGACTGTTATTTTGTCTACTCACTTCAGTTTTGTCCATTCGCGAGCGGTTTTTGTCCATTCACTTGATCGTTTTGTCCACTCAGCACCAACTTTTGTCCGTTCATCGCTTCGTTTTGTCTACCCACTTCAGTTTTGTCCATTCGCGTGCGGTTTTTGTCCATTCACTTGATCGTTTTGTCCACTCAGCACCATCTTTCTTTTTAGCCCCCTTAAATATTTAGACACGAAAATAGTTTTTCTTT
>NZ_JPVQ01000021.1 GCF_000772965.1 Ureibacillus massiliensis 4400831 = CIP 108448 = CCUG 49529 | reverse complement strand
ACTGGAAATTCTATCGGAGAGAGCTCTTACTACTAATATACGAGGAGGGATGTTATGAAGGTTATAAATGAATCGGAAACGAAAAAAGCCCTTGTGGAAGAAATTTCAGAAGAAAACGTACAAAAAGTACTTGAAAAATACGATACAGATTCAAACGTAAGAAAAGTAAATAACAAGATAATCGTATTATTAATCGCAACATTAGGTATTATTTTCTCTTTATTCCATGTATATACAACATATAATCCAATTCCAACTTTATTACAAAGGGCAGTGCACCTTTTAATAGCTTTAGCAATCGTGTTTTTACTATATCCAACGTATAAAAAGCAAGATCGCTCTAAAATTCCTTTTTATGATTGGATTTTATTTGGACTATGTATTTTATCCTGCGGTTATTTGTTTATGGAATATCAAGCGCTCATGACAGAAAGAGGCGGAATTCCAAATACTGTAGATATTATTGTTGCAATTGTAACAGTTGCATTAGTTTTCGAATGTGCAAGACGAGTTACAGGTTGGATCTTGCCTATTCTTGCACTTGTCTTCTTAATTTATCCTTTCTTCAGTCACGCTTCATGGCTACCAAATATGCTTATGACTCGTCAATTCGATTTAGGTGATATTTTCGGGCAATTATATTTAAAAACAGAAGGATTATTCTCAACTGCTATTGGAGCTTCTGTACAGTACATTTTCTTATTTATTTTGTTCGGCGCATTTTTGGCTAAATCGGGAATGGGGAAATTCTTTAATGATTTGGCATTAGCACTTGCAGGACATCAGCAAGGTGGACCAGCAAAAGTTGCTGTTATTTCTAGTGCCTTCATGGGAAGTATTAATGGTTCAGCAGTAGCGAATGTGGTTGGTACTGGTGCTTTTACTATTCCTTTGATGAAAAAAATTGGATACGATAAAAACTTTGCTGGTGCAGTAGAATCTAGTGCGTCTATTGGTGGGCAAATATTACCTCCAGTAATGGGGGCGAGTGCCTTCATTATGGCTGAAACAACAGGTATTTCCTATGGCACAATTGCACTTGGAGCTGTGCTTCCAGCAATTCTATTTTTCTTAGGTGTTATTATGCAAGTACACTTCCGCGCAGGACGTTCAAATTTAAAAGGAATTCCTAAACCAGATCTTCCTAGAGTTAAAGAGGTATTTAAAGAAGGCGGACATTTATTAATTCCTTTAATAGGTTTAATTTTCTTCTTAGGTTCCGGTGTACCTGTTGCGTTCTCTGCAATTTATACTATTGTATTAACAATTATTGTTGCCGCATTTAAAAAGAATACTAGAATGAATTTCAAGGATATTTTGTCAGCACTTGAAGATGGTGCAAGACAATCCTTATCCACAATTGTTGCCTGTGGTGTTGTAGGTATTATCATTGGTGTGGTTAACTTAACAAGCTTTGGGTCTACATTAACTAGCGCTATTACTCACTTAGGTGCTGGATCTTTATTCTTAACGTTATTCTTAACGATGATTGCTTCGATTATTTTAGGTATGGGATTACCATCAATACCAGCTTATATTATTACAGCAACAATGGTCGCGCCAACTCTTGCGGAATTCGGTGTACCAATTTTAGTAGCACATATGTTTGTATTCTATTTCGGAATCTTTGCTAACATTACACCTCCTGTTGCACTTGCATCTTTTGCAGCAGCGGGACTTTCTGGTGGAGATCCAATGAGAACAGGTTTTGCCTCAGTTCGATTAGCTTTAGCAGGCTTCATCGTACCTTATCTATTTGTTTATGAACCTGCTTTATTATTAATAGATCCAACAGGGCTTCCAATGAATGCAGTGGACTTCCCATTTGCATCAATTTTAGATATTCTTGTTGTTGCAATTACTTCAATTGTAGGGGTAATAGGTATAGGAGCTGCAATTGAAGGGTATTTCGCAACTCAAATAAATACGGTACTTCGCATTATACTTGCTGCTGGAGCACTCATGATGTTAATACCAGAGCCAATTACAGATATTATTGGAACGGTAATTGTATTAATTATCTTTGTTTTAAACTTTGTACAAAATAGAAAAGTACAAAAAAGTATAGCCTAAAACATTAATGTATTACAAAATTTCATTATTTCGAATGAGTTTTATTAATTATATATTTATAATATTTTATTGGTTAGTAGGAAGGGGTGTTCAGCTCCTTCCTTTTTTAATGCGATTGAAAAAGCTAAATAAAACTACGGGAGTTGTAAATGATCACTTTACATAATAGCTTCATAGGATAGGAGGTAGTATGTTCTGAGAGGAGTAAAAAAATGAGTGACTTACTTTCATTACTGTTATTAGGGATTGCTGTAAGTCTAGATAGTTTCACTGTAGGGTTAACCTATGGAATGCGCAAGGTTACCATACCCTTTAAATCCTTTGTAATCATCTTTAGCTGTACATTCTTGGTTTTATTAGCCGCAATGGGAATTGGTTCGATCATCGAATTATTTATTTCTTATGAAGCAGCAGAAACAGTGGGCGGAATAATACTAATTGCCATTGGTATTTGGGTAATTTACCAGTTCATGACTTCACAGGATACTTCTGAAAAAGGAAAAGGAACTATTAAAATTATCGATTTAGAGATCAAACGATTGGGACTCATTATTAAAATATTAAAAAAACCTACAGAAGCAGATTTTGATCGCTCTGGCAGTATTGGAAGTTTAGAAGCCTTATTTCTAGGCTTAGCATTATCATTGGACTCATTTGGAGCTGGGATTGGGGCAGCTTTGATAGATTTACCACCTATATTATTTTCAATTGTTGTCACTGTATCGAGTGTTATCTTCGTCATCGCTGGTATCAATATTGGGTTAATTTTTAGAAATATGAACTGGGTTAAAAAGCTTACCTTTTTACCCGGACTCGCTTTAATTTTAATTGGTTTATTTAAAATTTGAAAATCGAATGGTTTATACACTTACGTAAGCGTTGATTCAAAAAATGGATTAACGCTTTTTGATTATACTTGCTAATAGTTTATTGTAAATATCAATAAAAGTAATAATGATAAATCATAGTTATTAATTTTCTCTCATATTTCAATATCTCATACATATAATTTATAGTGTTTTCACTATCATGTATTTATTAAATGAAAAGTTGTTCGTAATGAATAATAGTTTAGTAAGAACTATTAATTAAAAGCAAGGTAGGAACGTAATAATTATTTTGTGTAATTTGCCAATGATCAAAGAAAACGAATTACTAGAATATGGGGGATTATTTTAATGAATGCGACAGAATATTATCGAGAACCTATACAAAAAGTATTGAATGAACTTGAAGTAACACAGCAAGGATTAACAGAATTTGAAGTTCAAACAAGAAGAAAACAGTTCGGATATAATGAGTTAAAAGAAGGAAAAAGAAAGAGTGCAGTGCAAATTTTCCTTGAACAATTTACGGACTTTCTAGTCATTATTTTAATGATCGCCGCAATTATCTCAGTGTTTTTAGGTGAAGTACAAAGCTCAATAGTAATTTTAGTAGTCGTTATATTAAATGCCGTACTTGGTACCGTACAACAAATCAAAGCAGAAAAATCGTTAGATAGTTTAAAAGATATGGCCGCTCCTATAGCTAGAGTTCTTAGAGATGGACAAGTTGTTGAAATTCCTTCTAAGGAAGTAGTTGTTGGCGATATCGTTATTTTAGATGCTGGTGACTATGTTTGTGCAGATGGAAGAATAATAGAAAGCTATAGTTTGCAAATCAACGAAAGTTCATTAACAGGTGAATCATTACCAATTGAAAAGATGGCAAATGTTATTAATGAAGAAGATGTAGCACTTGGCGATAAGAAAAATATGGTCTTTTCTGGCTGCTTTGTAACAAATGGTCGTGGAAAAGCGATTGTAACTTCTATTGGTATGAACACTGAAATTGGTAAAATTGCTAATCTATTAGAAAATGCGAAGGAGAAGAAAACGCCACTTCAAGTTAGTCTTGAACATTTCGGAAAACGTTTGGCAATCGGGATTATTATCATTTGTATCATTATTTTTGGTTTAGATATTTTACGTGGTCGCGAAATGGTCGATTCATTTATGTTTGCAGTATCTCTTGCAGTTGCAGCAATACCTGAAGCATTAAGTTCCATTGTTACAATTGTTCTGGCATTTGGTACACAGAAGATGGCGAAGGAAAATGCAATTATTCGAAAACTACATGCAGTGGAAAGTCTTGGCAGTATCTCTGTAATCTGTTCAGATAAAACAGGGACACTAACTAAAAATAAAATGACTGTTCAAAAGATATATTTAAATGAAAAAGTAATTGCGCAAGATCAACTGCAAATGAGAGATGAACTTCAAAATAGATTTGTGCACATGGCATTACTCTGTAATGATTCTGTTACATCAATGGATAAGGAAATAGGCGACCCAACTGAAGTAGCGCTTGTCCGCTTTGGGAATCAATACAACTTGAATGAACACCATTTACGAAAACAATATAGGCGACTCGGAGAAATACCCTTCGATTCAACTCGTAAACTAATGAGTACGGTGAATAGAATAGGTAATAAATATATCATGATTACAAAAGGTGCTGTGGATGTTCTTCTTTCCCGTATTGTGAAAATTGAAACTTCCCAAGGTGTTAAAAACATTACTAATCAGCAATTAGAAGCGATAAAACAAATAAATGAAAATTTTTCAAATGAAGGCTTACGAGTTCTAGCATTTGTGTATAAAGAAGTAAATTCAACTAAAGTAAACGAAGACGATGAGAATGACTATACCTTTGTCGGTTTAGCAGCGATGATGGATCCACCTCGCGAAGAATCGAAGCAGGCAGTAGAAGATTGTATTAAAGCAGGAATTAAACCCGTGATGATTACAGGGGATCATAAAATAACAGCTGCAGCGATTGCAAAACAAATTGGGATTTTGAAGGATCCTTCTGAAGCCATTGAAGGAAAAGAAATTGATCTTTTAACAGATAAAGAATTAAGAGATAAAATCCAAAACATCTCTGTTTTTGCACGAGTTTCTCCAGAGCATAAAATTCGTATTGTAAAAGCATGGCAG
Source organism: Ureibacillus massiliensis 4400831 = CIP 108448 = CCUG 49529 (assembly GCF_000772965.1). Classification (GTDB taxonomy): domain Bacteria; phylum Bacillota; class Bacilli; order Bacillales_A; family Planococcaceae; genus Ureibacillus; species Ureibacillus massiliensis. The sequence continues at coordinate 58,739 of NZ_JPVQ01000021.1, read as the reverse complement.
CAAAAAGGTATTGTTGTCGCTATGACAGGGGATGGCGTCAATGACGGTCCGGCATTAAAACAAGCAGATATTGGAGTTGCTATGGGAATTACAGGAACAGAAGTTGCTAAGGAAGCCTCTTCAATGATTTTAACAGATGACAACTTCTCAACAATAGTTAAAGCCATTTCGAATGGTCGAAGTCTTTATGCAAATATTAAAAATGCCATTAAGTTTTTACTGTCAGGAAATACAGGAGCGATATTAGTTGTTTTATATGCAACACTTTTTGCATTACCAGCTCCATTTGCACCTGTGCATTTATTATTCATCAACCTACTAACAGATAGTTTGCCTGCGATTGCGATTGGTTTAGAACCGCACAATAAAAAACTAATGGATGAAAAACCAAGAAATATTCATGAACCGTTGTTAAATAAAAGGTTTGTATCACAGGTTGGATTTGAAGGGTTAATCATTGCAGCAGTAACTATTATCGCTTTCCAAATTGGTTTAGCAACTGGAGATCCAATCGTTGCTAGCACTATGGCCTTTGCTACATTATGCTTGGCAAGATTATTCCATGGGTTTAACTGTCGTTCCGATGAATCTATTTTTAAAATAGGACTGTTCTCAAATTTAACAGTCTGGATTGCTTTCCTTATTGGTTTTACTTTATTAAACACAGTGTTAATCTTAGGTTTATTTGAAGTAGCTGTATTAACACGTATACAATTACTAATGGTTTATGGTTTAGCTATTGTACCTTTAATCATCATTCAATTGGATAGAATTTTCTTTTCAAAAGATGATAACGAATAAATTCAACTTAAGTAAACCTCCATTCAGTAGATAACTAAATAAGAAATTATTGTTATTAAATTTAAGTATTATTTATGTTACACTGGATAAGTACTTTTTATATTATTGGAGGATAATGATGAAAAAATTTATTAGTCTATTCACACTTGGTCTGACAGCTTTAGTTTTAACAGCTTGTGGAGGACAAGGAGCTACAAAACCAGAAGATGTTGTATCTGAATTTTTAACTGCTATAAAAGCTGGCGATTTTGAAAAAGCTGGTACTTATGTTCATTCTGAAAATGTTTCTGATGAATTTGACTTTAATAGCATTTATGAAGAGGAGTCAGATGAAACAGTTAAAGCTCTTTTAAAAGGGATTAGCAATAAATATGACTTCAAATCACCAGAAGAAAACATGATCGATGATAATAAAGCCGAAGTCAATGTTGAAATTACTTCAATTGACTTTGCTGCCGCTATGGGTACTGCAATGGAAGAAATCTTTAATGCTGCCTTCGAATTAGCAATGAATGAAGGTTCAGAAGAAGAGTATAACAAACAAATGGAAGCTAAATCAGTTGAAATCCTAACGAATACTCTTACTGCTGAGGATGTTGAAACAGTGACTCGTGAAGTTAAGTTAAATGTTGAAAAGGATAAAGAGGGTAACTTCAAAATCCTTTCAGATGCTAATTTAATGGAAGCGGTTCTCGGAAATTCTGAAGAAGTAGAAGAAATGTTTGAAGGCTTTTAATTTAATAAATAAAACAATAATGATTTTATGAGCTATAAAAAAGGTGAGGAAAAACTAATTGTTTTTCTTCACCTTTTTCGTTTATTTATAGTTATCTTTAGTCACGATATGTAACAGCTGTTCCGGTAGCGACACACATCATCATTCCATCGCGAAGAGTTTCAAAATCTAAATCAACACCTATAATAGCATTTGCACCAAGTCGACTTGCTGCATCCTCCATTTCCTGTAATGCGAGGCGTCTCCCTTCAGATAGTTTGTTTTCATAAGCAGAGCTACGTCCACCAATAATATCTGTTACGGATGCAAAAAGATCTCGTACAACATTGGCCCCCATAATTGCTTCACCAGTCACGATACCGTGATAAGTTTCAATTCGCTTCCCATCAATTTGACTAGTAGTTGTCACTAACATTTTATTACCTCCAAAATTTTATGATACTTACTATACGATTATCGTCAAAATAAGTTCTCAAAAATTCCAATTAATTAAAAATATTTTACGATTGGACAGAAGAATACAAAAATATAAATTTATAAGAAAAAATAGTTTGAAAAGATAATTACCTATAATAATCTTAAAAGCATAGACGTATAGTTAATAAAATTGGTATAAAATAGTAATAGGAGATACCTAACTTAGTGGGGGGATTTGAATTGGTTATATTAATTACCATGTTGTTTTATATTGTTCCTGTATTAATCGTTCTTTGGTTTATGATAAGTGTGGTTTCAGCCCTTAGAGAAAATAATGAAATCTTAAGAGAATTAATAAATAAAATAGAAGAGAAGAAATAAATTACAATAAAAAGGAGAACTTATGTGTCTAATTAACTTTCATTATAACGATCATCCAAAGTATAAATTAATTGTTGTAGCAAACCGTGATGAAGAATATGATAGGCCTACTGAAGCAGCTCACTTTTGGGAAAATGAACCTAATTTATTAGCAGGTCGTGATTTAAAACAAATGGGGACATGGCTTGGTATAACAAAGCAAGGAAGATTTGCAGCTTTAACAAACTATCGTGATCCAAATTTACCTGTAGCCCCTAAGTCTAGAGGGGATATTGTGAAAACCTTTTTAACAAGGAATATCGCACCTTCTGATTATATCGAAGAATTAAAAGAAACGAGAGAATTATTTGGTGGGTACAATGTAATTATCAGCGATGGTGGCGAGATTTATCATTATAATAATATTTTAAATGAAACAAGTAAAATTCAAGCAGGTACACATAGTTTGAGTAATTGTTCATTAAACACTCCTTGGCCAAAAGTAAAAAAGGGAAAAGCATTGTTAAAAAATTATGTAGAACTACATCAAGAGGATGATTTAAATATTGATGAATTATTCAAGATTGTTTCTAATCGAACAAAAGCATCAATAGAGGAATTACCTGACACTGGTGTGGGGATCACTTTAGAACGTGAGTTATCACCGATGTTTATACAAATGCCCCATTACGGTACACGATCTTCAACGGTACTTTTAATATCTTATGATAATCATATTTCCTTTGTGGAAAGAACCTTTAAAAATGGACTATTTGAATTTGATACAAAATATGAATTTCAGCTTGAAAAATAAAAAGTATGTAATTCTAAACAAATGTCACGCAACAATAATTATGTATCGCATTTACTATATTAGTAATGGATTTAAACAATATAAAAGCTAATATATTGCTTGTTTATCCATTACAAAATTACCAATCTCACATAGATTATATTAAATCGAATTGAAGGAGGTAGGAAAATGGGATACAGTAACTTTTGCGGCGGAAGTGACGTTGGCGGCTATGGTGGAGAATGCTGGAGCGGTGATTCTGGTGGATCTAACGGATCTGCTTTTGTGTTAATCGTCGTATTATTCATTTTATTAATTATTGTTGGCGCTCACTATGGTAATAGACTTTCATTCTAATTTTAATAAGATATAGTCAAATTTTCCAAAAGGACTCTAAAGATTTAATCTTTAGGGTCCTTTTTCATGTACAACAGTTCTGAAGAATTTAATCTTTCTAAATCAAAATCCTAACTATAGTAATCTATCATAATACAAGAAACATTAAATAATCATAAAATTCCCACAAATCAATTAACATTATATATAATAATAGTTATTAAAGGTAATATTAGGAGGATGGGAAAATGGATTTAGGTTTAAAAGAAAAAGTAGCAATTGTAACTGGGGCGAGTAAAGGAATTGGCTTATATACTGCTCTTCAATTAACTAAAGAGGGTGCTAAGGTAACAATTGCAGCTCGAAATGAAGCATCATTAAATGAAGCAAAGGCATTTATTAAAGAACAAACAGGTGTAGAGGTATTTACTTTTTCAGCAGATGTATCAAAAGAAGAGGACTGTAAATCATTAATAGAAGCAACAGTTAAGCACTTTGGAAAGTTAAATATACTTGTAAATAATGCTGGTACATCATCAGCAAATCCCTTTGAGGAAGTTGATACAAATCTGTGGAGATCAGATTTAGACTTAAAATTGTTTGGTGCAATCAATTGTTCAAAATATGCACTTCCATATTTAAAAGAACAAAATGGAGGGGCTATTTTAAACTTATCAGCTATTCTAGCTAAAACTCCTCCAGCATCTAGTTTACCAACAACAGTAAGCCGCTCTGCTGGACTAGCACTAACAAAAGCTATGAGTAAGGATCTTGGGAAATATAATATCCGTGTAAACGCTGTTTGTATCGGATTAATCAGAAGTCGTCAAATTGAAAACAAGTGGAAAGAAACTATGCCTAATATTACTTGGGAAGAATATTCAAAAGAAGTTGGTAAATCTATCCCACTAGGACGTATTGGTGAAACAGAAGAGGCTGCTAATGTGATTACATTCTTAGTTTCTGACGCTGCATCATACGTAACGGGTACCTCAGTAAATATTGATGGTGGATCTGGTGGAGCACTATAACTTATAAATCTTGCTTTTTTGGCAGGATTTTTTTCATAATAGAACTTATTAGATGAAACTTTTCTTTCCTAAAATCGTATGTTTTGTTAAATACCTTTTCGTATAGAATGTTCATATAGAAAAGTTATCCAGGAAGAAATATTTTTATTATTTACTGCCTATGAACGGAGGATTCGATAATGTCTGAGATAAAAAATTCGTTATTTGAAGATTTGGACACAAAGAAAACAGAAAATACTTCTACAAATGCTTTAGAAATGGTAAACGAACCACCAATAGATATTCAGGCTAAGCAGCTTGTATCACAAGAAGAGTTGTCTCAAATTAAGAAACGACAAATAGCTCTAAAAGAAGAGCCACAGGTCCAAACATTAGCTGAAAAAATAGATGTAAACAATCAAATCGCCATCTTAGAGTTTGGGAAGGATACAGCTACAGAGATCTCTAAATTTTCAGATAGAATGCTTTCAACGATACGAACAAGCAAACTGGAAAAATCAAGTGCTCTCATCAACAATTTAAACAAGATTATGGACCGTTTCGATCCAAAGGATTTCAAAGATGAGAAAAAAGGATTTTTCTCAAAAATGTTTAGTAAAGGAAAAGAACAACTACAAAAGATTTTATCGAAATACGATACAATGAATAAAGAAATTGATGCAATCTACAACGAGATTCAAAAATACGAAATAGAAATGAAGCAAAATACTGTAGAGCTTGAACAAATGTACGATCAAAACTTAGAATATTTCCAATCTTTAAGTGAACATATTGCCGCAATCGAGGTGAAAGTTGAAAAATTACGACCAAATCTAACGACATTAGAAGCACGTGCAAATGAAGGTGATCAGGAAGCGATTATGGAGTTAGAGTCACTTCGGAGGGCAATTGAATTGCTCGAACAACGTAGATTTGATCTTGAAATGGCACAGCAGGTTTCATTCCAATCAGCTCCTCAAATTCGTTTGATGCAACAAGGAAATAATCATTTAATCGCAAAAATTAATTCAGCCTTCGTTACAACAATTCCAATTTTTAAACAAGGGATCATTCATGCAGTTACATTAAAACGACAAAAGTTAGTTTCTGATTCTATGGTTGAATTAGATAATCGAACGAATGAAATGCTTATTAAAAATGCTGAGAATATAAGACAAAATAGTGTGAACATTGCACGTGCTGCAGGTCAACCTAGCATTAAAATCGAAACGATTGAAACAACTTGGCAAACGATAATGTCTGGAATTGAAGAAACAAAACAAATTCAGGCTGAAACGATTCGTAATCGTGAAGAGGGTAGAAAACGAATCGAAAAGCTTCAACTTGAATACGAAAAGTTAAAAAGTATGTAAAAACAAAAGATTTGGGCGACTCTTAATATGGAGTCGCCCATTGATTTTTAAGATCGTTAACATTAATTAGTTATTAAAAGCCGAATCTATTTCTACGGATTGGGAAGCAATCTGGGTTCGGATTTTCAGGTGTACCGCAGTTCATCGTATTTTCTGAGAATACATTTTCCACAGATTGAGTTTGTGGGAAGTAATGTTGGTTATGCGTTACATGACGGTTAACAGTTGTTGTATGAACTGGATGGATATGTGGTACAACAGTATTAATAACATTAGTTCTTACCACTTCCTGAGTTGGTGAAACCCTTGCTGGTGCAACTTGTGTTGGTAATACGTTTGCAGGACAATGGATTGGTCTTCTTGATGGACCACATTTTCGTCTATTAAACATTTTCACGACCTCCTTCGTAATAGAATTGTTTACATAATTAATCTATTCATATTTCGATAGCCTAAACTAGATAGATACCTATTTTGAAGGTAATTTTTATGAGAAAATACAAAATGATTAAAAAGAATGATAGTTGAATACCCAATTTTAGTCAGTAAAGGGCAAAGATGTTTTAGTTTTTAAGATTTATGCCTATCCCTTGGTTTTTGACCCATTATTCCAGTGATTTCATAAAGCTGAAAAATCTCTTTAATCGTAAAATAAGTATAAATAACAAAAGATGACAAACTTCGCTATGTTAAAGTTGAAATAGGAGCTGTAATCTAATGATGATTTCGGCATAATTTAAATTCACTTGAGGAGTAAGTGTAATGAACGGAGAGGAACTATAAACATGATAACAATAAGCGAAATAAAACAAAGCTTTGAGAAAATGCCATATTTCCAATTTATCGGGTTTGAAATTGAAAAATTTGAAGAAGACGATGTATTACTAAAACTAACTATTCAAGATCATCTTTTAAATGTAAATGAAACGCTTCATGGTGGAGTACATGCGGCAATGATTGATCAAGTATTATCCATGTGTTTAAGAGCCAAAACAAAAACCCGTTGTGCTACCATCAATTTAAATATTAATTATTTAGCACCATCAAATTCTGGAACGATTTATGCAACGGGAAAGATTATTCAATTAGGTCACCGAATTGCTACAGTTGAAGGAGAAGTCTTTACAAAGGATGGGCAAATTCTAGCTAAAGGCATTGGTACATTTAAAATAATTAGAGATTAAACAAATTTTAACAATTAATTTGTATCACTTTCTTGTAAATCCGATAAACTACATTGAAGGAGGATTTGCACAATGAGGTGGTTCATATATGTTGTTTTTTTCGTTCTATTTTTAGGTGTTACGTTTTTTGGATTAGGGCCAGTCATGTTTGCAGATGGTTCAAATCAAGAACGATTTATCGCTTTTCTAATTGTACTACTCATTTATGTAATCCTAACAATATTGTTAATTTGTATGATTAAAAAATCAATTAGACATTAAAAAAAGAGCTGAATTTGGTGCTGCATATCAAATGTTAGATTTAAAATTCTAACGTTTGGGGTGCAGCACCATAACATCAGCTCTTTTTATTTTTCATATTAATACGAAGAAAAAGTACTTATATCAAATAAAATTGGAATCTGCTGTCTTTATAAAGTGGTTTTAAAACTATTTATATAATGGAATCATATATCATTAGGTAAATGAATTAAGAACAAGTGTCTATTAATATGCATAGTAGAAATATACAGAATGTTATGTTCGCCCGTGTATTTTAAGTTTTCGTACGTACTATAGAAATGACACGACAAAATGATAGGTGATTTCACTAAATAGTTTGTTTTTATTGATTGGAGGTGAAAATGATGAGTTTAATTACAATTAGTCCTGGTCATTATTCTCCAGGATCAGGTGCTAAAGATATTATTGATGAAGTGACTGAAGCAAGAAAAATCGTGAATCGTATCGTTCGTTTATTACAAAATGTTGATATCGGAGTAACACATATTGAAGATAATATATCTAAAACTCAAGAGGAAAATTTAGAGTACCTGATTGCGCAACATAATAATACAACGCGTAAATTAGATGTAAGCGTACATTTCAACTCCACTAGTGGTAGACATGATACAAATATTGGAACAGAAGTGCTTTATGTTAGTGATAAAATGAAAGCTTTTGCTTCTCAAATAAGTAAGGCAATCTCAAATGCGAGTGGTTTACGAAATCGTGGTGGAAAAAAACGTACAAACTTGGGGTTTTTAAATAACATGAACAAACCCGCCATCTTAATAGAGATTTGCTTTGTAAATTCTACAGTAGATGTATCATTGTATCAAAATTACTTTGAAGAAATTTGTATAGCAATAACAAACGAATTAATTCAATATGTAAAACCAGGTCATATTCCAATAGACAGTAAATCAGCTCAGCGAAATCAAGAAGAGACAAATTCAAATGAATTAAATAGTACTTTAAAAGGCACCTTATCATTACAGAATTTTACAGGACCTACTTTAATCACTCGTTTAGAAGAGATACTTACGAATAAACAAAAAATTAAACAAATGCTTGAAAAAGGAATTAAAGATCAAGCAATACAGCCTATTTGGCTTGAAAAATTAAATAATGGTACTTTAACAACGAGTGATTTTTTAGGTATAGGTACTTTAATTGCTGCCAATAAAACTGAATAACCACATTATGCAATTACCATCCCATTTTTTCATTAATGGGGTGGTGTTTTTTTATGTAATATTGACTTATATATCGGCAGCTGATATATTTAGTATATCGGCAGTCGATATATCAGTTGACGATGTAAAAAAGGAGAAATTATATGTCACAACAACATCCACCTTTAACAGAAGGAGTTTATTATATATTGCTTTCTTTATATGAACCTCGTCATGGCTATGGGATTATTCAGTTAACACAGCAATTAACGAATAATCGAGTAAATCTAGGAGCCGGAACAATTTATGGTGCTATCAAATCGCTATTAGAAAAAGGATGGATTAGACCTATTGAGGATGATGGCCGTAAAAAAGAATACATTATCACAAATGAAGGAAAAAAAATTATTGAATATGAAATTTCTCGATTAAAGGAACTTTTTGAGAATGGTATCCGTATAACAGGAGGTGCGAAAAATGAAGGATGAAATATTAAAAATTCGTTTCTATATTGATTTTGAAAAAGAAGAACGATGGATAAATAAAATGTGTAAAGCTGGCTGGCATTTAAAAAAATTTGGATTTGGTTATTTTAAATTTGAAAAGGGGATACCCGGTCAATATATTTATCGAAATGAATTATTGAATGGTTTAAATCAAAAAGATGACAGTAAGGAATATATAGCATTTTTAGAAGCATCAGGTGTGGAATTAGTCTCAAAATCTTTTAGTTGGGCGTATTTCCGCAAAAAATCCTCAGAAGGGGATTTTGAATTGTATACAGATACTTCATCGAAATTAAACTATATGAATCGCATCTATTATTTGTTTTTATTTTTATTTTTATTAAACCTGGCTATGGGTACTTTAAACATCACTGATATTTTTGATGGAGCTTATAATTCAATTAGAATAGTAGGGTTTTTCAATTTATTTGCAGCTTTAATCATCGGAATACCACTTTTTCGTGTTTTTAAAAAACGAAGAAAACTAAAAGAACAGTTAGAAATTTTTAACGACTAGAAAGGAGTTTCAAATGACACTAAAGCTTGAACATGTAATAAAAAAATATAAAGATTTCACAGCTGTCAATGACTTGAATTTTAGTATTGGAGAAGGTGAAATATTTGGTCTAATCGGTCAAAATGGAGCAGGTAAAACAACAACATTTCGAATGATTTTAGATTTACAGGAACCTACTTCTGGTGAAATCACGTGGGCAGGTAAGCCAATTAATAAAATCAACCGAGATTATTTAGGTTACCTACCAGAAGAACGGGGAATATTTCCTCGTATGAAGGTACAAGAACAGCTTTATTTATTTGGTGAGTTAAGAGGAATGAAAAAAGATGAGATTGAAAAGGAAATTGATTTTTGGATTTCACGTTTTGATTTAGAGGATAAACGACATGACAAAGCGGAAACCTTATCGAAAGGTAATCAACAAAAGGTTCAGCTCATTGCAAGCTTTATTCATAAACCGAAATTTTTAATCTTAGATGAACCTTTTAGTGGTCTTGACCCAGTTAATCGAGATTTATTAAAGGACGCAATTTTACTACTTAAAAATCAAGGAATGACTATACTATTTTCAAGTCATCAAATGGATAATGTAGAGGAATTATGTGATCATTTATGTTTATTAAAAAGAGGTGTTTCACTGTTTTCAGGAAGTTTAATTGATTTGAAAAAACAATATGGGAAAACCAAATTAACGATCCGTACAAATATAGACCAACATTATTTATCAAAGCTTTCAGGTATAAAGGAAATTAAAAAAGAACGCGATGAATATGTTATAAGCTTAGAAGATGAATCCTTTGCAAAACCTATCTTTGATATTGTTTCAAATGGAAACTATATTGAAAAGTTTAGCCTAGATTATTTATCTTTAGATGAAATTTTTAAGGATAAGGTAGGTGGAAACATTGAATAAACTAAAGATACTCGTAAAGCAACTATATAAACAGAAGTTAGGTTCTAAATCTTTTATATCACTAACGTTGATGTATATTGTAATTATGGCAATCGTATTATACTGGAGTGAAATTTCGAGCTTTTTCTTGAAGGAAGAACCTATTGAAGTAACATTAGTTAATGAAACAGAAATAGATATGAGTTCTATTTTTATATCCAGTGAAGATATTCAATATACAATTTCTGAACAACCAATAGAAGAGCTTCATAATGGGTTAGAACAAGATCAATTAGATGCAGTAGTAGTACTTTCAGAAGCAGATAACAATTTGAAGGCAGACATAGTGACATACAATCCATTGCAATTAAATGACCAGTCAACTATTAATTCACATGTAGAATATGCAGCAAAAATATTTGGCATTCAATCACTAAACTTATCAAGCCAAGACGCTGAACGGATACTAAATAGTCAGCCAATTATTACAACAACAAATTTAAACGAAGACGTAAATGGGAAAAGTGAAGGCGAAAAACAATCAGGAATGTGGGTATCTTACGTCGTTGGAATTGTTATTTACTTCTTCATTACAACATATTTATCAATGATTACGACAGATGTTGCATCTGAAAAAGGATCACGTGCACTTGAGATGTTGTTAGTAAGCGTTAAACCGAGCACACATTTTCAATCAAAGCTACTAGGTGTATTTTTAATCGCTCTCACACAATTTGCCATTATCGTCGGAGCATTAATTGCATTGATAGGCCTTAAATCTAATATAACACCTGCAAGCGATTTAGGAATTGGAAATATCGCTAGTGAGCTTTCGTTTTCCTATATCATTTATGTAGTTGCATTTATTTTCTTTACCGTTATATTATTCTTAATTCTTGGGGCATTATTTGGATCCCTTGTTTCAAAAGTAGAAGAAGCTTCTCAGGTTATGACACCGGCAATTATGGTTTTATTGGTTGGCTTTTATGTCATGATATCAGGAGTAGCAAATCCAGATACAATATTAATAAAAGTTTTCTCATACATTCCACTCACTTCTGGCATGGTGATGCCAATGAGAATTGGAGCAACAGATTTATCACCAATTGAACCGATACTTTCACTAGCGGTACTCATTTTATCAGTTGTGATTTTATACGTATTAAGTTTATCCTTCTATAAGAGAAGTGTATTAACATATAGCAGCGGTGGAGTTATTCAAAAAATTAAAACTGTATTAAAGGTAACTACTTAAAACGAATCGCTATCAATTACTTTCAAATAATTGATAGCGATTTTTCTTTTGTACAAAAATGTACGCGAAAATACAATATACATCTTACTTTTGAATGTAAACTGATACAAAAGGGGTTAAGCCGATAAATAAAAAATACATTTACTTACACAAATTCTAACACTATAATTGGAATATATTTACGTATTCACATAAGAAGGTGCAAATTTTGACAGAAGAACAGAAGGGCTTAGTATATGCGTTAAGCGCATATGGATTATGGGGATTTTTCCCATTATATTGGAAGATGCTAGAGCATGTTGATAGCTTGGAAATTTTGATTAATAGAATGATATGGTCATTCGTTTTTACGTTATTATTTATTATTATTATAAAACAACGGAAAAATCTTGTAGCTGATTTAAAAGCAATTTGGAAAGATAAAAAGCTATTTTTCTCTTTAATGCTAGCATCTATTGTCATAACAATTAACTGGTACATGTATATATGGGCTGTTAATCATGATCATGTTGTTGATACTAGCTTAGGCTATTACATAAATCCAATACTTACAGTGTTATTTGGGGTCATTTTCTTTAAAGAGAAATTATCAAAAGCTCAAATAGCTGCAGTAATCATTGCTTTTACAGGAGTACTAGTAATGACTGTAAGTTACGGTCAAGTTCCATGGATTGCCATTTTAATAGCTCTTTCTTTTGCAACTTATAGTGCATTGAAAAAAAGGATTAAATTAGATGCAACTCGTGGTCTAGCAATTGAAACATTATTTATCACGCCATTTGCATTTGGCTATTATATTTATTTATGGAATACTCAAGAAACTTCTTTTTTACAAGTAAATTTTACGACGGATTTAGTATTGATATTAGGGGGAATTGTTACTGCAATTCCGCTAGTTCTTTTTGCTAAAGGCGCTCAAAAAATTCCTCAATATCTGATTGGATTTACACAATATATAACACCTACCGTAGTGTTAATTTTGGGAATCGTATTATACAATGAAACGTTTACTATAATTGACTTTATTTCTTTTAGTTTCATTTGGCTTGCTATTCTATTGTTTATTGCTTCTACAATTACTGATTATAGAAAACGCCACCACGCAAAACATCATGAACCTATTAATGTAAATTAAGTAAGTCGATATCGGCTTGCTTTTTTACATTAATGGAAAATAATGTTATGATTTAAAAGTAATAAATAAAACTATCTAATATAGTAAGGGGAATGTGGGGGATAGTATGTTATTAGCAATTGGGGGAGAACAGTTCGAATTTTATAAAGCTGAAATACATTTGTTAGAAACAGGGTTACAAAATGTTTTCTCAAGATTTGATAAAAAAACATTAGGTGAATTAATACAACAAACTAGGTATGAATCATTAAAAACTCAATGTGAAAAGCAATATGCCGATCTGCTAGATATGCCTGCAGGACAGGCTATCTATTCCATGAAGAGTAATGGTAATCCTTTTTATTTACAATTTTTAAATAACTATGGTGACTTAACCTATTCTCGTTTTAATGTTAAAGGAAATGAAACAATATTAAATAAAGCCGGGGTATACACAATACTAGTAAATAATGAACTCGTATTTACAGGAGTATGTGCGAAATCATTTAAAATTCGTTTCAATCAACATATTGGAAATATATCACCAAAAAGTTGTTTTAAAGATGGAACTGCCACACATTGTCATGTCAATGCGAATATAACAAAAGTAATTACTCATTCTAAAATATTTATTCAAATGTGTCCTTTAACATCAAAAAGTGATATGAAAAAGGTTAAAAATTATTTAATAAACCGTTTTGAACCTATTTGGAATATTCGATTTACAAGTGAATTAACGAGCTCGATTGTTAGTAATTAAACATCGAATATTCAGAATTTTAATAATCTTGTAACAAAGATGACAATAATTATCAATTTATGGTACACTAATAATTGTTTTAAATTGGTTAGTAGTGGCTTTCGAATTGATTTCATAATTTAGTCAATAATTTTCAAATATTATTAACCGCTTTTATTTAAAAAATTTGATACGATGGAGACATTAATAGTAAGGAGAGAATCAACATGGAAACAGATATTAATGTCTTTTTAGCTTTAGGTGCTGGCTTTTTAAGTTTTATTTCGCCATGTACACTACCTTTATATCCTGCATTTTTATCCTATATCACAGGTATGAGTTATACAGAACTTAAAGATGAAAAGGGCATGTTACAAAAACGTGCTATTTTACATACTGTATTCTTTTTAATCGGTTTTTCATTAATATTTATCGCAATCGGCTTTAGCGCTTCAATCTTTAAAGAAATATTTACTAATTATGAAAATTTGATAAGACAAATCGGTGCCATCTTAATCGTTGTTTTTGGATTAATGATAGTAGGTTTACTACAAATTGACTTTTTAATGAAGGATCGAAAATTTGAATTTAAAAATCGACCATCAGGTTATATTGGTTCTGCTTTGATTGGTTTAGCCTTTGCTGCAGGTTGGACTCCTTGTACTGGTCCTATTTTAGCTTCGATCATCTTATTAGCAAGTACACACCCTGAATCTGGAATGTGGTATATGTTAGCTTACTACTTTGGATTTGCAATTCCATTCTTTGTACTATCATTCTTTATTTCTCGATTAGGTTGGATACGTAAAAATAGCCAAATTATTGTTAAAGTCGGCGGATATATAATGATTGCTATTGGTATACTATTATTTTTCGATGGATTAGATTATTTAATTCGAATTTTGACGCCTATCTTTGGTGGATTTACAGGCTTCTAGTGTTATAAACAACAATATTAACATAATTTAATTACATTTATGTTTTTTTAGCGAGAGGGAATGAGTTACATGCCAACAGTTTTAGTAGTTGATGATGCATTATTTATGAGAACAACAGTGGGAAATATGTTTGAAGAGTGGGGATTCGATGTTGTGGGGCTTGCCTCTAATGGAAAAGAAGCAGTGGAACTCTACTCAAAATTTCAACCGGATTTGGTAACAATGGATGTAACTATGCCTATAATGTCTGGATTAGATGCAGTAAAAGAGATAATCCCACGTTATCCTGATGCTAAAATTATTATGATTACAGCTCTAGGTCAACAACGTATTATCGTTGAAGCAATTGAAAATGGTGCAAAAGATTTCATTACAAAACCTTTCGATGCTAATCAACTAAAAATGGTTGTTGATAAGCTTCTAAATAGTTACTAATCTTTCCCTTTTAATCCCACCTTGTATATAAGGTGGGATTTTTAAGTCTATAATGAAATTAGTCGAATTATGAATCCATAACCAATAATACCAGTAACATACTAAATATTCATTATTTTAAGCAATTGTCTATTAACAGTATTCTATATATGATTGTTTTAAAGTCATATGATAGGAGATTTTCAATGAATAAAAATAAAATTACTAGATTAATTTATGCAGTAATAACAACAACAGTTCTGGCATTTTCTTTAGTAATAGTAGCGCCGACTACAACAAATGCTAGCGAGTTGTTTACGGATGTAAAAGAAGGAGATTATTATTATAATGCTGTGTTGAATTTAGCAGCGAACGACTATGTCACTGGATTTCCAGATAATACATATAAACCAAATAAAAGTATTACAAGAGGTCAATTGGCTGTAATCCTAGCGGGTTTACTTGAATTAGATACTGAAAATGTTGTAAATCCAAAATTTACAGATGTATCAACTAGTCATCCTTATTACGGTGCTATTGCTGCCATTCAAAATGCTGGTTATGTAAACGGATTTGAAGATGGTACATACGGAGTGGGCAAACCAATCACTCGCTACCATATGGCATTAATTTTGGCTTCTGCTTTTGATTTAAGTGCATCAAATGTCAATGATTTACCATTTACAGATGTGTATCCAGGCTACAAAGACACTGTTGCAGCTCTTTACGAAAATAATGTAACAGCAGGACGTACTGCAACAACGTTTGATGGATCTGCATATGTGACACGCGGACAAATGGCAGTATTTCTTGTAAAAGCAATCGAAGCAACGTATCCGCACTTAGAAGTGATTGAGATTAAAAATGATAAAGTAATTACAACAACTGGGGAATATACATTTGATGAAAGCTTATCAAATATTTTTTCTGCTGAAAATTCACAAGCCCTAGCTAATTCAAATATGATAGTAAATGTTGCTGGTAGCAATATTAAGGGAATATCTGTATTAGTGTTAAACAATGGTGGTACAATAGACAATCCTTTAGTATTCAATGGGGGAGATTTAGAGGTTTATGGTGAAGTATATGTCAATGCAGACTATATTAAAATACAGAATCTTACAATCTACGGCGATCTAATTTTAACTGAAAATGTAACTGATCAATTAGAAATAGTTGATGTTTACCTTGGTGGAGAAATCTATTATGAATCAGAGGAAGAACCAAACATTATTATTTCATACACTGAATAAATTATAAAACAAGTAGAAAAGGGCAAATACAGCGAATAGTTGTATTTGCCTTTAATTTAATTGAGCATACAGAAAAAGATATAACAAATTTCATGCGGATTTTTTTATGTCGTTAACGATTGTATGTGGTATTATATAAAACAGATACTATTATACAGATGTAAAGATATAGAGGAGGAATTGGATGTTTGCTTATATACCTTCTCATTATTTAGTTATAGGCTCGACATTAATGGCAATATTTATGGGTACTTTTGTCATGTTTGCACGAATGCGATCTCAGAAAAAGCCTGTTAATGCGAAGAAAATTTTAATTCCTCCCATTGCAATGTCTACGGGTGCTTTAATGTTTATTTTTGAAGAATTCCGTGTAACGCCTATACAAATATTAGAGGCTGTAGTAGTTGGTGTCATCTTTTCAACTATACTCATTGCAACATCAAAATTTGAAATTCGTGAAAATGAAATTTATATGAAACGTTCAAAAGCATTTTTCTTTATATTCATTGGTCTTTTTGTAGGACGAAGTATATTAAAGGTAATATTATCAGATGCATTTGATGTAGGAGAATTAGCGGGTATGTTTTGGATACTAGCATTTTCTATGCTCTTACCATGGAGAATTGCAATGCTTGTAAAATTTAAGAAGATTGAAAAGGCGCACATCGTTCAATAATAAAACCTCCCTAGTCATTTAGGGAGGTTTTATTATAAAGAATCTATTGTTCAAATAAATCCTCATATGGGGATACATCTATTTTCATATCATCTAATTTTTTTCTTAAAAACTTATGATCCCTTTTTGGAGTTGCTTGAATATATCCCCGAATGATTAAATCGTTTGTTATATTTTTCGCATGTTCTTCTAGAGCAATTTCACCAATTTTACCTGCAATTTTTTCTTTTGCAACTTGACGGAATAATTCAGGTACTGGACTAACGAGTTCATTCAATAAGTTCTTTGACTCTTCATCCCATAAATGAATTGTTTTATCCAAATAATAATTTTGCCAATCTAAATCTGATTTTCCATCTTGCTTTGGCAAAGCTTTTAAAAACTTTCGAAACATGAAAAATCCACCAATTCCCATAAAGGAAACTAATATTACAACCCAAAATAATATAAACCACATGAACCAGCCATCTAACAATTTGTTCACCTCTTTTACTACACTATCTCTAATTATAAAAGGAAAGTTAAAATTTTTCACTATCAATGTCTCTATTTTCACGATTTCGATATATATAAAAGAGTGAGAGGGAGGTGAAAAGAATGGCTGCATATAACTTTGAGGAAGCAAGTTTGAAATTATTATTTGAAACTGGCCTTGATGAATTGGGTATGCCTGTTTTAACTTCAAAAACAATTAGAAATGTACGTGACGATGTAGAAGTTGAAAAACTAGCTACAGTATCACAAGCAATTGCAAGTCTATCAAAGTATCCATTAAATCAAGCAAAAAAATCTGAAACAGAGGTAATTGAATTTTAATCTTTAAAAGGAGGGATAACAAATGGCTTTAACTTTAGAAATGAAATTTAATACCGAAAACGGTAAAACGATGACGATTTCAATTAGTGAACCTAAAGATGATTTAACGCCTGCAGAAGTATCCAATGTTATGCAAACAATTATTGATCAAGACGTATTTCATTATGAAGGATTTTCATTAATTGGAATAAATCAAGCACGTGTTATTGAAAGAAATATTTCTGAAATTGCTCTTTCATAATATGAGTTGAAAAATACAACTCATATTAACGGAATTGCCGACAATGTCATTTAATGATTTTGTCGGCTTTTTCATTAAATAAGAATATCTAGGAGGGGTGACATGATGGAGGAGTGGATTATGCTGATACAAGAAATTGGATTCCCAATAATCGTTTCCTTTTACTTGCTATACAGAATCGAAACAAAACTCGATGCCATTCACACTGCCTTAACAGCAATGAAAGATTAAATTTGAAATCGATTTCACAATTTTGTAATGATTGTGTCACCACAAAAAAATGTACTTTAAGTTGGATTTTCGATAAGATGAAAGTAAGAAATAGGGAGTTGACACAATATGAAAAAGAAATTATTTTGTATAATTACTATACTTGTCATTAGTACTGTATTAGCAGCATGTAGTAATTATAAATTTAAGGCAGATGTAAACTATCCGATAGAAGACTTTCAAGTTACTGATCATCGAGGAAATACAGTTACATTAGAGGATTTAAAGGGCGAGCCTTGGTTAGCAATGTTTATCTTTACAAATTGTACAACGATTTGTCAGCCAATGACTTATAATATGACAGTGATACAAGAAGAACTAGTCGAACGTGGCGTAGAAGATTATAAAATTGTAGCCTTTTCAGTAGATCCAACAGTTGATACACCGGAAATATTATCTGAATATTTGAGTCATTATACTGTACCGGATGAATCAAAATGGCATTTACTTACTGGCTACGATCAAGCGTTTATTGAGCAATTTGCGTTAAATTCATTTAAAACATTTGTAAAAAAACCAGATAATAGTGACCAGGTAGCACATATGAGTACGTTTCATCTTGTAGACGAACAAGGGAATGTCGTAAAGAACTATTCTGGTTACACAGAAAGCGATGCAGGAGTTCCATATGACACAATCGCAATTGACATGAAAACGTTGATTGAAGAAAGATTAGGTAAATAAAATACAAAAATACTAACAGGAATTATTCTTGTTAGTATTTTTTATTTATAAATTTCAAATTTTGAGGAAGAATAAGGTTGAATAATTATTTTTGGAGGTTTTAAAATGAAAACTGTATCAGAAATTATGACGAAGAAAATTCGAATCTGCTCTCCTCACGATTCTTTAACAACAGCAGCACAAATCATGCGGGATATTAATTGCGGTTCTGTGCCAGTTTGTGAAGGGAATAAAGTAGTAGGTATGATTACAGATCGTGATATTGTTATTAATTGTGTTGCAGAAGGAAAAGATAGTAATAAAGTTCACTGTCACGATTGTATGACTACTGATGTAGTTACTTGTTCACCTGATACAGACATACATGAATGTGCTCAAATGATGGCAAAGCATCAAATCCGCCGTATACCAGTAGTACAAAACGGTGATATTGTGGGAATTATTGCTATCGGAGACTTAGCAAAAGAAAACATTTTCGTAAATGAAGCTGGAGAAGCGTTAAGCGAAATTTCAGAACAAGATCATTATAATCACTAAAAAAAGAGCCCAGATATAAATCTTTCTGGGCTCTTTCATAATTTTTAGTTAAATTCTTTTCTTAATTGATCAAACACTTGTTTTAAATCCGCGATAATGTCGTCTGCTTCTTCAACACCTACAGAGAATCGTAATAGACGATCATCTACTCCACGGGCAACACGTTCTTCATAAGGGATGTCAGCGTGGGTTTGAGTAGCAGGGTAGGTGATGAAGCTTTCTACACCGCCAAGGCTTTCAGCAAAAGTAATTAATTGCATATTTTGTAAAAATGGATTAACCATTTCAGGGTACTTTACTCTAAAGGAAAGCATACCGCCTTTACCTGTATATAATACATCCGTGACAAGAGCTTCACTTTCTAAGTAAGCTGCCACTTTTTTTGCGTTTGCATCATGTTGTTTTAACCGTAGATGCATTGTTTTTAAACCACGAATGACTAACCAGCTATCCATTGGAGAAAGTACTAGTCCCATACCATTATGGGCAAAAGCAAGTTTTTCACATAATTCTTGTCCTTTTGCAACAACTAACCCAGCAAGAACATCATTGTGACCAGCAATATATTTTGTTGCACTATGTAGAACAATATCGGCACCATGTTCTATTGGTCTTTGGAAGTATGGTGTGTAGAATGTGTTATCAACAATAAATAAAATATTATGTTTATTAGCAATTTCAGCGAAGAAATCTAAATCAAACTCTAGCATTAATGGGTTTGTAGGCGTTTCTAAGAAAATTGCTTTTGTATGTTCAGTTATTAAACCTTCTACGTCTTTTTCTGATGAAAAATAAATTGGCTTTATGTTGTAAGTTTCACTAAAAGTCTTTAATAGTCGATAGGTACCACCGTAAATATCATCAGGAACGATAATTTCATCACCTGGTTTAAATAAAGACAATACTAATTGAACAGCCGCCATACCAGAGCTACATGCAAATCCTGCATCTCCTAACTCCAATTCAGCAATTCCTTTTTCTAATATTTCGCGAGTGGGATTTTTCGTACGTGTATAGTCATAGCCCGTTGACTGTCCAATGCCTGCATGTTTATACGCAGTAGACATGTAAATTGGAGGATTAACTGCACCTGTTTTAGGATCACTTAAATTGCCTAGTTGTACTAATTTTGTTTCGATTGCCTTTTTTGTCATGTTAGATTCACTCTTTCCTTATTCCATTAGATACAAAAATATTGATTATTAATTCAATTTATCATGTACAATTTGCGAAAACAACCGAGTTCGAAGAAATTAATTAAGTTTTCAAACAAATATTTTAAAATTAAATAACATATACACAGGTACAATTCATACTCTTACTCTTTGTGGCTTTTCAAAAGATCACGTATTTCTTTTAATAGTTCTTCTTTATTATCAACTTCAACAACAGGTTCTGCTACAGTTTCTTCCTCTTTCTTTTTTCGATTAAATTTCGTAAGTAGTCGAAGGGCAAAGAAGATAGCAAATGCAATAATTAGAAAATCAATAATAGATTGCAAAAATACACCTAGTTCAACTTTTGCATCACCAACAGCCCAAACAAAACTTTTAGTTAAGTCAATTCCTCCTGTAATAATCCCGACAAATGGCATGATAATGTTATTTACTAATGATGTCACGATTTTACCAAAGGCACCACCAATTACAACTGCAATAGCAAGATCTATAATATTCCCTTTCATAGCAAACTCTTTAAATTCTTTCCACATAAATATTTCACTCCTTGGTGTTTTCTAGTATTTTAGTATAGAATTGTATTGTTATTATTCCTATTAATTTTAAAACTATCTCAAAAATTGAAAAATATATCAATTGAAATCATTTAAAGGTGGCTCATATGGCGAAGAAAAAGAAACAAAAGAAACCATTATTAAGTCCAGGATTTAAATTATTTTTAATTATCTTACTTATACCAATCTCTATTACAGTGTATTATTCCTCTTTTATAGTTTGGCAACAGCTAAAAGATTTAACCATTTTCAAAGAAGTAAGTACGGCTTTAAATGAAGAAGATATACAAAAAGAATTTGATGTCGAAATACCAGAGGAATATATCCCAATATACATAGCTGCAGGTGAATTATACGATGTTCCTTGGACATTGTTAGCCGCCCATCACAGAGTAGAAACACGTTTTTCTACTACGAGTACATTAATTTCTCCAGTCGGTGCAGAGGGGCATATGCAATTTATGCCATGCACATTTGTAGGGTGGAAGCATCCAACATGCGATGGGTTAGGGCAAGGGCAGATTCCAGAGGAGGATAAGACAAATCCTGCTATAATTAAAAAATTCGGTGGGTATGGGGTAGATGGAGACGGAGATGGGAAGGCTGATCCGTTTGATATTGAAGATGCTATTTACAGTGCGGCAAACTACCTTTCAAAAGCTGGAGCATCTGATGGTAAACTAAGAAAGGCTGTATTCAATTATAATCATAGTGATGTTTATGTAGATATGGTGATCTCTTATTATGAACAGTATGAAAGTGTAAGTAGTGAATTAGAGAAAATTGTACTAAACACTACATTTTAATAAAAAGCTATTGTATACATAGAAAAAGGGTGTCAGATTTTCAATGACACCCACCATTTATTATTATCGATTTAAGTTGCTTTTCTAAATGATCGCAAAATGAAACTAACAATAAAAATCAATATTATCGCTCCGACTAAAGCTGGGAAAACATAAAAGTCAGATACTTCCCAACCCCAATTCCCAAGTAATGCACTACCGATCCATGAACCGACAATACCTGCAATAATATTACCTATAACACCCCCAGGTACATCTCTTCCTAAAATAACACCGGCTAACCAACCCAATACTCCTCCAATTATTAGAAACCAAATGAAGCTCATCATAGTTGTCCATCTCCTTTGTAAGTAAATACTTCATTTAAAGTACGAATTAAACGTCAATACCATTGGAAGTGTTATATTATAAATTTTCCGTTAAATTAAAAAAACTATACGTATTTATAAAGAAAAACTTTAAGAAAAAAGAAAATATATGTAAAAGGAAATATATGAACCACTGAAAATTAAAAATATTTTGCAATTTTTAAAACACTGTCATATAATGTTCACAAGTTAGACAAATTTAAAATGAGGTGGGGATCATATGGATAAAAATGTTATGAAAAAATTAAACCGCCAAGCTTTGTTTATTACAATGTTGCATACTATTATCGTACTTAATCTAGCTGTAGATATGTTGTTTATTCCAAAATGATTCCATAATTCAATTCCAAGAGACTCCATTTATTGGGGTCTTTTTTAATTAATTAACATCATTACGATACCTTTAGCATAAACAAATTTATACATTTAGAGACAACATTAAATAACTTGTAAGTATTTATTAGTAAGGGAATAAAAAAATCTTAAATTTATTTTAAAACAGAATATTTTGTGTATTATCGAGACTGTAAACGATTACAACGAATGATAGTTTTTTAAATTGTACAAATTATTTGAAAAATATAGTTGACTACGAAGCACTTTTTGTACTATGATATCAACAATTTAATAAGTTAATAGTATTCAACAACACAATCATGTAATGTAAGTTATTTGATTCAATGCATGAACAATATGTGAGTTTAATATTATTACATCAATAAATAAAATAAATTAATCTTAGTAGAAATTGTGGGGCGTATCAATTATGAGAAGTGATATGATTAAATTAGGAGTTGATCGTGCTCCTCACCGTAGTCTTTTATATGCTACGGGTAAAGTTAAAGCTAAAGATTTAGGAAAACCATTTATCGGTATTTGTAACTCTTACATCGATATTATTCCTGGCCACGTTCACTTACGTGAGTTTGCTGATTTTGTAAAAGAGGCAATAATAGAAGCTGGCGGTATTCCTTTTGAATTTAACACAATAGGTGTTGACGATGGAATTGCAATGGGACACATTGGTATGCGTTATTCATTACCAAGTCGTGAGTTAATTGCAGATTCAGCTGAAACAGTTATTAACGCGCACTGGTTTGATGGTGTATTTTACATTCCAAACTGTGACAAAATAACACCTGGTATGTTAATGGCAGCCGTTCGTACAAATGTTCCATCAGTTTTCGTCTCTGGTGGTCCAATGGAAGCTGGTGTATCTTCATCAGGAAAACAACTTTCATTAACATCAGTTTTTGAAGGTGTTGGTGCTCATAAATCAGGGAAAATGTCAGCTGATGAACTTTTAGATATAGAAAATAATGCTTGTCCAACTTGTGGTTCATGTTCAGGTATGTTTACTGCAAACTCGATGAACTGTTTAATGGAAATGCTAGGAGTAGCTCTTCCGGGTAATGGTACAATTGTTGCTACAAGTGAAAAGCGTAAGGAATTAATCCGAGACGCAGCAAAACATTTAATTCGAATGATAGAGGAGGATGTAAAACCTCGTGATATCATTACAAAAGAAGCTATAGATGATGCATTTGCATTAGATATGGCAATGGGTGGCTCAACAAATACTGTACTTCATACATTAGCCATCGCAAATGAAGCGGGAATCGAATATAATTTAGAAGACATCAACAAAGTCGCTGCTCGCGTTCCTTATTTAGCGAAAATTATGCCGGCATCTGATATCTCAATGGATGATATTAATAAAGCTGGCGGTGTTGAAGCAATTATTAATGAATTAACAAAAATTCCTGGTGCAATTCATCCAGATCGTATTACAGTTGCTGGTAAAACAATGGGTGATTTAGTAAAAGATCATCAAATTACAAACAAAGAAGTCATACGTACAAAAGACAATCCATATAGTCCTGTAGGTGGTTTATCAGTACTTTATGGTAACATTGCGCCAGAAGGTTCAGTAATCAAAGTTGGAGCTGTAGATCCATCGATTAAAACATTTACTGGTGAAGCGATTGTCTTCGACTCTCAAGATGAAGCACAAGCTGCTATTGATGATGGTACAGTACGAGAAGGTCACGTTGTTGTCATTCGTTATGAAGGACCAAAGGGTGGACCAGGTATGCCGGAAATGTTAGCACCAACTTCTGCAATTATGGGCCGTGGTTTAGGTACGAAAGTTGCACTAATAACAGATGGAAGATTTAGTGGTGCTTCTAGAGGTATCTCCATAGGACATATTTCTCCTGAAGCTGCTGAAGGAGGACCTATTGCATTAATTGAAAATGGAGATATAATTGAAATTGATTTACCAAATAGAACAATTAATCTTCAAGTTTCAGAAGATGTCTTAGAAGAAAGAAGTAAAAACTTAAAACCATTCGAGCCAAAAATTAAAACTGGATGGTTAGCAAGATATTCAAAACTTGTGACAAATGCCTCAAAAGGCGGTATCATGAGTATATAATAAATCATGTATATAAAACTCGATGATGAGGTTAAAGGTTATAGAGACTTGTATCTACCAGAGAGCCGGGAATGCTGGAACCCGGTGATACAACTATATCCGACATCCCCTCGGAGTGAACTATTAAACGCATTTATGCCATTAGATAGTTCCGGGCAAACTTCGAAATGCTCGTTATTAATGAATAGTGAATTCATCTAGTTGCACTTTGAATTTTCAAAACCTTTGAAACATTCAAAGTAGATGAATTGTTCCCACTATTCGCGAGGTAGCTTTTTAGCTATGAACAAGGGTGGTACCATGAAAGTCTTTTTCATCCCTACGCACAAGGTTTTCTTTTGCGTTGGAGAAAAAGGCTTTTTTATTTTATAAAAATTGATATGAATGGAGGAAAATTGAAAAATGACTGCAAATACATCAACAAACGTGAAAATAGATGCTATGCCGGCAGCTTCAACTGAAGAAAAATATACACCAAAGACAGGGTCTGATTTATTAATTAAATCATTAATCGATCAAGGTGTTGATACAGTTTTTGGATATCCTGGTGGCGCAGTATTAAATGTTTATGATGCCATTTATAAAAATCCAATCAGACATATTTTAACTCGACATGAGCAAGGAGCAATACATGCTGCTGAAGGTTATGCACGTGTTTTAAATAAACCAGGTGTTGTAATTGCTACAAGTGGACCAGGAGCTACAAATTTAGTAACTGGTATTACCGATGCAATGATTGACTCGATCCCATTAGTAATTTTTACTGGTCAAGTAGCAACTAGTGTAATCGGTTCAGATGCGTTCCAAGAAGCAGATATTATTGGTATCACAACACCAATTACTAAACACAATTATCAAATTCAAAATGTACGTGATATCCCTCGTATCGTAAAAGAGGCGTTTCATATTGCGAATACAGGACGTAAAGGACCAGTCCTTATCGATTTTCCTAAAAATATATCCGGTCAATTGTTTGATGCTTCGGAGATTGTAGATAATGATGAACCAATTTACTTACCTGGTTATCAGCCGAATACAAAACCAAATTTTTTACAAATCCAAAAAGCAATGCAAGCTATCTCAGAATCTAAGAAACCTTTAGTTTTAGCAGGTGCTGGTGTTCTCTTTGCAGATGCACGCAAAGAATTAACTGAATTTGTCGAAAAATACAAATTGCCAGTTATTAATACATTGCTTGGATTAGGTAGTATTCACGGAAATCACGAATTAAACTTCGGTATGGCTGGAATGCACGGAGCAGCTGTTGCAAATGATGCAATACAAAAATGTGATTTGTTAATTAATATTGGAGCTCGTTTCGATGATCGATTGACAGGGGATACAAAATTGTTTGCGCCGAATGCAACCATTGTTCATATCGACATTGACCCTGCAGAAATTGGTAAAAATATTCCAACAGATATTCCAATCGTATCGGATGCAAAAGAAGCATTACAAGCATTACTTAAAAAAGATTTCCAATCACCTGACTCATCAGAATGGTTAGCGTTTCTAAAAGAAAAACAAGAAAATTACCCATATTGGTATGTTGAAGATGAGCAAGAAATTTTGCCTCAACAAATCATCCAAATGGTTCATACCATCACAAATGGTGATGCGATTGTAACGACAGATGTTGGCCAGCATCAAATGTGGGCTGCACAATATTACAAATTGAATAACGATCATGGATGGGTAACATCAGGTGGACTGGGTACGATGGGATTTGGTTTTCCTGCAGCGATCGGAGCTCAATTTGCGAAGCCAGATAAAAAAGTTATTTCTATCGTAGGTGATGCTGGTTTCCAAATGACAAATCAAGAATTGGCTTTATTAAAAGAATTTAACTTACCAGTAAAAGTTGTCATCATTAACAACGGTGCGTTAGGTATGGTTCGTCAATGGCAAGAGTTATTTTATGATGGACGTTATTCACAAAGCTTGATGCCTGTACAGCCTGATTTTGTAAAATTAGCTGATGCTTTTGGCTTAAAAGGCTATCGTATTACAACATTAGACGAAGCTGGGGCAATTTTAGAAGAAGCGTTGAACTCAGATGAACCAGCAGTAATTGATGCTAGAGTAAAACAATTAGAAAACGTCTATCCAATGGTACCTGCTGGGAAAGGGCTAGATGATATTGTAGGGGTGAAAAAACCGTGAAACGAGTAATTACAGTAACAGTTATTAATCAAAGTGGTGTTCTCAATCGAGTAACAGGCTTACTAATGAAACGACAATTTAATATTGAATCGATTACGGTAGGCCACACTGAACAACCAAATATTTCAAAAATGACTTTTGTCGTCAATATTAGTGACGAAGTGAAACTTGAACAACTTATCAAGCAATTATCCAAGCAAATTGATGTTTTAAAAGTCAATGATATAACGGATAAATCAATTGTTCTAAGAGAACTCGCTTTAGTGAAAGTTATTTCACCAGCTAATTTAAGAATAGAAATGAATGCAATTGTAGAACCGTTCAGACCACAAATCATCGATACATCCAAAAACGTAGTGACGTATCAGGTCGTGGGGAATCCTGAAAAAATTGATGCATTTATTGAGTTGATTCGACCTTATGGTATTAAAGAGTTAACGCGTACAGGTGTTACAGCTTCTGTACGCGAGGCCCAGCCTATTGAAACACCACAACTTTCTATTCTGAAGTAAGTGCTGCTTACTCAGGTAGTTAAGTATATAAAAATGTGATTACAAACATAGTAATCACACTAAAAAAATAAAAAAACAAAACCAACTTTAGGAGGAAATTAAAATGGCTAAAATGTATTATCAAAACGAAATCAATGATTCAGTATTAAGAGGTAAAAAAATCGCAATTATCGGTTATGGCTCTCAAGGTCATGCACATGCTCAAAACTTAAAAGAATCTGGTTTTGATGTAGTTGTAGGTGTACGCCCTGGTAAATCATTTGATCAAGCAAAAGAAGATGGTCTAGATGTTAGAACAGTAGCAGAAGCAGCAGAAGTAGCAGATATCATCCAAATCTTACTTCCTGACGAAAGACAAAAAGCAGTATATGAAGAGGAAATCGCACCAAATCTAAAATCTGGTAACGCATTAATGTTCGCTCACGGTTTTAACATTAACTTTGGTCAAATCGTACCACCAGCTGATGTTGATGTATTCCTGGTAGCTCCGAAAGGTCCTGGACATTTAGTTCGTCGTACTTATGCTCAAGGTGCTGGTGTTCCTGCATTATTCGCAATTTTCCAAGATGCTACAGGTGAAGCACGTGATCTAGCACTTGCTTATGGTAAAGGAATTGGTGCTGCTCGCGCAGGTATGTTAGAAACAACATTTAAAGAAGAAACGGAAACGGATTTATTCGGTGAGCAAGCAGTCCTTTGTGGTGGTACTACTCAACTAGTAAAATACGGTTTTGAAACTTTAGTAGAAGCTGGCTATCAACCTGAACTTGCTTACTTTGAAACACTTCACGAATTAAAGCTTATCGTTGACTTAATGTACGAAGGCGGTATGGCAACAATGCGTTACTCAATTTCTGATACAGCTGAATGGGGAGATTATGTATCTGGTCCACGAATCATTGATCCATCAGTTAAAGAACGTATGAAAGATGTATTAACAGATATCCAAAACGGCACATTTGCTAAAGATTGGATTAACGAAAATGAAACTGGTCGCCCACGCTACACTGAGTACAAAAAAGCAGGTGCAGAGCATCAAATTGAAGAAGTTGGTTCTAAATTACGTGAAATGATGCCATTCATCAATGAAGGCAAAAAGAAGGTAGTGGTTAAGTAATGCGTAAAATAGATATATTTGATACGACGCTTCGAGATGGCGAACAGTCAGCGGGAATTAATCTAAATACTCAGGAAAAAATCGAAATCGCAAAGCAATTAGAACGTTTAGGTGTAACAATTATTGAAGCAGGGTTTCCTGCTTCAAGCCCTGGTGATTTCGACGCAGTAAATCGAATCGCAGGCACAGTAAAAAATTCAATTGTAACAGGACTTGCACGATGTGTTCAAAAAGATATTGACACAACTTGGGAAGCACTTAAAGTTGCGGAACAGCCGCATATCCACGTCTTCCTAGCAACTAGTCCTATTCATATGGAATATAAATTAAAAAAATCACCAGAACAAGTACTAGAGCAAGCTGTAGAAGCAGTTAAATATGCTAAAAAATTCTTCCCACTAGTTCAATGGTCTGCTGAAGATGGCTTCCGTACAGATCGCCAATTTTTAGTAAAAATCATTGAGAAGGTAATCGAAGCAGGTGCTACTACAATTAACGTTCCAGATACAGTAGGCTATGCTTCTCCACAAGAATATGGTGAGCTTTTCAAATTCTTACGTGAAAATGTTAATGGCGCTCATAAAGTAAAATTCTCTGCACACTGCCACGATGATCTTGGTATGGCCGTGGCAAATTCTATAGCTGCAATTCAAAATGGTGCAGATCAAGTTGAATGTACTATTAACGGAATTGGTGAACGTGCTGGTAACGCTTCTTTAGAAGAAATTGGTGTTGCAATGCATATTCGAAAAGATATTTATGAAATTGAGACTGGTTTAAATTTAAAAGAAATTAAACGTACTTCTCAATTAGTAAGTCGTTTAACAGGTGTTGTTATTCAACCGAATAAAGCAGTAGTAGGTAAAAACGCATTTGCACATGAATCAGGAATTCACCAAGACGGTGTTCTAAAACATAAAGAAACGTACGAAATTATTTCACCTGCATTAATTGGTGAAGAAGAAGTGGATTTAGTACTAGGTAAACACTCTGGTCGTGCCGCATTCCGTGATCGTGCTGTAAAAATGGGCTATGAATTATCTGATGAAAAGCTTAACAAAGCCTTCCAAGAATTCAAAAAATTAGCTGACCGTAAAAAAGAAATTACAGAGGAAGATTTAATAACACTTTTAACAGATCAACAAGTATCTGTAGAAGATATTCCATTATTTGAGCTTAAAACAGTTCAGGTTTCTTACGGAACAGAAAATATTCCAACTGCTACAGCATCAGTTATTACACCAGAGGGAGAATTGAAAACTCTTGCTGCGACAGGTTCTGGATCTGTTGAAGCAATATTCAACACACTAGAACAATTAGTAAACGGAAAAGTAAATATTTTAGACTTCGGTGTTAAATCAGTAAGTAAAGGTCGCGATGCTCTAGCGGAATCTGTAGTTACTTTACGCTATAACGGGTTCACATCAACTGGACGTGATAACTCACAAGATGTGCTTGCAGCTACTGCAAAAGCATATTTAAACGCTATTAACCGTCACTTGATTCAAGAAAACATACACGGAACCCGTCAAATCGCAAATGTTTAATCTTTGAAAGAATAATTTGTCCCAAGGTCGCCATCAAGCATTTAACGTTTGGTGGCGTTTCTAAAAAAAGTCGTTAATTATTTTATATCATTTTTATTAATAGAAAACAAAAAATATATTTTTGAACATTTTATACTCAGAAATTTCGCATTTCGATTTAACATACGGCTCTGTAAAAAAATAAACGTTGAGGTGTCTTACAATGGAAAAGAAAATTACAGTTTTACCTGGCGATGGTATTGGTCCTGAGGTTGTTGCTTCAGCTGTTCGTGTATTACAAGCAATTGGCAAACGTTACAACCATAAATTTCATTTATCCTATGCGGTTATTGGTGGTACAGCAATAGATGAATTCAACAATCCATTACCAGATGAAACAATCGCAATCTGTAAAGAAAGCGACGCAATTTTACTAGGAGCAGTAGGTGGCCCAAAATGGGATAACAATCCACCTGAACTCAGACCTGAAAAAGGATTACTTAAAATCCGAAAAACCTTTGATCTATTTGCAAACCTTCGCCCTGTAAAAGCATTTCCTAGTTTACTAGGAGCTTCTCCATTGAAGCGCGAAGTTGCAGAGAATGTTGACTTAATGATCGTACGTGAATTAACTGGTGGTATTTACTTTGGAGAAAAACATCGCACTGACAACGAAGCAAGCGATTTAAATATATATACACGTAAAGAAATTGAACGCATTGTAGATAATGCATTCGAAATGGCCCGCTTACGTAAAGGAAGACTTTGCTCAGTTGATAAAGCAAATGTGCTAGAAACCTCTAGATTATGGCGTCAAGTTGTAGAGGAGAAGAAAGAACAGTATCCGGATGTCAAAGTGGAGCATAATCTTGTTGATTCTGTAGCAATGAAGCTTATTACAAATCCTGAACATTTTGACGTTGTCGTTACTGACAATATGTTTGGGGATATTTTAAGTGATGAAGCTTCAGTTATTACTGGATCCCTTGGTGTATTACCTTCTGCTTCTATTAGAGGAGATCATTTCGGATTATATGAACCAATTCATGGTTCAGCTCCAGATATAGCAGGGCAAGGAAAAGCAAACCCTGCTGCAACAATTCTATCAGTAGCAATGATGTTACGTTATTCCTTTGGATTAAAAGAAGAAGCTACAGAAATTGAACGTGCAGTTAGTGCAGTATTTAATGATGGTTACTTTACTGCTGATCTAGCAAAAGACGGATCACGTTCTTTATCAACTAACGAGTGGACTGATCGTGTAATTATCGAAATTGATACAAATTTTGTAGCTGATAGTATTGTAGAATCTTATATTTAAGGATTGGTGAAAAGTGATGGCAAAAAATATTATTGAAAAAATCTGGGATACTCACGTTGTACATCATGAAGAAGGCAAACCTGATTTACTTTATATTGATCTTCATTTAATTCATGAAGTAACATCTCCACAAGCTTTTGAAGGTTTACGATTAGCAGGTCGTAAAGTACGTCGTCCAGATTTATGTTTTGCAACAATGGATCATAACGTACCAACTAAAAATTTGCCTACAATTAATGATCCAATTGCAAAGAAACAAATTACAACTTTAGCTGAAAATGCGAAGGAGTTTGGTGTTCAGCTTGCGGATATGGGACATCCAGATCAAGGGATTGTTCACGTCATTGGTCCTGAGTTAGGATTAACACAACCAGGAAAAACAATCGTTTGTGGTGACTCACATACTTCTACTCACGGTGCATTTGGTGCACTAGCATTTGGTATCGGTACATCAGAAGTAGAGCACGTTTTATCAACCCAAACTTTATGGCAAAGTAAGCCAAAAACAATGGAAATTCGAGTGAATGGTCAATTAGGTGTCGGTGTAGCTGCAAAGGATATCATATTAGCCATCATTGCGAAATGGGGTATTAGTATAGGCACTGGCCACATTGTGGAATTTACAGGCGAAGCCATTCGTTCATTAACTATGGAAGAACGGATGACAATATGTAATATGTCTATTGAAGCAGGTGCAAAAGCAGGCTTAATCTCACCTGATGAAAAAACAGTGGAATTTTTACGTGGACGACGT
Organism: Ureibacillus massiliensis 4400831 = CIP 108448 = CCUG 49529; assembly: GCF_000772965.1. Classification (GTDB taxonomy): domain Bacteria; phylum Bacillota; class Bacilli; order Bacillales_A; family Planococcaceae; genus Ureibacillus; species Ureibacillus massiliensis. The sequence continues at coordinate 26,705 of NZ_JPVQ01000021.1, read as the reverse complement.
TTCGCTCCGAAAGAGGATAAATTCAATGAGGCAGCAGCATATTGGTTAAGCCTTGCGTCAGATCCTAATGCTACTTATGATGTAGTGCTAGAAATTGATGCTAATGAAATTGAACCAATTGTAACATGGGGTACTAATCCATCAATGGGAACTGGTGTGTCAAAGTCAGTACCAACTGTAGATGATTTTGAGTCTGAAACTGATAAACAAGCATTGAAAAAAGCTCTTAAATATATGGGATTGGAAGAAGGCCAACCAATCGAATCCATCGAAATCCAACATGTATTTATTGGCTCATGTACAAATTCACGTCTTTCTGACTTAAGAACTGCCGCAAGTATTGTGGAGGGTAAAAAACTTCATCCAGGTGTTCGTGGAATTGTTGTACCAGGTTCTTGGTCAACGAAAAAAGCAGCAGAAGAGGAAGGGTTAGATAAAATATTCCTAGATGCCGGTTTTGAATGGCGGGAATCAGGATGTTCAGCATGTCTTGGTATGAATGAAGATACAATTCCTGCTGGAGAACGTTGTGCATCAACTTCAAATCGTAACTTTGAAGGACGCCAAGGTGCTGGATCACGTACTCACTTAGTAAGTCCAGCAATGGCTGCTGCAGCTGCAATTGAAGGTCACTTCGTTGATGTACGTAAATACGTAAAACAAGAGCAAGAAGTATAACTTTTTTCATATATGAGAAAGGCGGACAGAACAATGGAACCTATTAATCAAGTAAATAGTATTATTACACCATTAGATCGTAAAAATGTAGACACTGACCAAATTATTTCAAAAGAATTTTTGAAACGTATTGAACGTACAGGATTTGGACGTTTCCTATTTTATCATTGGCGTTTTGACGAACAGGGGAATGAAATTTCAGATTTCGTATTAAATAAACCAGAATATAAAGGATCACAAATTTTAGTTGCCCAAGATAACTTCGGTTGCGGTTCATCTCGCGAACATGCGCCATGGGCAATACTAGATTATGGATTCCGAGTAGTCATTGCACCGAGTTTTGCGGATATCTTCCATAACAACTGCTTTAAAAATGGAATCCTACCGATTAAATTAACAGAAGCAGAGTGTGATGAAATTTTAGCAAAAGGATTAGAAAAGCCATATTCTGTTGCTGTAAATTTAAAAGAACAAACGGTTAAAGGGGAAGACGGAGCAATTTATCAATTCAACATTGACCCTTACTACAAAGAAATGCTACTTAATGGTTGGGATGAAATCGCATTAACATTTAAATATGAAGATAAAATAGCAGAATATGAAGCAAAGAGAATTGCATTTTAATAATTTCAAACAAAAAATGGGCGCACTTTAATCAAGAGTCGCCCATTTTTTATAAAATTACTATTGCATGCGAACCAAGTGATTTAAAACTACTGAAAAATATATCCGCATTAATCGTTTCATTACCCGTTAAAGGATTCATGATTGTAACCTTACCATTTTCATATCCCGTTAAAACTACTGCATGTAGATTCATAAAGATTGAATGTTTTTCCTTCGTTTCTTCAATAATCCAATATCCACTTGTTCTCGGCTTTTTTAAGTCAATAGTAACCCAAGTTAGGACTGGTACACCAGAGTTCACATAAGCCAATATTTCCTCACGAGATACATCACTCAAATTTAAAGCTTTATAGTTACTATTGTTTTCAAACAATACTTGATTCGCAACTTCAACAATTGGTTGGGCAAAAACGTAATAACCACCGTCTTTTTTTGAAGGATCCCCCGCATACGCTTCATATGGATTTGGTCCATACAGCTCGTTTCCGCGTTTAGTCACAGGAGAAGTTGGCAGATAGTCTTTTGCTAATTCGGTTTTTTTAACCCCAATTCCATAATAATTTAATATTGCTGCTAAAGCTGTTACTTCACAGCCATTAGGTAGTTCTGGATTTTGTTTTACTACAGGTACAGCAAGACTTTTATCAGAAGAAGGATTAAAGGTTTCAATTGTTACTAATGATTTGTTCGGATCAAATACTATGAATTCTCGTTGTTGCTCTGATAATTCACCTGTAATTTCATTTTTATAAATTACAATCTCATAAGGATGATCAGGTTTAACCATATCAAATATTGCTTTACCATCTTCATTTACTTTAGTGGAAGCAAGCTTTTCACCTGTATCATAATCGAGAAGGGTAACAGTAACATCATTTACGTTACGATCACTTGAAAATTCAACTGTATGGATGGTTAATGATTCAGAAGAATAATTACTAGCCGATAGATTTTTACTTCCATATAATTGTTCACTATTCGTCGTATATTCATGAGTAGAACAACCAAATAGAAGGGTAGTACAAGTAATTATTCCGATCATCTTTATGGAATTTTGTCGAATTCTCATATCTGTTGCACATCCTCGTCTAACTATGATTAATTACTAGTCTTAGCATACCAAATTAAAATATACCATTATGGTCAATATACCTATTATTAGTGTAATACTTTTTCGCTAAAGATTTAAAGTAATAAATTAAAAAAATAGAAAAAGCCGTCAAAATAAAATTGACAGGCTTAATTAAAGATGAATTTATTGTTGTTTTATATAAGAATTTACTTAACAGATCCGCTAATAAACTTCGCATCTTGATAATACATATTTTTAACGAGAACATTTGGTCCTAAACATTTTACCGCTGGGCAGTGACAGTTTAATGACTTAGCTAAATCCGTTTTTAGCCATTTATCGAAAACGTCAGGTAGGGAATCTTCTTTTACATTTCCAAGTGCAGGCGTATCGCCAAAGTCAGTTACAATAACATCGCCAGTGAAAATGTTAATATTTAAGCGCGATCTACCATCTGGGTCATTCCGTAATGTAACATTTTTGGCTTGGCGTAAACGGTTTAGTAACTCCTGGTCTTCATCCTTTACACTACAAGGATAGAAGGGAAGTGTACCAAATAGCATCCAAGTATCTTCATCGCGAATATCAAGTAAATGATGGATTGCATGTCGAATTTCATCTAATGAAAGTGCTGTTAAAGAAGAGGCGAAATCTGATGGATACATAGGGTGCACTTCATGCCTTGCACATTTCATTTCATGTACAATTTGATGATGTATGTGTTCTAAATAAGGTAATGTATTTTTATTTAACATAGTTTCAGCAGATACCATGACACCATGTTCTGCTAAAAGACGAGAGTTTTCAATCATCCGATCGAATAAAGACGCTCGTTGATCAAATGTTGGCTTTCTTTCCATCATTGCAAATCCTGTTTCCACAAACTCTTCAATTGTTCCCCAATTGTGAGAAATATGTAAAACATCTAGGTAGGGAGCAATTTCTAGATAACGAGCTCCATCAATTGTTAAGTTCGAATTCATTTGAGTACGCACACCACGTTCATGGGCATATTTCAATAGTGGTTTCACATAATTTTCAACTGATTTCTTACTTAGCATCGGTTCGCCACCTGTAATACTTAAAGAACGTAATTGAGGGATTTCCTCAAGTCGTTGAATAAATAACTCAACCGGGAGCGCAACTGGATCTTTCGTCTGTAAGGTATAACCTACAGCGCAATGAGCACATCTCATATTACATAAAGTAGTGGTTGTAAACTCAATATTCGAAAGTGTTAATTTTCCATGCTGTTCAATATCCATATATGCTTCCCAAGGGTCAAAGTTAGGGGTAATTTTTTCTAATGTATTCATCGTTTTCGATCTTCCTTTCCAAGAACTCATTTTCTCATAGTTTTTGAGTTTCGAAAACTATAAAATGATGAATTAGAACATTTTATTCCAATCTATAAAGATACATACGAAGAGAAGTGTTTATTTATAATATTATTATGTAAACTTAAGATAAAAAATAAATGAAATGGATCAAATTATTCATCCACTTCATCGATAGAATTCGTAATTAAACTGTTATTTTCGCTATAAAATACTTCTCCATATTTATTTTCAATGATTGTTTTATTAAATTTAATTTTTGAATGATTCATTGCTTGTACATTATATCGGTACCTATCATTTCGAATAATACTGTCCGAGACATAAATGGCGGATCGATTTTGAGCAAGTAAGTCTGATTGATAACCTTCCGCGATTTGTACACTTTCTAAATCTACAGTAGATTCAAAGTCAATCCATATTTGTGGTTTCATATGTTTTGCAATGTAGCTATCTCGAATAAATACCTCACTATGATTTTGTATTAATAAACCATTGCGTTTTCCTTCAATTAATTCACAGTTATTTATTATAAGAGAGCTATCATTGACAACCATTTGCGCAAGATAGTGATTACTAATTTGGCAATTTATAAAGTTTGATATTGAATTTCTTGTAATTTTTATCCCATAGGAAGAGCCATTTGTTATGGAGGTGTTATCAAAAACAGCTGTTGAATGATCTGTAATTTCAATCTGTACTTGATCACAATGGTGAAATTTACTTTCAAAAACAAATACTTCACTATGCTTTACTATAAAGATGCTTTTTCCATTAAAAAACTCACATTGTGTAATGGTTGTAATAACATTGGATTTACTTGCGAGGTGGGGCATATCGTTATCATAAAAGGTTGAAAGCTCAATATCTATATTCGATTTTTCAATCGCTAATATACCATTTCCTTTATTATCCATCACTTTACATTCGTATACATTTAATTGAGCTTCAATACTAGTAAAGGCAGAATTTGCATGCCTTGAAATCTCGCTTTTTACGACAGATAAACAACTTTTTTTATCAACAAAAAGTCCAATATGATAGCCATCTTTTATAATACAACCTTTCATCGAACAGATTGATTGGTCCGTAATATATATTTGAGATAGTCCATGAGATTTAATAATTGTTTCATTAAAATTCGCGATAGATTGACTTTTTATTTGAATACCAACACCACTACCGGAATGGATATGGCATTGTTCTATATTAATTCTTGAATTCTTTTTAACAAGGATATTTTCTTTCTTGTGGTTAGAAATTTCACAAAAGTATATCATTGCTTCTGCATTATTTTTTAACGTAATGCCCGATTCATCTCCATAGCTAATAATGCAATGATTGGTTTTTAATATACTTTCTTGAATCCAAATCTGTGGAAGGGAATGGTACCGAACCGTACTATTTTGAATAGTAATTTCTGCTTCGTTTAATCCATATATTCCGTTTCCTTCTCCGCGTTCAATGATACTTCCAAAGTCCTCAAATTTTGCACCATCAACAATTATTTGCGTCCCATGATGATGGTGCAAATGATTTTTAGTAGTATAAAGTTTTGAATTGTTTTTAATCCAAAAGCAATGTTGCGAGTCAGTAAATTCACACTCTTCAACATTTGCTTCTGATTCTTGTAATAAAATTTGCATTTTTCCATTAGAGTTAAAAATGCAGTTTTTGAAGAAAGATTTACTTTGATTCATAAGAGCAACTGCGACTTCTTTAGCGTTTGTTAGTTCACAATTAGTAGCTTGTATAACTCCACCATTCGCAGATAATAATACTTCTGATTTTTTACCAATGAGTCGACAATTTTCTAGTTTTAAATTTCCTTCCACATAAATTTGAGAAGTAGGGGAGATCGTTACGTTTTGAATTGTAACCTGTACTGTTTTAGGAACAATAATAACTCCCTCAATAATCGTTTCCTCTGAATCATTTCCATTTGCGCTGATTAGTACATCCCTTTCAAAATGAATCGATTCTTTATATATCTTTGGAGATAACTTTATATGGTCTCCTGTTTTTGACCTTTGGATAGCTTTTTTGATTGTCTTAACATTCGAAAAAAAAGTTGAAAACAATTTTAAGATTGTCATTTTACCCCTCCTTCTTAGTAAATCTGGTTGATATTTCTATTTTTACTGAATTAGACATGATTTAATCGCTTATCCAAAAGAATTTTTAATTGAAAATGATTTTTACTTAATATATTGATTATTTTTAGGTTTAAAAATCTGATATTTTCAAATTTATGACTTATCGAGATAATGAAATGAGAGCGTATTAAATTTTGTGTAAATGGTTAAACTTTCCAATAAGAGGAGGATGACCATTATGCAAAATTACGAAAATATGACGATTAAGGATTTAGCCAGGGAGTGTCAATCTGTCGATGACATCATTGAGATGATGAAATCTTTATTTAAAGAAACATTACAACTTGTATTTGAAGCTGAAATAGAGGATCACCTGGGCTATACAAAACACAGTTCTCAGGGAATTAACACTGGTAATAGTCGAAATGGATATAGAACAAAGGTTATTAAGACAAAGTTTGGTAATACAAGATTAAGTATTCCCAGAGATCGTAATGGTGAATATGAGCCACAAATTGTTAAGAACTATGAGTCATCGATTAATGGTCTAGAGGAACAGATTCTAGCCCTCTATTCCAAAGGAATGTCTACTAGAGATATTGAGTCACACATGAATGATATATATGGTGTAGATGTTTCGCCTAGTTTAGTTAGTAAAGTGACAGATAAAATTCTACCACAAATAGTTGAGTGGCAATCTCGTCCGCTGGACCGAGTCTATCCCATTGTTTATCTAGATGCTGTTCACTTTAAGGTAAAGCATGAAAATCGCATTATCAATAAAGCAGCTTACACAGTTCTAGGTGTTAATTCCGATGGAATAAAGGATATTTTAGGAATATGGATTGGAGAAAATGAGAGCGCAAGCTTTTGGTTGAGTGTCTGTACTGACCTTAAAAGTCGTGGTGTTGAAGATATTTTGATTGCTTGTAAAGACGGACTTTCGGGCTTTTCAGAAGCGATTCAAAGTACATTTCCACAGACTCATATTCAGTTATGTGTGATTCATCAAATACGTAACACAATGAAGTATGTTGCATCAAAGGAACGACAAGCATTTATGAATGATTTAAAGAAAGTCTATAAAGCTTCCATTCTAGAACAAGCTGAACTGGAATTTAAAAAACTAAAGGAATCATGGAATAGCAAATATCCGAAGGTTATTGAATCATGGGAAGAAAATTGGTTAGAGCTGACGACTTACTTTTCATATCCAACGGAGATTAGAAAGATTATATATACTACTAATACGGTTGAGGGATTCCATCGGCAGTTAAGAAAAGTGACAAAAACTAAATCAGCTTATCCTACAGACAATGCATTAAAGAAAATCATCTATTTAGCTACTATGGATGCAATTGAAAAGTGGAATAAGCCAATTCCAGGATGGCTAGAATGTGAAGGACAATTTAAAATATTATTTGCGGGTCGCATTTAGTTGGCTTTTTCATTTGATTAAGTTCTGTCGTGTTGGGCTTCGCTACGCTTTGCCCAAAAGTTTAACGCTTTCTTCAGCCCAAAAAGGAATAGAAAAAGAGAGAGCAACTCTCCCCTTTTTGGTCTATCTGTTAAGTGCTCAGGTTGCTCTTCAGCAGAGCCTTATCCCCTTAATAGATAATAAAAGTATTAACATAATTTGAGAAAGTCATTCATTTACACAAAATAATTTACATTCCCAATGAAATAACGGAGATTTACGAATTGGTAGCATTATCTTCCCATGGAGTTTAAAATGATATCCATATGTCTAACTACAATATGGAGGTAGTATGAAAGAACTTCTTACAAGTGTGATTCAGATGAATGATGAAGAAAGGCGAATATACATAGATGAAAATGGTACTCAGTTAATAGATCAAATGCTAGAACATATAGGTTATCCAGAAGACGAATTACGAGATAAATTAAATTATCGATTGTTTATTGAGCTATTAAGTACCCAGATATTTTCAAAGCAACAAATGAAACAACTTACTCTTACTTTAAGAGAAAGTGATTTTTTATTTTTACATATCGGTGAGAAAGGAACGGATTCAGTATTTACGAGATCATTCTCTGCATTATGGTTAACAGGATTACTATATGTTGATGCGCAAGTTCCATTTTTAACCACTGAAGAAGCTATAGAAACACTTCACGCTTGTTCACCATATTTAAATAGAGAAAAAGATGTCCGTGGATTTTTAGATACTAAAGGTTGGGCATTAGCCATAACGCATGGGGCTGACCTTTCTTCAGCAATCGTCTCTCATCCTTCATTTGAGTTAAAATTGGCACCAATACTTTTAGAAGGTATTAAAACGAGCTTATGGAAGGAAGAGGTTTTTACAAACGATGAAGATGAACGATTCATTCAAATTATTGAAAAACTCATTCTAAAGGAATATCCAGAAACTATTTTAATTGAATGGGTAGAGCAGGTTTTTGATAAATTAGAATTCACGTTAATGACAACAGGATATACACCAAATTATTTTGCTGCTAGAACGAATACGCTCGCTCCACTTTATGAAAAGTTTATATTTCCAACTAAAATTCACAAAAAAAATGCCTAAGTTAATGGGGATTGTTTCCTTATTAATAGCAAAATGGATGAAGCAATAATAAAGTCTTGGGAAGGGGGACATCAGTTTGAGAACACGATCGATGCGAATCGGCTTGTTTGCTATAGTCGTCATTGTACTTAGTTTTTTATTCAACCAATATTTTGTTCACTTTTCAGGTGATCGTAAAAGTAGCCCAGAAGAAGCGCTGCCAACTGATCATGACTATATTTGGATTGAAGGACCTCAAACCGATACAGTTCACCGATATTTCTTTTTAGCTGATGGAAATTACTTTGGCACTGGAATTGTAACGAAAAACTTGACGGGCTGGAGCTCTGGGGGCGGTGTATTTTCGGAAATACCTAATCCATTAAATGAAAATGAAATAAAATCTGCTCATTCAGACAATCAAATATTATTCGGGTTAATTAATCCAAAGGGAAATATAGAAGTGAATATCAATGGCAAAGCTGCGACTTTAATTGAATTATCAACTGTTTCAGAAGAGATGTTAAATTTATATGGAATAAAAGGGTATAAGATTTGGTTTATTGATCTATCATTGATTGAAGATAAAGATCATTTTAAAATTAGAATAATTAATGAACAAGATGACATATTAAACGAACTATCCATTTAAAATCTAAAAAAATAAATAGTATCATTTAAAAGTGTATTAATTTATCTCATTTAAGAATCATTCTAGGTCATAAATTTAACTTATTACAAAAGATAATATTAATGTAATTTACTTATGAATACAAATGAGGTATCATGAACATTGGAAAAAAAGTAGCATATTATATGCCTTTTCAAAAAGATTAATAGGGGGAGTACAAATGGCAAGCAATTTACACAACAGCCGCTCTTCATTCGAAGTAAACGGTAAAACTTATAACTATTACCGTCTATCTGCAATTGAAGAAGCTGGTATCGCAAACGTATCGCGCCTTCCATACTCAATCAAAGTATTATTAGAATCCGTTTTACGTCAATATGACAACTACGTAATTAAAGACGAGCACGTAAACAACTTAGCTAAATTTGGTAATGGCGCAGATCCAGAAGGGGAAGTACCATTCAAACCATCTCGCGTAGTATTACAAGACTTCACGGGTGTACCAGTAGTAGTTGACTTAGCTTCTTTACGTTCAGCTATGAAAGAATTAGGCGGAGACCCTAATAAAATCAACCCAGCAATTCCAGTAGATCTTGTAATTGACCACTCAGTACAAGTTGATAAATATGGTAATGCATCTGCATTACAAGCAAACATGGATTTAGAGTTCGAACGTAACGCAGAACGTTACAACTTCTTAAAATGGGCTCAAACTGCATATGATAATTTCCGTGCTGTACCACCTGCAACAGGTATCGTACACCAAGTTAACTTAGAATATTTAGCACCTGTTGTTCATGTTAAAGAAAACGAAGATGGCACTTTCGAAACATTCCCAGACTCAGTAGTAGGTACTGACTCACATACAACTATGATTAACGGTCTTGGCGTTCTTGGTTGGGGTGTTGGTGGTATTGAAGCAGAAGCAGGTATGCTTGGACAACCTTCATACTTCCCAATCCCAGAAGTTATCGGTGTTAAATTAACTGGTGAACTTCCAAACGGTGCTACAGCAACTGACTTAGCATTAAAAGTAACTCAAGTATTACGTAAACGTGGTGTAGTAGGTAAATTCGTAGAGTTCTTCGGTCCTGGTGTATCTAAATTGCCACTTGCTGACCGTGCTACAATTTCAAACATGGCTCCTGAATATGGTGCTACATGTGGTTTCTTCGCAATTGACGAAGAATCATTAAACTACATGCGTTTAACAGGCCGTGACGAAGAGCACATCGCAGTAGTTGAAAACTATTTAAAAGCGAACAACATGTTCTTCGATCCATCTTTAGAACCTGTTTACACTGATGTGTTAGAAGTTAAATTAGACGAAATTGAACCTAACCTTTCTGGTCCAAAACGTCCACAAGATTTAATTCCTCTTTCAGAAATGAAAGCTCGTTACCATGAAGCAGTTACTGCTCCAATGGGCGTACAAGGTTTCGGATTAACTGAAGATGAATTCTCAAAAACATCAACAATTAAATTTGCTGATGGCGATGTAGAAATGCCTACAGGTGCAGTAGCAATCGCAGCTATTACATCTTGTACAAATACATCTAACCCATACGTTCTTTTAGCTGCTGGTTTAGTTGCTAAAAAAGCTGTAGAAAAAGGTATTCAACCACCAAAATGGGTTAAAACTTCATTAGCTCCTGGTTCTAAAGTAGTTACAGGTTACTTACAAGATTCAGGTTTACAAACTTACCTTGACCAAATCGGTTTCAACACAGTTGGTTATGGTTGTACAACATGTATCGGTAACTCTGGTCCATTACTTCCAGAAATCGAAGAAGCGATTAAAGATAAAGATTTATTCGTAACTTCAGTTCTTTCTGGTAACCGTAACTTTGAAGGTCGTGTACATCCATTAGTAAAAGCTAACTACTTAGCTTCACCACCATTAGTAGTTGCTTACGCTTTAGCTGGTACTGTAGATATCGACCTACAAAAAGATTCTTTAGGTAAAGACAAAGATGGCAACGATGTATTCTTCGCTGATATCTGGCCTTCAACTGAAGAAGTAAACGAAGTATTAAACAAAGTAGTAACACGTGAACTATTCCAAAAAGAATATAAAACTGTATTTACTGCTAACGAAAAATGGAATGCAATTGAAACATCAACTGAGTCTCTTTACACATTTGATGACAAATCAACATACATTCAAAACCCACCGTTCTTCACTGGTCTTTCTAAAGAGCCTGAAGCAATCAAAGGTCTTGATAACTTGCGTGTAATCGCGAAATTCGGTGACTCAATTACAACTGACCACATTTCACCAGCTGGTGCGATTGGTAAAGACACACCTGCAGGTAAATACTTGCAAGAAAACGGTGTAGCAATCCGTGACTTCAACTCTTATGGTTCACGTCGTGGTAACCATGAAGTAATGATGCGTGGTACATTTGCAAACATCCGTATTCGTAACCAAGTAGCTCCAGGTACAGAAGGTGGTTTCACTACTTACTGGCCAACAGGTGAAGTTGAGTACATTTATGACGCAGCTATGAAATATCAAGCTAATGGTACTGGTTTAGTAGTATTAGCTGGTAACGACTACGGTATGGGATCTTCTCGTGACTGGGCTGCAAAAGGTACATTCCTACTTGGAATTAAAACTGTAATCGCACAAAGCTACGAACGTATCCACCGTTCAAACCTTGTAATGATGGGTGTATTACCACTTCAATTTATGCCAGGTGAAAATGCCGAAACATTAGGTTTAACTGGTAAAGAAGAAATTTCTGTAAATATCACTGATAATGTAAAACCACGTGATATTTTAACAGTTACTGCTAAAGCTGAAGACGGAACTGTTAAAGAATTCAAAGCTCTAGCTCGTTTCGACTCAGAAGTAGAAGTAGATTACTATCGCCACGGTGGTATCCTACAAATGGTTCTTCGCGCGAAAGCTGCTGAATAATACAAAATAGAAACAAGTAAAAACGGTAAGCCTACTAGATTTGTAGTGCTTACCGTTTATTTTTTTTACTTTTTAATCATTATCAAATTAAAATATTTACAATATATTAACAATTTCTCTTGCAATTCTCAATATTCTCTCATTATACTTAAAAAGTAATAGTTTTATATTTTGATTAATGGAGGGAACTTTATTGAATAAGAAAGTATTTACTGCAACATTAGCCACTTCAGTAATTGTTGGTTCTAGTTTTGCTTTAGCTCCTGCTAGTGCAAGTACTATATCATTCACTGATGTAAAAGAAGACTATTCTCACTACACTGCAATTACAGAACTAGCAAAAGCTGGTGTAATTAACGGGTATGCTGATGGAACTTTTAAACCTGCAAATGAGATTACAAGAGGACAAGTAGCAGCCATTTTAGCAAACATTTTAGAATTAGATGTTGAAAATGTTGAAAATCCAGAATTCACTGACGTTCCTACAACTCATAATTACTACGGAGCAATTGCTGCATTAAAACAAGCTGGTTTTATTAATGGTTATGCCGATAATACATTTAAACCAGGTGAAGCACTTACACGTGGAGAAATGGCATCAATTCTTACGAAAGCATTCAATTTACAATCTTTAAATGAAGATACGCTTCCATTTAATGACATTGCAGATGAAGATGAAGCTTATGTTAAGGCACTATATGATAATGGTGTAACAGTTGGTACTACTGCAAATACATTTTCTCCAAATCAAAATGTAACAAGAGGTCAATTTTCTACATTTATTTACAAAGCTACAAATGTAGATTCTACTGATGACAGTGCATTTAACTTAACAATTATGCATTCGAATGATACACATGCTCGTACAGATATGGCACCTAAACGTGCAACGGCTGTTAAAGAAGTACGCGCTGAAAATCCTGATGCGTTATTAATCGATGCTGGTGATGTATTTTCTGGAACTCTTTATTTCAATGAATTCCAAGGACAAGCTGATCTTGAGCTTATGAACTACATGGGCTACGACATAATGACATTTGGTAACCATGAATTCGACCTAGGTTCAAGTCCTGAAGGTCATCAGGCATTAGCAGATTTCGTAGAAGGAGCTAAATTCTCATTTGTTTCATCAAATATTAATTTCTCTCCAGATGCAAAGTTTAAAGGATTATTTAATGATTTAGTTTCAAGTGATCCTGAAAATGGAAAAATTTATAGTGGTCTAGTAAAAGAAATTAATGGTGAAAAAGTCGGCTTCTTTGGTTTAACAACTGCAGAAACGAAAGATATTTCTTCACCAGGTGCAATCGTATTTGAAGACTATCTAGAAGAGGCTGAAAAAGCAGTTAAAGCATTTGAAGATATGGGTGTGGATAAAATTGTTGCAGTTACACATATCGGATTTGATGATAGTGCTGAAGTCGATAACGATCAAATATTAGCAAAATCTGTAGATGGCATTGATGTAATCGTTGGTGGACATAGTCATACTCAATTAAGTGAACCAGTATTAGTGGACACTGACGAAAACGGTGCAGAAAAAGAACCTACAATTATTGTACAAGCCTATCAATATAGTGATTATTTAGGAACATTAGATGTTTCTTTCGATGAAAATGGTGTAGTAGTAGATTTTGAAGGTCAACTGATTGGATTAGGTGAAGTTGCTGATGATGAAGGCGCTCTAGAAATCTTAAAACCTTATCAAGATCAAATTACTGCAGTAGAACAAGAAGAAATTGGTGTAACTCTAGAAGCACCACTAGAAACTCCTCGTGTTTCTGATGAAGGAAATACAGAGCAACTAAGTGTACGTAAAAATGAAACAATCCTTGGTAATTTAATAACTGATGGAATGTTAGCGAAAGCTAAAAATTATACTGATAAGCAAGTAATAATGGCCTTCCAAAATGGTGGGGGAATCCGCGCTGCAATTAACGAAGGACCGATCACTGTTGCTGAGGTAATTACAGTTTTACCATTTGGTAATACATTAGCACTAATGGACGTTACAGGAGCTGAATTAAAAGCAGCGTTTGAAGCAAGTGTTGCTAATTATCCTGATGAAAATGGTGGCTTCTTACACGTAGCTGGAGCAAAAGTGGAATTCGACTCTTCAAAACCAGCAGGTGAACGTATTATTAGTATTCAATATGATGATGGTACTGGAAACTACGTTGAGCTTGAAGACAACAAAACATATACTGTAGCTACTAACGCATTTACAGCTAAAGGTGGAGATGGCTTCGATATGTTTGCAGTTGCTTATAATGAAGGTAGAGTGACAGACCTAGGTTTATCTGACTGGGAGAACCTCGTAGAGCATTTAAAATCATTAGAGGCAATTCCATCTGAAGTAGAAGGTAGAATAGTAGACGTATCTTCAAAATAATAAGAGTGTGTGACTCAATTCATGGAACAATCCAAATTGAGTCACACTTTTTTTGAAAATTTATATTATGTTTAAGTAGCTTGGTATTCGGGGTATAGTATTGAAACGATATTATTTACAGGTTTATACTTAAAAAGTAATAAATGTATCATATTTTTTAAAAAAAATGTCATAATATCTTTATTTAAAAAACAAAACAGTTTATTGTAAAATATAATGGAAATAATTTGTTATTGTATTGAATATATAATAATATAGATTCTCTAACTTTTTGTAAAGGTTGGGTAATAATGAAGAAAAGATATAGCATATTTGCTAAGTTCCGAGATGGAAGGTATTTTATTTTAAATTTTGATAGCAATAAAGTTATTGAATGCCTATCAAAAGTTCCGCCGCCGCAGGGTTTACTTGCTCTAGCAGATTGGCCAATCGATAAGCACACGGAAATTGAATTTTTTGTTGAATTAATTAATAGTAATGTTGTTTATTATCATTTAAAGGATCATTTAACAAATGTTAAAGAAACAGTAATACTCGATAAAAAGGAATTAGATTATTAAAAAACGTGCAATCATAAATCAGATTGCACGTTTTTGTTACCATTCAATATTTGCGATTATTCCTTCATCATCATGGAGATCTAACAGAATTCTAGCTCCCATCGCATCACGATGCAATTGTTCGTCAATGTATAATCGAAGGGCAGCAATGAAGTTTGATGTGTTGTAATGATCAATTTGACCGTTTACTTCTGCTTCTGCAGAAAACCCAGTTTCATCATCATACATCAGTTCTATTTGGACGTTATTAGGATCTACATTTCTAAATTTCCCATGAAAAATACAAAGGGCATTCACAATTTCTTGTTCACTTAAAGTTATTTTTTCCAACCTTCAGTTACCTCTTTATCCTTTTTACGAGTAATCATTTGATAAATTTTTACACAAAGGGCAATAATTACTACAATGGCAATAGCATTAATAGCAAAGCCTAATAGATTTCCAATTAAGCCCATATCTGAAAATAGACTACCGAATAATAATCCTGCCAAACCACCTACAAATAAACCTCTCATTAGGCCACCAGTTGTAAAACCGCCACCTTTATTCGTTGTATTTGTATTATTTTTGTTTACAGTGGAAGAGTTTGTGTTTGTGTCTTTACTTTGAATGTTTGAATTATTATTCCCAGGTGTACTAGAAAATCCTTTTTTACCAGATTTGTAAGATTTCGCTTCAGCTACATGATCATCTCCAAGTAAAAGAACTGAACCAACACTTGAAAATACTAAAGTAAAAGCAAGAAAAATAGCTGAAAGAACCGATAATTTTTTCATTAATATCCTCCATATCATTTGATAAACTTAGTTGTAAGCTATATTTATTATAACAAAAAAACCTATGATAAAAAAATAAATACTCTAAAAATCATAGATTTACATATTATTTATTTGAACATTTTTATTATGGTGTGAATAACAGAAATCATTCAAAGAAGAATCGACTATTATTTACATCTTTTATGAATTGTTCATTTTTATACCATTATGTTTCAAAGTATGTTAGTCTTTGTTATGACCTCTACATAAGAAACAACCAATATCGAATAGAAAGAGGGTCATCACAAATGACACAGAACTCAAAAACACAATATAATGGCATGATTTTATTAACAGGCTATCTTCAACGTCTATTTGTTGCAGAAACAATTTATCGACGATTAGAAGAACCCTATGATCCAAATCGGTTTGAACAGATTAAAACTTTATTAGATGATGCATATAAAATTATGCCAATATTTGAACAAACTAAAACCCTTAGCCCGGATCAAAAGTCACAATTACAATACATTACTGAGCAAACAGAAAATCTAATGTCGACTTACTTTAAGCCATTACCTTTGACATTCAATCAAAAATTAGCAATTGTTGGTTCTTCCTTATACGCTGAACAACACGTAAATGCTGGGATTATACAATTAGGCGAAATTTTCAATATCGAAGTGAATCGTGATCATAAAATGCGGATTAAATTTTATGAACAACGTACAAAACTTGTTGATTATATTGTTTTTGTTTTACATCATCGTGAACAACCAGAAGAGCAAACAACAAAACAAATCGAACCGTGGTTTAATGATGTTATGAAAAATAAGGGATTAATATTAGATGATTTTAATCAAATTAAAGAAATGATTGGGTTTTAGTAAAGAAGCTGATGGATAATTCCATCAGCTTCTTTTTACTTCATTATTCATAAAACACTTTATCTACATTATATTTTGCTCGAAGCAAGTTAATGGCATAGGTTTCATAAATTTCACGTTCCATTGGATCTTCTACTTCATAAACTTCAATTTTGTATACTTCCTCACGATGATTTTTAATAGGAGAAACGTTATCCTCAAAGTGCTTTTTAATTCTTTGGCGTAGCTTACGTGCTTTTCCTACAAATAAAACTTCATTCTCCTTATTATAAAATAAGAAAAAACCGCCTTTTTCACGTGTAATCTTGTGAAGATCTATAAATCCATTGATTGGCGTTATTGGCACTTCACCTTCTTTTAGTTCTTGTTTTCTTTGGTATATCACTAGATCTGGTTTTGGTAATTCAATTTTTATCAATTTTTTCACTTCCTTTAACTTTTTATATTGTATTGATCACATAATATTTCAACATTGATTTTAAGCGAGGAACAGTCTTGATTCAAATATCATATGTTTTAAATAATAAAGAAAATTATACCATTCATTTGGGTAAACATCATAGCATTTAAATAAAATGTTATGATGAGTTAGCTATACATTAATATTTTACATTTTAAAGCAGAATTATATTGCTGTATAATTAAATCAGAGGTGAATAATATGTTCGTTAGTGAAAAAAAGATAGAAATCCGTTATGCTGAAACAGACCAAATGGGTGTTGTATATCATGCGAATTATTTAGTATGGATGGAAATAGGCCGTTCACAGTTAGTGACAGATTTAGGTTTTAATTATGCTGGCTTAGAAGAGCGAGGATACATATCACCAGTGTTAGACTTATCCATTCAATACAAAAAAGCGATGCGCTATGGACAAGTTGCTACGGTTCGTACATGGGTTGATTCCCATTCAAAATTAAAAACTACATACGGTTATGAAATATTGCACGAAGATGGTTCAATAGCTGCTACTGCCAAATCCATTCATACTTTAGTGAAAAAAGAGAATTTTAGACCTTATCCATTAAGTAAAATAGATTCGATATGGGATGAAAAATATTTAGAAATAGCTGTGAATAAGTAGTTCTGACTAGCGAATTGCTAGTCTTTTTCTTATTTCAGGATAGCTTAACTTCTACCACGAAGGAGAGATTCTTGTTATAATGACGTTTGTGATAAAAGTTAAGGAGGTGTGTTCATGGTACAAAAAATCGTAGAAATTGATTCAGTGAAATGTTTTATTGTTCTTACAAATACAGCACGTGAAGCAATTAAACAACATTTCACGGATGAACACGCCTTTTTCAAATTACAGCAATCCTTTTATGTGTACATAGAAAAACAGGCTATAGAGGAATCGTCTATTTCCTTATCAATATTTTTTGATAATAAACGGAATAATATACTTTCTAAAAAATTTAGCAATCGTGTTGTCATAATGGACTGCATTTTTGATATTAAAAATGGACTAGTAGCAAAAAGCTTCCGAACAAGAGGCCCAAGTACACCGGTTGAAACAAATCGCCGTAAACCAATACGAATTCACTTTGTTGCATCTCGTATCAATGGACATACATATCCGAAAGAGTTTATCCAATTACTTGCAGACCTTCCGGTGGCTCAAGAAAGATTCGATTATGTCAACAAGCGTATCACAAGCTGGGAAGGGTACTTGAAGGTTTTAAACAAAAATGCAGATATAGAAGATATTGATGCAACATTTAATTCGCTTCAAGTAAGCAACGATTTTTCAACAATCAATCTCCGTCTATCCAACATAGAAGATAAACAATGGGGGCAATTAAAAGGGCTTAGCGTCTATGTAAAAGGCTATAATCGAGAAATTGGGGAAGTAGTGAAGGTACAACGATCGAATCGGCAAGTCGAAATCCAACTTAGCCCTAAAATATCAAAGCTTCTTCAAAAAGATGAGTTTGATTTTACTTCAGAATTTATTACTTTTAGCAATGCATCTACAAAATCCCAACTAAATCGATTGTTAAAAGGGTTTGAAAGACTTAAAGAAGGCTTAGCAGCAAATGCCAATTTAGAAAATATTTTATTTGAAGATCAACTGAAAGTTATAGAACCAAAAAAAGACCTATCTATAGAATTTCATAACAACCTAAATGAATACCAAAGAGACGCGGTAGCTGGTGCAATCAGTGCAGAAGATCTATATGTGATCCAAGGGCCACCTGGAACTGGGAAAACAACGGTAATCTCTGAAATTTGCTATCAAAATTCAAAAGCGGGATTAAAAACATTGATTGCGTCCCAATCAAACCTGGCAGTTGACAATGCTTTAGGCCGTTTATTATCCAATAAAGATATACGGATTCTTCGCTATGGACGTACAGAAAGCATTGAAGAAGAAGGAAAAAAATTCATCGAAGAAAATGTTGCAGATTATTGGAAGGCTCAAACATTACAAGCCGTTACGAATGAGATATCACAACATAAAACGAAAGAAAATGAATTACAAGAAGAAATTAGCAAATGCGAAAATGAAATTGAACACTTAAAGGCTCAAGAAGAAACATTACATTTAGCAATAGAGAAGAAAAACAAGGCAAAAATAGAACTCGAAAAAATTACGGAAGAAATTTCATCGTTAAAAAAGAAAATCATCCCGCTGAAAAAGGAAAGGGAAAAAACTGAGCTTGCCCTTGAAAAATTATCAGAGACGAAAGATAAAATTACGACTAGAATTAATGAATTAAATGAACAACTAGCGCTCCTTGGGAAAGTTGATTCTATCGAAGGGCAAATAAAAGAAGCTCACACCCAAATTGAAAAGTACAAGCAACAAATTAATTATCAAAAACTTCAATTCCAATTAAATGAATATGAGCATGAATTAAATACAATTTCAATGAAGATAACCGATTTAGAACCATCTTCATCAAGTTTAATTGAAAAAGTAAATGAAGTTGAATCCATAAAGAAGCTATATGATATCGAACAATATATAGAAACTCACAAAATTCGAAGAGGCTATGTTTTAAATCAATTGTTCTCTGATATGGAAAAAATTCATCAACACCTTTTGAACTATCAATCGTTAAAGGATGTTTCGAATCGTTTTAATAAGGCGGTAGAATACTGTCAAAACACTCTTGGAATTCAATTTCAATTAGAAGCCGCTCCTATAAATCATCAATATTCATTACAAGAAATTAATGAATTTTTAACAGAGCTAAGCTATGCCTTTGCAAAAAAGAAAGTAAATCAAGAAAACGGCAATCGTTTGATGAAAGAATTATATGTAAGAAAGATTTCTTTAAACCATTTAACAGAAAAATATAATGCACTAATTGAAGAGTCTAAAATTGTCTTTACTAAAATTAAAGAAGAAGTAATCGATCAAATTACAGATCAAACAGGGAATAATCAATCACAATTAGCATCTCTGAAAGAAAGACAATCCAATTTCACACTGTTGTTAAATCGAACAAAAGAACAGCTTACACAATTCGAATTTAATGAAAGTGAAATAGAGTTAGAAACCGATCCTAATGCTGCTATACGTGAATTAGAAAGTAATATTGAACAGCTCAAAGACAATATGGAAAAAACAGCCCAAATCCAATCGAAGCTCGATTTAAAAAAAGAAGAAGAAGAGCAGGTTAATAGTCAAATTCAAACTGGTCAAAATGCATTAAATGAAATGATAGAAGAACTAAAACAATTAAATGCAACAGGCATCCAACTCGAAAAACAATTTGCAGAAGTTGAACAAATAACGAAACAAAATCCAGAAGCTGAATTAGAGAAAACACAAAAGAAATCGAATGAGCTAAAGAAGGAAATAGAAGTATTAAAGGAAAAAATCGGATTACTTCCAATTGCCGAGGTGCTACATAAAGAATGGAAATCGTTACTAGAGCACTCTACAGAGCATGACTTAGAAGAAATTCGCAAACTATATGTTAAGCATGCAAATGTTATTGGGACAACGTGCGTGGCCTCTGCGAATAAAGAATTTATGGACAACTATCCAATTTTCGATGTTGTCATTATTGATGAAGTATCGAAGGCAACGCCACCAGAATTACTACTCCCAATGTTAAAAGGAAAGAAAATAATATTAGTTGGGGACCATCATCAATTACCTCCATTGATTGGTGATGAAACATTTGAGGAAACGCTAGAAGAAGTCATTAAAGACAGCAATACCTTCGAGCAAAAAAGAGAGCTTGAAAAGTTACTAGAGGAGTCATTATTCGAAAGACTTTATAAAAACTTACCTCGAACAAATAAAAAAATGCTTGCCATCCAATATCGAATGCACGAAAATATCATGCAATCCATTGCACCGTTTTATGAAAATGAAAGTGATTCTTTGAAATGCGGGTTAACAAATTCCGATGAAATGCGGGACCATAAACTAGAAAGTCAATTCATCAAAAGAAATGACCATTTGTTATGGTTCGATGTTCCAAATGAACATGCATATTTTGAACAAAGAATGAAGGAAGGCTCCAGTTTATTTAATGAGGCAGAATTGAAAATCATTCATCGATTACTTACTGATTTAGATGATTCAGTAAAACTTGCAAAAGAGAATGGGTTAATTGAAAAAGAAGCGTTGAAATCAGTAGGTGTTATTAGTTTCTATGCTGAACAGGTTAGAAGAATTAATCGACTCATTGAAGAATGTAACTTACAACATATACACATACGTACTGGATCCGTCGATAAGTTCCAAGGCATGGAGATGGATGTAATTTTAGTAAGTATGGTTCGTAATAATGATAATAAGCATGGAGATATTGGCTTTGCGAAGGATTATCGTCGATTAAATGTTGCTCTATCACGTGCAAGAGAATTACTTATGTTAATAGGCAGTACAGACATGTTTACGGCTCGACCGAAAAAGAAAGAAACACAATGGATGTACCAAAATTTATTAAACACTGTAAAAAATCAGAACGGTTACCGTTACTACATTAACAATTAAGTACTTAACGCTTAGGAGTTCATATGCTATTACAATCATTACTCAAAAAATTAAAATCACAGCAATCCCATCAATTAATACACGCTGATGTTTGGTGTCTACCAATACACACAGTAAATGTAACCTACAAACCGGTCGTACGAAGACAAATGGATATTTTAATGAAAATGATATTAATATCCGTTCAAAAGGCACATTTCAAAAGCGCACAACAAATTAGCGATATTCTATTAGTGGAGCATTTATTTGTTCAAGATCTATTAACAAAAATGGAGAAAATGGGGCTCATCGAGAAAGTGGAGCAGATCTTCGATATTACTGAAAAAGGACAAGCTCAATTACAGAGTGGTGTCTATGAAGAAGATCAAGAGGTTGCTACAAAAGAACTATTGTATAGTCCGTCACATGAAGCATTTTTGCAAGGTGATATTGAAGAAGTATTAGAATATGAAGATTTTCCTGAAGAAATTTATCGTTATTATAAGCAACATGATGAAATTAACATTTCAGAGAACCTCATTATAGAAGAAATTCGCACTACAGAATTCGAAAATGACACGGATGAAACAAATTCTGAAGCAGTTCAAATTTCATCAGTAGAATCAACCGAATTTGACCAAATTAACGATGTACCATGTATTGAGCTCATTCTTTATGATGAAAAAAATGATCATGTTTATGCTCGTATATGGAATACATTGTTAGATCATTGGGATAAAAAAATAGAAAAGACTATTACTGAAAAAGAAGCGTCGGAATGGAAAAATAAAATATTAAATAAAAAATAAATCTCGAATATTGCAAATATTTATTTTCCATGTTACTATTATCTTAAATTTCATCAAATAATCTTATCGAGAGAAGCAGAGGGATATGGCCCAATGAAGCTTCAGCAACCTCTAATTTATTTTAGAAAGGTGCTAATTCCAGCAAGACGTATGTCTTGAGAGATAAGAGTGCGCAAATTCAAATCGTACCTCTCATTTCACTTGCTGGAATGGGAGGTTTTTTATTGTCATGGATTAGAAATAAGAAAATCCATCAATGAAAACTAAACGATGAAATTTGGCATTTTAAGAAATGGGGGAAACAAAATTGCCAATTAATATTCCTAAAAATTTACCAGCTGGAGAAGTTTTACGTCAAGAAAAGATCTTCATAATGGATGAAGATCGGGCAAAAACACAGGAGATTCGTCCATTAAATATTTTAGTGTTTAATCTAATGCCAGAAAAAGAGAAAACGGAATTACAGTTATTACGCTTGCTTGGTAACACACCATTACAAACAAATGTAACATTTTTAAACACTGCTACGTATGCTTCGAAAAATGTATCCAAATCTCACTTGCAATTATTTTATAAAACATTTGACGAGATTAAGCATCGCAGATTTGATGGAATGATTATCACTGGAGCTCCAGTAGAAAGAATGGAATTTAAAGAAGTAAATTATTGGGATGAGATTACAAGAGTAATGGATTGGGCAAAAGTAAATGTTACTTCCTGTATGTACATTTGTTGGGGGGCACAGGCTGCACTTTACCATCATTTTGGCATTGGCAAATTTGAATTACCAAAAAAATGTTCAGGTATCTATTCCCATGTGATTACGGATTTAACTGTTGATTTAGTAAGAGGCTTTAATGATGAATTTGTTGCACCACATTCTAGACATACAGATGTGTCTCTTGAAGAAGTGCGAAACCATCCAGAATTACGATTATTAAGTTATTCTGAAGATGCGGGTGCTTTTATCATTCAATCAAAAGATACAAAACATATTATGATTACTGGACATCTTGAGTATGACGCGCATACATTGGCAGATGAATATCAACGAGATGTTGAAAAAGGTGAGCCGGTTGAAGTACCAGTCAATTACTTCCCTCAGAACGATCCAACAAAAGAACCGAAAAACACGTGGAGAGCTCATTCACATTTACTATTCTATAACTGGCTGAACTACTACGTTTATCAAGAAACACCTTATGATTGGCATTATGCTGAAGACGCAATCGAATATCATATTTAAATATAAAAAACGGATGCTTCGATTTTACGAAACATCCGTTTTTTCATTACTCCGATTTTGTGTTCACTGGTTGTTCCTTATGTATTAGTAAATTAATCCCTTTTAAAATAAACAAAATACCAATCACATGAATGATGATGTTACCAACTGTACCTAAAGGATCATAGGTAAATCCAAAAAAGATAATCCCAACTAAAATTGAAAGAATTCCCGTTATTAATCTAAATTTCAAAAAACCACTTCCTCATCATTCGTCCTATTTAATCTATCATTATTATTTTATACTAACTATGACGAGTTTTACTATTGTAATTTAAAGAATTTTTAAAATATTGAATGAAATGAACGATTTACGTTGCTATAAAGTCTAATAAGTAAGGAGGGTAAAATATGCAGCATTTGGAGTTAAGCAAACAAGCAATAAGCGGTGATCATGCTTCCTTTCTACAAATATTAGAAGCAAATGAGGATATTTATTATCGTATAGCATATAGCTTCATGCGTAATGAACATGATGCTCTTGAAGCTATTCAAGAATTTACTTACAGAAGCTTCAAAAAGATACACACTGTACGTCAGCCACAATTTTTATCAACATGGTTAATTCGCATATTACTCAACGTTTGTCACGATATGAAGAAAAAGATAAATCGTATTGAACTAAAAGAAGATATCGAAATTGTTCAACAAGAGAATTTGAATTATTTGGAGTTAGCGGATGTCATCGCAAAATTACCAACAGAGCAGCAACATCTAATTTATCTGAAATATTATCGAGAATTAAAAAATGAAGAAATTGCAAGAGAATTCAATATTCCAGAAGGAACTGTCAAATCAAGATTACACGCTACACTTCGAAAGCTACGGTCATTATTTAGCGAGGAGGGACGTTAACATGAATGAAAAAGAATTTGAACAACTTAAAAAGGAATTTGAAAAAATAGATGTTCCAAAAGATAAAATTAGGAAAGCAAGGGAAGATGGGTATTCCAAGTTCAAAAAGAATATGAAACGAAACCGTACAATTCTTAAGCAACTAGCTGTTGTAGCGGTACTCGTATTAGCTTTCGTCACTTCTATTCGCATTTCACCAACATTCGCTCAAACAATTGCAAAAATTCCCGGTTTTGCTCCTTTAGTTGAATTAATTACGTATGATAAAGGTGTTAAAGACATTGTTGAAAATGAATATTATGAAGAACTAGGAATTATGCAAACAAAAAACGACTTAACTTTAACGATTCTTGGAACGATAGCAGATGAATCTGGAATGATTATTTTCTATCAATTAGAAGCTCCTTATGATATATCTAAGCTAGATACAAAGGAATTTGACCTTATTCAAAAAGATGGAAACTTAGAACTTGGAGCAAAAACATATAGTTGGCCTTCCATCGATCCAACAAACATCATTAAAGATAAATTGGAAGTAGTAGCCTATAAACCAATCGATTACACAAATTCAAATTTTGAAATTAAGCTGACATTTGCAGATGAGAAACAAACTACATTTAAAGTGCCATTTACTTTATCGAAGCCAATTCAAAAGTCTAAGCTTATAGAGCTAGATAAACAAGTTGAAATTGATGGCCAAAAAATAAATATTGAATCCATTAAAATATCACCTTTAAGAGCAGAAATTAAAATTGGAGCAGATTTAACGAATACGATGCAAATATTAAATATAAAACAATTTAAAATGTTGGATGAAAATGGAGAAGAATGGGGTAGAACCTCCAATGGATTAATTGCATTCGGTAATTTTAGAGATGAAACACATAGTATTTTTATACAAAGCAATTATTTCAGAGAACCAGAAAAGCTAACAATGATCTTTGATCAAATTGAAGTATTACCAAAAGGCGAAGACTATATTGAAGTAGATTTCCTTAAACAAAAGGTACTTAAAAACCCACTCGAAAAAGAGGTCGATGTGAAGGTTACTGGCTTTAATACATTAGATGTCACATATACAGATACTTCTGAAATAAAAAGCCAACTGTTCGGTAATGTCATTGATTCAAAAGGAAGTATCTTTTATAGTGATGGCCATTCATTTACTACTGATGAGCAGAAAATCGAAGCAACTTATTCATTCGACTTAAAAGATGCTGTCAATCCAGTGAAAATATATTTTAGCAGTTCTCCAAAATTATTAGACGGAAACGCACAAATCCAAATACCGTTAAAATAAAACTCTTTAAAACCCACGATTATAAGTGGGTTTTTTGTATTTCTATTGTATAAACGAACCTCTTTAAGAAAAAATATGATTGGAAGGGAGTTCGTATAGATGGATGAACAATTAAATTATGGTAATGATTATAAATTTATTCCGATGACCTCTATTTTAAGTGGCGTGGGGAAGGAAATTACCACAGATATTTATGTTTTAACGATTCAAGTCGTTAATGTTTGTTTTGTAGGAGACAAAAATGGCTGGACATTAGTTGATGCTGGTATGCCAAAATCAGCTAATACAATCATTCAAGAAGCTGAAAATCGCTTTGGACCAAATACAAAACCAAAAGCTATTGTTTTAACTCATGGGCATTTTGATCATGTCGGTGCTGTAATTGAGTTAATCAAACATTGGAATGTTCCTGTTTATGCACACGAACTAGAAATTCCATATCTAACGGGGCAAAAGAAATATCCAGAGGCAGACACATCTGTTGAAGGTGGACTTGTGGCAAGAATGTCCTTTTATTTTCCAAATGATCCGATACATCTCGGTTCTCATGTACAACCATTACCGAAGGATGGAACGATTCCAAATTTATCGGGATGGAAGTGGATACCTACACCCGGTCATTCACCAGGACATGTATCGTTGTTTAGAGATGAGGACCGCGCTTTAATCGTTGGAGATGCTTTCGTTACAGTAAAACAGGAATCATTATTTAAAGTTTTAGTCCAGGAGAAGGAAATTAGTGGTCCTCCACGATATTTCACAACTAATTGGAATCAAGCAAGAGAATCCGTTCAAAAGCTTTCCTATTTAAATCCAACTATTGCAGTAACTGGTCATGGAATTCCGATGACTGGAGAGGAACTAAAAGAAAGCTTGGCCAAACTTGCAAAAGAATTTGATGAAATAGCAAAGCCTAAATATGGGCGATATATTCATGAATACGATAATTAAGGTGTCTTCTAAAGGCACCTTTTTATTGTGTGCCAGGCATGGCAACTATCTAGGTGGTGAAAGTCCAC
>NZ_JPVQ01000020.1 GCF_000772965.1 Ureibacillus massiliensis 4400831 = CIP 108448 = CCUG 49529 | reverse complement strand
AAATAGTATTATTCAAAGACCGAAGGTTTGATTTATTTTCACAGAAAAATCCTTTTTATTCGCTAGCTCTTTTTTCTTTTACAGCCATCCATATTTCGCTATACACATTTTCCGAAGAATCATTGTATTTTATAAAAGAAATCCCCGGTAGATCCAATATTTCATAACCTGAATACGGTAACCATTCAGAATATATTTTTGCATGTGTTTCTTGGAAGGTAGCAGGAAATGGTCCTTGGTTAGGGAAAATTGCCCATAGGCTTTCTTCAATAGAAAGTTGCTCTAAATCATCGAATGGATTTTCTTGTGTCGTTGCAAAGCCTATCATATGCGTTAGATAGCCTTTTTCTTCTAAGTAACCTTCGTCAAAATCATAGGATATATTCAACACTTGATGAGGATATAAATCGCCTAATTTGTGCATTTCATCTCTTTGTTGTAGTGTTATCGACTGGGCTAGTTCTGAGATCGCATTATTAACACCTTCGAATTGAATGGGCACTCTTTTCGAAACACCTACTATATTAAACTTCTCTTTCTTTTCAATTTTGAATTCCATTGATATACCTCCTCTTACATTAATAATGAAAGTAAATTTGGGAAATGATTTTTGTATTTTGTTTTTCGCTACTTCTGAAGGTAAAAAACCAATCCATTCACGAAAGGCTCTTGAAAATCCTTCTACCGATTGATAGCCATATTTATAGGCAATATCCGTCACTTTTGCACCGTTAATTAATTCAACATTTGCAACGGATAATCTTCTGTTTTTAATATACTCATTTAAAGACATTCCGGCCATATACGAAAACATTCTTTTAAAATGATAATCAGATAATCCTACAATTTTTGAGATTTCTTTTCCAGAGATTTCTTCTGTCAAATGGGGTTCAATGTAGTCCATTAATTGATTGAATTGTTGTAACATTCATTTCCCTCCTTCACAAATCCATAGTATCGGTAAAATTCATTATTTACTCGACATTTTTAAGACGGAGTATATCGGAATTCGTTTTTTATGATTAGTTGTTTATATTACTTCTGATTTCTCATACCATACCAAAAGAATAAAATAATAAACCAAACAGGTGTTAATAATAATGCTGGACGAGTTTCATCTGCAACAAACATGATCACGATAATCGCTGCAAATAGTAACAGGACAACATAGTTGATAAACGGTGCTAACGGTGCTTTGAATTTAGACTTCCTATGAAGGTCTGGCCGTTTCTTTAAATAAATTAAATGAGCAATTAAAATAATACTCCATACCCAAATAAAACAAATTGCACTGATAGTTGTTACAATACTAAATGCCGTATCGGGTAAAACATAGCTTAACAATGCTCCAATCGAAAGAACAACTGCAGATGTAATCAATGCATTGCTTGGTACATGATTTTTATTTAATTTAGCAAATAGTTTAGGGCCTTGACGATTTTTACTTAAATTAAACATATTGCGACTCGTTGAAAATAAGCCGCTGTTACCTGCAGAGGCTGCTGATGTTAACACAACAAAATTAATAATGCCTGCAGCAACTGGAATACCAACTAAAGAAAATACTTGTACAAAGGGACTACTTGAAGCATTCAACTCTGTCCATGGATTAATACATAAAATGACGAAAATCGCCCCTACATAGAATAATAAAATTCGGACTGGAATTTTATTTATAGCAGATGGAATGTTTTTCTTAGGATTTGCGGTTTCAGCTGCAGAAACACCAACTAATTCAACACCCACAAATGAAAATACAACCATTTGAAAGGCAAATAAAAACCCTGTCATACCATTCGGGAAAAATCCGCCATGCTCCCATAAATTCGAGATAGAAACAAAACCGTTGTCAGTTTGGAAACCAGTTATGATCATAACAATCCCAATGACAATTAACGCAATAATTGTGATTACTTTAATGATGGCGAACCAAAATTCTAATTCTCCAAATAATTTAACAGTCAATAAATTCAATCCAAGTAAAACGACTAAACAAACAAGTGCTGGTATCCATTGAGGAATGTCAAACCAGAAACGAACATATACCCCAACGGCGATAATATCTGCCATAGCGGTCATAATCCAACAAAACCAATAAGTCCAGCCAGTTACATAGCCAGCCCAGTTACCAATATAATCTGTGGCAAAATCAATAAATGATTGATAGCCAGCATTTGATAATAGCATTTCACCTAATGAACGCATAACGAAAAACAGTGAAATCCCAATGATCAAATAGACAAATATTACAGAAGGACCTGCTTTTTCAATCGCTGCTCCCGATCCTAAAAATAATCCTGTACCGATCGTCCCACCGATTGCTATTAATTGAACATGTCGATTTTTTAAATCTCGCTTTAATTCTTGCTGCTCCATAATGTAAGCCCCCTAAAAATAATATGAGCAAACAATCTCGGGTAGAGTTGAGGGCATTGCTAATAATGAGCAATGTCGACTTTTCAATAATGGTTCTGTAAATACCTGCGTGCATGATTTTCCATAGGTATAGTGCTACGAAGTTAAAATATTAAACAGTACCAATAAAAAAAGAGATGGTAAGGATACCATCTCAAAGAAATTAAAAAAATAACAAATAAAAATACAATGATTCAAATAGAATCAAACGTATTTGTTACTTTTTCTGTCCTTTTGCCTGAGATTGTGAACCCTTCGGCGTCGCTAAATGCGAACTCTCCAGAAATTGCTCCTGCTATAGTGGACCCATAGCATTCATCGCCAATATAAATTTGATGGTGTTAAGACACCGTAGCTGAAATTATATTACTAATATAGTAATAATATATTTCAAATGATATTTTAAAATATTATCAATTTATAGTAATTGATGCAAGACTATTAAACTATACATGTAGTTTTTTATAGCAATATAGCGTCATAAAAAGCACTTAAAACTAAATTCGAGCCATTTTGAACATAAATAAGAATTCTTTTATAACCATTGTAAAAGAAAGAGACTGGGACATAAGTAGAAAACTGCAATTCGGAGGATTCATTGTATTTTAGTTTTTTATTCTGTCCCTAGAATTTAGGTAGCAAATTAATCCTATTGTCTCTTATTCGAAATTTACTTTTGTCCCAGCCTCTAAATAGAACTCTTCTTATGACGAGAAAATAGTAATTCCTTTATAACAAATAATAATTTAAGTCCAATGATAAAGGTAATGGCCCCCAATGTATCAAGAAGTACATCATCGAAAACACCTGTACGTCCTGAAACGAAGGTTTGTCTTAATTCATCAAGACATGCGATAGAAAAAGTTGTTACAATCGCATAAATGATAGCAAGCTTTAATTTCAACTTACGGTAAAGCAAATAGATTAAAAGACCAATGATGCCATAGCCTATAACATGAAAAGCTTTACGGATTAAAAATTCAACAAAATAATAGTAACCTCTTGTCTCAACTGATATAGTTCGACCCCAGTAGGTAAATTCAAATTTACTTAAGAAATCATACAATGGTTTATCCGATAGCAAAGTTTTTAATTCAGGGATGATTGTTTGTTGTTCATAGGGCATGCTAGAGATTAAAAATAAGATGACAAGTCCAATCAATCCAAATACAATATATTTTTTCATCGATGATCTGTATATTTATCAAACTTTGCGATTTCTTGAACGATGGATAAATCGGAAATTTGTTGTGCTTTTTTGTATGCTTTCACGTTTTCATCCAGTTGTTCTATTGTTCTAGCACCTATTACAGTTGATGCAATGACAGGATGACTTAGATTAAATGCAATTGCTGTAGCATGTAAATCGCCAAAGGTCTCTTCTAATTGAAGAAGCAGCTGTTGGAGCTCTTCTTTTGTATAAGACATATACCCATTTGATTTTTCAAGACGAGACTTCCATTCACTTGTTAATAAGCCTTTTGCTATAGAGCCGCGTGTAACAACAGATGAAGAAGTATCTTCAATGAAATCAAACCACTCCTCTGGGCGACGATCGAGTATGCTATATTGCATCATATTAGATACGGCATGACTGTTTTGTAAAAATGGTTTAAAAACATTCGGTCGTATAGACGAAATTCCATATTCGCGGATTAGACCTTCTTTTTTTAATTTTTCAAAGGTATCAATAATTTCATCCCAAGAATCCTCTATCGTTCCACCGTGTAATTGATATAAATCGATATAGTCGGTCTTTAAGCGAGCAAGACTGTTTTTCAATCCTTCTTCAATATGGGCAGGGGAAGCATCCCAATGCCAAGTGTCTCCATCTGTATCCCAAACATTACCTACCTTTGTTGCAAGAACAATTTGATTTCGATATGGTTTTAAACTTTCACCAACGATTTTTTCGTTTACTCCTTTATCGTACAAATCAGCGGTATCGAAATAATTAATACCATGTTCAATCGCTCGTTCAATGATTGGTTTTGCTTCCTTTAAATTTGTTGGAAGTGACATACATCCAAAGCTTAGTTCTGAAATCTCAATGGCGCTATTGCCTAATGTTCTTTTTTTCATAAGAAGAACCTCTCTTTTCCTATTACTGTTACTCCAATAGTTTAATGGTACAATGAAACAAAAAAGAACGACAAGTGAGGAAGCTTAATATGAAAAAATTTGAGGAAAAATCAATTCGATCAGAAAGTATTTACGAAGGGAAAGTAGTGTCTCTTAAAATTGATGATGTCATTTTACCAAATGGGAAAGAGGCAAAAAGGGAGATTATAAATCATCCTGGTGCTGTCGCTATTATTGCAATAAGTGATGAAGGGAAATTAGTTCTTGTTGAGCAGTATCGTAAAGCGCTAGAGCGTTCAATCATTGAAATACCTGCTGGGAAGCTGGAAAAGGGCGAGGCACCTGAACAGACTGCTAGAAGAGAACTAGAAGAAGAAACAGGATATGGTTGTCAAAATTTAACCTATGTTCAATCATTTGCTACATCACCAGGATTTGCAGATGAAATTATTCATATATTTGTTGCAACAGATTTATATCAGATTGAAGAAAAAGCAGCATTAGATGAGGATGAATTTGTTTCTTTAATGGAAGTAACTGTGGAAGAAGCGGAGAAAATGGTAAAAGATCAACGTATTTTTGATGCGAAAACAGCATTTGCAGTACTATGGATGAAATTAAATAAAGCTTAAAAATAAGGGTGCAAAAATTGATAGATTTTTTCGAAAAACAATTCTACCTGAGACGGCATATTGATAGAGAACGAGCATAAGCTGTAACAACGAAAGGAGAATGCTTATGTTCCGTTCAACTATACTAATACAATATGCAATTATATTAGCGATTAGTTTTGTCAGTGGTGTTGTTTGCTTTCAAATTTTTTCATTGGACAAGTCAATCCAATTAATTGAATTAATTGATGCAAGAGTGATAGACCCTTCAAATGTGTCGATTTGGCAAACAATTTTACCACTTGCGATATCAATCATATTAGTCCTTCTTTTGGCGACACATCCATATATAGCGTTATTTGCTCAATTTATTGTTGCAATTCGCGCAACATTTTTTGGCTTTAGCTCTGTGTTTTTATTAACTCAACAGGAGTCGATGACAGTATATAGCTTGTGGTGGTTCCCGTTCCAGCTTGTTTATTGCATATTACTATTAATCCTTTGTTCTGTTTATACAATAAGAAAGGTTGGAGGCACTCGAAAACATTTCTTCCAAAAAAAATTGTTTGTTTCACTATTGGTAATTTTTGCAATAATATGTACTTTTGAAATCATAGTAATATCTTACATTTTTTAAAGAATCACGCCTTGTATTCCTTTTTACTCATTTGGTATAATAAGATGAGTTTAGGAGGGCGTCATATGGAAAGCCGTATTGATCGTATAAAAAAGCAATTGCATAGTGCTGGCTATAAACTGACACCTCAGCGTGAAGCGACAGTTGCAGTGCTATTAGAACATGAAGAAGACCATCTAAGTGCAGAAGATGTGTATTTACTCGTAAAAGATAAAGCACCAGAAATTGGCTTAGCCACTGTGTATCGAACTTTAGAGTTATTAACTGAATTGAAAATTGTCGATAAAATTAATTTTGGTGACGGTGTATCTCGTTATGATTTACGACAAGAAGGGGCAAAGCATTTTCATCACCACTTAGTTTGTATTGAATGTGGTGCTGTTGATGAGATTCAAGAGGATTTGTTAGATGATGTAGAAGCTGTCGTTGAAAAAAGATGGAACTTTATTATTAAAGATCATCGTTTAACATTCCATGGGATTTGCCATAGATGCCATGATAATGGTGAAAGTAAATAATGAGAAAACAAAGTACTGTATCATAGAAAGATGCAGTACTTTTTTATTGTTTTAATACAAAATGAAAAAAATTCTTCAAGAACTTTTATTTATTTCATGTATGCGAGAAAAAGCTGCTCAACATCTGAACAGCTTACTCATCCTTAATCTATCTTATTTTTTATAGAATCGCCGAATTCTTCGATATTCGTAATTTTTAATTGATAATCAATTAATTCAATCGTATATCGTTTTGCTTTTTCGTAATGCCACGTACCATCTGCTTCAGAAGTAAATACAAATACTTCATAGGTTTCTAAAACTAAACTATTACTAGAAAGTGGCTCCGTTTTTGTTACTTGATTTGATATGAAGTGATAATCAAAACCTTCAATTTTTTCGTGATCTACTACGTATTTTTCATAGTTTTTGAATAGCTCTGAATCATTGACGAAATAATCTCTCACATAAGAAAAATCAGTGTCATTGATAGCGTTATTATAATCTGCGCGGAAATTTTGGTACATATCAATAGCATCTTGTGAGTATATATTATGGAATTCTTCTATTGCCATTTGTTCTTGTACTTCTGAAAAGACTAGGTGATGACTTGTATCAGTTAATGTAATTGTTTCAGATTGAATCGTTTCACCTTCGTCATTGACCGCTTCTGCGTAAACTTCCACTGAACCATCGAGAGGTGCTGCGAATAAGTTGATTTCATTTGCAGTTTTATTCGTATTTTCACCGTTTATATAAATAATTGCATCTTCAATATCTGAAGTTAATTGAACTGCATTCTCACTCAAGTCGATTTCAAATGAATATTTATTATTACCCTTTCCATTAATAGAGACATATTCCTCCAATTCTTTCTCGAAATAATCATCCTTAATGTTTAGGGTGTATTTATATTCACCTGGTGCAAATAAACCAAGTTTAAGTGAATCGTCTGTAATTTCTTTAGTTTCTAAGTTTGCAAATGTAAGTTCCACTGGATTCCCATTCGTATTTGCAACGACCGTAACTTCTACCGGTTCAACATGGAAATTAATTTTTTTATAAAACAATAAATAAGGTTCTTCCTCAATAGAGATTAACAAATTACCGTTATTATCTTCTAATGATTGTGTAGCTCCGTTTTCTTTAAAATCTGTTAGTGCATACTGTAAATCTGGGTAGATCATATTCGACCAGTCATTATCTTCCATAAAATAATAAAATGATTTAGCATCTACAATGGTTTTTTCTGGGAATATAAATGCCTCAGAAAATTTCTCTGCATCTTCTTCGGTGAAATATTTATTCATAGCTTCTAATTGACTGTTTGGATCTAGAGATTTTTGTATGTATAGGTGTGCTCCTATAACTAATAGGATAAGTACTATCAAAGAAACGATTGTCATTTTCATTCCTAAGCCTAAAGGTTTCTTCTCTTTAACTTCAGGAGCATTTGATTGAGAGCGTCTATTCACCGCTTTGTTAACATTTGGTTTAAAAGGCTGTACATAATCTGGATCTACTGCAAGTTGAGCTCCACATTCTGAGCAGAAGCTTACTAGTTTTGTTTGTACTCTTCCGCAATTCGTGCAAATTTGATTCGTTTCATGAGTATGATCTAATTCATTCAAGGTTTGCGGTTGAGTAGGAACAAATTCCACAGTTGGTTGATCTTCTAAAAGCTCATCACTTGAAGAAGGAATATGTTCTTCTGATTTAGGCTCATCTGCCATTGAAAAAGGAGCAATTTCATAAATTGTTACTTCCGACAGAGGAGGTGCATCTGTTTGTAATGATGTTCCGCAGTTTAAGCAAAATTTTTCATTATTGTCTGCTATTTTTCCGCAGTTGTTACAAACTTTTTGAACAATTTCGTCTTGTGGACTTTGTTGGTCATTCGAAGAGGATATTTGTTCTAGGTTGTTTTCCTTACTTGATGGGAGCATTGTACCGCATTCTAAACAAAATCTTTCGTTATGACCGGCCTCTTTCCCACAATTCGTACAAAATCGCATTTCGTAACTCCTTCCTTATTAAAAAACACTGAAACTATCATACCATGATTCTAAATGTCTATTAAAGACGAAATTATAGGGATATTGTAATTATTCTATTTCGAATAATGGTTTTCTCGGCGAAATTATAAATTACTAGTGTCTAAAGCATATTATTAAAAGTAAGATGTTTTTTATAGTTTTCTATTTAATGTTTCAAGGGAATAATCTTGTACACTTTATTGAAAAAAACTATCATGGATAGTAAGAAGGTTAGGTGATTACGGTGAATAAAACAAAAGATGCGGTGCTAGATTACATACATTTTTTACAGGTTGAACGTCAGCTTTCAAAAAATACGTTAGCTTCCTATAGAAGAGATTTAGAAAGTTATATCGAACATTTACATAAAGTACAGGGAATTGAAAATTTAAAGGATGTAGGACGTTCAAACATTTTAGTACATTTGGATTCCTTACGTGTAAATGGGATAGCGGCTCGGTCCATTGCTCGTCATATTTCTTCCATACGTTCCTTCCATCAATTTTTATTAAGAGAAAAAATAACAGATACAGATCCAACTGTTCATTTGGATATGCCGCAAATTGATCAAAAGCTTCCAAAGGTATTATCTATAGAAGAAATTGATGCACTAATAGCAGCCCCAGATCGTAGTAAACCACAAGGGATTCGGGATATTGCCATGCTTGAGTTACTTTATGGATCAGGTATGCGGATTAGCGAATGTATTAATTTAGATTTAAGTGATGTTCATTTAACGATGGGATTTGTGCGTGTATTTGGGAAAGGGGGCAAAGAACGAATTGTTCCACTTGGTAAAAGTGCGCTGAAGGCCTGTGATACGTATTTACAAATTGCTAGAGACCGTTTGCAAGGGAAATATCCGAAAACTGATGCGTTTTTTATTAACCAGAGAGGGAAACGCTTAACAAGACAGGGCTGTTGGAAGCTACTCAAAGAACATGCCGAAAAAGCGAATATTAAAAAGGAAATTACGCCCCATACATTAAGACATAGCTTTGCTACACATTTAATAGAAAATGGTGCAGATCTACGTGCAGTTCAAGAAATGCTTGGACATGCAGATATTTCAACAACGCAAATTTATACACATATTAGTAAAACAAGACTTTCAGAAGTATATAAACAGTTTCATCCACGTGCATAATGCTTATTTTCGTTGTAACATTAGAAAGCTGTATTATGAGAGATTTGTTTGTTAAAGATGATAATGGAATTTTAACCTGAAACAAATTTTATAGCTTTAGTTTTTTGTTTATTTATTTAGGAGGAAAAAAATTATGAAACCCTTTAAAAAAGTACATTTAATCGTTATGGATTCAGTTGGTATAGGTGAAGCACCAGATGCTCAAAAATTTGGAGATGTTGGTGCAGATACACTTGGACATATCGCTGAAGAGATGAAAGGTCTTACAATGCCAAATTTGGAGGCTTTAGGCCTATCAAATATAAGAGAAATAAAAGGGATTAAAAAATTCGATACACCAAAAGCCTTTTATGGAAAAATGCAAGAAGCTTCCGTTGGGAAAGATACAATGACTGGGCATTGGGAAATTATGGGGTTAAATATTGATAAACCATTTAAAGTATATCCTGAAGGATTTCCTGCAAAGCTAATAGCACTATTAGAGGAAAAAACAGGCCGTAAAGTAATAGGAAATAAACCAGCTAGTGGAACTGAGATTATCGAAGAATTAGGGAAAGAGCATATGGAAAATGGGGCTATTATTGTCTATACATCTGCAGATCCTGTACTTCAAATTGCAGCTCATGAAGAAATTGTTCCATTAGAAGAGCTATATAAAATTTGTGAAATTGCTCGTGAACTAACACTTGACCCAGAATTTTTAGTAGGGAGAGTCATTGCCCGACCATTCATTGGTACACCAGGCAATTTCACTCGTACATCTAACCGACATGATTATGCATTAAAACCCTTTGGCCGTACAACAATGAATGAATTAAAGGATACAGGATTTGATGTAATCGCTATCGGGAAAATTTCTGATATTTATAACGGTGAAGGTGTGACAGAAGCAATACGTACAAAAAATAATACAGATGGAATGGACCAGCTTGTAAATGTAGTGAAACGTGAATTCCATGGTATAAGTTTTTTAAATTTAGTTGACTTTGATGCAAACTATGGCCACCGACGCGATCCAATTGGTTATGGTGAAGCATTAGAAGAATTTGACCGACGATTGCCTGAAGTATTAACACAATTAGACGAAGATGATTTATTAATTATTACAGCAGATCATGGGAATGACCCAACCTTCCCAGGAACAGATCATACACGTGAATATGTGCCTTTACTTGTATATTCGCCTAGATTTGTTGAAGGAAAAGAACTGCCTCTTCGCAATACTTTTGCAGATATTGCTGCAACGATTGCAGAAAATTTTGGAGTTAGCGCACCGCCATTTGGTACAAGCTTTTTATCTGAATTGAAATAAATTAGGTATAACTTGAAACAGTTGGACGAAGTATTTTTACCTATTGTATGAATAGGAAAGCGAGGAGGAACATCAACAATGAGAATGGTTGATATTATTGAGAAAAAACGTAACGGAGAAGAATTATCAACTGAGGAAATTCAATTTATCATTCAAGGCTATACAGCTGGTGAAATTCCAGATTATCAAGTCAGTGCTTTAATGATGGCGATTTATTTTCAAGATATGAACGAGCGTGAACGTGCTGATTTAACAATGGCAATGGTTCAATCAGGTGATCAAATTGATTTATCTAAAATCGAAGGAATAAAGGTTGATAAACATTCTACAGGTGGTGTAGGTGACACAACGACGCTTTCATTGGCAGCAATGGTAGCTGCCTGCGGAGTGCCGGTTGCGAAAATGAGCGGTCGTGGTCTTGGTCACACTGGTGGAACAATTGATAAATTAGAATCCATTTCGGGCTTTCATGTCGAATTATCAACAGAACAATTCGTCAAACAGGTAAACGACATTAAAATGGCGGTTATCGGCCAAAGCGGGAATTTAACACCGGCAGATAAAAAATTATATGCCCTAAGAGATGTTACTGGAACAGTCCCTAGTATTCCTTTAATTGCAAGCTCTATTATGTCCAAAAAAATCGCTGCAGGTGCAGATTCCATCGTGTTGGATGTTAAGACAGGTGACGGTGCATTTATGAAAACGCTTGAAGATGCAGAAGAACTTGCCCACGCGATGGTGAAAATCGGGAATAATGTAGGGCGAAAAACAATGGCGATCATTTCTGATATGAGTCAGCCTTTAGGATTTGCTATTGGTAATGCACTTGAGGTGAAAGAAGCCATTGATACTTTAAGAGGAGAAGGACCAGAGGATTTACAGGAATTATGCTATACACTTGGATCTCAAATGGTTGTTCTAGGTGGTAAAGCATCTTCCATCGATGAAGCTCGAGCGATGTTAAAAGAAGCAGTAACGAGTGGTGCTGCACTTAATATATTTAAACAATTTATCGCAGCACAAGGTGGAGACGACTCGGTTGTCGATGATCCAACTCGATTACCACAAGCAAAATATAAGATTAAAGTGGCAGCTAAAGAATCTGGGTATATTAGTAAGATAGAAGCTGATGATATAGGCATTTGTGCAATGCTACTTGGAGCTGGAAGAGCAACAAAGGAGTCAGAAATTGATTTGTCTGTTGGTCTTGTACTTCATAAAAAAGTTGGAGATACAGTTGAAATCGGCGATCAATTAGTGACAATCCATACAAACAAATTAGACATAGATGATATTATTCAAAAACTTTATTCTCATATTGAAATAACAAAAGAAAAAACTGATGCTCCACAGCTAATTAAAAAAATCATAACAGAATAATTTTTTAGTGTTGGGGTTGCCCTTAAACATAGTTGGTGGTAATATAAGTTCGTGTTTCAAAATAATAGATATAAACGATTGGTTTTAAGCTATTATTTGAATGAAATCCGCCTTAAGATACTTACCCAGGTAGCATCAATATAGACGAATTTTATTAGTTAGTAGCGTATAAAAATTATTATATGTTGCTAACTTTTTCTTTGTTTTTTTAATAAATATGTTAGAATAAGGATAATTTCACAAATATTGAATTTTTCGAGATTATTCAATGTGTAAAAGAGAAAATGTTGCCATTAACTAAAAGAAGGGATAATATGGGGAGATTTGAAGGTTATACAATTAATTATTTTAAGAAGGATTTATTATCAGGAATCATTGTTGGTATTGTTGCAATTCCACTTGCAATGTCCTTTGCAATTGCTTCAGGAGTAAAGCCTGAATATGGAATTTATACTGCGATTATAGCAGGGATTTTAATTTCATTATTTGGCGGATCTAAGTTTCAAATTGGAGGACCAACTGGAGCCTTTGTCCCGATATTATTAGGGATTGTTATTGCTTATGGTTATGAAAATTTATTAATAGCTGGCTTAATGGCAGGGGTTATGCTTGTGCTAATGGGGATTTTTAAGCTAGGGGCATTGATAAAATTTATTCCTAGACCAGTGACAATCGGTTTTACAGCAGGGATTGCGGTGATTATTTTTACTGGTCAAATAGGGAATTTCTTTGGACTTTCTGGTATGCAGTCTCATGAATATTTCATCGATAATATCCAAGAAATTGCAACACATTTCCATACGATTAGTTTATATAGTGTATTAATTGCGGTATTATGTTTAGCAATTCAGCTACTTACTCCAAAGGTATTACCAAAAGTGCCAGGTGCATTAGTTGGAATCGTTGTTTCTTCGATTATTGCAGCGGTTTTTTTTAGTGATCAAATACAGACTATCGGCTCAACATATGGTGCAATTCCAAGCACATTACCTGAATTTCACTTGCCTGAAATTACTTTTGAAAAAATATATATGCTGTTAGGTCCTGCATTTGTAATCGCAATGCTTGGTGGGATTGAATCGTTATTATCAGCAGTTGTTGCTGATGGCATGACAAATAGTAAGCATAACAGTAATAAAGAATTAATAGGGCAAGGAATCGCCAATATTGTTACGCCATTTTTCGGCGGTATTCCAGCAACCGGAGCGATCGCACGTACTGCAACGAATATTAAGTCAGGTGCTGTCTCACCTATGTCAGGTGTAATTCATGGCTTGTTTGTTTTATGTACATTGCTTTTATTAGCACCTCTAGCTGTTCATATTCCCTTAGCTAGTTTAGCACCGGTGTTAATGATGGTTGCTTGGAATATGAGTGAACGAAAACATTTTGCTCATATTTTAAAATTGAAATCGGGGGATTCCCTCGTATTATTGATAACATTTTTATTAACAGTGTTTACAAGCTTAACCTTTGCAGTTGAGGTCGGTTTATTATTGGCAGTCGTGTTATTTGCAAAGCGGATGAGTGAAATGTTAGTTGTTTCAAAAGTACTTCCAGATCATCAAAATGCAGATGGGAAAGTACTACCTCATGTTGTGAATCCAACGCATGATTGTCCACAAATCAGTATTTACACTGTAGAAGGTCCATTGTTTTTTGGTGCTGCACAAACCTTCGAACAGTCAATATTGTCAACGGTTCATTATAAACCAGCCGTTTTGATTTTGCGAATGGGGAAAGTGCCCTTTATTGACACAACTGGCGAAGAATACTTCCGAAACATTGTTCGTGATTTTAAAGGTCGGGGAGGTACTTTGTTCGTTACAGGTGTTCAATCAAACTTGAAAAATACATTGGACAAAAATGGACTTACAACGGAAATTGGGGAACAAAATTTCTTCATTCATACGGGTGAAGCTATAAATCGAGCAATTGGATGCCTTAATCGAAATGCTTGTATCGGTTGTAAACATTTCGCCTTTAGAGAATGTAAAGATTTAGTAAAAGTCCCGGTTAATCAAGGAGAAGATTTAACAAAAAATTCACTACCAAAATAAATATAATATGGATAATAATGTTATGATAATTGTATGAAAATACAAGGAGTGATGGTAGTGAAAGCAGCTGTATGGTATGGCAAAAAGGATATTCGAATTGAAGAAAAAGAATTAAAACCGTTAAAGGACAATGAAGTTACTGTTCGTGTAGCATGGGCAGGTATTTGTGGTTCGGATTTACACGAGTATCAAGAAGGACCAGTATTTATACCTGTTGGTGCACCAGACAAATTAACTGGACAAGTAGCGCCTGTTATTATGGGACATGAATTTTCAGGTATTGTCGAAAAAGTTGGAGAAAATGTGACAAAATATAAAGTTGGTGATCGTGTTGTCGTGAACCCAACTTTAACTTATGGCAACAAACCAGAAGATGTTGATTGCTATGATGGCTTCAGT
Organism: Ureibacillus massiliensis 4400831 = CIP 108448 = CCUG 49529; assembly: GCF_000772965.1. Taxonomy (GTDB): domain Bacteria; phylum Bacillota; class Bacilli; order Bacillales_A; family Planococcaceae; genus Ureibacillus; species Ureibacillus massiliensis. The sequence goes on along the minus strand of NZ_JPVQ01000020.1, from coordinate 51,554 downwards.
TTTATTGGATTACATACTGATGGTGGTTTTACTACTTTCACAAACGCACCAGAGAAAAATATTTATAAATTACCTGAAACATTGTCATTGCAGGATGGCGCGTTGGTGGAACCGACTGCAGTAGCTGTTCAAGCAGTAAAAGAGAGCGGTTTGTTATTTGGAGATAACGTTGCGATCTTTGGAGCAGGGCCAATTGGTTTATTAACAATAATTGCAGCAAAAGCAGCAGGTGCAAGCAATATTATTGTATTTGACTTATCTGAATCCCGCCTAGAAAAAGCAAAGGAACTTGGGGCAACAGCAGTATTTAATTCGGCTGAAGTTAATCCGGTTGAAGCAGTTAAGCAATACGCCCCTTATGGAGTTGATAAAACTTTTGAAGTTGCAGGTGTAGCACCAACGTTCAAATCTGCAATTGATGTTACTCGTCCAAGAGGTACTGTAGTTATTGTGTCAATTTTTGCCCATTCGATTGAATGGAATCCACTCCAATTAACAAATACAGGTGTTAAAATCACATCCAGTATTGCATATACACCTACTTCATTCCAGCAAACAGTCGATTTAATGGGCTCAGGTCAATTACAACCACAAAGCATCATTACTTCTCAAATTGAACTGGATGATATTGTAGAAAAAGGTTTTGAAGCATTAACAAACGATAAATCTCAAGCGAAAATATTAGTAAAATTAAGTGGTGAATTATAAAATATAGTTTTTTGAGAGTCCGTTTATATGAATACAAATGCTAAATCTATGGAAAACGAAACCCAATGAAATACATTTCTAGTTATAAAACCTGAAAAATAAATTCGATAAAAATCTGCTTATTTTAAAAAGTTGCTTTCAAAGCTGCATTTTAAAAAAGCAGATTTTTTTTGCTTTACAGCTAAAATGAAGTTTTAAAAAGAATCTTTATCTCCGAAAAAAACCCCATTTTCACTTTCACATTGTGTTTAAAAATCTTCCTATTTTTCCATACTAAATGATGTGAAGTTTTTTCATTGCTCATCTTACATATGCAGGCAACTACAGCTACCTGAGTTTTGAAACTTCTTGATTCCTAAATTGATTGAAGCGCCAAAACAACGAGTTTCTTTCAACCGATTTTTTTGAACTAAGTTATGATGTTTCTTTCATTACTAGTTGCCCTTGAAACGAGATGAACAGCCCTTTAATAAATTCTTGAATGAAATTATTATTATATGCCTTTTACCCTTTGTCGTATTTTCACTAGTTTCAGCGAATTACTTCTACTATTGTCAGACGAAAAGGAATTTCGAACAAAATGTGGAATAGCAAAGCTAAGAGGAGGCGAATACCATTCATGAATTATGAAATTAACATGCACATGAATACTATCGCAATAATTCGATTATTTGGTGAGCTTGATCATCATGAAACCGAAAAAATTCGCGAACACATTTCCAGAACAATTTTACAAGGGAACCTTCATACAATCATTTGGAATCTTGAAAGATTAAATTTTATGGACAGTTCTGGAATCGGCTTAATTTTAGGTCGAATGAGAGAAATGCGTGCAGTAAATGGACAAACAATTATATTAAATCCATCCAATACGATGAAAAAAATATTTCAATTTTCAGGTCTTGCTTCGTACATGATGGATGGTAGTGAAGCAGACGCAATAATGCATGCAAGGGGGATTGTGAATGGATAACGAAATGACACTTTCATTTTTAGCTTTAAGTGAAAATGAGAGCTTAGCGAGGATAGCAGTAACAAGTTTTGTTGCTCAGCTTGATCCAACAATTGATGAACTTTCGGAATTTAAAACCATTGTATCAGAGGCTGTTTCCAATGCAATTATTCATGGCTATGACGAAGATGGCAAAGGACTTGTTACAGTAAGGGCTGTGCGAGAAGGAGATGTCATTTCGGTTGCTGTTAAAGATGAGGGGAAAGGAATTCCAGATTTGAATAAGGCAATGGAACCTTTATTTACCTCAAAAGCAGATATGGAGCGCTCTGGTATGGGCTTCACCATCATGGAGAGCTTTTCAGACAATTTACAAGTTGAATCTGAACCTGGTGTTGGTACAGTTGTGACATTTTCAAAAAAATTTCAATCTGTAAAAATGCCGCAAATATCTTAAATTGGGCGCGAATACGGTCAAACGTATTTGAAAGTAAGGGGGATGAGGACAATCGAACAGCCGTCCAATGTTTTGTTGACACAGGAGGAGATGCGGGAGCTAATTGCTCTTGCACAAGCTGGTGATGTTGAAGCAAGAAAACAAATGATTGAAGGTAATACACGGCTCGTTTGGTCGATTGTTCAACGTTTTGCTTCTCGTGGAGTAGAACTAGAAGATTTATTTCAAATTGGGTGTATTGGACTTATGAAATCTGTGGATAAGTTTGATCTATCCTATGATGTTAAGTTCTCGACTTATGCTGTTCCAATGATTATTGGAGAAATCCAACGTTTCTTACGTGATGATGGAATGGTAAAGGTTAGTCGCTCCATACGGGAATTGAACTATAAAATTCGTCATGCTACGGACGAATTTTTAAAGACTAACGAAAAACCGCCTTCAATCTCCGAATTAGCAGATATGCTAGGTGTAACTACTGATGAGGTACTGGTTGCAACAGATGCAATGAGAGACCCTGCCTCATTACATGAACAATTATTCGAAAGTGAAGGGGACTCCATTACATTAATGGATCAAATGAAAGATGAAAAATCGGAGCTTCCCTTCCAATATGTACCGTTAAAAGAAGTGCTAGCGAAGCTTGACAAGAGAGAACAAGCCATTATTTACTTGCGATATTATTTAGATTTAACGCAAACAGATATTGCAGAAAGGCTTGGTATTTCTCAAGTTCAAGTTTCAAGGTTAGAAAAGAAGATTTTAGCACAACTTAAACAGTGGATGGATACCAACAATACATCACGATCGACTAAAAAGACGGTGAATAAATGACGAATCAAATTTTTACATCTATAGATGAGGCAAAAGATTTTTTATACAGTCAATTTGGTAAAGACGAATCATTTGATGTTTGTTTTAAAGAAGTTTATGTAAGAAGCTTACCAGTACTACTTGTATACGTTAGTGGGCTCATAGATTCGAATACGTTAACGATTCAACTAACACCACTATTATATGAACGTGAGTATGATCAAAAATTTGAATTTGAGGATCATATTGAAAATGAAGATGCTTATTTAGATGAGCATCTTAACTTCTTTGGAAAATCGGAGCCAAAGGACAGAGATGAATTTGTATTAGGAGTATTAAGTGGAACAGTAGGAATCATTACGTTACATGGTTTTGCTTACACATTGGAATTACGTAACTATCCAGGACGTACTCCTGAAGAACCCGATAATGAAAAAGTAATCCGGGGTTCCCGAGATGGCTTTGCAGAAAATATTATTATCAATGCGGGGCTTATCCGCCGTCGTATCAGAAGCCCTCAGTTACGATTAGAACTCCATAAGCTTTCTGACTTAGGTCAAACAGATGTAGCTATTGCTTATATGAATGATATCGTGAACGATAAACATTTGGAGTGGATTAAAAAAAGGTTAGGACAAATCAAACATGATGGCCTTACGATGACTGATAAATCTTTGGAAGAATGGTTGTTCAAACAAAAGTTTCATCCAATGCCATTTGTTAGGTATTCGGAAAGACCGGATATTATTGCTGCCCATTTACTTGAGGGACATATTGCAATTATTGTGGATACATCGCCATCTGTTATCATTGTTCCAGTATCGATGTTCCATTTACTTCAACATGCAGAGGAATATAGACAAGCGCCATTTGTAGGTACAGCTGTTAGATTACTTCGTTATTTTGCAGCGATTTTTAGCTTAACATTATTGCCGATATGGTATTTGTTGGCAACAAACGATTACCATCTGCCAGAACAACTTTCCTTTATTGGTGTTAAAGAGGAATCACATATTCCATTATTTCTACAAATCATTATCGCTAGCCTAGGTTTAGAATATTTGCGAATTGCAGCGATTCACACCCCTACACCGCTTTCAACCGCAATGGGGTTAGTAGCTGGTGTCATCATCGGTCAAATTGCGATTGAAGTAGGGTTGTTCTCAGGTGAAGTTGTTCTCTACTCAGCAGTTGTTGCGATATTTTCGTTTGCAATACCAACCTACGAATTAAGTTCAGCATTAAAATATTTCCAGTTCTTTATTGTTATTTTAACTGCCTTATGGGGGGCAAATGGATTCTTTATTGCGCTATTTATTACATTCTCATACTTCTGTCACTTAAGACCGATGAATGTACCTTATATGTGGCCACTAGTACCATTCTTTCCAACAGCATTTTCACGTGTCTTTATCCGATATCCGATGGCAGATGATGCACTCAGACCATATATTGTTGGTGCAAAATATCGAAAACGTTCATGATTGTGCCATTGCGTAAACGATGTTTCCTATGTTAAAGTTCACATATACGTTTTGTAAATCGAAAAGGAATCAATTCATTTTTCGGTGAACTTAAGGAGAGATCGTTTATGCATTTATATGGAACTCAGGACATTTCAAAAAATGGTCATTTAACGATTGGTGGAGTAGATACAGTAGATTTAGCAAAAGTCTACGGTACTCCACTATTCGTGTATGATATTGATTTAATAAGAAAACGTGCAAGAGGATTTATAGATACTTTTCGAAAATTAGGTGTAAATGCAGAAGTTGCCTATGCATCAAAAGCATTTTCATGTATCGCAATCTATCAACTTGCAGCAGAAGAGCATTTGTCTTTAGATGTAGTATCTGGTGGAGAGCTTTATACAGCTATTAAATCTGGTTTCCCAGCAGAGCGAATTCATTTCCATGGCAATAATAAATCAGTTGCTGAACTAGAGCTAGCATTTGATACGAAAATTGGTTGTATCGTAGTTGATAATTTCTATGAAATTGAGTTATTAAAACAAATTTCAGAGACAAAACAACAACCGATGCGGATTTTACTACGTGTAACGCCTGGTGTTGAAGCACATACACATGATTTTATTACAACGGGTCAAGCGGATTCGAAATTTGGCTTTGACTTAAATAATGGGCAGGCAGATGAGGCATTTAAAAAGGTTGCTAATCATCCATATCTTCAGTTGTTAGGCTTACATTGTCATATTGGATCTCAAATTTTTGAAACAGACGGATTTAGTTTGGCAGCAGGAAAGTTAATGAAGAAAATTAGTGATTGGAAAGAAGAGCATCAATTCGAATGTACGGTTCTTAATTTAGGTGGAGGTTTTGGTATTCGTTACACAAATGAAGATCAACCACTAGAGCCACAAATCTATGTAGAAGAAATGATTAAAACTGTACTAGAAAATGTGCAAGCGTATAAATTATCAATGCCTGAGATTTGGATCGAACCAGGTCGTTCACTTGTAGGGGACGCAGGTACATCTATCTATACTGTAGGTTCTCAAAAAGAAGTTCCTAATGTTCGTCAATATATTGCAGTTGATGGTGGGATGAGTGATAATATTCGTCCGGCACTTTATGATGCGAAATATGAAGCGGTTATTGCAAATAAAGCGAACGAACAAAGAGACTTTACATATACTGTAGCAGGTAAACTATGTGAGTCTGGTGATAAGTTAATTGTGGACGCCGCTCTTCAAAATGCAGAGTCTGGTGATTTGCTAGCTATCTTTTGTACCGGGGCATATGGATATTCAATGGCTTCAAATTATAATCGTATCCCACGTCCAGCAGTAGTTTTTGTTGAATCTGGAGAACATCAATTAGTGATTCAAAGAGAAAGCTATGAAGATTTAGTGCAAAATGATTTACCTTTTACTTTAAATAAGGTGAGTGTAAAATGAGAAGAAATTCAAAATGGTGGCTACTAGGATTTCTAGTTATTGCTTGTCTTATTTGGGCATTAGTGTATTTATATATCATCATTCCAAACTCATCAATATAATAATTACAAATCGTATATTACTTGTGTAATCTATTGATAACTTTAGACAAATCGTGTAGGATATGTAAAGATTATGTATAGATGAGTCATGATAAAAGAGGGAATGTTATTCATGTTAGTTCGCTATAAAAAAGCACTTGAAAAAATTGCAATGGGATTGCTTTCGTTCATGCCTCATGAAAAGGACGTAAAGCATTTAATGGAAACCATTCACAAGTATGAGCAAGAGGATACTTGGCATTTGTTTTTATGGAAAAAAGATGAAGAATACATTGGCATTGTAGGCATAATCGTCGAAAATAATGAAGCAACAATTCAACATATCACAGTAATTCCTTCCCATAGAGGTGAAGGTATTGCATTTGCGATGCTAAGAGAACTTTCAAGGCAATTTGATAAACTTTTAGCAAATGAGACAACGGCACCTTTTATTCAAAAATGTTTACCATTATTAGAAGAGGCAGACGGTACAGAATAATGTACGTCTGCTTTTTATATGGAAGATGGTAGATTAAAAATCTTTTTTCCTAGCCTTTTTTAAATCTCGCTCTTTTAGAATATCTGAGCGATCACGCAGCATATGTTTATTAAGTAAAAAGTCATACGAATAGGTTGGTAGATTTTCAATTTGTTTGTCTACGAGTTTTTGTAGGTCATTATTTAAAAGGACGATTTGAAATGATGTGAATGGAAGTCCTTGCTCCATTTGAGAAATACAATTTCTACATTTCAATTGTAAATCTTCTGAATCAATACATTGAACAAAAATGGAGCTTTTATTTAATTCAAGGTTTCTATAAGCTTTTTTAAAAATCTTTAAGGCACCTTTCTGATTATTTCTACGCCAATGATACATACCAGTAGCTAATTGTATATATCCTACTAATGAGTGTTTTTTGTCACCAGGGGCTAGTATTTTCCAGTACTCCTCTAACACTTCATGACATTCAAAATAATCTTTATTACCATTAAAATAGGTGAAATATTGTACAAATAACGGATGAAACAACGAATGCATCGAATTCCTCTTTCCTTTATACTAAATTATGTTATAAGCTTAGATATACAAGTTTCTAAAAATAAGCACTTAATATATGAATAATAAACACTAAACTAAAGTAAAAACGAATAGTACGCTATTTACAATAATATATCAGGTGGTACATTTATGTCCTATGAAGTTAAATTAGATGCCTTTACGGGGCCTCTCGATTTATTATTACATTTAATACATCGTTTGGAAATTGATATATATGATATTCCAATGGCAGAATTAACGGCGCAATATATTGATCATATTCATGCAATGCAAGAGCTTGAGTTAAATGAAGCAAGCGAATATTTAGTGATGGCTGCAACATTACTGGCGATCAAAAGTCGTATGCTACTACCCATTCATGAAGGTGAAATGGAAGATGCGGAGTTTGAGGTGGACGGACCAGACCCTCGTGAAGAATTAGTAAACAAGCTTATTGAATATAAACGATATAAAGAAGCTGCTTATGAACTGAAAAATTTAGAATCCGATCGAGCTTTAGTATTTACACGTCCTCCAAGTGATTTATCAGAATATGCGCCTGATGAGCAGCTAGCATTATTTGATACAAATGTGAATGTCTATGACATGTTAGGTGCTTTGCAAAAAATACTTCGACGGAAGCAGCTGAAAAAACCACTTACTACTAGAATTGCAAGGCAGGAAATTTCCGTTAAGGATCAAATGTTTGCAGTTGTGGATACTTTAAAAGGTAGAGGTGGGAAATCTTCATTCGATGAATTATTTCCTTATGAAGACAAATCAACAATTATCGTAACATTTTTATCAATTTTAGAATTAATGAAACGTCAAGTAGTTTCAGTAGAACAACAAAATAATTTCGAAGAACTATTTGTGATATTACATAAGGAGGAACCCCTAGATGAACTCGAACATTTTGATGAGCAGAATTGAAGCACTTCTGTTTGTTGTAGGGGACGAAGGATTGACAGTCAAACAATTAGAGCAGCTTCTTGATATTGATGCTATGGAAATAGAAGCAGCACTAAGCGAATTAAAATCAAATTATGATGAAAGCGAAATTCGTGGTGTCACCTTAAAAAACTTAGCAGGTACATATCAGCTTACGACAAAAACGGATATGGCAGATACGATAAAGAAATTAGTGGAAAACCCTACTAGTAACGTTTTATCATCAGCATCTTTAGAAGTGCTTGCCATTATTGCCTATAAACAACCTATTACTCGTGTAGAAATTGAAGATTTACGAGGAGTAAAAAGTGATCGTCCTATTCAAACGCTTGTTTCCCGTGGGTTAATCCAAGAAGTAGGACGAGCTGAAGGTACTGGGCGAGCAATTTTATATGGTACTACAAAAGAATTTTTAAATTATTTTGGATTAAATCATATTAATGATCTCCCACCACTTCCTGAAGAAGTGTTAAAGGATGAAGACCAAGATACAGACCTATTCATGACAAAATTCCAAGAGACATTTACGAATGAATAACACAGTAAAAGTTCAAAATAAGGGATAAATAGTGAAAAAGGGAGTGTCTAGTTGAAAAAACTTGCTAAACTATTCTTTGTTTTTGCATTTTCATTAACTGTTTATTTTACAACCGCTCATGCAGCTAATGCATCATATGCTGTGGTAGATGCTGATACTGGTAGGCTTTTATACGGTAGCAATCCCCATGCAAAGATGCCCATTGCAAGTCTTACAAAAATGTGGACTGCATTAGTTGCGATTGAAAATGGTGATTTGGATATGGAGATAACGGTTTCAGATGCGGCTGCCGCAGCAGAAGGTTCATCCATTTATTTAGAGCCAGGTGAAAAAGTTAAGTTAGAAACCCTTTTATATGGTTTAATGCTACGCTCTGGTAATGACGCAGCCTATTCTATTGCCGAAAGTGTAGGTGGTTCTGTTGAAGGGTTTGTAGATTTAATGAATGAAAAGGCATTATATTATGGTCTAGAATCTACGTACTTTACAAATCCTTCGGGGTTACATCACGATTATCATATATCTACCGCATACGAAACAGCACAAATGTTAAGATATGCGATGGAAAATGAGGCGTTTCGTGAAATCGCAACTACGATTACTTATAATTCAAGTGGTAAGCTTACCAACGGAACGAATTGGTTAAATAAGCATCGATTATTAAGAGAAAAAGTTGGTGCAATTGCAGGTAAGACAGGCTTTACAAAGGTTGCAGGTAGAACACTTGCAACGTACTTTGAGGAAAATGGGAAGAAAGTGATTGTTGTTACTTTAAATGAATCAAATGACTGGCAAGTTCATAAGTATCTTGCAAAAAAAGCATTTGATGAATACAAAATTGTGACAATTGCTGATAAAGGAAAGTATGACGTAAGTAACGACATTTCAATAGAGCTTCAGGAACCTATTCAATTACTTTTAAATAAAAATGAGGAAGACCAGTTGAGAAATGTATTATATCTTTCTAGAAAGCAAAATGTTTTTGGAGTATGGCATGTCTTTTTAGGAGATCGTAGTATTTTCAATACACGAGTAGACCTAAATTAAGGTAAAAGGGTATTGAATAAGTAAATATTTGTATTTTGATAGACTGCGGATGCAGTCTTATTTTTTGTATTGGAAACAGTGAAAAAGGAATATACATGGTTGTTTGTTAAATTTTTATGACGAATTAAACACAGTAAATGCATTTTGAATCAATTGGAATAAGCTATTTTCCTTTAATAATACTACAAAATGTGACATAATTTTCAACAGACAATTGGTTACTTTTTCACAAAGTGCAAAAGCGCTAGCATATAAACAGACGGAGTGAAAACATGATGGAAAGATTGCAAAAAGTAATTGCCTATGCAGGGATTGCTTCAAGGCGTAAAGCTGAAGAGTTAATATTAGAAGGTAAAGTAAAAGTAAATGGAAAAGTAGTTAAGGAGCTAGGTACGAAGGTATCGAATTCAGACGTAATTGAAGTAAACGGGATTAAACTAGAAAAAGAAGATAAAGTCTACTTTTTACTATATAAGCCTAGAGGTGTCATTTCCGCCGTTACAGATGATAAGGGACGCAAGACAGTAACGGATATATTTAAAAAGCATGTGCCTGAAAGAATTTTCCCTGTTGGTCGTTTAGATTATGATACTTCAGGATTACTGCTGCTTACAAACGATGGAGAATTTGCTTATCAAATGACTCATCCAAAATTTAAAATCGATAAAACGTATATCGCACGTTTAAAAGGTATACCAACAATTGATGGGTTAAAAAAACTACAGCGCGGAATTAAGCTAGAAGACGGAAAAACAGCACCAGCACAAGTGAGCATGACTTCCTTTGATACAAGTGCAAATAAAGCGATTTGTGAAATAACAATTCATGAAGGCCGTAATCGTCAAGTTCGTCGTATGTTTGAAGCCATTGGTACTCCAGTTGTAAAACTAAAACGTGAAAGATTTGCATTTTTAGATTTGACAGGCTTAAATCCGGGTGAATACAGAGAGCTAACAAAACATGAAGTGAAGCTACTTAGAGTGTTAGCGGAAACGGGTAAGATTGATTAACACTAAGTCTGTAGTGAAAATGTTCAAAAATCATTCAAAATCAGGAAAAAGCCAATTCACAATATTTGCTATAATGGAGTAGGTTTAATGTAATTGGGGGGGCAGTACTCTTATGGATAAAAAAAGAAAGCGCTCTATTATTCGTGGAATTATATTAGGCGTATTAGTAGTTGCGATCGGATATACAATCTATAGTTCGGTAACGAAGGAAAAGGTTGAAGTATTACAAAAAGGCGATCATGCACCAAACTTTGAACTGGTTGGTTTAGATGGAAAGACATATCGCTTATCTGATTTAAAAGGCGAAGGTGTATTTTTAAACTTCTGGGGAACTTGGTGTGAACCATGTAAAAGAGAAATGCCTGCTATGGATCGCCAGTATGCAATTTATAAAGATCAAGGCGTCAATTTACTTACTATCAATATCGCACAATCTGAGTTTGAAGTTGAAAGCTTCTTAAATAATCTTGGAGTATCTTTCCCGGTAGCTATCGATAAAACGAAAAGTGTAATGACTGCTTATAATGTTCAACCATTACCAACAACAGTTTTGATTAGTCCGGATGGAACTGTTAAAGATATTATTACTGGTGAGATGAATGAAAAGAAAATCGCAGCATTTATGGAGTCTATTAAGCCAGAATAGGAGTTTTTAATATGGAAAAAGTCACATGTTCATGTGGTCATGAAAACCCTTTTGGTACAAAAATTTGTGGGAAATGTGGTAGACCACTGACTGAGGAAGCAAAATCACAAAAAGTACTAGATATGAAATATGATGGATCTGCTATTCGATCAAAAACATATAACAAATCCATTATTGATAAAGTATGGAATTTTTTCTCTAGTGTGAAAGTCGGAGTATCCTTAATTATCATTCTTTTAGTAGTTGCTTCTATCGGTACAATTTTCCCTCAAGAATTTTACGTATCTGCAGGGACGGATTTAGAAAGAGCGCTATACTATGAAACGAATTATGGTTCCCTTGGAAAACTGTATTACCAGTTAGGCTTGGCGGATCTTTATAGTTCATGGTGGTTCCAAGTTCTTGTTGGAATGCTTGCAATTTCAATTATCGTTGCAAGTATTGATAGGGGATTACCTTTACACAAATCATTAAAAAATCAAAGAGTTAAACGTCACGAAAGTTTTATGAAACGCCAAAGGATAATTGCTGAAGGAGCAATAACTGAAGGCAACTCTTCAGAAACTCTTGCTAAAGTTGAAGAGAAAATGAAAAAATTAAACTATAAAGTAAAACGTGATGGTAATGCACTTCTTTTTGAAAAAGGAAGATTCGCACGTTACGGTCCTTACATAAATCATGTAGGTTTAATTATATTTTTAGTAGGTGTTATGCTACACCAAATACCAGGAATATATGTAGATGATTCGATGTGGATTCGTGAAGGTGAAACTCGCGCCATTCCTGGAATGGATGGTTACTTTCTAAAGAATGAAGAATTCATCTTCGAAACACATGATAATGATCCAACAACTGCACAGATTCAACAAGGTGTTAATGCAGTTGCAAAAAACTATCAGACAAATGTTTTATTATATAAGCAGTCTGAAGATGCACTTCCTGGACAAACTGATAATCTAGAGCTTGTACAGGATTATTCTATTCGTGTAAATCATCCATTAAAACATGACGGTTATGCAATCTATCAAATGGATTTTCGATTAAATGAATTAAAGGAAATGACATTTACATTAACAAATTTGGAAACTGGAGAGGCTCTTGGAGAAGTAGCAATTGATTTAAGAAATCCTCAAAAGGAATATATCATCGATGACAATACAAAAGTAAAATTGATGGGGTATTTCCCTGATTTCTCAGGATTTAATGATGAAGGTGAACCTCAAACAGCCACACCTAATCCGAATAATCCAGCTTTCATTTTTAATATGATTACTCCTGATAGACCAGATGGTGAAATTAGTTTTGTTGCGATCCAACAAACAGTACCAGCTGGGGATAATAAATATAAAATGGAATTTACAAGTGTGGAAACAGTTAATATGTCTGGTTTAACGATTCGAAAAGATAGTACGATTCCGATTTTATTTGTTGGTGGCTTTATCTTCCTTTTAGGTGTGGCGATTGGTTCTTATTGGAACCACCGTCGACTATGGATTGAACAATTGGAAGATGGACGAATCCGTTTAGCTGCTCATACAAACAAAAACTGGTTCGGAATGAAAAAAGATTTAGATGCTGTATCAGAATATGCAAAATTACCAAAATATATAGACCAGTTAGATACAGATGATGATGAAAAAGCACAAATGGAAAAGGAAGGTGACAACACCTTATGAGTTTAATTCAATTGAGTGGTAATTTATTGTTTGCAGCATTTATCGCATACTTAGTTGCTACCTTCCTAATTGGAGGGTCAATTAAAGGCGCTAAGGAAGATGGTGCTGTAAAACGTGCAAATAGATGGGGACAACTCGCTATCATCGTGACAATAGTTGGTTTCATTTGTCATTTATCATATTTCATTACACGATGGGCTTATTCAGGACATGCACCTGTTAGTAATATGTTTGAATTTACAACAGCATTTGGCATGTTCTTAGTAGGATCATTTATCTTAATTTACTTTATGTATCGTGTTACGGCTCTAGGCTTAGTTGCTTTACCAATCGCATTGTTAATCATTGGTTGGGCAGCGATGTTCCCTCGTGAAGTAACACCTTTAGTACCTTCTTTACAAAGTCATTGGTTAACAATTCACGTTATTACTGCTGCATTAGGTCAATCGATTTTAGCGATTAGTGCAGTGGCAGGCTTGCTTTATTTATTAAAGGTAGTAGATGATAAGAAAAAAGGAAAAGAACGTTTCTGGCTAGAAGCAGTACTTTATTTCTTAGTTGTTATTGTTGGTTTCATAGCAATAACAGTTGGCTTTAGAATGGCTGGCTATGAAGCACAATTTGCTTATGTTGATAAAGATGGTTTACAAAAAGAAATTACTTACAATTTACCGGCCATTATCGGAATGAATGAATCAGAGCTATTAACTGAAGGAGCAATGGAACCGTTATTCAATGTACCTCCAATTCTTCATGGTGTAAAATTAACGACTGTTGTTTGGTCTATAATTGCTGGTACAATTCTTTATTTAATCATTCGATTAATATTTAGAAAACGAATCCTTGCGATGTTACAACCATTAGTGAAAAAATTAAATTTATCATTACTTGATGAAATTGGCTATCGTTCTGTATTAATCGGTTTCCCAGTGTTTTCATTAGGGGCGTTAGTATTTGCGATGATTTGGGCTCAGGAAGCATGGGGCCGCTTCTGGGGCTGGGATCCAAAAGAAGTATGGGCTTTAATCACATGGTTATTTTACGCAGCTTTCCTTCATTTGCGTTTGTCAAAAGGCTGGGAAGGGCGTAAAAGCGCATGGCTTGCATTGATCGGTTTTGCAATTATTATATTTAACTTAGTAGTAGTAAACCTTGTAATTGCAGGGCTACACTCATATGCTTAATATATTTACTTAGTATAGATAGGAAGGTATTTGGTACCTTCACTTCAAACTGGAATCAAACTCTTAAAGAAATTTGAGTTTGATTCCAGTTTTTTTGTATTGGAAATATTACAATTTATAAAACCTTCCTCCATATCTTAGGAGAAGCTTTCTTATCTTTTCTTATCCTTATCTTTTCATTTTTTGTGTGAAATAGTACAATAATAATAGAGAAGAATGAGAGGGGTAAAACCTATGTCTGAAAATATTTCTGTATTAGTTGTAGATGATGAAGATAGAATTCGTCGTTTATTAAAAATGTATTTAGAACGTGAAGGATATGAAGTTGAGGAAGCTGAAAATGGAGAAGTAGCTCTCTCAAAAGCATTTGAAAAAGATTATAGTTGTATTCTATTAGACATCATGATGCCGGAAAAAGATGGCCTTCAAGTATGCCAAGAGCTTCGTGAAAAGAAAGCTACACCGATTATATTATTGACTGCAAAAGGCGAAGAAGCAAATCGTGTACAAGGCTTCGAATTAGGTGCAGATGATTATATTGTAAAACCATTTAGTCCGCGTGAAGTCGTTTTACGAGTGAAAGCAATTTTAAGACGTTCAGTAGCTTATTCACCGGTGTCCAATACTACTTCATCAAAAGATTTAGTTGTATTTCCTCATTTGACGATCGATCATGATGCGCACCGTGTAACAGCGGATGGTACTGAGGTAAATCTGACACCAAAAGAATATGAGTTACTTTATTTCTTGGCAAAATCACCAGACAAAGTATTTGACCGTGAACAATTATTAAAAGAAGTATGGCATTACGATTTCTTCGGAGATTTACGAACAGTAGACACACACGTCAAACGATTACGTGAAAAATTAAACCGTGTTTCTGAAAACGCGGCAAAAATGATTGTCACGGTTTGGGGCGTAGGATATAAATTTGAGGTCGTCAATGACTAGAATATGGAATAGTATTGTCGGGAAGCTATGGGCAACCATATTGCTTCTCGTTTCATTTGTATTGTTTATCTTCACGGTTCTTATGCTTGAATTTCTTGATAATTATCATAACGAACAAGCAAGATCATCAATCAGTCAGACAGCTTCTACCATTGCAAGCATAGTTGATAATTACGATTTAGAACAATTATCGGATGAAATTATCAATGATTTTTTAAATGAGGATACAAATGCATTTATTGCAATAAATCCGAGTGAAGTGAAGTCTTCTTTCCAAACAGGTATTAACCAAGAAGAAATACGTGAAAGCATTTTAAGTAATACTGGGTTTAATAAAGTATTTGAAACGAATAATCAAGTGATTGAAGAAATGATTCTACCTTCTCAAAAAGAAAAAGATAAATTAGAATCCTATGTTGTTTTGGCGTATCCGTTAAAAAGTGATGATCAAATGCACGGTGCTATCTTTATTTATCAAAACCCAGATGCCATTCATAAAACAACAAACCAAACTACAAAAATTGTTTTCTTATCAGCATTCATCGCCTTTTTATTAACAACGTTCTTCGCCTTTTTCTTATCAAGTAAGATTACATCTCCACTTAGAAAAATGCGTGAGCATGCTTTTGAATTAGCGAAAGGGAAATTTGATGAACAGTTGCCGTCTACTCAAAATGACGAAATTGGACAGCTTGCGGTGGCATTTAACCAAATGGGACGTCAATTAAAGCATCATTTAGAAGTAATTAATCAAGAGAAAGAACAATTATCGAGTATTTTAACATCAATGACAGATGCAGTAATCACATTTAACAGAGATCGGACAATTTTAGTTAGTAATCCTCCTGCAGAACGATTGCTTCAAAAATGGTATATCAATCAGGAACCTAATAGTGATAGTCCAATACCTGCCGCAATCTATCATATGTTAGACCATGTTCTTGAATTTGAAGATAAAATTGAAGAGGATTTAGAAATTAATGGATCCGACTATAGTTTAACGATAAGTCCTTTGAAGAATAGTGGCCAATCAATACGTGGTGCCGTTGCAGTAATTCGCGATATGACTGAACAAAAAAGATTAGATAAATTACGTTCTGATTTTATAGCTAATGTATCCCATGAATTAAGAACACCAATTGCGATGCTTCAAGGTTATTCAGAAGCCATTCTAGATGACGTTGTTTCAAGTGAAGAAGAAAGAAAAGAAATGATTCGGATTATTTATGATGAATCGCAACGAATGGGTAGACTAGTAACAGACCTATTAGATTTAGCTCGAATGGAATCTGGTCATATGACGTTGTTCAAGGATGATCTACCAATTGTTCACGTAATTGAACGAATTACTCAGAAGTTTGCACAAGTTGCCAAGGAAAAACATGTACACTTAGAATTCAAATGTACTTTATCAGACGATTTAATCATGAGTTTAGATGAAGATCGAATTGAGCAAGTATTAACGAATTTAATCGATAATGCAATCCGCCATACTCCAGAAGAGGGAAATGTAACAGTTTCACTAGATAATGAGCTGTCCTATGCAAAAATTACAGTTTCCGACACTGGAGAAGGAATTCCTAAAGAAGATTTACCATTTGTGTTTGAACGTTTTTATAAAGCAGATAAAGCAAGAACTCGCTCAAAAGGTGGTACAGGCCTTGGACTTGCCATTGCAAAAAACATTGTAGAAGCACATAAAGGAAATATTAAAGTAGATAGCGTCGTAGGTGAAGGAACAACATTTACTTTTTATTTACCATTATAAGTAAATAGTTTACAATAGGCAGGGAGTAATTTTCCCTGCCTTTTTAACAAAATAATGTTATGTGAAACTATTTTGAATTTGAAACGACAAATTTATTAGAAATGGGAGTGATATGGATGAATGAATCCATTTTCCATCGTTTATATGATACTTACCATCAGGACGTTTTTCAATTTTTGATCTACTTAGTCAAAAATAGGTCTGTAGCTGAAGATTTATCACATGAAGTGTATGTTCGAGTACTAAAATCTTATGAACGCTTTGAAGGGAAAAGCTCTGAAAAGACTTGGCTATTCGCCATTGCAAAAAATGTGGCGATTGATTATTTTCGTAAAAATTCCGTACGTTCATCACATACTTTTACTGCTTTTGATTGGGAGACAAATCAGCTCGTTTCCCCAACGAAGTCACCAGAAGCATTAATCGAGTTAAATGATGATATGAAGCAGTTGTTAGAAGCATTAGAGAAATGTACTGGCGATCAAAAGATGGTCATTATTATGAGATATTTTCAAGAATTATCTATTGCTGAAACTGCTGAAATATTAAACTGGACGGAAGGGAAAGTAAAAACGACCCAGCATAGAGCAATAAAACATTTACGGGATATACTAACTAATAATAACGAAAAGGAGGCGAAGTCATTATGAGTCACGATAAGTGGGATGAAAATAAAATCGAAGAACTATTATCAAATTTCCCTAAAGTAAAAGACACTCGTTCGAAAGAAGATATCCTGCAAAGATTAAAAGATGACGGCGTTTTTGATGAAGAGCCTTCTGATACACCTAAACAGCAACAGCCAAAAAAGAAAAAGAAATATAATTGGATGCCTCCACTCATTACAATTGCTGCAATTGCGTTATTGGCGATTATGATTCCTTCGTTGATGAATCAAATGAACCACAATAATGAGGAAGCAGCTATGAGTACTTCAGGTACCGAAGAAGCTGCTGAAATGAGCCTTTTTAACATAGAAGAAAGTGAAAACAGTGCAAATGATCAGTCAAATATGAGCTTAATGGGTGATCAACGGCTAGGTAATGGAAAAACAGCTGTTTATCCTGAAGATTTAGAAGGGTATACACTCTTTACGCTTGGTCTTGAAAGTGATATGGCAACGAGCATTCCAGTAACGTTATTAATTCCGAATGAACAAATTGTAGAAGATTTGGGGAAATCAAACCCTTCAAGTGTTGAATTATATAACTACTATGCACCGCGAATTGATGAAAGTGCCCTCGGTTTTACAGATTATCATCCATATGTTGGAACGATTACAGAAGAAGGAAATCAAGTCATTCACAGGATTGCGAATAATCATCCCTACGATATGTCATCTGCAACGCGAGAAATTTATGATGATTCATTAATAGATACCTTCCCTTCATACGATGAAGCAGTATTTCTTACTGAAGAAGGTACACCAATTATATTTGACGAAGAGGGGATGGAAAGAAAACCTTTAGCATTACAAGGTGAAACTACCCACTATAGCTATTTCTTAATTGCACAAAATGATGGGTCAGAGTATTTAGCGCCGAATAATAGAGAAACATTTGCTACTGTGGAAGAAGCATTGGACGCGATGAAAATAGAAACTAATGATATTTATAAATCGGTTATTTTACCAAATATTGACTATACAACTTCTGTCGATGGTAACACAGTAACTGTCCAATTTACGACACAGGTTGATTTAATGAATGAAGATCAAATGGATGCGATGCAAATGATTGAAGGTATGTTATTAACAGCTGCAAGATTTGATATGCAAGTTAAGTTTGAAAACATTGTTCAGGAACAATGGGGAGGATTCAACTTTGCAAATCCACTACCAATTCCAGTTGGCGCAAATAAGGTTCCGTTGATTCTAACTCAATAAACATTCGATTTTTATGAAGAATCCGCTAAAATGATGGCGGGTTCTTTTTTTATAAAGGTAAAACATAAGCATCTGAAATTTAAAACTGCTAAAATTAAATCCAAGCAACTATCTTTACATTAATTCGTACAAAAGATATAATGAAATCGTAATTAAAATTAAATATTGATTCATCTTCGGGGCAGGGTGAAATTCCCGATCGGCGGTGATAGAAGTTGCAATTTCTGACCATTTTTTGGAGGATGTTGTAAAAAGCTTCTTTAGCCCGCGAGCTTGATTTTTGAGCAGGATTTGGTGCGATTCCAAAGCCGACAGTATAGTCTGGATGGGAGAAGGTGAAGGTACGGTCGTCTTCGTTTTACGTAATGAAACGGACTTGTGCGTTTAAAGGTTTTAATGTAAAGCATAGAAACCTTTATTTGAGTATTCTTAATTGAATTACTCTCATTTAACGTACAATTCTTTAGTAAATAGACGCTTATTTAATTGTGCCTATTCTCCCCTTATGCTTCTATTGCATAGGGGGTTTTCATTTTAGTAAACGAATTTAGGACTGTCCTTTCTTCTTGCGAGTTTGAATCAGCAAAGAGGAGAGATTCATTTATGCGTAAGCAAAACTTGAAGTTACGTTCTTTCGTAACGATCGCCATGCTAAGTAGCATTTCTTTCTTATTAATGCTATTAAATTTCCCACTACCATGGTTCCCTACATTTTTACAAATTGATTTTAGTGATGTTCCGGCATTAATTGCTGCCATTACAATGGGACCAGTAGCAGGTATATTAGTAGAATTGGTTAAAAATATATTAGACTGGATTTTCTCCGGTGCACCAACGGGAGTGCCTGTTGGACATATGGCAAATTTTGCAACCGGAATCTTATTTATTTTACCTGCGTACTATATTTATAAAAAATTCAACACGTTAAAAGGTCTAGCTGTTGGCCTAGTAATTGGTACAATTATTATGTCAGTTGGAATGAGCGTGTTAAATTACTTTGCTTTCCTTCCAATGTACACTTATTTATTAGGTTGGGGAACATTTGATATGTATGAAACAATCGTACTAGGTATATTACCATTCAATGTTATTAAAGGAATTTTATTAATGGCTATTGCGATTGTCTTATTCAGAACAATGAAAACATGGATTGAAAATCAAAGATCACAATATTTAATATAAATGTTAGAAAAGCCAACACTTTAAAGGGTGTTGGCTTTTTTTATATCCTAAAGAAATTGTTTTTTCATCTTTTTTTGAGATTAATAATATCTAAAATGTGTATGTTATTTTTTCTAACATGGTATTGCTATTAGAGGTTACATAGTTTAAAATAAGGCTATGAAAGGGAGGAGATGTCGATGAGTCGAGAGTTTCGAAGAGCTATGCCGTTACTCCCTATTAGCATGGTAATGCAATTAACGGAGCTAACTGCAAGACAAATTCGATACTATGAAGAGCATAAACTAATAGAGCCAGCAAGATCGGAAGGCAATCGTAGAATGTTTTCCTTAGATGATGTTGATGCATTGTTAGAAATTCGTGAACTTCTTGACCAAGGTATTAACATGGCAGGAATCAAAAAAGTATTTGATATGCGAAAAACAAACAATGTAAAGAGTTCTAACAACTTATCGATATCAGATGCTGAACTTAGATCAATATTAAGAGAAGAAATGCAACAAGCGCAAATTATGCAAAAATCATCATTACGACAGGGGGATTTATCTCGCTTTTTTCCTATGAAAAGTGAGTAGATTATATTTTTTAAACTATTTTCTAAAAAATTTTTAGGAGTGTGGAAAAAAATGAGTAAGTACACAAAAGAAGATATTAAAAGAATCGTGCAAGAAGAAAATGTAAAGTATATTCGTTTACAATTTACTGACATTTTAGGGACTATTAAAAACGTAGAAATTCCTTTAAGCCAATTAGATAAAGCATTAGACGACAAAATGATGTTTGATGGATCTTCAATCGAAGGTTTCGTACGTATCGAAGAATCTGACATGTACTTAAAACCGGATTTAGATACATTCGTAATTTTCCCTTGGACAGCTGAAAAAGGGAAAGTTGCACGTCTTATTTGTGACATTACAAATCCTGATGGTACACCATTTGATGGTGATCCACGTTCAAACTTAAAACGTGTTCTTAAAAACATGGAGGATCTTGGATTTACAAGCTTTAACTTAGGACCTGAGCCGGAATTCTTCTTATTCAAATTAGATGAAAAAGGCGGGCCAACATTAGAATTAAATGATTCTGGTGGTTATTTCGACCTAGCACCAACTGACCTTGGAGAAAACTGCCGTCGTGATATCGTGCTAGAGCTTGAAGAAATGGGCTTTGAAATCGAAGCTTCTCACCATGAGGTTGCACCTGGTCAACACGAAATTGACTTTAAATATGCTAACGCAGTTGAAGCATGTGATAACATTCAAACATTTAAATTAGTTGTTAAAACAATCGCACGTAAACATGGCTTACATGCAACATTTATGCCAAAACCTTTATTCGGTGTAAACGGTTCAGGTATGCACTCTAACTTATCATTATTCAGTGGTGATAAAAATGCATTCTGGGATGAAAGTGCAGATTTACAATTATCAGAAACTGCTCTTCAATTCATGGCTGGTATCATGAAGCATGCAAAAGCATTTACGGCTGTTACTAACCCATTAGTAAACTCTTATAAACGTTTAGTACCTGGTTATGAAGCTCCATGTTACATCGCTTGGTCAGCTCGCAACCGTTCACCATTAATCCGTATTCCGGCATCACGTGGTTTATCTACTCGTATCGAAGTACGTTCTGTTGACCCTGCTGCTAACCCATACTTAGCTATGGCTGTATTATTAGAAGCTGGTTTAGATGGAATTCGTAACGGATTAACACCGCCAGCTCCAGTAGATCGCAATATCTATGTAATGAGCAATGCTGAATTAAAAGAAAATGGTATTGAAAGTTTACCAGGTTCTTTAGCGGAAGCTTTAGTAGAATTAGAGAATGATGCAGTAATTAAAGGTGCATTAGGTGATCACATTTACTCTAACTACAAAGAAGCGAAAGAAATTGAGTTTGATATGTTCCGTATCGCAGTTCACCCATGGGAACGCGATCAATATTTACAAATGTATTAATATATCATAACGTATGATTGAATACTAAGATGCTAGAGCTTTAGGCTCTAGCGTCTTTTTTTGTGGTTGATGATATATAAACTTGTTTTTTTACAAAATCTTCCTCATGTTAATAGACATATAATATTTAACTTGTTCTCTTTCAAGATAGTACATATTCTATATTGATTCTTCATGATAAAAGTATAGAAACATATATTGATAAAGAGTTGAATATAGTCTTTATTTTGAAAAGGAGAGATGGTGTGCAAAAAAAATGGGTTACGTATTGTCTTTTAGCTATTGTGATATGTACCTTTAGCTGGACAATTTACACGGGAATATTCTTTTCAAACAATGCTAATAAAACAGGTGTTGTAATAGGAAGTAATGATATCGAACTTGATGAGGAAGAGTTATCTGTGGAATCGGAAGAACATAGTTATGTCGCTGGTGATGTTAACGAAGGGCGTAATGATGACGAACAACAAGCAATGGAACAAGGGCAAATTAAAGATGAAGAAAATTCTCCAAATATAAATAATGGTATTGGGCATGTATGGCAAGGGCATTCACCCATTCTCAATAATACTGAGGTTATGGAAGTTCAAGAGAAAGCACCCGAATTTGTAACAAAGACTTTGGATGGAGAAACGGTTAGACTTACAGATTTTTTAGGAAAAAAAGTGATCATTAATTTTTGGACAACTTGGTGCCCACCTTGCCAGGAAGAGATTCCGGAATTACAAAAATTCTACGAAAACTTAGCTAGTAGTCATAATGTTGTATTAGTTGGATTAAACATTACCGATCAAGATTATGAAATTGATGTGATTCATGATTTTAGAGATTATTATGGTATCACTTATCCAATCTTACTAGATGAAACAGGGGATATATCGTTAAGCTATGATATATTAACGATTCCAACAACCTATATTATTGATGAAAATGGAAATTTTGAGAAACAAATATTAGGACCACTAACTGAGGAAATGTTGAATGATGTATTGGAGGATTAAATTTTATCATTTCCTGAAAGAAGACCCCCACTTCAAACAACTCGTACGAGTATTAAGTAGGGTGTTTAGTATGACAAAGAAATTTACTTTTTTCCAGAAAGACACACGGGACATCTTTTCTTGATTAAGTGTGTTAAAGAGTAGAAAGACTTCTTGATTCTGGAAATATTATTGATTATACTCTATTGTAAGTGAATAGAATTGCAGGATTAAGGTGCTAATGAATTAGCTTAAAAGGGAATTCGGTGAAAAACCGAAGCTGTTTCCGCAACTGTAAGTGCTGATGAAATAAGAATTTGCCACTGTCAAATGAAGCGAAGGCTTTTAGTAGATGGGAAGGCTCTTAGAGTAAACTGATGCACAAGCCAGGAGACCTACCTTTCTCTGATCGTACGACTCTCTTCGGAAGTTAGGAGAATTTACGGCAAATAGACGAACGGGTATATTTTAACTTCTTTTATACTTTTCTTACCTATTTACCGCTATTTCTCATTTTAGAGATAGCGGTATTTTTATTGCCTTTATTTCTTGCATGAAATTCACTAAATTAAGAGATTTAATACAAGGGGGAAAAATAGTGGATTTATTGAAAAAATGGCTTAACGTATTTTTGGCATTTTTGTTAACGTTTTCATTATTTGCACCAGCAGCTGTGCAAGCTGTGGAAACAAAGGGAAATAGTTATACATCAACAGAAAATGAGATGGTGGTTAATGACAACAATGAATCATTAACTGATCCGACTATTAGTACTACTCAAGACACCGTAATAATAGAAGAAACCGAAACCGATGTAAAAACAAACGATGTGATAAGTGAAACGGAAGAAGTCGGCTGTTTACCAATTGAGATACGGATTGAAAGCTGGTTAGAAACATTAATCCCGTTGCAAACGATTTGCGTAGAAACTTTTGATAGTGATGAGTATGGGTTAGAAGAAGAAACTCCAGTTGTAGGACATGCTTTCTTACAAGCCATAGAAAAAGCAGAAAACAGTAAAATTACTTTGGATGATTTTGAGAATGGTAGTAATGGAACAATCTTTATTGAACGTATAGGTGATTACGGTTCTTTTACAATGGAATCAGGTTTGGACGGCTGGTTGTATACGAAAAACCTTACTTGGGCACCAGAGGGTATGTCTTCTGAGCCATTAGAAGTTGGAGATCGTATAGATATTTACTATGCAGCTAATTACTTAGAAACAGTCTTTACCGAATTAAGTGTAGACACTGCAAAAGTTAGTACTGACGAAAATGTTACATTTACATTAAATGAAATAGATATAAACACGGGTGTAGCTACAAATAGTGTCGAAGGAGCTACCATTTATATCAATGGAAAAGCAACGGATTATAAAACAGATAGTGATGGTAAAGCCTTTATTTCTTTTTCTGAAGAAGGAATCTACGAAATCACTGCGAATCGATATGAAAGTGACCCTTCAGATTTAACATACAATAACAATATAATTCGACCTGTTTCTGTAAAAGTTGAGGTTAAAGAAGATAAAAAAGTCAACATTCCAATTAATAAAATAGAGTTAAGTGAGTCAAGTCCAATAACTCTTCATGTTGGTGAAAATCTTCAATTAACAGCAACTGTATTACCTGAGAATACGACAGAAGATAAGGCCATTTTATGGAGCTCTAGCGATAATGACATTATAAAAGTTGATAACGGAAAAATAACAGCAATAGCAACAGGTAGCGCTACAATTTCAGCTAAAGCTGGAGATGTTGTTACCACTATCACTGTTAAAGTTATACAAGATTCAAATGAAACAACACCAACTATTTCCGAAGCAATAAACACAGCTTCTTCGTATTTGGCATCAATTAGTGCTGAGCCTAAATTTGGATCCGAATGGAGTATCCTAACGTTAGCTCGTTCTAATTATTCAATACCAAACGATTACTATGAAACTTATTACAATAACGTAGTATCTGAACTCCAATTGAAAAATGGAGAACTAACTAGAAACACCTATACAGAATATTCACGTTTAATTATTGCTCTGAGTTCTATTGGGAAGGATTCCCGAGATGTCGGTGGATATAATCTAATTGAAAAACTAGCAGACTTTAATAAGGTTACTAGACAAGGGATTAATGGAGCTATATTTGCTTTAATAGCTATAGATACATTTGGGTATGAAATTCCACAGATAGATGATATCGAAGTACAAGCGACAAGAGAAAATCTAATTAATTATATTTTAGATAAGGAAATTAAGCGCGGTGAGCCAGATGCTGGTGGTTTTGCATTATCGGGCAAAACTCCTGATCCTGACATAACTGCGATGGCGATACAAGCATTAGTACCATATCAAAATCAACCTGATGTGAAAGCTGTTATTGATCGCGCAATTGTAAAATTAGCTGATATGCAGTTGAATAACGGTGGTTATGAATCATGGGGTACTGAAAATGTTCAAAGTGCAGCCCAAGTTTTAGTAGCGTTATCAACACTCGGAATTGATGCAACTAAAGATGAAAGATTTGTTCAAGAAAATGGCTCGACAATTGTAACAGCGATTCTAGAATACTATACAGCTGACGGGGGATTTGCACATCCGAAGGATGGCCCGACAAATGGTATGGCAACACAGCAAGCCGCATATGCATTAACTGCATATAATCGATTATTAAATGGTCAAAATGCCTTATATAATATGTCGGATGTAAAACCGTCAGATTTCAATAATTCAGAAGAAGAACCAACAGAAAATCCGAATCCTGGAAACGGAAATGATACAGATGACGATGTTCCATCGAATCCAAACCCAGGTGGAAGTAGTCCGCAACCTATAGAAAAAGTTAAATTATCTATAATCATTTCAAGCTCTAATAAACCACTTCCTACTACTGAAATTGAAGTGAAGAATGGTGACACAGTATATGAAGTGTTAAAACGTGCGACAAAAAAATATGATATTGAATTAAGCGCGCGCAATACGGATATGGGCGTATATGTTGAGGGGATTGCCGGCCTTTATGAATTTGATAAAGGTCCAAAAAGTGGTTGGATGTACCGAGTTAACGGGGATTTTCCGAATATTAGTGCAAGTAAATTTAAAGTAAAACCTGGAGATCGAATCGAATGGTTATATACAACCGATTTAGGTAATGACATTGGTGGTGGGTTCGATGATTCAAAAACCAATCCTGGAAACAATGGAAGTAGTGGAGGAGGAGGCTCTGGATCTGGCGGTGGCTCAAAAACTCCAGAAGAACAAAATGAAACAGATCCTCATGAATCAACCATTACAGTTAAAAATCAAAATGGCGAAACAAAAGTACAGCTTACATTGAGTGATTGGATAGTAAAAACACAAAATTTAAAAGGTGGAAACCTTATCATCACAGATGAAACAGGAACAAAAATTGAAGTACCAACATCTTTGGATATCTTATCATTACCAAGTGATTCAACAATTGTAATAGGGGCAAAACACACAGCAGTAAACGATGCTGTAGCATTTATAGTTGAACTAGAAGTGAAACATCGTAATAGTACTCCTGAGTCTATTAAAACAGGAAAAGAATACTTGAAAGTGACGACTCCTATTTCAGACTTACCTAAAGGTGCAGTCATTCTTCAAATAGAAGATGGCGAATATCGTGCAGTTCCACATAAAATCGAAAATGGACAAGTAATCATTTTAACGAAATCTGGTGGGACATTTGTGGTTCGAACAGATGATGTTACGTTTAGCGATCTAACAAATTCACCATATAAAGAAGAAGTAGAGTTTTTAGCAAAACGAGGAATTGTTGCAGGTCGAGAAGATGGAACATTCTCACCAAATGAACCAATTACACGCGCTCATTTTGCAGCTTTAATTTCTAATGCGCTTGGGTTATACGCTGAAAATTCAGGGCAATTCGTTGATACAGAAGGAAAATGGTATGAACAGGATATACAAGCTTTATATGAAGCGGGAATCACTGCAGGAACTTCTAAAACAACATTTAGTCCGGAAGATAAAATTACACGCCAACAAGCGGCAGCACTGATGGCAAAAGTTTTAGAATATGTTTCATTTAAGTCAGAAACGACAAGTGAACTTACATTTAAAGATAGTGATCAAGTCTACGAGTCATTCGCTGAAAGTATCTCTTTATTAAATAGCTTAGGCATAATGAATGGGAAAGCGGATGGTACATTTGATCCGCAAGGTGAGTTAACGCGCGGACAAATGGCTAAAATTTTAACGCGTACCTTAAAAATTGGCGACCTAATGTAAATGAGTTTATAGTAACGAATGATTCGTTATCGAATAATTTTTTCTAATTTACTTTGATTGCTAGATAACCTAGCTCTGACTCAGTGAAGAGGGGTCGTCTCAAAAATGATGGGGCGTCCCCCTTTACCATAAAAGGGAGTGGAAAAATGCGTGTATTCAAACAATGGATTACTTGTTTGCTGTTAGTGGTAGTGATAACGAGCTCAGTATCGGTAGAAACTTCTAATGCTACCACAATAAGTTCAGAAGAGGCTTACGATCAGGTTGCAAATTATATGGTCAATGCGGTACCTAACCCAAAGTTTGGACATGAGTGGTTTATTATCGCTTTGGCAAGAGGAAATTATAAAGTTCCTACAAATTACTATGACACATACTATAACAATCTAGTAAACGTTGTAAAAGAAATGAATGGAAATCTTCATAGTAGAAAATACACAGAGTATGCAAGGGTAGTGTTAGCTTTATCTGCTATCGGGAAAGATGCAACGGATGTCGGTAGTTATAACTTAGTAGAAAAACTATATGATTTCGATCGTGTGATTTTGCAAGGAATAAATGGTCCTATTTTTGCACTAATTGCTCTAGATAGTTGGGGATATAAAATTCCTACGACGGCTTCAAACAGTCGCAAGAAGATGATTGATTATATTTTAAGTAAGCAGTTAGATGATGGTGGATTCGCCCTCTCAGGTACAAAGGCAGATCCTGATATAACGAGTATGGCTGTCCAAGCTTTATCGACATATAGTCACGAGCCAAAAGTGAAAGTAGCAATTGATAGTGCGCTTGAAACATTAGTAAGTATTCAAGGTTCTGAAGGTAGTTATGCAAGCTGGGGTGTTACAAATTCTGAAAGTGTTGCTCAAGTGATTGTTGCTTTAACAAGTGTTGGTATTGATCCATTAGAGGACGCTCGATTTAGAAATGTCGTACCTCAACTACTAACTTACTTTGATAAGACAACTGGTGGCTTTAAACATGTATTAGATCAGGAAACTGATGGTATGGCGACAGAACAAGCAAGTTATGCACTAGCCGCCTATCATCGCCTAATTGCAAACAAAACAAAACTTTATGATATGTCAGATACAAAAACTGTGTCTCAATCTGAAGATAATCAAATACCGAATGATCAAAACAAAACAAAATTTAATGACATAACAAACCATTGGGCAAAACAATTCATTGAAGATGCGTCAAATTTAGGTTTACTCAATGGTTTCCCAGATGGAAGTTTCAAACCAAATCAATTTATGACACGTTTACAAGCAACTTCAATTATAGTACAAATTCTAAATTTAACAGCAACTCAGGATGCACCATATAAAGATATTACCTCTTTAGATGAAGGCGCCCAAAGAAGGATTGCGGCTGCTTATGAAGCAGGAATTATATTCTATGAAAATGATAAATTTTATCCAAACGAAAAAATCACAAGAGTTGAACTAGCTCAAATGTTAGGTCGAGCTTACACATATAAAACGGGCTCTACTTATATACCAAAACAGTTAGCTCCATATTCAGATATTCAACAATACAATAAAGAAACAAAGAACTCTATTACCTTATTATATGATTTGAAAATTGCAACAGGTTCTAACGGTTTATTCAACCCTACGAATCATACAACACGTGCTCATGCATCTGTAATGTTTGTGAACTTTTATGAGCAGTTTCAATGAAAGTGAGGAAATTATTTGTGATACGTAAATGGCTACCTCTAATCATTGTAATCCTTTTCAGTTGTATATTAGCAGGATGTAAAATTGAAACGGTTGAAGAGCACCAAAAGCTTGCATCGGAGGAGCAAAGTATCGATGTAGAGCAGGTAGAAAAAAGTGAAGAACTGGAAAGTAAAGAAGAAAATAATTTAACGGTTGAACCGGAAGATGAAATCGAAATAGAAGAAAAAAAGAGTGACGAGGAAGAGAAACCTAAAGAGGACTCTAAAGAAACTAGTAATCTAGAGACTAATAATGAAAAGAAACCAGTAGAAACAGTAGTACCAAAAACAGAAGATACTCTAGTAAAACAAGATTCTGCAACGACAAAAGAAGATGCAAATACCTTAGAAACAGATAAAGATAAAGAAATAACCGAATCTGCTGTACCGAAAAGATACGTAACGATTGGGATTTATGTGAAATCACTTTTGAACAATATGGATTTACTTCATCCTTCTTTACGTAGCGATCAATATGTACCGAGAAATGGTATTATATTAGGTCCAACTCGATACGAATTACTCAGTGATAATGAAACGGTATGGGATATTCTTGTTCGCGCCACAAAAGAACATAACATCCAAATGGAATACCAAGGCGCAGATCAAAATATTTACAACAGTGTCTATATTGAAGGTATAAACCATCTTTATGAATTTAGCGCTGGTGAATTAAGCGGTTGGATGTATAGTGTGAATGGCGATTTTCCTAATTACGGAAGCAGTCAATATATACTAAAGGACGGAGATGTCATTGAATGGCATTATACTGTAGATTTAGGTCGAGATTTAGGTGATGATTGGAATGGAGACCAATGAAAGCATTTGAAACGTATCATCCGATTGTAATATTTTGTTATTTTTCTTCTGTAATTTGTATGACGATGTTTTTTATGCATCCAGTTTATATTGTAAGTACCTTTTTCCTTGCAACGATATTACGATTGATTTGGTTAAGGGGTCAATTTTGGAAGTCTAGCTGGTATTATGTCCCATTGTTATTGGGAATGGCAGTTGTGAACCCGCTAATTAGTCACAATGGTAAGCTTGTCATTTTATATATCAATGACAATCCAATTACGATTGAAGCAATTGTATATGGGTTTGCTATTGCCTTACTAATTGTTGCAATAATGTTTTGGTTTAGTTGTTATAACATAGCCATGACATCTGATAAGTTTCTATATCTTTTTGGTAAAGTATCGCCCGTATTGGCTTTAACGATTTCTATCACGATGAGGCTAATTCCACGCTTTAAACATCAACTGCGTGTCATTTCTGAGGCACAAAAAACAATTGGGATGGATTTTACAGTCGGTTCACCTTTGCATCGTGTGAAGAGTTGCATGAATATTTTGTCTATACTCATAACCTGGGCATTAGAAAACGCGATAGAAACAGCAGATTCGATGAGAGCAAGGGGATATGGGGTGAAAAAACGTTCTACTTTTTCTTTGTTTGTCTTAGAGAAACGAGATGTCAAGATGCTCGTTTACATTACTATTTTAATCTCAGTATGTTTATATGGTGTTTTTACTGGTTATATGACCTATTATTATTATCCTACATTTATGAAACTTTATTGGTCTATGGATCATTTACTATTTTATTTTGACTATCTGATCTTATTGTCTATTCCAATTATGACGAATGTTAAGGAGGGCATCAAATGGCGGTACTTACAATCAAAGATTTGAGTTTTTCATATCCAGAAGAGAAGGATAATGCCCTACACTCTATTAATCTTGAAATTGATGAAGGTGAATTCGTCGTTCTTTTAGGTCAATCAGGATGTGGAAAAAGTACATTACTTAAGCAAATAAAACGAGAAATTGCGCCACATGGCCAATTGATAGGTGAAATTTTCTATAGGGATACACCTATACATTTAATAGAAGCACAATTGAAATCCTCAGAGATTGGGATTGTACTACAAAATCCAGAAAACCAAATTGTAACCGATAAAGTTTGGCATGAATTAGCCTTTGGATTAGAAAACTTAGGTCTAGAAACACATACTATTCGTAGACGTGTTGCTGAAATGGCAAACTTTTTTGGAATTCAGCAATGGTTTCGTCAAAGTACAATCGATTTATCTGGAGGGCAAAAGCAGCTATTAAATTTGGCATCCGTTATGGTAATGCAACCAAGCCTTTTATTACTTGACGAACCAACGTCCCAATTAAATCCCATAGCGGCTTCTGAATTTATGACAATGCTCCGGAAACTAAATGAAGAACTTGGGTTGACAATCCTCATTGCAGAGCATCGTTTAGAAGAAGTTTTACCAATGGCAAGTCGCGTTATTGTTATGGAGAAAGGTACTGTCATTTACAATGGAAAACCACGAAATCTATTACAAGGATTGCCGCATGGACATGCGATGATTAAAGCGTTACCCTCGGCAATGAGAATTTATCATTCATTGGGGGGGATGATAGACTCTCCTTTAACGATTAAAGAGGGAAGACAATATTTGCAGGAAATGGATATTGAGAATGATAGAATTGAAGACGAAGTACTACACGAAAAACAGGAAATCGTTCTTGAAGCAAAGGATGTAGCATTCAGGTATGTGAAAGATGGACAAGATATTCTAAGGTATTTCAATATAAAAGTTTATGAGGGTGAATTTCTATCAGTCATTGGTGGTAACGGAACCGGGAAGTCTACAGCTTTAAAAGTGCTATCGGGACTATTAAAGCCATATCGTGGACAAGTTTTTTTAAATGGTAGAAAGATAAATAAGTATACAAATACAGAATTATATCAAAAAAATATGGCAGTTTTACCACAAGACCCAACTGTGTTATTTGTTGAAAAAAAGGTGAGTCAGGAATTACAGACGACGGCGAAAATGGCGGGATCTATATCGAAAATTGAGCAGATTATTGAATTATTTGGATTAGGAGGATTATTAGAGCGACATCCTTTTGATTTAAGCGGTGGTGAACAACAGAAGCTTGCAATAGCCAAACTATTATTACTTAATCCACGAATTTTATTACTTGATGAACCGACAAAAGGTCTAGATGCACATGCAAAGCAATCCTTAGCAGAGACTCTACAAGTATTGCAAAAACATGGTGTCACAATTTTAATGGTTACACACGATATTGAATTTTCAGCACAATATAGCGATCGTTGTGCATTATTTTTTGATGGTCAAATTATATCGAATGATCCTCCTCGTAAATTTTACAGTGGAAATACTTTCTATACAACAGCAGCCCATCGAATGACAAGAAAGATATTTGATAATGCAATTACCTGTGAGGATGTGGTTAAGTTATGCAAAAAAGCAGACAAAGTCGCTTCCGGTTAACTTTTACGGTAATTATTATATTTATCTTCATGCCATTGGTGCTATATGGTGGTGTCGTATTATTAGAAGATCGAAAATACTATGTTATTTCAGTTATTTTAATATTATTAGCTTGTATACCATTCATTTTAAGATTTGAGATGCGAAAGCCGCAGCCTAGAGAAATTTTATTGATTGCTGTTATGGCAGCAATTTCTGTAGCAGGTCGTGTATTATTTGCTGTAACACCCGGGTTCAAACCTGTTGCGGCTATAACTGCAATTACAGGTATATATTTAGGGGCAGAGGCTGGCTTTTTAACAGGTGCTTTAAGTGCCATTGTTTCAAATATGTTTTTTGGCCAAGGACCTTGGACACCATTTCAAATGTTTACTTGGGGATTGATAGGATTTTTTGCGGGCTTACTCGGGAAGACTGGGAAAATGGAAGGGAAGGTCGCATTAATAGTATTCGGTGTTGCAACGGGAGTGTTTTATTCAATCGGAATGGATGTTTGGAGCGTCTTATCCATTACAGGGTTGTTTTCTCTAGAAGCCTATCTATTAGCATTGACGACTGCGTTACCGTTTACAGTAATGTATGCTATTTCTAATGTAATTTTCTTACTCATTTTAACTAAACCTATTGGTGAGAAGTTAAAACGTATTAAATTGAAGTACAATATCCTTAACTAAAATAGTAAGTCAAGTAATATGAAAAGCACGTTCCAAGAAGGAGCGTGCTTTTTAAACGTGTCGTCAGTTTATTTCTGTATTTACCCCATAATATGATATCCAGAGTCAACATAGATTGTTTCCCCTGTTACACCACTTGAAAGGTTACTTAACATTACCATTGTCATGTTTGCAACTTCTTCTTGAGTGATGTTACGTTTTAATGGAGATTTTTCTTCAATTTGGTGAAGGATCGTGTTAAAGCTTGGGACACCTTTCGCAGCTAATGTACGGATTGCACCAGCAGAAATAGCATTGACGCGAATTCCTTTAGCACCTAAGTCAGCTGCTAAATAACGTGTTGAAGCTTCAAGAGCAGCTTTTGCAACACCCATAACGTTGTATCCGTCAAGAACGCGTTCTGCACCTAGATAAGACATCGTTACGATAGAGCCACCTTCAGTCATGTATGGTAAAGCAGCTTTTGCAACAGCAATTAATGAATAGGCACTTGTATCCTGTGCGAATGCATAGCCATCACGTGTTGTTTCAACGAAACGGTTATGTAAATCTTCTGCATTTGCAAATGCAACTGAATGTACAATTCCGTGCACAACTCCAAACTGTTCACCAATTTGTTGGAAAGCAGCTGCAATACTTTCATCACTATTTACATCGCATTCTACAACAGCGGTATTATAATCTTGGTAATCATTTAAAACCTTCTCGATTTTACCTTTAGAACGTTCTTTTCTATATGTAAAAATTACATTTGCGCCAACTTCTAATAATTTTTTAGCGATTCCCCACGCGATACTGCGCTCGTTAGCTACACCCATTACCACAATATTCTTATCTTTTAATTGTAAAATGTCCATTATTATAGATACCCCTTTAACTTTTTTATAATATCAGTTATTAGTACCAACTACTAAAAAGATTTTAACAGTTATTTCTGTAAATATCAACAGAATTATAGTACCCTTTGTTTGTGGGAGGTAATCTTATGCGCATTTCTGTAAAACAATTGATTGATTTAAATAATAAAAAACGTCAATTATTAACTTCTGAAAATGAAAAATATTATAGTAATCTACTTGTTTATATAAGATCCAGTGGCTTTAAAAATGAAAAAGCTATGGAAGAAAAGCTGTTAGAAATATTGAAACAATTAATAGAAGGGCAAAATGAAGGGGAAAGAGCTGAAGATTTAGTTAGAAAATCAGCAAAAGATCTTGCGGAGGATATCGTTCAATCTATACCTGAAGCATCATTTAAAGAGAAAATGGAATTTGGACTTGAAATAGGATTAACTCTATTTGGATGGTTTTTAGTTATTTGGGGAATCGTGCCACTTATTAAAAATGAAAATCCAATCGTTTATCTTGGATCATTTTCAGTATCACTTGCACTATTATTAGTATCATTATCTTTCATTCTTTTCTTGATTATGGGAGTGTTAAAGAAAAGTGCTTTTGAGAACAATGGAAATTCAAATAAAACGATTATTACATTTGGGGTTATTGTAGGTTTACTTTTTGTAGGAAGTATCCTTGTTCAACTAGTAGTGCCTCCATTTGGCATAGCTTTTGAAGTGACCTATTTTACACCGATTGGTTTAGGAAGCTTCTTTTTATTAGCAAGTTATATATTAAAAAAATCAAGAGAATCGAAGTAAAAAAGGACATGGGTGACATGTCCTTTTTACTATTCGTATTTCAACGGGTCTCCATCAAATGACTCATCGGCAACTTTGATAGAATCTGTTGGACAGCCTTCAAATGCATCTTGCATATCCTCTAGTAGATCTTCTGGAACTTCTGTAGTCCCCGTGTTATCATCTAAAATAACGAAGGCAATACCTTCATCGTCGTAATCATAAATATCAGGGGCAGCCGCACCACAAGCACCGCATGCTATACATGTATCTTTATCTACAATAGTGAACTTTGGCATTTCTATCTCTCCTTTTTCCGATCAGCTTACATAGAAGCTACCTTACTATTCTAAAACGGTTTAAACTACTTTTCAACATAAATACTAAGAAATTGGAGTGCTTGAATTGATATTTCAATCAATAGTCTTAAAAATTCTTCACAAATTAAATAGTGAACGTACGATTTCTGCGGTTTATCATTTAATTCG
Organism: Ureibacillus massiliensis 4400831 = CIP 108448 = CCUG 49529; assembly: GCF_000772965.1. Lineage (GTDB taxonomy): Bacteria > Bacillota > Bacilli > Bacillales_A > Planococcaceae > Ureibacillus > Ureibacillus massiliensis. The sequence continues at coordinate 16,690 of NZ_JPVQ01000020.1, read as the reverse complement.
TGGAAAACGTTCAGGGCAGACAATTCAAGATGTAGGTATATTCCACTTGCATAAATTTTTCGGAATTTTACCTAAGCTAAGTAGAAAAATATTTGATGAAGAAATTAATAAATTAATAGAACAAGAGTACATATCAATTGTACAGGAATCGAACTACGAAGTAACGGAAAAGGGCTTAAAAAAAGTGCAGGAGCCACTGCCGATTTCTTTTGATGGTTGGCATTATCGGGGAAATGAACATCTATTTTTTGCAAGATTGTCTTTAATTGTTCAAAGCTTATCCCATCAAAAAAGAGGTATCATGAAGTTTATTCCTATACAACAAAACGAAGAAATTCAACAATGGGTGAAAAACTTTTTACTAGCAAATCATTATCAAAATGGGACATTACAGGATAGTTTGCTAGAGGAAATGATTAGTAGTTTAGAAAATACTAATTGTAATGAAACAGATAAACTATTTGTTATGCAAAGGTTAGCAGGGTACAAAATCCCTGGATATACTTGGCAACAAATAAGTATGTTAGAAAATGTTTCGAATATGGATGTACAGTTAACATATATTTCTTGCTTACATAATTGGTTAAATGAAATCGCGCAAAAAAATGAACAATATCCTTTATTAAATCAAATTGCAATGAATATAAGAATTGAAATTCCATTAACTGGTTCTGCACTTCAAACAGCAAACTTGTTTCGTAAAGGGTATTCGATTGAACAAATTAGCTCCATTCGAAACTTAAAAATCAGTACAATTGAAGATCATATTGTAGAACTCGCTATGAATGAACCGAATTTCTCGATTGAAGAATTTATATCACCTACAGACATAGAGCTAGTGTTAAATGCCATTCATGATTACAACACACGAAAGCTTAAAATTTTACATGAAGTAATTCCGCATTTAAGCTATTTTCAGCTTAGACTTGTGCTTGCTAGAGGGGAATGATTGTATTGCAATTAGAAGCGACATTAAACAAATATTTCGGCTATTCGTCATTTCGCCCAGGTCAAAAGGAGGTAATTGAGCAATTAGTTAAAGGGCAGGATGTTATTGCTCTATTGCCGACTGGAATGGGGAAATCTCTATGTTATCAACTACCCGGATATATTTTTGAAGCACCAGTGCTAATCATTTCTCCATTACTTTCATTAATGCAGGATCAAGTGACGCAAATGAAACAAAATGGGGAAAAACGAGTTATTGCGATTAATTCATTTTTAACTACAGAACAAAAGCAAAATGCTTTAAATTATCTTCATCAATATCGCTTTATTTTCATATCACCTGAAATGTTGTTACAAGCTCATGTTCAGAACCGATTATCTCAAATGGCATTATCATTAATTGTTATAGATGAAGCCCATTGTATATCGCAATGGGGATTTGATTTTCGTCCTGATTATTTGCGAATTGGAGAGGTATTTGATCGCGAAAATCGCCCACCTATTCTCGCATTATCAGCTACTGCCACAGACAAGGTTCTTGGCGATGTTGAAAAATATTTGAAAATGAAGACTCCATATAAATATATTCATTCAGTTGATCGCCCAAATATCCATTTGGGAAAACGTTTCTTTCGAGATCAAGAGGATAAATTACAATGGATATTACAACACGTACAAGATACTGAGGGGCCAGGGATTATTTATACTCAATCTCGCTCGAAAACGGAAAGTATAAGTGAAAGATTACTCCAGCTTGGAATATCAGTTGCCTCTTATCACGCGGGTAAAGATGCGTTAGATCGACAATTTATCCAGCAGCAATTCATAGAAGGTTCACTCGATTGGATCGTTGCAACAAATTCTTTTGGAATGGGTGTAAATAAGCAGGATGTTAGACAAGTAATCCATTTTTCAATTCCTTCCAATGTGGCCAGCTATATGCAGGAAATTGGAAGAGCGGGCCGCGATGGTGAGCATGCGTTAGCAATCATTTTATATACTGACGGGGATGAAGATGTCGCAAGAATGCTTGCAACAGATGATTTACCGACTGAGCATCATATTGAACGATATGCCCAATACATATCTCAAAATGAAAATGTGAAAAATATGATTCAAAATGGTGAAATCTCAGAAACAGCTCTACGTGTACTAGACTATTGGATGGTCCAACTGCCTCGGGAACAAGTTGCTCATATTCTAACGGAAATGAAAAGGGAAAAATTACTTGAAATTGATGAAATGATGGGTATCGTTCGCACTGAAAAATGTATGCGAGAAAGAATAGTTCACTATTTTGGACAAACACTAGCATCAAAACCAGAAAATTGCTGTGAAGGCTGTGGACTAACCTTTTCTGATATTATTCGACCACGTGAAAAAGACAAGGCTTCTTATCGTCCTATTACATGGAGAGAACGAATTGAAAGTATATTGTTAGGAAATGAATAAAATTTTAGATGGATTTCATGTTTTCGACAAAATCCCCGAAAATAGGTTTTGACATTTACTTTTTTGATAAATTTCGGCATAATATACAGTAATGTCGGAGGTGGCAAGATGAGTAGGGAAGACTATAGAGATAAAATTGAAGAACATCGCCAATCAATTAAAGTTGATCAAGATCAGACGAACTCCAGACGAGCACGTTCAAAAGGGAGAACTACTGTTCAAAGAAAAAAACGTCGAGATCCATTACTAACAACATTAGCTATAATACTAGTTTTAATACCGTTATGTGTATTAATATATTTTTCAGTTATTTGGTCTCCAGGGACAACTGAAGAGGTCCAAAATGGCAATGAAACAGTAGAATTTGAAGAAAACAATGGTTTACCTGAAACTGACAACAATAATGAAGAAGGTAACGTTGATGATTTAAATGGCGATAGTGAACAAACAGGAAACAATGAACAGTCTGATAATGAAAGTATTTTGGATAGTACCGATCAACAACAAAATGAAGAACAAAATGATGTAGGACAAGCACCAAACAATTCTTCAAGCCCAAATAATCCAATTGAAACTAATAATGGCGAGCAAGAAAATAACAATGAAAATACTAATTCAAATGTACATATTGTAAAAGTAGGGGATACGCTTTATAGTATTGCTACAGATAACAATACAACTGTTGAACAAGTAATGTTAATCAACAATTTAAGCTCAGAAAATATTTATGTTGGACAAGAAATTCGTCTACCATAAAAGAGCAATTTGTTTTCATTGAATTAGGAATACATTAAAATGAAAAACATAAAATATGTTGAATTTTGTAAAAGACGCAAGGTGTGAAATGCTACCTCGTCTTTTTCTTTTTCCTTAAAAGGGGTGGACGATTATGATTTATATTGTTTTGTCTATAATACTAATTTTCTGTATTGCCTTACTTTTATATATGATAAAAGAAGCTTTTGAACATAATGTTTTGCACCATGTCATCGAATTAAAAGGTGTGTGTGAAGAACAGTTTAAACTATTTTTCATCTCGGATATTCATAATCGCATTATTAGAGAAGAAGAAATTGGAGATAAGAAGGGAAATTTTGATGGCGTCATTATTGGCGGAGACTTAGCTGATAAAAGAACACCCATTGAACGATTAATTAAAAATATTCAATTCCTAACCACTCTAGGGCCTGTTTATTTTATTTGGGGAAATAATGATCGAGAAGTAGGGGAGGAAAGACTTCGTAAAATTTTGTCTGATTCGAACGTAACTATAATTGAAAATGATGCCATTTTATTACCGAACAGAAAAAATACCATCTGGATAAATGCCATTGATGATACAACTACTAATAATGTCGATTTTGACAAAACATTTGCTAAGACTGAAGCAAAAGACCTTGTTTTTTTCGTCTCACATAATCCGCAAGTTTTTTCGGGAGTACTTACCCAATATAAAGTAGATTTTTTAATGGGAGGACATCTACACGGTGGTCAAATTCGACTTGGTCCATTTGGTATTTATCCTCACGGGTCCTTTTCCTATAAAAAAGGTGTACCAGTTTTAATAAGTAATGGCTATGGTACTACGCTTCTACCTTTAAGATTTGGTGCAAAACCACAATGTCACATAATTGACGTAAAGATTACAATGTAAAATAAAACCACTTGCTAAAAATTAGCGATATAATATGGATAGGTTGTTTTAAGGAGATGTAAAATATATGCAAAATGTAGATGCAATTATTGTTGGGGGAGGCCCTTGTGGCATATCGGCGGCTATTGAGTTACAAAATATCGGTTTAAAGCCGGTTATCATTGAAAAAGGGAATGTTGTCAATGCCCTTTATAATTACCCGACACATCAAACATTTTTTAGTACAAGTGAAAAATTAGCAATTGGAGATGTACCATTTATTATTGAAGAACGGAAACCTAGAAGAAATCAGGCGCTCGTTTACTATCGTGAAGTGGTAAAGATGAAAAATTTAAATGTACATCGTTTTGAAAAAGTAGAGTCTGTATCAAAACAAGCAAATGGTCAATTTATCGTTAAATCAGATAAAGGAGTTTATGAGACACCTTATGTAATTTTGGCGACTGGTTATTATGACCACCCGAATTACTTAAATATACCTGGAGAAGACTTATCAAAAGTTTTTCACTATTTTAAAGAAGCCCATCCTTTTTTCGATACGGATGTGCTTGTAATTGGAGGTAAAAACTCAGCAGTCGATGCAGCACTTGAATTAAATAAAGCTGGAGCTAGAGTGACCGTGTCCTATCGTGGTAGCTCCTATTCCCCAAGTGTAAAGCCGTGGATATTACCAGAGTTTGAAGCACTTGTAAGAAATAGAGAAGTAAACATGATTTTCAATAGTCATGTCGTTGAAATTCGGGAATCTGATATTGTTATCTCAGTTGATGGTAAGGAACAAGTAATGAAAAATGATTTTGTTTTTGCGATGACCGGATATCACCCAGACCATAGCTTCATTTCTGCAATGGGTGTTCAAATTGATCAAGAGACAGGTAGACCAATTTATAATGAAGAAACGATGGAAACGAATGTAGAAAATCTATTTATTGCAGGTGTACTTGCTGCTGGAAATAATGCAAATGAAATATTTATTGAAAATGGTAAATTTCATGGTGGGTTAATCGCGAAACATATTATTGAGAATCGCTAATTGAATATGTGAGTCGCAAACCGATTTTATACAGCATAATTTACTAGGTAGCCTGCTTCAGTGGAAAACAACAACACACAAAAATAATAATCTGCTATTCCATATATCATAATCGGAATAGCAGATTAATTAATTTATATCTTAATAAATTAATTAAAAAACTCTCTTAATTCAATATTATTACTTACTTGATTTAACCCGATTAACAATTTTAATCTTGCTTTTTGTCCGCTTATTCCTGTGGCAAAAATTGCTCCTAAATCTTCTAGCATTTTACCTCCGCCATCGTAGTTATATACTGGTTCAGCAATTCCGTTATAGCAACGAGAAACGATGATTACTGGGATTTGCTTTTCAATTAGTTTTTTTATGCCATTACCTACACTTGGGGGAACATTGCCTTGTCCTAATCCTTCAAGAACTACACCATCATAGTTAAAATAGCTGATAGCTTCCATCAGATCTGCTTCCATCCCAGCATATACTTTAAATAATGCTACCCGTTTTTGAATAGCCTCAACCTCAACAAACCGTCTTTTAATCGGTGTATGATGAAAATGAATTTGCTTTTTCGTTATTAGACCAAGCGGACCGTATTGGGGACTTTGGAAAGTGTTAACTGAAGAAGTAGAGGTTTTCGTACAATTAAATGCGTGATGTACCTCATCATTCATCACTACAAGCACACCTTTGTTTCGTGCTTGATCATCACAAGCTACTCGAATCGCTGAAACGATATTATATACGCCGTCAGCACCTAATTCGTTAGATGAACGCATTGCGCCTGTTAATACAATAGGAATATCTAAATTTGTTGTTAAATCTAGAAAATAAGCTGTTTCTTCTAATGTATCAGTTCCATGAGTTATGACCACACCATCTATTGGTTGTTTTTTTATGCAATCCAAAATGGTATTCCGTAAAGAAAGCATTTCTACAGGTGTAATATGTGGAGAGGGTAGATGAAATGCTTCTGTTTCAATAATTGTTGCATATTGATTTAATTGTTGGCTTAAGCCTACTAATGGGTTTGCATCGGAAGGTTGTACAGCACCAGTTTCGTTATTTATTTGCATTGAAATCGTTCCACCTGTGTGGACAAGTAAAATAGTTTTCATTTTCAGACTCCTTAAACTACATTTTATGATCATATAATATGTTCTAACTATTATCTTATAATAAAGAGATGAGTTAGAATTTCAAGACGTAAACAATACATTCTATTCTGTTGGAATGTTTTAACATTGTTTTTATTTTTCGCGTTTTAAATGATATAATTATTCCAATAAGTTGGAAAGGGAGCAAATCGACATGTTTATATTATTATCCTCTGCGATAGCTCCAGGCTTAGCCTTATTCAGTTACTTTTATTTAAGAAATCAAATGGCAACTGAACCTCGCAAAACATTGTTCCAGTCATTCCTTTATGGAGCGCTAATTACGTTTCCAATCATGTTTATACAATTTGTATTAAAAGAAGAGGGTGTGTTTTCACAACCCTTTATGGCAAACGTTGTTTTTTCAAGTACAATTGAAGAGTTTTTTAAATGGATTGTTATTTTTGCCATAATCTATGGTCATATAGAATTTGATGATCCATATGATGGAATCTTATATGGCGCTAGTATTTCACTGGGATTTGCGACAGTTGAAAATGTTCTTTATTTATTATCTTTTGGTATTGATACAGCCTTTATAAGAGCTATGCTACCAGTAACGAGTCACGCTTTGTTTGGTGTTGTAATGGGTTATTATTTTGGGAAAAGTAAATTCGCTAAAAATGATCATGCGACTGAATACTTGATTTTAGCATTTATTATCCCATTGTTATTACATCTCGCATATAATACAATTTTATCTTTTCAAAACGTTTGGTTTTATCTAGTCGCGCCTTTTATGTTGTTTTTATGGTGGCTGGCCTTAAGGAAAGTAAAGCTAGCACATCAGCATTTAGTTGAACATTTAATAGAACAAAATAAATACAATTAAAGGTACATGTTTCATTGAATTGAAATAATGTACCTTTTTACATTTATAAACGTATAAAACATTCACTTTTTAACATGCTATGAAAAAGGAGTGAAAAGGATGTTAAGAAGTATATTAATAACAACAGTATTAGTTCTTGGAATCGCTTCGTCTATCGACCAGACGAAGGTAGCAAATGCGTTTTCTGGTCGACTTCTCGAACGTGGATCTTCTGGAGATGATGTTATCGAATTACAAGCTAGACTACAATACTTAGGTTACTATAATGGCAAAATAGATGGTATTTTCGGTTACGGGACATATTGGGCATTACGAAATTTTCAAGAGGCATTTGAACTTGATATTGATGGTATCTTAGGTCAAAGATCCAGAGATGTATTAGTTAGAGCTAGTAAATTTGATAGGGAATGGGTGCACAGGCAGATAAGAGAAGGTAATGAATTTACTTATTATGGTGGAACCCCTCTCGATCAGCAAGTGAAGAGTGGGCGGGGATCCTCCGGTGGATCAGGTCAAAATAATACAACAACAGTGCAATTACCAACAAAATATTCTGAAAGAGATTTACAGCTGATGGCAAACGCAGTCTATGGAGAATCGCGCGGAGAGCCCTATGAAGGACAAGTTGCTGTAGCAGCAGTAATATTAAACCGTTTAGAATCTCCAGATTTTCCAAACACAATTTCTGAAATCATCTTTCAACCAGGTGCATTTACTGCTGTAGCAGATGGACAAATTTGGTTAACACCAAATGAAAGAGCAAAACAAGCAGTACTTGATGCAATGAATGGATGGGATCCTACTGAAAATGCATTATACTATTTCAATCCAAAAACAGCGACAAGCAAATGGATCTGGTCAAGACCACAAATTAAGCAAATAGGTGAACATATATTCTGCTATTAACATACAAAGGGAGGGGAAACCATGAAAAATGCAGTGTATTTGTTATCGATAGCAGTTCTAGCACTTGCACTCTATTCATTCGAAGTTAGAAGAGAAAATGAAGATTTACAAAGAGCAATTCATGCACAATATACAAACGCATTAACAAGTGCTTCTGAAACGCTAACGACCCTTCAAGCTTCAGTATCACAATCATTACTTTTCCAAGACAAAAATGCTTTGAATCAAGAACTAGATAATATTTGGCGTCTAAGCGATCAATTACGAGGATCGATAAGTGGCTTGCCTTTAAATAGAGAAGTAGCGAATAACTGGATGAGATATGTCGGAAATATCGGTGAAGAGGCAAGATTAGCTGCAGAAAATGGAGATTATGAATCATGGCAAAAGAAAATGGAAACAGTGTCATCGAATTTAAGAGCCCTGTCAGATGAATGGAATATTGCGACAGCTATGTATTTTGAAAATGATGGAGATTATTCAAAATGGCAAAGAACTTTAAACAATGAAACTGAACAAGGTCAGTTTAAAAATATTGCTCAAAATTTAAAAACATACTCAGAGACTGACTTCCCACTTACGGCGAGTGAATCCGATTGGCAAAAGAAAAGAGATTTAAAGCATCTAGAAGGTAAAGAAATAACTAAGGATCAAGCGATTGAAGCATTAGAGATTATATTACCTGATATTAAAGATGCAGCGTATACAGTAACGAAAAGTAAAGATGATGCCCCATATCCTTTCTATCATATTCAATTTGTAAAAGGAAGCCGAGTAGGTTATGCAGACATTACGGTTAAAGGCGGTCAGCTTTTATCCTTCCTTTCAGAACGACCTGTTCAGGAAGATAAAAATGTATCAGCACAAGATGTTCGTGAGTTAACGATGCAATTTTTAGATCGTGCTGGCTATGATGATGTTGAGTTTGTAGAATTCCGAGAAAATCACGAAGTATATCACATTGCAGTAGCACGAGTTGTTGGTGATGAAAAAGCGCTCGTATACCCTGATGGCATTCAATTAAAAGTATCAAAGGATAGCGGGGAACTTTTAGGTTTAAATGCAATGGAATATGTCCAAAAAGAAAATATTAAAGAAGAGCAAACTGTTAATGAAATCGATTGGAAAGAATTCTTTAGACCAGGTACTGTTGTGGAAGAAGAAAAAATGATATATACAGAAAATGAACTATTTGAACTACGCCTTTGCTACGAAGTCATTGCTCGTTTTGATAATAAATACAATGAAACATTTAGAGTTGTAGTAGATGCAGATACCCATGAGGTCGTAAAAGTAGAGTATATGTCGTAATAGTATACTGTGATAAATAATATAGAAATAAAAGTAAATTCGTGCAATAATAAGTATATATTATTGTACGAGGTGGCGGATAAATTGGAACTAAAGATAGGTACTATTTTAACACTAGAACCGATTCCTACTGCAGAAAACTTGGAAAAATATCATTGCAAAATCGTAGATCGTAATGACCGAGTCATTTTTATCGATTATCCAGTTAATACATTAACGAACAAAACAGCATATTTAATCGATGGTTCACAATTTCGTGTCACATATAGCACAGAAGATAAAAATAGCTATGCATTTAATACTCAAGTAGTTGGTCGTAAAGTCGCTAATATTCCCATGATTATGCTTTTGTTACCACCGGAAGAGGAAATTATAAAAATTCAACGAAGAGAATTTGTACGCGTCAACACTACAGTCGATGTTGCCGTTGAATTTGAGGGTAAATATTATCAATTTGTTACAGAAGATGTAAGTGCTGGTGGAATAGCACTTAACCTTTTGAACAAACCGGTTTCATTTCAAGATGGTGACCATATCAATTTAACGATGGTATTGCCATACTCCAATGGAGACATTCAATATGTAAAAACAAAGGCATTAGTCGTCAGAATCTTTGACAAAAATAAATTAAGACTAGCTTCTATTCAATTTATTGATATGGATGATTTGGATAAACAATATATTGTTCGATTCTGCTTCGAACGACAATTAATGATTCGCAGAAAAGAATTAAATAATGTTTAATTAAAAAAGCCCTACCCCAAGCTGCACCTTATTGTTACAATTTGGTTTTAGATCGGGTAGCGGCTTTTTTATATTGTCAAATTTCTTTGTTTATTTTAAGAAGTATTTTAAGTCGAGTTGTGTCGTTCTAAATTGGTTAAACTAATATAAGGTTTTAAGTTCAATCATTAGGAAATCTGTATAACTTCTATGGTAAAATACTGATGGAAAGTAGGGATATTTATGACAAACAAAATACAAATCGCAATTGATGGTCCTGCAGGGGCTGGCAAAAGTACAATCGCAAAAATCGTAGCAGAAGCGCTAGGTTATACATATATCGATACAGGGGCAATGTATCGTGCCGTAACGTATAAAGCATTAAAGAGAAACATAAAATTAAATGATGCTAAAGCATTAGAGGAAATGTTACTAGGCACCTCCATTGAATTAAAGCCTTCTGAAAATGGACAACTTGTATATGTAGATGGTGAAGATGTATCACAATTAATTCGTTCCAATGAAGTTACAAATAATGTATCACAAGTTTCAGCTCATCCGAACATAAGAAAAATATTAGTAAATATGCAAAAAGATTTAGCATCGAGCGGTGGTATTGTAATGGATGGTAGAGATATTGGTACACAAGTATTAAAAGAAGCACAGTTAAAAATATTTATGTCAGCATCTGTAGAGGAAAGAGCAAAAAGACGTTTGCTAGATAATGAGTCACGAGGAATACTATCAGATATCGAAACATTGAAAAAGGAAATTACAAAACGTGATAAATTAGATAGTGAAAGAGAAGCTTCACCTCTCATTCAAGCAGACGATGCGATCTATCTCGATACAACAAATTTATCAATCATTGAAGCTGCAGATGTAATTTTAAAATTAGCAAGGGATAAAATGGAATAATTTTAGAATACATGCGTATTTTCAATATATAGATACAATTTTTTTGGCAGATAAGAACGATTCATTCTTTCTTATCTTCATAAGGGCAACAAAGGTTACCCGCCAAAAAAGTACGTCAATTAACCAAGTTTTTCTAAAAGAAAAGGAATATTTTTTGTTTTTATGAAGGTTTTTTAATAAAATAGAAATTGGAAGATGCGAAGGAGGGTTACATATGTCTGAAGAAATGAACGCAAACGCAGGCCAAGAATTTCGAGAAGGAGATATTGTGAAAGGTGTTGCTGCAAAAGTCGAAGACAAAGCAGTAACTGTTTCAATAGAAGGTGCACCGTTTGACGGTATTGTACCAATTAGCGAACTTTCGAGCTTGCATATTGAAAAAGCCTCTGATGTTGTATCAGTAGGTGATGAATTAGAATTAGTCATCACGAAAATCGAAGAAGAAAATTTTGTTTTATCAAAACGCAAAGTTGATGCAATGAAAGCGTGGGATAAGCTTGAGGCACAATTTGCATCAGGGGAAAGCTTTGAGGCTGAAGTAAAGGATGTTGTGAAGGGTGGCCTGGTAGTTGATTTAGGCGTACGTGGCTTCGTTCCTGCATCGTTAGTAGAAGACTATTTTGTAGAAGATTTTGAAGACTATAAAGGTAAAACTTTACGATTTAAAATAACTGAACTTGATAAAGAAAAAGGTCGATTAATTTTATCCCATCGCGCTGTAGTAGAAGAGCAAAAGAACTCTAAGAAGAAACAAGTACTTGGAGGAATCAAAGAAGGCGATATACTAGAAGGTACTGTTCAACGTATCGCGCCATTTGGAGCTTTTATTGATATTGGTGGCGTTGATGGTTTAGTGCATATTTCTCAAGTAGCTCATGAGCACGTAGAGGACGTTGCTACAGTATTATCGAAAGGTCAAGCTGTAAAAGTGAAGGTATTATCAGTAGACCCATCAAATGAAAGAATTTCTTTATCGATTAAAGATACTTTGCCAGGACCTTGGACAAACATTGAAGACCGTGTGGCAAAAGGCTCAGTTCTAAAAGGAACAGTAAAACGTTTAGTTTCATTTGGTGCATTTGTTGAAGTGTTACCAAGCATTGAGGGGTTAGTTCACATATCACAAATTTCACATAAACATATTAATACTCCTCATGAGGTATTAAAAGAAGGACAAGAGGTTGAAGTAAAAGTATTAGATGTAAACGAGGCAGAGAAACGTTTATCTCTAAGTATGAAAGAACTTCAAGAAAATCCTGAAAAGGTTGAAGAATTCGATTATGAATTACCGGAAGAAAATACGGGCTTCTCATTAAGCGATGTAATTGGAGATCAACTAAAAGGATTTACTAATAAATAATATTAATTTTCATATCTGACAGGTGTGTAAATATGCACACCTGTTTTTTTATTTTTATTAAATTTATTTTATCTATTATCCATACATATTTGAGTAACAAGGTATGAAGCATTTAGCGCCTATACTTCTTAAACGAAAGGTATTGATGTAACTTTTGGTAATAATCCCATAGTGTTAGACAATACTATATGTGATCGATATATGGCATAAAGTGCAATGCAGAACACGACGTTTCTCGTGAATAATGTGATATCATACTCGAATTCGTGTATAATACAAAAGATAAGAAATTGGAAGGATGAAGTACAGATGACAAAACCAGTAATCGCCATCGTAGGTCGTCCGAACGTAGGGAAGTCAACAATTTTTAACCGTATTGTTGGTGAACGTGTTTCCATCGTGGAAGATATTCCAGGTGTAACACGTGATCGTATTTATAGTTCGGCAGATTGGTTAACACACGAATTCAATATTATTGATACGGGTGGTATTGAAATAGGCGACGAGCCTTTTTTAGAACAAATTCGAGCACAAGCGGAAATCGCGATTCAAGAGGCGGATGTTATTATTTTTATGACAAATGGCCGTGAAGGTGTGACGCTAGCCGATGAACAAGTGGCTAAAATTTTATACAAAACAAAAAAACCAGTAGTTCTTGCAGTCAATAAAATCGATAATCCTGATATGAGGGAAATGATTTATGATTTTTATTCTCTAGGTTTTGGAGAACCATTTCCTATTTCCGGATCACACGGTTTAGGACTGGGAGATTTATTAGATGAATGTGCTAAACATTTCCCTAAGGAAGATGAAGAACAATATTCAGAAGACACGATTAAATTTAGTTTAATAGGTCGACCAAATGTAGGGAAATCTTCTTTAGTAAATGCTTTCCTTGGCCAAGATAGAGTGATTGTGAGTGATATTGCTGGTACGACACGCGATGCAATTGATACGCCATATAGTTATGATGGGCAAGAATATGTCATTATTGATACTGCAGGGATGCGTAAAAGAGGAAAAGTTTACGAATCAACAGAAAAATACTCTGTTCTACGTGCAATGCGAGCAATTGAACGTTCGGATGTTGTTTTAGTCGTACTTAATGCAGATGAGGGCATTCAAGAACAGGATAAAAAAATCGCTGGCTATGCCCATGAAGCAGGCAAAGCGATTGTTATCGTTGTAAATAAATGGGATGCTGTTGAAAAAGATGATAAAACAATGAATTTATTTACCCAGCAAATTCGCGAGCACTTTTTATATTTACATTATGCGCCGATTATCTTTGTATCTGCGAAAACAAAGCAACGGGTGCATCAAATATTATCGCTTGTTCAACGAGTTAGTGAGAACCATTCGATGCGAATTCAATCTTCTATTTTAAATGAAGTAATCGAAGATGCTATTGCGCGTAATCCAGCTCCGACTGATAAAGGACGTCGATTACGCATCTATTACACAACACAAGTAGCGATTAAGCCGCCAACATTTGTAACCTTTGTAAATGATCCAGAATTAATGCACTTTTCTTATGAGCGATTCCTAGAAAACCGAATCCGTGAAACCTTTGATTTTGAAGGAACACCTATACGCATGATTGCACGCGCTAGGGACTAATTGAGGGAAGGGGATTTTTTCAATGGAACATGTTACAGTATTTGGTGCTGGATCTTGGGGAACTGCGCTAGCGATTGTGCTAGCAGAAAATGGTCACAATACTCTTCTTTGGACTCATCGACAAGATCAAGCAAATGAAATAAACGACCAGCATACAAATAAAAAATATTTACCCGAAACAAATCTTCCAGAGCTACTAACAGCAACGAGCGACATGAAGCAAGCAGTGAACCATGCCTCTATTTATGTAATGGCTGTGCCTACAAAAGCAATACGAGAGGTTTGCGGAAATGTAGTGAATCATTTATCGGAAAAGGCATTATTTATCCATGTTTCAAAGGGAATTGAGCCTGATTCATTACTAAGAATTTCTGAAATATTAGAGCAAAGCTTACCTTCTGACCTAGTACAAGATATTGTCGTATTATCTGGACCAAGTCATGCTGAAGAAGTGGTATTACATCATCCAACTACGATTACAGCAGCTTGTAAAAATATAAAATCCGCTGAAAAAACACAGGATTTATTTATGAATGGCTATTTCCGCGTCTATACAAATACGGATGTCATTGGTGTTGAAATTGGTGGGGCATTAAAAAATGTCATTGCCCTAGCTGCGGGTATTTCTGATGGATTAGGTTATGGTGATAATGCAAAAGCCGCACTTATTACAAGAGGCTTAGCAGAAATTTCTCGAGTAGGCGTAAAGATGGGTGGGAATCCATTTACCTTTTCAGGACTATCCGGTATGGGAGACTTAATTGTAACTTGTACGAGTGTACACTCTCGAAACTGGCGTGCGGGTAACATGCTTGGTAAGGGCATGAAGCTTCATGAAGTATTAGAAAAGATGGGTATGGTTGTTGAAGGTGTACGTACAACAAAAGCGGCATATCAATTATCCACAAAATATGAAGTGCCAATGCCATTAACCGCTGCATTGTACGATGTGCTATTTAATGAAAAAGTTCCGAAAGATGCTGTAGATGAGCTGATGATTCGGATGAAGAAGCGAGAAATTGATAATTTAATATAAATGTGAAAAAATTTCCATAATTCGGTCGAAAAGTTCATGAATTTTTCACATTCTATGAAACATATCATGTTTGACTCTCGCAAAAATTTTGTATAACAATGTAAAATGAAGTTAAGGTAGGAGGTATGATTGGTACCTCCTATTCTTTTTGTAACATTCTCGGGTATAATGATTGATGGTGTCAATTTTACTATATACATACTCTTTAAATTTGAAAGGTGGTCATGATATATGCAATCAAATTCTATATTTGATCCAGGAATGTTTGTTTTAAATTCTGCATCAACGGGCCCACTTGGACATTTGCCAGCTTTAGATGTAATGTGGATTTCCTTTTGGTCCATAGGTTTATTAATTTTTTCAGTACTGATATTGTCAGCGACAAGAAAATGGATTAAAAATGGATTTCTAGCAGCAATTTTTAAACTGTTCGCTTTTGTACTATTTTTATTTGGTTCGTATTTAATGGCTCTTGTCGTCTTTACATGGCCAGCGTAATTAATTCGAGGTGAAAAATGTTGAAAAATAGATGGAGAGTTAGTGCATTACTTATAATATTTTCAATTCTATTATCCGGTTGTATGTATCCAGCTGATCAAAGAGTTGAAAACCAAATACCCGATCAAGTTCAATTAGACGGGGTACAAAGAGCAATCGAGGAATACCAAGCGGATACGGGCGTATTACCGATTAAAAACCGTGATATGGATACTGATATTTTTATTAAGTACCCAATCGATTTTGAAAAGCTTGTCCCAAAATATTTATCGAATACACCGGGTAACTCCTTTGAAAAAGGAGGAATTTTTCAATATATTATTTGGGATCCAGAGGAAAACCCAACTGTAAAATTAGTTGACCTAAGATCAGCAGAAGCAATTCGTGATTTAAACATTCGATTATTGCCTTTCAAATATCCTATGTTTAAAACAGCGATAACAGATTTTGTTTATACGATTAATTATGAGGAATTAGGCTATAAAACTGAACTTACTGTCCCTAGTCCCTATACAAATAATCAACTTCCTCTTGTTCTTTCATCAGAAGGAGATATTTATGTTGATTATTCAATCGACTTAAATATTTTTATACAGGAAAATAATCTAACACCAAAACCAGGTGAAGATATACGTATGCTATTAGTCGATGCGTATCCAGTAGTACCTGCTTATTCGTTACCATATACTGTGAATGAAAAGAATGAGCCAATTTTCATGTATGACCCAACAAAAAAAGAAAAATAAAAAATCGACCAATAAAACACCTTGTACCGTTACTGGACAAGGTGTTTATTAATTTCTTGAAAAAATATAAAAGGAAAGGGTGAAAGTAGTTTTTTTGTAACATTTTTCGAAAGTGACAGACATAGAATAAAATCGAGCTTGAGAAATAAAAAGTGTTACAACTTTTTCTAATTTTTATTCATGATATTATTCACTATCTCATAAACTGAATTACGTAAAGGAGGAGCTACAATAGGCCAAGAAATCTTTCATCAAATAGCAGAGAGAACGAATGGGGATGTATATATCGGTGTTGTAGGACCTGTCAGAGTTGGAAAGTCTACTTTTGTGAAAAAAATGATGGAGTCAATTGTGCTCCCAAATATCGTAGATGAAGAAGATCGCAAAAGAGCACTGGACGAGCTGCCACAGAGTTCACCGGGTCCTGTTATTATGACTGCAGAACCAAAGTTTGTTCCTGCACAGGGTACACAAATTACTATTGGGGAAAGTGAAA
>NZ_JPVQ01000105.1 GCF_000772965.1 Ureibacillus massiliensis 4400831 = CIP 108448 = CCUG 49529 | reverse complement strand
TGTTAAAGGATATGAAGATGAGAATGGACCAAAGTATGTTCATACACCATGGCATACTGAAGCAATCCCATTCCAAGAAGCAGCAAAGATTGGTACAGACAAAGTTATAAGTGATCACGCAAATATTGGTATAGTTGTGACGACAGATGGTACTGTTAATGGTATTGCACGTCATGCTGCACAAGTTGCAGAATCACAAATTGTTGAGCAATTAAAAGAAATTGGTAAGCCTTTTGTTGTTATTTTAAACAGCAGTATCCCAACTCATAGTAATACAATTGCGCTTCGCAATGAATTATTCGAACGTTATGGGGTACCGGTAATCTCGGTATCTATCGATCAAATGTCATTGCGCGATATGGAGTATATTTTACAGGAAGCTCTATATGAATTCCCTGTGGAAGATATTGAAGTTGAAAAACCTGATTGGTTAGATGTATTAGACTCAACGCATCCAGTCAATCAAACATTATCTGAATCAGTAGCTAGCATACTTGATTCGATAACGAAAATTCGTGATGTTTCTCAAGCAGCAGAGGAATTAAAAGATCTTGATTTTATTGAAGATTGCGGTGTTGAAAGAGTTGATGCTGGATTAGGCGTTGCAACAGTAAGAATTACATTAAAGCCTGATATTTATCGAGCGGTGTGCAACGAATGGTTAGACCAACCTATAGAGTCCAAAAAAGATTGGCTATTATTTATAAAAGAAGCAGCTGAAGCGAAAAAAGCACAGAAACGATTCCGTGAGGCTATTGAAGATGCTTCTGAAAATGGCTATGGCGTAACACTGCCTACTTTGGATGAGTTTGTACCGAGTGAACCAGAAATGATTAAACAAAATAACTTCTATGGCGTTCGTATGAAAGCTTCTGCGCCATCTTATCATATTATTCGTATTGACATGGAAACAGAGTTTGCTCCATTAATAGGTACTGAATTTTATAGTCAGCAGCTTTTGAAGGACCTGCAATATGCCTATAAACACGATCGTGAAGCTTTATGGGAAACACAATTGTTTGGAACGCCATTACATGAAGTGTTAAAAGAGGGAATTCGATATAAAATGAATTCGGTACCAGCTAACGCGAAGAAGAGAATGCGTCAAACAATTGAAAGAATGGTAAATGAAGGTGACCGCGGTTTAGTAACGTTTATCATCTAGATTGTCAAATAGAGTGTGAAAAATACAATAAAAAATTATCAGGACTTTTCATTTATTAGGTGAAAAGTCCTTTTATTTGTGTAAACTTATAAAAAAACCTATTGTATATTGGAAAAACATGAATAAATACAGTTGCACCAAGGTTTTCAATGTGTTACTCTTTTTACAGGATTTAGCTTCTACCCTTTGAGAGGAGGTGAATGGTGTGAATAAAACAGAATTAGTAAACTCTGTTGCTGAAGCTGCAGCTCTTTCTAAAAAAGACGCTTCTAAAGCAGTTGAAGCTGTATTTGATACAATTCAAGATGCTCTTGCAAAGGGTGACAAAGTACAATTAATCGGTTTTGGTAACTTTGAAGTACGTGAACGTGCGGCTCGTAAAGGTCGTAACCCACAAACTGGTAAAGAAATCGAAATCGCTGCTAGCAAAGTACCTGCTTTCAAACCAGGTAAAGCGCTTAAAGATGCTGTAAAATAATACGCGTCTTGCAGTTACATAGAGCAGCCATCATTTTTTGATGGCTGCTCTTTTTGTGTGCCGGGCATGTCCGTCAACTAGGTGATGAAAGTTCACT
>NZ_JPVQ01000019.1 GCF_000772965.1 Ureibacillus massiliensis 4400831 = CIP 108448 = CCUG 49529 | reverse complement strand
CATCAATGCCCACCTAATAACTAGGTGGGCATTATTTGACGCTTACAATAAATTAAAAATTTGAGACAAATTTCGTTCGATTGTTCGCTGTGTAACTTGAAGCTCAATTGCAATGGCACTATTAGTATACCCTTTTGAGATATATTGAAGGATTTGTTTTTCACGTTCATTTAATTTTAAAGTTTCTTCGATTTGGTTCGCATTATAGAAATCTTTAATATAGTTAATAAAGTTTGATGGTAGTACAAGGTCACCAGCAATAGTTGCACGAATTGCGCGGATCATTTGTTCTTTCGTTGACGTTTTAGACAACAAGCCATGTACCATTTTTTCTAAAATTAAAGAATAGTAATCTTCAATATTGTCTCCAGTATACAATATAATCTTTGAGTTAGGCTGTGTTGTACGAACTTTACTACATAGAACAATACCATTTTGTTCGGGCATATTTATATCTATTAAGTATAAATCATATGGATTTTGCTTTTCCTCTAGCATCTGATGTATTGCATAAATATCATCGCTAGTATCTACTAGGATATCCTCTATATCTTGAAAAAGATTTTTCGTTCCTTCCAGTACGATTGGATGATCGTCTACTATTAAAATTTTAATCATTTTTTAAATCATTCCCAACTTGTATATGAATTTGCATACCTTCATTTGGATAAGTATCGATATCGATATATCCACCATAGGCAAGAACTCTTTCTCGCATTCCTGTTAGTCCCATCGAATCTGATTGATTAATCGTATCCATGTCACAGCCAACACCATTATCCATATAGAAAATTTCAAACCCATTTTCATAGTTCTTTAATTGTATTTTTACGTAGGTAGCTTCCGAATGTTTTACAGCGTTACTTAACATTTCTTGAATGATACGGTAAATAAGAAGAGGAATTTGTTTATTTTCTACATTTACTTGTTCAAGACTTGTAATTAATGAGAAAGCTGCTCTCTTCTTCGTTTCCATAATTAATTTGTTAAGTGCTGCATTTAAACCTAAAGTATCTAATAAAGGCGGCTTTAGCTTTTCACAATAAGATCTTAGTTGATGATTAATCGTTACTAGCTGACGATGGAAATCCGCAATTTTAGGCTGCATTTTTTCAATATCTGTTTCGTACAGGATAGAATCCATTTCCCGAATAAGAAAAATTTGCTCTTGTAAAACTGTATCGTGTAATTCTTGAGCTAATTGATTTTTTTCATCCTCAAGTTGGAGCCAAACGAGTTTTTTGAGCCAGATTGGTTGGTCTGTTCCTTTTTGCTGAGCCAATGTTAGTTGTTCAAGTAGGTCCTCAACTAATTTTGAACTGTCAATAAAACTGTTAACGAATAATATTAATAATTCTAACCATAATAATTCCTCGTGTTTTAACTGAGTATTATTGTTATTTCCCATAACTAAAAAATGTTTCAACTCAATATCATGATGCAAACAAGCTACATAATAAGAATCATACTTCTTAATCTCTCTTAGCTGCAGGTTGTCAAAAATTGATTGGTTAAGCGATTTATGTATTATCGCAACATTATTATCTTGGGTAGGTAAGAATCTTTTTTCCTGAACATCATACGCCACTACATATACAATATCTAATTCAAATTGCTTTGAGATAATGGACGATAAACGCTGGAAAACTTCTTCTGTTTTAATCGCATTTCCGATTTCGTCAATTGTTGTATATAGTAAATGGATATAATCACCACGTGGAGAGAATAAAACTTTCCGATTATGATAATCTATTTTTTCTTTAATATAAAAACTAATAACAAGCGAAATGAATATAAATAAGGCCGTATCAACTAATTTATTGAATGACACAGATGTTAATAAACTAATCCCTAAAATTAACCAAATCGTTAAGATAAGCGAATAAAACGTATAGTATCTTAATCTGGATATATGATATTCAACATCGAACAATCGTTCAGATAATTGAGCAAATATAAATCCGATAGGGATTAATAATAAAAATAGAGCACTTGCAGTAGATGATATAATAAACTCTTGGAATATTAAAACAGGTAATACAAATAAAAATAAAAACGGTAAAAACGGTAAAATAAAACCCCATAACAATAATTTAATATGAGGCTTCTTGTAATTAACCTGAGATATTCCGAGAATGATAATGATCATTGTCAGTAAAATAAAGAATATAGAGAGAATAATTAAAGTATTTACAGAAAATAAAAAGGGAAATGGACCCTCTAATATTGTTAAAATGAAAACGATAATTGGAAAAAGATAAAACCATGAACTTTTGTTTAAAACTTTAAACTTTATATCGATAAACATTAAATAAAACTTTATAAATTGGAGAAGTAATACTGCACTTAAAATCATACTTGTGCTATTTACGACGATTCCAATTCTGTCTAAGCGAGTAGATGAAGCAATGCTACTGTATGCCAATGCCAAAGACAACATAAATAATATTAAGTATTTTAATGATTGCGAGTTTCCTTTTTTATTTTTAAATAAATAAGCAGCTATAAATAGTACGATAAAGAAATAACATAAGGGCAAAATAAAGTAGGTTAAAAACTGGAAAGGGAGATCGTAATGACTTAAAAGCACATCACGAATATCTCCCTCTTTTGTCATGATTGTTAAACTATTAGCAGAACGTATTGTCTGGTCGTAGTCTAAACTATTAAATTTTGTTATATCTTGATCATTTACTTTTAAAAGGAAATCGCCCTGGTTAATGTGATGTAAATTAGCTAATTCAGGATATTCAAAATTTGAAATCTCCCATTTATCATTACTCTTTTCTACTTCAATACCTGCAATAGGAGATTGAATACTCGTAATGAAAAGGTATATTCCTAGAATTAGATAGATAGTGATTATGCTCCAGAACAATTTATGGGGAAACATTCATTATCTCCAGCCAAGGTCTAATGGTTTAACAGTTGTTTCTCTAAATGCATCAGTAATAGCTTGTTGTTCAGCTGGTGAAACTCCTACAAGAGATGCTTTGTTTTGTTGTAATAAAGAAACTACAGTTGGATTTTCAATTAAATATTGGATTAATTTGTTCATTTTAAATTCCTCATTTCATTAGATTTTTGATATATTCTTTACTTTCTTCCTTCATGGTAACATTTTCAACATACTCAAGGGCTTTAATTCGATACATATTACGAATAGCCTTCGCATAGTGAAGAGCACCACCAAAAAATAATTCCTTTTTTACGAAGTCAATATCCATAGTTGTTACGAGACCTTGATAATAGTCTTCAAGATGCTTGGAAACATCATTTTGCTTTTCAAAGATGTAAATAATCGGTAATGAGTACTTTTTGTTCAGTAGGTCATTTTTACCATTGATCGACTGCACATCAGAAATGTCATTTTCGATTTGTTGAATTACACCAATCAAATTCGAATATTCTTTTACTCGAATATCGATGTCACCTTGCGCCAAAACTACACCCACTAAGCAACTTAAAGTTACTAATGACCCAGACTTCAAAGATACCATATTCAGATAGCTTTCTTCGCTTTGACATGAATTTAATAGATCTAGCTGTTGACCGTTAATACTATCCAATGCATACATATCTAAAATATTTCTAGCGTGATGTTTATGTTTGAAATTACTTTCTAAAATTACATTGGAGAGAATAAAAATCATCGCTAATGCAGCATTCATGGACAAATCAGGAGTGGTTGTCCAAATATTGCTAGTATCTTGGTCTTGAAGATCGTCTATTATGTCGAAACTTAAAACTAATAATTCAACTGCTGCAGCAATTCGATAAATTTCGGGATTAAATTCTTCTGTGAACTCAGAATAGTGAAGTACACATAGATTGCCAAATATCATAGGGTGATCCTTTTTCGTATCAATATATTGCAGCAATTGTGATCGTAGATGATTTTGAAGATTTGGAGTCATTTGGATAATAGTTTTCATTTCGTTGTAGAGAATAATATTGTAATTCAACTTAACAAATCACCCCCATAATATTCCTCTTTATTATAATATTACAAACTTATTATCTAATAGATTTGCAGTTTTGAAAATACCGATGTTTAAAAATGACGTTATACCGACACTTTTTCGGTCGGTATACCGACGTATGTTACTTATAGATATTGATGGTGTTGTATTTAATTAGAGGGGAAATTGAAACGATTTAGAGAATAAGATATTAAAATTCAACCTTTATCTTAAATGATTAATGAAAATCAAGTTGAAAAAATAAATAAATCATGCGCTTGTACAATTGGTTAGAAAGACGCTTAAACATTAGAACGCCGAAAATATAAACTATCTAACTAAATTAAATAAAGGAAATTTGTCTATCATTAATGAAGTATTAATTAATTCTAAATTAAGATATACAATTGTTAGGAGTGAATGAGATGCGCAAAAAAATAAGAGAATTAGGTATTACCGTAGGGAAATTACCGGTAGGTGAAAAAAATTGTATAACAGATGTTGCGGGTGTACGTGTTGGGCATGTCACATTGGATGAACCAGTTGATAATGATGATTCATATGCTTGCACGGGAGTTACTGCCATTTTACCCCATGGTGAAAATCTATTTCAGAAAAAGGTAACTGCTGCGAGTTATGTTATAAATGGATTTGGAAAGACAACTGGACTTGTACAAGTGAATGAATTAGGCGTTATAGAGGCACCAATATTGTTAACCAACACCTTTAGCGTACCTGCTGTTTCACAGGGAGTTTTGGAATATATGCTAGAGTCCAACCCTGACATTGGCATAGCAACAGGAACGATTAATACTGTGGTAGGTGAGTGTAATGATAGCTTTTTAAATTCCATTCGTACTTGTACAGTAACTCCTCAACATGCGATTGAAGCAATCAATAATGCTACTGAAAATCCAGCAGAAGAAGGAGCAGTTGGGGCAGGGAAGGGAATGATGTGCTTTGGATTTAAAGGTGGAATCGGCACCTCGTCACGTATTATTGATGTTAAAGAACATCATTTAAAATTTACTGTCGGCTGTTTGGTCCTAACTAATTTCGGGAATGCAGAAGAATTTAAATCAGAAAACTATAGCCTGAAAATAAGTCAATCCAACTCAACATTATCACCAAATGATGGATCGATTATTATTATTTTTGCAACAGATGCACCTTTAAGTAGTCGACAGCTTGAGCGTGTAATTAAACGTTGTGGTATTGGATTGGGGAGAACAGGTAGCCATTTTTCCCATGGAAGTGGTGATATTGTCATTGGATTCACAACTGCTAATAAAATCCCTCACACTGCTAAGGATATTGTAGAAACGCGAAAACAACTACGTGAAGACCATCCTGTGATGAATGAATTGTTTACTGCAGCTGCTGAAGTGACAGAAGAAGCCATTCTTAACTCACTTTCACAAGCAACGACAACCAAAGGAAGAAATGGGCATATTGTGCATGAATATAAATTTATATAAAAATCAAATTCAAAAGTTATTCAGTGAATCTTGCATTGAATAACTTTTTTATAACTCACTCACTAACTCCATTTGACAAAGTAAACGAGTAAATTAAATCCCAAGCATTTCCAACATAAATTTAAAGAAATCCCCTCCAAAAACTATTGAAAATTTAATCCTAAACTAAAAAACGACAATAAAAGTTATATCTTTAGGAAGTCATGAATTCTACTGTATAAGACATATATTTATATAACAATGTAGATAAAACAAATTTCAAAATAATTTAAAAAATGGATAATTATGATATTTTCAATCTAGAAATAATTAATAAAGTGTGGTAGATTTTATTTCAAATACAGAATTATCTAAAAATTGAAGTGTGGATCCACTTCTGTTTCCAATGGATTTCACCTAAAAAAGTACTTTAAACATTCGGGATAACCCTACAAATCTATCAAAAGGATAAAGGAGTTTAGATAAAGATGAAGGTTTATATTAGTGCCGATTTAGAAGGTGTGGCGGGTTCTACAACCTGGATTGAGACGGAGAAAAATACACAAGATTACGAACCATTTCAATATCAAATGACAAAAGAAGTAATGGCTGCAATTGAAGGCGCTGTAAAAGGTGGAGCAACAGAAATTGTTTTAAAAGATGCACATGATTCCGCTAGAAATATTGACATTTCGGAATTACCGATAAACGTGAAGGTGATTCGCGGATGGATGGGGGAGCCAATGTGTATGGTTGCAGGCTTAGATCAAAGCTTTGATCGTGCAATTTTTATTGGCTATCACTCAAAAGGTGGGAGTCATCGAAATCCCTTAGCCCACACCCTTGTCACAAACGCAGATGTAAAGATTAATGGTGAATATGTAAGTGAATTTTTAATAAATACCTACGCAGCTGCACTTCATGATGTTCCCGTTTCATTTGTTAGTGGTGATGTTGGTTTAACTGAAGAGATTAAATTATTAAACGAAAATATTGTTACCTATGCAACGAAAGAAGGAATAGGTGGAGCGACAATTAGTGTCAGTCCTAAATTAGCGATTAGTGAAACAAATAGACTTGTAGAACAGGCCATGAAAGTGGATCGAGAATCTCTAAAAGTAACACTCCCTGATAAATTTGTTGTTGAAATTATATACCGCGATCATACTCGCGCCTACCGTAACGCTTTTTATCCAGGTGCTACATTTAAACCTCACAATACAGTTGAATTTATAACAGATGATTTTTATGAAGTGTTACGTATTTTGCAGTTTCTAACTTAATGAAATGGATTAGGTGATGCGATGAAAATTACAGATATACAGATCTTTGAAGTAGAAGCTCCCCTTAGAACTCCATTTAAAACGGCGCTTCGAACAGTTGATAAAATTCGAAACATAGGAGTACAAGTGCTTACTGATAATGGACAAGTAGGCGTTGGTGAAGCAGCTCCTACTGCTGTAATAACTGGTGAAACAAAAGCTTCTATTGTTCATGCAATAACAGAGTATATTAAACCAGCCATTACTGGAATGGACATAGATGATTTTTCATCGATCATGGAGCGCCTTCACCATTGTATATACAAAAATACTAGTGCGAAGGCAGCCGTTGATATGGCTATTTATGACCTATTCGCAAAAAAATATAAGACACCACTTTATAAAGTATTAGGCAGCTATCGAAAGGAACTAAAAACGGATATTACAATTAGTGTCAATGAGATTTCTGAAATGGTGACGGATAGCGTAGAGGCAGTTAAGCGAGGATTTGAAATTTTAAAAATAAAGGTTGGAAAAAATCCTGACGAAGATGTTGAGCGAATAAAGCAAATTCGAAATGCTGTAGGTCCTCACATTACTTTAAGAGTTGATGCAAATCAAGGATGGACTGCTAAGCAAGCAGTAAAAATAATACGAAAGCTTGAAGATGCGGGGACTGAAATTGAATTAGTAGAACAACCAGTTCACTATGAAGATCTCATCGGAATGCAGTATGTAACTGCAAATACACAAACAAATATATTGGCTGACGAAAGTGTATTTTCACCTTTAGATGCCGTGAAAATTATTGAGATGCGAGCTGCTGATTTTATCAATATAAAACTGATGAAAACAGGTGGAATTTATCAGGCACAAAAAATTTGTCATATTGCAGAAGCAAATGGTATTGAATGCATGATTGGCTGCATGTTAGAAACGAAAATAAGTGTTAGTGCAGCAGCACACTTTGCTGCATCAGAAAAAAACATCCAAATGGTTGACTTAGATGGACCAATTCTTTGTTTGAAAGATCCAATTACAGGGGGACCAACATTTAATAATCAATGGATTCGAATGTCAGATGAACCTGGAATCGGATTTTCATTATAAAAAGATAGCAAATTGGGAGGGTTTCTATGAAGAAGTATTTATTTATACTTTTAGCCTGTATTACAGTCATTCTTGCGGCATGTAGTGGCGAATCATCAAGTGATGAATCAGTATACCGTACGCTTTATGCGGGAGAGGTAAAAACATTAAATTACTTAAAAACTTCCGATAATAATGAGTTCGCGGTGGCAGCAAATTTAGTCGATGGTTTAATTGAATATAATCAGTATGGTATCGTTCAGCCTGCTATAGCTGAATCATGGACATCAAATGATGATGCGACAGTTTGGACTTTCAATCTACGTGAAGGTGTCAAGTGGGTTACCCACGAAGGTGAAGAATATGCGGATGTTACAGCACAAGATTTTGTAGATGGTTTAAACTATGTGCTTGATGCGAAAAATGAATCTTCAACAGCTTGGATCGCTACCGTTGTAAAAAATGGTAATGCTTTCTATGAAGGTGAGATTACTGATTTTTCACAAGTAGGTGTAAAAGCTCTTGATGAACATACAGTTGAGTACACATTAGAAGGTCCAACACCTTACTTCCTATCAATGTTAAATTATGTATGTTTCTTCCCGGTGAATGGAGAATTTTTAGCTGAAAAAGGAGATCGTTTCGGTACTACCCGTGAAGACCTTCTTTATAACGGAGCGTACATTTTAGATACTTTTGAACCTCAAAATGAACGTATCCTTGCTAAAAACGAAACCTATTGGGACAAAGACAATGTGTTAATCGATAAAATTCATTATAAATATAATGCTGAGGCAAATACTGTTGCACCTGAGCTGTTTTTACGAGGTGAAGTAGATTTTGCACTTATTCCAACAGCGATACTAGATGATTGGTTTAACGATCCCGAGAAAAAGGACTTAGTAAGACAAGATACGCCAAGCTTTTACACATATTTTTATGCGTTAAACTTTGATCCGCAATTTGATGCAGAATACGAGCCTGAGAATTGGAAGGTTGCGGTTAATAATAAAAATTTCCGTAAATCCTTATTCCACGCTTTTGATCGTGTATCTGCAATGATGACAATGGAACCATATAATCCAGAGACACTACTAAATAACTCGATCACACCGAAAAACTTTGTTGATATTGATGGTGTGGACTATACACAATTAGAGCCATTAGCTCAATTTACAAATAGTGAATCATTTAATGCTGAATTAGCTCTAGAGTATAAAGAAAAAGCATTGGCAGATCTTGAAGGAAAAGCAACATTCCCTATTAAAGTATTAATGCCATATAACTCCGGTAGTCCTGACTGGGCGAACCGTACGCAAGTAGTTGAACAACAAATGGAAAATCTATTAGGAAAAGATTATATCGATATTATTGTAGAGGCAGGACCTTCAACTGGATTCTTATCAGAGGTTCGTCGTCCGGGTAAATATGCGTTTATGGAAGTGAACTGGGGTCCAGACTTTGCTGATCCATCAACTTACACAGATCCGTTTACAATTGGAGGCACATACAATAAACCTGAACTTGCAGAAGGCTATTTAGAGTCCAATGGTAAGCCGAAATATCAAAATATGGTTGAAAAAGCAAAAGCAACTATAGAAGCAGCGGAACGTTATCAGCTATTTGCAGAAGCAGAAGCCTTCTTAATAGACGAAGCCTTTGTTATCCCGTATTCAGTTCAAGGTGACGGGTACATGGCTTCTAAGCTAAATCCATTTGAGGCTCAGTTCTCTCCATTTGGTGTAACATCAGAGAAGTTTAAAGGTCAAAGTTTATTAGAAAAGCCAATGAGTAATGAGGAATTCGAAGAAGCGAAAGAGATTTGGGAACAAGAGCGTGCGGAGGCATTAGCAGAGCAAGGACAGTAAAAGATTCTACATTTAGATATAAAGAGTGTTGAAACACTATGAAGGAGATGGCTTCTCACCATCTCCTTCCTTCATATTCTCTTTCATAGGGGGGATTTAAATGCTTGCTTATATAGGGAAACGATTAATGCAGTCGGTCATTACATTATTAGTTATTATCACGATAGTTTTCTTATTACTACGCTTATTACCTGAAGAGGGTTATTTAGGAGCGGCGGCAGAGAAAATGACACCTGAACAACAGGAAGTTTATTTAACGAATCTAGGTCTTAGAGATCCTATTCTCGTTCAATTAGGAAACTTTTATAGCAACCTAGCGCAAGGTGATTTAGGAAAATCCATAACTTATCGTACAGATGTACCTGTTGTTGAAATCATTGCTGATAAAATATTGTATTCATTATTTTTTGGATTGGGAGCTGTCGTTTTAGCCTTGCTTATCGGTGTTCCATTGGGGATTTTAATGGCGCAAATGAAAGGTCGTTGGCTTGATCGGCTAGGGACAGGATACATTGTCTTCGTTGTAGCTGTTCCTGCTATGGTTTATTACTTATTAATCCAAGTATATGTTACGGACTTTTTCCGTTTACCGATGTTATTTGATGAAGATAGACCAATTAGTTGGATTTTACCCTTAATTTCTTTAGCTTTAGGACCGATCGCTTCCTATGCAATGTGGATGAGACGTTATATGGTGGACGAGCTAAACAAAGATTATATTCAATTAGCAAGAGCTAAGGGAGTAAGAGAGCGTACATTGATGTTTCGTCATGTCATGAGAAATGCGTTTATTCCAATGGCACAATATTTACCTGCAACCATTTTGTTTACCATCACAGGTTCAATTTATATTGAGTCACTATATTCCATACCAGGAATGGGAGGCTTACTCGTTGATGCTATTCAACGTCAGGACAATGCGGTAGTTCAAGGGCTTGTATTAATTTTTTCATCCCTTGGAATTATTGGTTTATTTTTAGGTGATATTGTAATGTCGCTTGTCGATCCTCGGATTAAGCTCGGTAGAGGGGAGAGTGTACGTTAATGGGTCTATTTTCAGAAGAAATCCGTAATATTTCGGACAAGTCTAGTGAACAATTGTTTCAATTTGCAGTAACAGATGAACATAAAGCAGAAGAAACTGGCTACTCGAATTATTCCTATTGGCGCTCAACCTGGAGATCGTTTTTAAAAAATAAAGTAGCGGTTTTTCTATTAATATTAGTCATGTCTATCGTATTTTTCGTTGTTATTCAACCTTATTTACCAAATCAGAAATCACCGACCGAAATATACTTAAATGAGGAAACAGGCTATCAATTACGAAATGTTGAACCAAACAGTGAATTTTGGTTTGGGACAAATTCAATTGGACAAGATTTATGGTCGCGGATATGGGCCGGAACGCGTACGTCCTTACTAATAGGTGTTGTCGTAGCACTATTTGAAGTGATTGTTGGGATTACAATTGGTGCTCTTTGGGGTTACTCTAGAAAACTTGAGAATCCCATCTCTCATATGTACAACATCGTAGAAAATATTCCTACGACAATCGTATTAATTTTAATGTCTTTAATATTACGGCCTAGTATTACAACGATTATTATCGCGATGTGTATAACCGGATGGGTTGAAATGGCTCGGTTTATCCGAAATCAAATTGTCATATTAAGAGACCGTGAATACAACTTAGCATCTAGGACATTGGGAACTCCAAGTCATCGCATTATTTTTAAAAATCTATTACCCTATTTAATTTCAATTATCATGCTTCGGGTGAGCTTAGCCATTCCGTTTGCCATTGGTTCTGAAGTATTTTTAACCTATATCGGGTTAGGTCTTCCAATTAGCGAGCCATCATTAGGAAATTTGATCAATGAAGGTCGAGTTCTAATGATGTCACCAGATTTGCGTTATCAGCTCATCTTTCCAAGTATTGTGTTAAGTGTTATTACGATTGCCTTTTATATTATCGGTAATGCATTTGCAGATGCGGCTGATCCGAAAAATCATAGGTAGGAGGGATGTTAATGATCACCGAAGAATCAAAAAAACCTATTTTATCCATTGAAAACTTAGTCATAAAGTTCAAACTACACGGGAGAATACTCACTGCTATACGAGGTATTTCACTAGACTTATATAAGGGTGAAAGTTTAGCCATTGTTGGAGAATCAGGTTCAGGAAAATCAGTACTTGTAAAATCAATCATCGGTTTACTAGATAATAATGGCTATATCGATAAAGGGAGTATTTACTATAACGATGAAGATATCGCTACGTATAAAATTGAAAAAGATTGGTTAAAAATTCGCGGAAAAGAAATTGCCATGGTAACTCAAGATCCAATGACATCATTAAATCCTTTAAAACCAATTGGAAAGCAAATTGAGGAAGCTATTGTCTTACATCAAGAGCTAATAGGGAAAGAGGCTTATGAAAAAACTTTACAATTATTAAAGGATGTCGGTATTCATGATGTGGAAAGGCGATACAAACAATACCCTCACGAATTTTCGGGTGGTATGCGTCAACGAATTGTCATTGCAATTGCTATTGCCTGTAATCCGAAAATATTAATTTGTGATGAGCCTACCACTGCATTAGATGTAACAATACAAGCCCAAATTTTACAGCTTTTAAAAAATTTACAGGAAAAATATATGCTAACAACAATCTTTATCACCCATGATTTAGGCGTTGTTGCCAAGGTGGCAGATCGACTAGCTGTCATGTATGCAGGAGAAGTGATTGAGTTTGGTAAATCTGATGAAATATTTTTTGATAGTAAGCATCCTTATACGTGGGCACTTCTTTCTTCATTGCCACAGCTTGGAGTGAAGGGAGAAGAATTATTTTCTATAAAAGGTACACCACCTAATTTGTTTAAAGAAATAAAAGGGGATGCCTTTGCACCACGTAATCCTTATGCTTTAAAAATAGATTATGAACAAAATCCACCGTTTTTTAAAGTGAGTGAAACCCATTATGCAAAAACGTGGTTACTTCATCCAAAGGCACCAAAGGTAGAACCTCCCGAAAATTTGAAAGCATTTTTCGAAGAAGGGAGACGATTTGCAAATGAAGGATAGAGATGTACTCGTTGAAGTGAAAAATTTAAATGTGACGTTCGGTAAAGGGAAAAATAAGTTTGTGGCTATCGATGATGTTAGCTTCAATATTTATAAAGGCGAAACCTTCGGGCTTGTTGGTGAATCAGGCTCTGGTAAAACGACAATTGGACGAGCTATTATGCGCATTAATGAAGTTACTGGTGGAGAAATTCTTTTTAAGGGACAAAGGATTAACGGTAAAATCCAAAAAGAATGGGATCAACAAATTACAGAAAAAATTCAAATGATTTTTCAGGATCCTATGGCATCTTTAAATGAACGGGCGAAAGTAGATTATATTATTTCCGAGGGACTATTTAATACAAGGAAGTATGCAAATGATGATGAGCGGAAGGAAAAAGTGCGAAAGGCTTTATTACAAGTAGGATTATTACCTGAATTTGCAAGTCGCTTTCCCCATGAATTTTCAGGCGGTCAGCGTCAACGAATTGGCATCGCTCGAGCTCTTGTCATGGAACCAGAGTTTATCATAGCGGACGAACCGATATCAGCCCTTGATGTATCTATTCGTGCCCAAGTGTTAAACTTGCTATCGAAATTACAAATCGAAAATAATCTTACTTACTTATTTATAGCGCATGATTTATCCATTGTACGATATATATCCAATCGAACGGCAGTTATTTTTAAAGGGAAAATTGTTGAACTGGCAGAAACAGAGAAATTATTCTCCAATCCCATTCATCCTTATACAAGAGCGCTTATTTCTGCTGTACCTGAACCGAATCCACATAAAGAACGAAATAAAAAAATTGAAATATATGACCCATCTCAACATAACTATGAATTAAATCCCCCTTCATTTGTCGAACTGGAGGAGGGACATTATGTATTAGCAAATGACGAGGAGATTTACCGTTATCAGCAAACTCAAAAAATGGGGGTTTAATAATGAGGATACCGAAGTCTTTAAAAAAAGGGGATACGATTGGACTCATTAGTGCATCAAGTCCAACACCTGAGGAAGCTCTTCCAAAAGCGATTGAAAAGGTTGAACATCTCGGTTTTAAGGTGGTTGTTGGTGAAACGTGCCGGCAAAGACATGGATATCTAGCGGGGAAAGATGATTTACGCGCTCGTGAGGTCAATGAAATGTTTCAAAACCCAGAAATAGATGGCATCTTTTGCATAAGAGGTGGTTATGGTGCCACAAAAATATTACCATTACTAGATTTAGAAATGATAAAGGAAAATCCGAAAGTTTTTGCAGGCTATAGTGATGTGACCGCCCTTCATATTGTGTTTAACCAACAATGTGATTTTGTCACATACCATTCACCAATGCCTTCTACGGAATTTATTAAACCAGAGATGGATGATTATACTTGGGATTCTTTTTTAAGTAGTGTACTAGAAACAAATCGAGATTGTTATGATCTAGAAAATCCGATTGGTATGCAGATGACAACCCTTGTTCCAGGAAAGTCAACTGGCCAGCTAGTTGGTGGTAATTTAACATTAGTTACGGCATCTCTTGGTACTCCATATGAAATTGATACTAAGGGTAAAATTCTATTTTTAGAAGAAATTGATGAATATGAGCGTAGTGTTGATCGAATGTTAACCCAATTAAAGCTTGCAGGAAAGTTAGATGATGCGGCTGGAATCATATTAGGAGCTTGGACGAATTGTGGTCCACAAAATGCGATGCATCCTGAGCAAAGCTTACGATTACAAACAATTTTTGAAGAAATACTCGTGCCAACAGGTAAACCGATTTTAATGGATGTCGTATGCGGGCATATGTTACCAACTATGACATTACCATTAGGCAGAACGGTTACTATCAATGCGGATGATAAAACTATCTCCGTCATGTAAAAGGGGGCAAATTTTGAAAGAAGAACTTGAAAGATTGATTGATTCAGTAGATTATAACATTCATCTATTTATTAAAAGGGCAAAAGCTGAAGATTTTATCTTTGCTAAACAACTAGATGAAGTAGTTTCTAGTGCTAGTCTTATTAAAGTTCCGATATTAATAGCCGTGCTAGAGTTAATTGAAAGGCAAAACATTTCGTTACAAATGGAAGTTGAAATTAAGCAAAATCATAAAGTGGAATATAGTGTACTAACGGAGCAAGACTCAGATAAGAGTACATTATATGAATTACTTGTTTGGATGATCATTACAAGTGATAATACGGCAACAAATGTGTTAATCGATTTTTTAGGAATGGAAGAATGTAATGCATTTTTTAAAAAAATAGGATTAACGCGTACTAAGCTACAAAGAAAAATGATGGATTTTGATAGCTTACAAAAAGGGGTAGATAATGTCACGACTGCAAGAGATATGGCAAATTTGTTCACCCGAATTTATAAGCAAGATTTATTACCATTACAATTTAGTCAATTAGCTCTTGATATTTTAAGCAGACAAAGAATAAATGATGGACTTAAACGGTATATAATCGAAAATGTTAAAATCGCACATAAAACGGGTAATTTAGATACTGTGAGTCACGATGTTGGCATTGTTTTTCATGAGAAACTAGATTATATCATCGGAATTATGATTACAGATATTAATGATGCTGAAGAAGCGAAGAAATGTATTGGCTTAATTTCTAAGATTGTATTTCAATATTTTGAACGTATTGAAAGGGGTGAACACTTTCTATGAAAGCTGTTGTTACTTCAATGATTGCAAACCTTCATGCAAAACCTGAGGCGACTTCAGAACTAGTTGATGAAGTTCTTTATGGTATGACCGTTGAAATATTAGAGTTATGTGGTGAATCATGGTTAAAGGTTCGTACTACTTATCGATACGAAGGGTATTGTCAAAAGGAACATTTTCTTATAAATGATGAAAAAACAAAAAAGTGGCAAAATGAAGCACAGCATATTATTATTCAAAATTTTGCGGATTTGCTGCGAGGACCTAAAATTCAAAATGAGAAAATAATAACACTTGTAAAAGGTTCCATTGTTCAATTGTTGGAAGAAGAGAATTTGGATCATACCTGGTCGAAGGTGAAATTAGTCACAGGAGAAATTGGTTATACTAGAACCAAATGGATTCAAGAAAAAATACAAGAGATAAAGGTTCCTGAGAGAGACTTTCGTGAGCGTGTTGTTCAAACGGCACTCAGCTATTTGAAAACACCATATCGATGGGGAGGAAAAACTCCAATTGGTATTGATTGTTCTGGACTTTGTTTGATGGCGTATATGTTGAACGGTTCGATTATATATCGGGATGCAAAAATAGTTGACGGTTTTCCTGTTAAGCAAATCCCCTTTGAACAAATTCAAAAAGGTGATTTAATTTATTTCCCGGGGCATATTGCGCTGTATATGGGAGATGATTTATATGTCCATAGTTCATTAGGTGGAAATGAAGTGTCGATCAATAGTTTAAATGATAAACACCCGAATTATCGTCATGATTTAGCAACAACAATTACAGCGGTTGGTAGTATTTTTTAGTAGTTTTCAATTTTCATATTGTCTCTAGAATAAGAATTAATTTATATTCGTATCTTCTAAAATTTGATATGATAAAGTCAAAATGGAGGAGGATAATAATGGCAAAATATCAAAAAATAGCAGTAGCAATCGATTTTTCCGAGCAATCTAAAAAAGCACTAGAACGTGGAGTTATTCTGGCAAAGGATTATGATGCAGCTCTTCAATTAATACATGTAGTTGATACGGTATCATTTGGTTCAATTGCAGCCTATGATTTAAATTATGCTGGAAAATTAAAAACTCAAAGCCTTTCTGAATTAGAAACATTAAAACTTGAAGCAAAAGCCCAAGGTGTTAATAGTGTAGAAGTAACTGTAGAAGAAGGTTCTGCAAAGGCAATTTTAACTCAACTACCAGATGTAGATTTAATCATATGCGGAGCTACAGGATATAATGCAATGGAGAAAATGGTTATCGGTTCAGTTGCAGAGCAAGTTGCTCGTACAGCAAAATGCGATGTTCTTATTGTTCGTTTATAAAATATGTAGCACGTTTTTGCTCACTAAATGGAGTGAAACGTGTTTTTTTTATTTCGTAAAAATTCCTCCAGATGGATGATTACATGTAACTTTCTATAACAAACAAAGTCAAATTGCTAAAGGGGGATTAATCTTGAGAAAAATAAAAATGTTTCTTATTTTTTCATTCCTAATAGCATTTTCATTTAATTTTACCGCAACTGAAGCTTATGCTTGTTCATGTGCTGCACCTGGTTCGCCAACTGAAGAATTAAACATGAGTACTGCTGTGTTCTCTGGGAAAGTGATTAAAATAGTGGACCCTAATAAGGATGCAGAAATACAATCATCCGCAGATCTTCTTGAGGTCCAATTGAAGGTAAAGGAGACATGGAAGGGTGTCGATGAAACAATTGTTACACTTTATACGGCAAGAGAATCTGCAAGCTGTGGTTTTAACTTCACTTTGAATGAAGAATATTTAGTGTATGCAAATAAATCAGATGGAGCACTTCATGTGAATCTTTGTTCGAGAACAGCTCCATTAATAGCAGCTACATCTGATTTAGAAGAACTAGGTGCTGGTGAAGAACCTACCGTAATAGTAGAAGTTGATCAATCAGATGGAAAAAAAGAAAACATTGTAGCTAAAAGTGAAGATGATCATTCAAACATTCTTCTCATTTTTAGTATATTAGGGCTAATTATTATTGCCATTTCCCTGTACGCGATTATCAAAAAGAAACGAAATCAATAAACCAAACGCTCAGAAGAATCAAACGAACCGGAACTTCTAATCTCCACGCTCTAGAGTAGATGATTCAACAGTGGCATTCAAATAGACTGTATAACTTATCTCTAATAAGCGCTCAAACATTTGCGGGGAGTATGAAACTGTATTATAGTAGCAATTAACTATCGATTTTGATTAAGTATGTTACTAAGAGTAAAGGTTCCGTTGTGAGCAAAGAAACGCTTTGGAGCTAGCAATGTAGCGTCACGGATGTTCTTTTTTTGTCGACACTAAGAGCACAATCATTTAGATGTGCTCTATTTTTTTATTCTTCACCAAACGTATGTCTTTTTACAATTTTGCTCATATTTATAGATGTCATTTTGAAGTATGACATTTATCATTTATTTTTTATTACATCTTACTCTTCTGTTTTACCATTATATTGCCATAATATTAATTGAGGTGAAGGAAATGACGCAAGCAGTAATAGTTGAAAGTGCTTATAGTAAAAAAGAAGAATTTTGGAATGCCATGACCCATGGAATAGGTGCGTTTTTAACGATACCAGCAACATTTTTACTAGCAGATAAGGCTATTAGCAATGGGTCAAAAATTGAGTTAATTAGCTACTTAATCTTTGGAATTTCAATGTTCCTTTTATATTTAGCGTCAACATTATATCATTCGTGGCCAACACATAAATATTTCTTAAAAAAATTAGATCACAGTTCAATATTTCTTTTAATCGCAGGAACATATACACCTGTTGCGTTGATAGCAATAGGAGGGAAAACAGGGTGGATTTTATTTGGAATCGAATGGGGATTAGCATTAATAGGTATTGTTCTGAAACAGTTTTTTGTCCACCGTTTTCATGGAATATCACTTATAGTTTATATTGGAATGGGCTGGTTGCTTATCTTTGTTTACCAACCAGTAATTGACCATTTCACAATAAACGGAGTTTTAACATTACTAGCTGGAGGGCTTAGCTACACAATCGGAACTATTTTTTATAAAAACAAAAAAATCCCTTATAATCATGCAATATGGCATGTATTTGTAATGGGTGGAAGCTTGTGCATGTTTTTAGCCATCTATTTCTTTATATAATGAAATGAAATAAACGTACATTATCCTAATGGAATATAGTGATAATGTACGTTTATTCTTTATTTAAATAATTGAAATGAAATAATAGTCATACCTGAATTATTCATAGAAAACTTTTGATAAATTTTGAATGCCTATCTATCAAGCATTTCAACCGAATTGATCATGCATCAAATAAATGAAAAAAGAATCCATTTCTGTTAAAGTTAAATCACCACAAAATAACCACAGAAAGGATTCTTATAATGGCTACTTTACCGCAATTAACTTTAGATTTCAATCGTCAAATTAAATTGTCAAGTGATGGGGGTTCTCTTTCTTCTGATACAGGTGAATTTATCTTTAGGGAATTCGATGAGAAAATCGGATTCTCTAAAACCTTGGCTCGACATCTACATTTAAAAGACGATAGAAAATACCATGTTCATTCGAATGAAAATTTACTCCGTCAAAAGATTTATCAAATCATTGCTGGTTATGCTGAAGATGACAGTGCTGATCAATTGACGAATGATCCTGTCTTCACACAAATTATCGGGACCGACGCCTTAGCTTCTCAACCAAGTTTATCTCGGTTTTACACAAGATTTGATAACGAATCCATGGAACAATTAAATCAAGCGAACCAAGAGCTTTTAGATAAAGTACATACATCCAGGGGATCCAAAGCAATCATCTTTGACTTGGATTCAACACATGCTGACACATATGGTGAACAAGAATCGGCATCGTACAATACTCATTATGGAACGGTCGGTTTTCATCCGTTAGTTGCTTTTGATGGTATCACTGGCGATTTCCTTAAAGCGAAGCTACGACCAGGAAATGTTTATACTTCCAATGGTGTCGTTGATTTTGTAAAACCACTTATTGAACACTACAATGAAAAATTTCCAGAAACCACACCGTTTTTACGTGGAGATAGTGGATTTGCTGTCCCGGCTTTGTATGACTTATGCGAAGATGAGTCTGTCTATTACGTGATTCGTCTAAAATCAAACGCTATTTTACAGCGAATGGCAGATGAATTACATCCAGCAACGGAGATATCAGATGTTTCCATGTCTGAATGCTATTATGAGGAAATCGAATACCAGGCAAAATCATGGTCGAAGTCAAGAAAAGTCATCGTACAATCTGTTCGTCCTGCGGGTGAACTGTTTTTTACCCATTCCTTTTTTGTAACGAATTTAAAAGATGCATTCACTCCAGAAACTATCGTTCGTTCTTATCAAAAAAGAGGGACGATGGAGAACTATATCAAGGAAGCTAAAAACGGTTTTTATCTGGATAAAATGAACAGCCATTCTTTCCAGGTAAATGAAGTCAAAATGATGTTAAGTCTATTAGCGTACAACCTAACGAATTGGCTACGTACCCTTTGCTTTCCAAAAGGACGGAAAAGTATGCAAATCGAGACCATTCGTACAAGAATTATTAAAGTTGCGAGTAAATTAGTAAAATCAGGACGATCCATCTACTTTAAATTGTCCTCTAGTTTTGTGTACCAAAAATTCTTTTGGGAAGTACTTCAGCGAATTCAACGTCTTAAGCTAGAATAATTCAATTGAATAGCTGTTTTTTAAAAGGATGAAAGACCAAGGGGGTAGTATGCCCAAAATCAGGATTTTACTACCATTCACCTTTATCATTTATCATGTTTATCGAAATTAACAGCTCTTACTTGTTTAGATAACAAAAAATCATTGGATTTGGTATCAAATTAAATCTTCATTGGAAGTATGAATAATTCAGGTCATATTTTTATTTCCTATCTTAATTATTTTCTAATTCAAATGCAGTAATACGGTTAACATCAACAATAAGAATATTTCCCGTAGGCAAAATAAAA
Source organism: Ureibacillus massiliensis 4400831 = CIP 108448 = CCUG 49529 (assembly GCF_000772965.1). Classification (GTDB taxonomy): domain Bacteria; phylum Bacillota; class Bacilli; order Bacillales_A; family Planococcaceae; genus Ureibacillus; species Ureibacillus massiliensis. The sequence goes on along the minus strand of NZ_JPVQ01000019.1, from coordinate 52,117 downwards.
GTAGCTAATTATTTTTTCATTAAAATTAAAAGATATAATTTTGTAATTAGTCAGCAATACTTTTTAATCACCGCCACCGCCACCTCCGTCATCACTACAATCACTTGAAGTGGAGGTGAATGAATAACTCCCGCTATAATCTGAAGAACCGTATTTTGATTGACGTTTAATTCGCTTAACGGTTTTATTCATTTTTCTTCGATTTTTTCGTTGCTGAGGGGATAATTTAAACCAGGCAAATAAGCGTTGAAAATTTCTTATGATAAATAGAAAGAGTTGAAAGACAAACCATATTAAAAATAAAAGAACGATTCCTAGTAAAAGATACTGGAACAGTTTCTCCATCATCCCACTTCCTATCTATAAGAAATTGCAAGCTTGTTTGTATAACTTTTCATATTTATTATACTAAATTTCAGATTTATTAACTTAGTTCTAATTATTCAAAATTCAAATAAGACTATATTACTCCTCATAGATCATTTTCTTTGTCATACCACCATCAACTGTTAAATTGATGCCAGTTACAAAATCATTTTTTTCGTCTGTTAAATAAAAACATGCGCGGGCGATATCATCAGGTTTGCCAACTCGACGGGATAAATGCTGCTCATGATCAATCTCACGTAACTTTTCATAATCACCAGTTTCAATCCAACCAGGAGAAATGCAATTTACTCGAATTTTATCCGGAGCAAATGATCGAGCTAAAGCATGAGTTAATGAAACGATGCCACCTTTCGTTGCTGCATAGGATTCTGTATGTGGCTCAGACATGAATGCACGTGTAGAAGCCATAGAAACGATAGCGCCACCATGATTATTTTGTCTCATGAACTTTGCAGCTTCCCGTGAACATAAAAAGACACTACGTAAATTAGTATCCATGACATAATCCCATTCATCCATGGACAAATCATAAGGGGATTTCGGACAGAAAATACCCGCATTGTTAATGAGAATATCAATTTTTCCGTATTTCTCTACTGCAAACTTCATTAGCTGTATTACGTCATGTTCTTTTCGAACGTCAGTAGAGAAAAAGGCTGCAAAATAGCCTTCTTTACAAATGTTTTCACATACTTGTTGAACTAGCTCTTCATTTTTATCTGCTAAAACTACATTAGCTCCAGATTTTGCGTACTGAATGGCAACTTCTTTTCCTATCCCCTGAGCAGCACCTGTTATGACGACAACTTTATTTTTAAACATAAAATACCTCCTATTTTCTCTTACCATTATGCTAAGTGAAAAAAGGCTGATTCGTAAATATCGAATCAACCTTTTCCTTACAATATTTAACCTACCCAACCGACAGAAGCAATATAAAAAAGAATGACTGCGCCAACCACCATCCATATAAGTAAGACACCATGATAAAAAATGGTGTCTATAATAATAAATTATTCAAGTGGAACATCTAAGGTAAAGTCTTCTCCAACTGATTCAAAATCTTCATCAAAAGGACCGCTAAGTATGAAGAGTTAATTTTTTTATGTTTTCATCATGCTTTAAAATCCAAACTACATCATCTTCCATTGTAACCGCACCCATAAAGTCGCCGCCTACTTCACCAGAATACCAAAGATCAGCGTCTACTTGTTGTCCAGTATCTGTTACAAGTGTGGCCTGGTCAGGGTAGAAACTTATAGTTTGGTCTGTTGAGTTTTTTGCTGTCATATTGATTGTGATTACTGTAGCAACATCTTGATTGTCGAAGGATTCCTTAAAATCCTCTGCAACTTCAAGTGTAGCGACTTGAACAGCATTTAACGTTAAATTCATTGGACCAGCTTCATGGCTAATGCCTAATTCCTCATTTTTATAATTAATCGTTAATTTACCTAGATCTGATTCTTGTACATTTTCATCTGTACTTACTTCTTCTTCCTGTTCTGTTTCTGTATTTGTCTCATCAGCAGGTGTATCATTTGCTGTATCCGTAGGAGTATCGTCTCCTGAACATGCTGCTAGTCCTAAAGATAATAATAGTGCTAAACCTAAAAGATATTTGCTCATATTTCTCCCTCCTATGTATTTTTATTATGTACAAAACATGTTATAAAAAACGTGAAAATGTGAGAGTTAATTTTCTATTAATACTAAAAAATAGAAAAACACCTATGGTAGGTAGGTGCTTTCAACGTAATTTTTTTATTAAACTTTTTATGATTTGTCGGTAGGGCTAACATGTAGTGGGGGAGGAGCGAGCCAACCCTTTGCTTTATTTAATCGTAACATTTTCCCACCTAATTGAGCCTTAGCCATATGGAATTGGCCATACATAAAGGCAATATCCTCGCGAGTACATAATGCTATTGTAGTACTACAAGAAATTAAACCTGAAGCGACATTTGATGATAAAATTGCACTTATTTCAGGATCCATATATTTTGCTCCTACAGGAATATCTTCAATACGAGCATTTGGACGTTCAGGAGGGGCAGGTGGTAAACCAACACCGTTAATTTTTAAAACACTTTTCACCTGTTTATTTTCTTCCTCTAATCCTGCCAGGGCTTCTTCAATAAGCTTTGCTAAATCTACATCGCCAGTATGGTTGTATAGTGTTTGATAGGCTGCTATCAATCCATTGTTCGTCAATGTATGCGACCACATTGCAAAAATTTCACCATAGTGTAACGGTTCGTCCTTTGGATTTTTACTTAAGATCCCCATCAAAAGCTCTCCTTTATGATTAAAATGCATAACTATCACTAGGTTGCACAAATGTGGAAACATTATTCAGATTTATGCAATTTATAATGAGATAAGATTAAAAGCTTAAGATGGAAAATTGAAATATAAATTGAGGCTTGATTGATTAAAAAATAATTGCAAAAAATACAAATGATTACTCTTTTTCATTTATGTATTATTAATTGTTCTTCGATTAAATTTTATTTAAGCGGGTAACATTGATTAGTAATCGTAATAACTTCATTTGTATTGAAAGATAAAATTGATGTTGTTCAAGAAGTAAATTAACGGTAAAATGACAATAATTATGAATACTTATATAAGATTTTCATAATGAACAGCTTGGGAGTGAGACACATGAAAAATAAGAAGAAAAGAATAAAGGGATATAAAAATGTTGTCTTATTTCCTGGAACTGTCGAAAGATTAATTTCACAAGCCCATGAATATGTAGAAAATTATCAATTCGATGAAGCTAACGAGAATTTCTCAGAAGCGTTACAATACACTGAAGGTGATGAATTAACTTTAAGTGTTTATGCCTACTCTTTATATGAAGCGAAATCCTTTGAAAAAGCAAAAGAGGTTTGCGAGCAATTATTGAGTATTGGGCCATCTATGTACTTAGAAGTGATGGAATTATATTTAACAATTTGTATGCAATTAAAACAATTTAAGCAGGTCGAGAGCATCATTACATCTCTTCTTGAAGAAGGCGCAATTCCTGAAAATCAAGTTGAGAAATTTGAACGTTTAAAAAACTTGAACGCAAATATTACACAAATGGATGATGATTCGCAGCTTGAATTTCAAACTGAAAACAAATTAAATCTTGAAGAATACGATGTGTATCAATTCTTATCTTTAAATCCAAATGAACAATTAATAAAAATACAAGAACTTACTGAAGCAAATGTTCGTCCTATTGTTGAGCAGTTAAAAAGCATTATTGAACATGATAAATCCCATCCATTTATCAAGAGTCTAATATTAATTTTGCTAGTCGAACAAGAAGTGAATGTAGAAATAAAAATAAACAAATTTCATCGATCAATGGTAGTAAATCCATCAACATTACCATTACCAACAAAACTACCACAATATCAAGCCATTACATCACTTGTAATAGAAAAATTAGATCAAGAACCATCTAAATTAGAAATGCTAGAATATTTAATTTCAAAGCATGCAATAGTCACTTATCCTTACGAATGGTTAGATTATGATTCCGAAGATGTGGCTTTAGCTTATATTGATTTAGTAAGCTTAATGTTTGGAAACGTACAGGAAATGGATTATGAATTAGTAGACTTTTTGCAGAATCTCGAAAAGTTAACAGAACTACAAGAAGTATGAAAAAAGTTGAAAGTATAACTAACTATGATATACTAAAATGGTTGTCAAAATCGTATAAACGAAGAGTTTGTCAAACTGTAAATTATTTTTGGAGGTATTAATATATGTCAGCAAAATGGGAAAAACAAGAAGGGAATACTGGTATCCTTACAATCGAAGTGCCAGCTGAAGAAGTGAATAATGCTTTAGATAAAGCGTTTGCAAAAGTTGTGAAAGAAATTAACGTTCCTGGTTTCCGTAAAGGTAAAATGCCACGTAACTTATTTGAAAAACGTTTTGGTATTGAAGCATTATACCAAGATGCTCTTGAAATTCTAGTGCCTGATGCATATTCAAATGCAATCGATGAAACTGGAATTGTGCCAGTTGACTATCCACAAATTGATGGAACTGAGAATTTTGCTAAAGGCCAAGCTTTCACTTTCACTGCAACAGTAACTGTTAAACCAGAGCCTAAATTAGGTGAATATAAAGGTCTTGAAGTGAAAAAATTAGATACAGAAGTTACTGATGAAGAAATCGAAGAACAAATTCAAGAGCAAGTTAGCCGTAAAGCTGAATTAGAAATTAAAGAAGATGAGCCGATTGTAGAAGGTGACACTGCTGTTATCGATTTCGAAGGTTTCGTAGGTGACGAAGCATTCGAAGGTGGTAAAGGAGAAGACTACCCGCTTGAAATCGGATCTGGTTCTTTCATTCCAGGTTTTGAAGAACAATTAGTTGGTCTAAAAGCTGGTGAATCTAAAGATGTACAAGTTACTTTCCCAGAAGAATACCATGCAGCTGAACTTGCTGGTAAAGAAGCTACTTTCAAAGTAACAGTTAAAGAAGTTAAAACAAAAGTTGTTCCAGAATTAAACGACGAATTAGCAAAAGAAATCGATCCAGATGTTGAATCTTTAGCTGAATTACGTGCTGCACTTAAAATTAAAACTCAAGAGCAAAAGAAAGCAGACGCAGACGCTTCTTTACGTGACGAGTTAGTAGAAAAAGCAGCTGAAAATGCTGAAATCGAAATTCCTGAATCAATGACTCATAACGAAATACACCGCATGATTGACGAATTTGCTCAACGTTTACAAATGCAAGGTATGAGCTTAGATCTTTACTATCAATTCTCTGGTCAAGATGAGCATGCATTACACGAGCAAATGCGTCCAGAAGCTGAAAAACGCGTACGTATTTCATTAACTCTAGAAGCAATTGCTAAAGCTGAAAATATCGAAGTAACACAAGAGGATATGGATGCAGAACTAGAAAAAATGGGTAAACAATTCAACATGGATAAAGAACAAATTGTTACTGCTTTAGGTGGTACAACTGAGATCTTAGAAAACGATATCCGCACTCAAAAAACAGTTGAATTTTTAGTAGAAAACGCAAAAATTACTGAATAATTAAGTGTAATTTAGTACAATAGTAAAAAACAAGGTGCGGTATAATCCGTGCCTTGTTTTATAAACATATATAACGAAAAAATACATAAGTTCTGCATGTGGAAAATACATCCATATGCATAAAAGAGTCAACATATTTGATAAAGATATAAGAATCTTGTAAGATAGTTCTCGTGAATAGGGGTGAAGCAAGTTGTTCAAATTTAATGATGAAAAAGGCAATTTGAAGTGCTCGTTCTGTGGAAAGCCACAAGAACAAGTTCGTAAACTAGTAGCAGGTCCAGGAGTATATATCTGTGACGAATGTATCGAACTATGCTCTGAAATTGTTGTTGAAGAATTAGGTGTTGAGGAAGAGATTGAATTCCAAGATATTCCGAAACCAAAAGAAATCTTATCTATACTAGATGAATATGTAATTGGACAAGAGCGAGCAAAGAAAGCCCTTGCTGTTGCTGTGTACAATCACTATAAACGTATTAATTCAAACAGTAAAATTGATGATGTTGAATTATCAAAATCAAATATTGTATTAATTGGACCAACAGGTAGTGGTAAAACATTACTTGCACAAACACTTGCAAGAATATTAAATGTACCATTTGCAATTGCAGATGCCACTTCATTAACAGAAGCTGGTTATGTGGGTGAAGATGTTGAAAATATCTTATTGAAATTAATACAAGCCGCTGATTACGATATTGAACGTGCTGAAAAAGGTATTATTTATATCGATGAGATTGATAAAGTTGCACGTAAATCAGAAAATCCTTCTATTACACGTGATGTATCTGGTGAAGGTGTTCAACAAGCATTACTAAAAATTCTTGAAGGGACTGTAGCAAGTGTTCCTCCTCAAGGGGGACGTAAACACCCTCATCAAGAGTTCTTACAAATTGATACTACAAACATTTTATTTATCGTTGGCGGTGCCTTTGATGGTATTGAACAAATCATTAAACGTCGTCAAGGAGAAAAGGTTATTGGGTTTGGTTCGAATAATGTTAAAAAAGAAGAGAATGAGTCTTTACTTTCGAAATTAATCCCTGAAGATTTGTTGAAATTTGGTTTGATCCCAGAATTTATTGGACGACTACCAGTTTTAGCATCTTTAGAGCAATTAAACGAAGAAGCACTTGTTCGTATCTTAACTGAACCGAAAAATGCTTTAGTAAAACAATATCAAAAAATGTTTGAGCTCGATAAAGTGGAACTTGAATTTGAAGAAGATGCACTTACTGCAATTGCGAATGAGGCAATTGAACGTAAAACGGGTGCTCGTGGCTTACGTTCTATTATCGAATCAACAATTTTAGATATGATGTATGAGCTACCTTCGCGTGAAGACATTGTAAAATGTATCATTACGAAAGAAACAATTAGTGATAACAAGCCACCAAAATTGATTTTGGAAGATGGTACAGAACTAGAAGGTCTAAATGATAAAAAAACATCAGCATAAACTATTGTGATGAAACACAAGTAGGCAAATAAAAGCTGACTTCGAAAGATGCGCAAATATTCGCGTAAAAGTCGTAAGTCAGCTTTTTCTGCCAACTTTAATGAACATATCGTTACTAAATGATTTTTGATACATAAAATGTTAATGACTTATGTACATGTAGAGGATAAAAACTGTAAACAATATGCAAGAGAAATGTTTTGTTTTTATCTCATAATAAGTGAGCGGGTTGATACGCAAAATTCAAATGGAGGTGATTACCCGCATGAGCAAAGTAAAAGATAAGAAACCATTACTGCCTTTGCGAGGATTACTAGTCTACCCTTCAATGGTTTTACATATTGATGTAGGTAGAGCAAGATCAGTGGCTGCGTTAGAGTACGCAATGTTAAATGACAATCACATTTTCTTAGCAACACAAAAAGATTTACGTATTGAAAAACCTGAAAAAGAAGATCTATATACAATTGGAACATTAGTTAATGTTAAACAAATGTTAAAATTACCAAATGGTACATTACGTGTTTTAGTTGAAGGTGTAAGCAGAGGAGAAATCATTAATTTTTATGAAGATAAGGACTTCACCTCTGTTAGCATTGAGTTACATGAAGATAGTAAAGTAAAAGATCCTGAAATTGAGGCGTTAATGCGTACACTTCTTAGCTATTTTGAAAAATATGCGAAATCCTCTAACAAAATTACAACAGAAACGATTGATTCTGTGTTAGATATTGATGAACCAGGTAGACTAGCGGATGTTATCGCATCTCACCTTCCACTTAAAGTAGCAGAAAAACAAGAAATCTTAAGTATATTTAACATAAAAAAACGTTTGGATCATTTAATTATTCGATTACATGATGAACAAGAAGTATTAAATCTAGAAAAGAAAATTAATTCTAAAGTGAAGCAAGCAATGGAGCGTACTCAAAAAGAGTATTATCTTCGTGAACAAATGAAAGCGATTCAGGCTGAGCTAGGTGATCGTGAAGGGAAAACAGGAGAGGTAGCAGATTTAAGGAAACGTGTTGAAAATTCAGGAATGCCTGAGTCCACAAAAAGCACTGCCTTCAAAGAACTTGATCGTTATGAAAAATTACCTGCAGCTAGTGCTGAAAGTGGTGTAATTCGAAATTACATTGAATGGCTTGTGACAATTCCATGGACAGAAAGCACAACTGACCGACTAGATATTCTTCATGCGGAAAATATATTGAATCGTGACCATGACGGTTTAGAAAAAGTAAAAGAACGTATTTTAGAATATTTATCAGTACGTCAACTTAAAAATTCGGTACGTGGACCAATTCTTTGTTTAGTCGGACCTCCTGGGGTAGGGAAAACGTCTTTAGCTCGATCTGTAGCTGAAAGTCTTGATCGAAACTTTGTACGTGTCTCACTTGGTGGTGTTCGAGATGAGTCAGAAATTCGAGGCCATCGTAGAACCTATGTAGGTGCGATGCCTGGTCGAATTATTCAAGGGATGAAAAAAGCCGGTACGATAAATCCTGTCTTTTTACTAGATGAAATTGACAAAATGTCAAATGATTTTAGGGGAGATCCATCGGCGGCGATGCTTGAAGTATTAGACCCAGAACAAAACCATAATTTTAGTGACCATTACATTGAAGAACCATATGATTTATCTCAGGTAATGTTTATTGCTACAGCTAACGATTTAAGTACGATACCAGGTCCTTTGTTAGACCGTATGGAAGTAATATCAATTGCTGGTTACACTGAAATGGAAAAAATTCAAATCGCGAAAAATCACTTAATACCGAAACAAATTGAAGAAAATGGATTGAAAAAATCTCAAATCGTTATAAAAGATGAAGCGATTGTTGATTTAATCCGTTATTATACGCGAGAAGCCGGTGTCCGAAACCTACAAAGACAAATTGCGTCTCTTTGCCGTAAAGCAGCGAAAATAATTGTTTCAGGTGAGAAAAAACGTGTAACAGTTAATCAAAAAGTATTAATTGATATGTTAGGAAAACACAAATTCCATTATGGTCAAGCAGAAACAGAGAATCAAGTTGGTGTTGCAACAGGTTTAGCCTATACAACAGTTGGTGGAGATACATTACAAATCGAAGTATCGCTAACTCCTGGTAAAGGTAAGATCCAATTAACAGGTAAGTTAGGGGAAGTAATGAAAGAATCTGCACAAACAGCCCTATCCTATGTTCGATCATTATCTGATAAGTTGAAAATTGATGCGAATTTCTTTGACGAGCATGATATTCATATCCATGTACCTGAAGGCGCTGTGCCAAAAGATGGTCCATCTGCAGGTATAACAATGTGTACTGCATTGGTATCAGCTATTACAAACAAACCGATTAAACGAGAAATTGGTATGACAGGTGAAATCACATTACGTGGTCGCGTTTTACCAATCGGTGGCTTAAAAGAAAAATCATTAGGTGCACATAGAGCAGGTTTAACAACGATTATTATGCCGAAGGATAATATTCGTGATATTGATGATATACCTGATAGTATTCGAGATCAGCTTACATTTAAACCAGTATCTACTGCTGACGAGGTGCTAAATCTAGCACTAGTTGGAGGTTTTAAAAATGAAAGTAAATAATGTTGAACTGGTTATTAGTGCTGTAAAACCAGAACAATATCCTGAAGGTGGTCTCCCTGAGTTCGCATTAGCAGGACGTTCGAATGTAGGGAAATCATCATTTATTAATAAAATGATTGGACGTAAAGCATTAGCACGCACGTCTTCAAAGCCTGGGAAAACACAAACCCTCAATTTCTACAAAATTGAGGAACAGCTATTTTTTGTAGACGTGCCAGGCTATGGCTATGCAAAGGTTTCGAAAACAGAGCGAGAAGCATGGGGAAAGATGATTGAACGATATATTACAGCGCGTGATGTACTACGTGCTGTACTATTAATCGTTGATTTAAGACATCCACCGACGAGTGATGATCGAATGATGTACGACTTTTTAAAGCATTACAATATACCAACTATTGTTATAGCTACGAAAGCCGATAAAATTCCAAAAGGTAAATGGGATAAGCATAAAAAAGTTGTGAAAGAGACGTTAGATATGGAAAAAGGCGATCCATTAATCGTCTTTTCGTCAGAAATAGGTCTAGGTTTTGAACAAGCTTGGAGCGAAATTGAAAAAAGGATGTAACGAATCGTACATACCCAATTTTCACAACTAAATATGTGAGAGGGGAGATGTTTTGAGTTGAATCGAATTTTTTCGATTTTTACGAAACATCTTTTTCTTAATTAAGGGGATAATTTTAATAATAATGAGAATTATTTTTTATAATTCTACCTAATTTGACTTAAATCATTGAAGAATAAATAAATTTTTGGTACACTTAATTAGAATTATTCTAATTTAAAAATAAAACCAATTCATAGCATGTTCACAATTTAGTTGATGGATAGCGCTTTCTTTGTGTTACAATAGGAGTTGGAAAAAGACAGTGTGAGGTGTAAGTTCATGCATACACTTGTAGTAGGCTTGAATTATAAAACTGCGCCGGTCGAAATTCGTGAGAAATTGTCGTTTATCGAAAGCGATTTACCGAATGCAATGGCTGCGCTAAAAAAAGAAAAAAGCATATTAGAAGATGTAATTGTTTCTACATGCAATCGTACAGAAATTTATGCTGTAGTCGATCAATTACATACTGGTCGTTACTATATAAAACAATTCTTAGCAAAATGGTTCGATATTCCCGTTGAAGAATTTGATAAACATTTATATATACGTGAAAATGACGAATCACTTAACCATTTATTCCGAGTTGCATCTGGTATTGACTCGATGGTGTTAGGTGAAACACAAATTCTTGGTCAAGTTAAGAAAAGCTTTTTAGATGCTCAAGAAATTGGCACAACAGGAACGGTTTATAATCAGTTGTTTAAACAGGCAATTACCTTTGCTAAACGTGCGCACAATGAGACAACGATCAATGAAAACGCAGTATCAGTTTCTTATGCTGCTGTTGAATTAGCCAAAAAAATATTTGGTTCATTAAAACATAAGCATGTAGCAATTCTAGGTGCTGGCAAAATGGGTGAGCTGGCAGCACAGAATTTAGCTGGTAGCGGTGTTGGAAAAGTAACGGTTATTAACCGTACACTAGAGAAAGCACAAATACTTGCAGAAAAATTTAATGGACAAGCAAAATCAATGCAAGAACTACAATGTTCTTTATTGGAAGCGGATATTCTAATCAGTTCCACTGGTTCTACAGAATATGTGATTGATTATGAACTAATGCAATTTGTAGAAAGATTAAGAAAAGGTAAGCCATTATTTATGGTAGATATTGCTGTTCCACGTGATTTGGATCCGAAGATTGGTGACTTACCTAACGTTTTCTTGTACGACATTGATGATTTACAAGGTATTGTAGAGGCGAATCTGGCTGAACGTGAAAAGGCAGCTCAGGATATATCTAAGATGATAGTGAAAGAAGTAGACGAATTTAAAGATTGGATTGCTACTTTAGGTGTTGTGCCTGTAATTTCTTCATTGCGTAAAAAAGCTAGTCGAATTCAAGAAGAGACGATGATGAGTATTGAAAATAAGATGCCAAATTTAACAGATCGAGAACGAAAAATTTTAAATAAGCATACGAAATCCATTATCAATCAATTATTGAAGGAACCAATTCTTCAAGCAAAAGAACTAGCGAATTCACCTAAAGCGAAGGAACAGCTTCAATTATTCCAACAAATTTTTGGGATTGAAGATGCAGTTCAAGAAGAATTGAATAATCTGCACGTTAAGGAGAAGTTAGCAACAGAAAATATTGAGGCAGTTGGAAATCCTAAATTGTCTTATTAATACAAGTTGCAATGGAAACTTATAAGGATATAAATGAGATAAGGCGTTTTCGTATCAGTATGTTAAACTAGATACGGAAACGCTATTATTTTGGAGTGAATCTGAAGATAACACCTTATAAAAATCAATTTTTTGATGGAGAAGGGATGCTAATGACTGAATTAGCGATGACTAGATTATATGAGATGATGGTTATCCTATATGCGATATGTATTGTTTTATATTTTATAGATTATTTTTACAAACAAAATAAAATCCGACGAATTGCCTTTTGGCTCGTTTCGGTTGTTTGGGTTATGCAAACAGCTTTTTTATTACTCTATGTAATGGAGACTAAGCGATTCCCGGTTTTATCGTTGATTGAAGGTGTGTATTTCTATGCATGGCTATTAATTACTATTTCAATCATATTACATTGTATCGCACGCGTAGATTTACCTGTTTTCTTTATTAATATTCTTGGATTTATATTTGTAACAATTCATTTATTTGCCCAGGATCAGATCAACCCAGCTTTAGGGGAAACAGTAATTTCAGAAATGTTGGTCATTCATATTAGTTTTGCAATTTTAGCTTATGCAGCGTTTACGTTAGCATTCGTCTTTTCGATATTGTATTTAATTCTATATAAAATACTGAAAGAAAAAAAATATTCTAAGCTATGGAGCCGTTTACCTGCACTTAGTCAGATTATTAATTGGATTAATAAATCGATACTAGTTGCTATTCCAATTTTCCTTATAAGTATACTTTTAGGACTAGAATGGGCATTTATGACGATGGAAAAGTTCTCTATTATCGATGCAAAAATTCTTGGTTCCTTTGTGATTGCGATTATATATTTCATTATTATGATATTACATCGTAAAGGTAAGCTAACAGGGATTAGTTATTCCTGGGCTCAGATTTATACATTTTTATTAGTAGTTATCAACTTCTTTTTAGGAAGTAAACTTTCAGGATTCCATTTATGGTATTAAAAAGCTAATTGCGAATTTAAACTCACGGGCAAATTAGTCAGGCGTAATTGAATAGAAGGGTAGGAATTATTTTGAGAAAAATTATAGTAGGATCAAGAAAGAGTAAATTAGCACTTACACAAACAAATTGGTTTATTAATGAATTAAAAAATGCAGGTGCACCTTTCGAATTTGAAGTAAAAGAAATTGTAACAAAAGGCGATAAAATTTTAGATGTACAACTATCAAAAGTTGGTGGGAAAGCCCTTTTTGTTAAAGAAATCGAACAAGCCCTTTATGATAAAGAAATTGATTTTGCTGTACATTCTATGAAAGATATGCCAGCTGTTTTGCCTGAAGGTTTTGTAATTGGTTGCATTCCACCTCGAGAAGATGCACGTGATGCCTTTATTTCAAACGGTCATGTGAAGTTCAAGGATCTTCCTAAAGGAGCAATTGTTGGGACAAGCTCTCTTCGTCGCAGTGCTCAAATATTACAAGCTCGTCCAGACTTAGAAATTAAATGGATCCGAGGGAATGTTGATACACGCTTAGCAAAGCTTGAATCTGAAAATTTTGATGCAATTATTTTAGCAGCTGCGGGCTTAAAACGTTTAGGTTGGAGCGATACAATTGTTACGGAATATTTAGATACGGATCTTTGTTTACCGGCCGTTGCGCAAGGTACTCTAGGTATTGAATGCCGTGCTGATGATGAAGAACTACTGGTGGAACTAGCAAAATTAACGGATTCTACAACTTGGAATGAAGCCTTTGCAGAAAGAGCGTTTTTAGGGGCAATGGATGGCGGATGTCAAGTTCCAATTGCAGGATATGCAACAACAGATGGAGATTTATTAACATTAACAGGACTTGTTGCAGCACCAGATGCTTCTGTATTCTATAAAGAAACGTTAACTGGAAAAGATCCAGTAGAGCTAGGAAAAGAAGTGGCTCGAAAGTTAACAGAACAGGGTGCATTTGAGCTGATACAAAAAGTAAAGGCTGAGCTTGATGCTTAAACAATCACTTCGTGGTAAAACCGTTATATTGACTGGTTCTTCCATGACAACATCGATTTTAAATAGAATTCAACAATTGGGTGGAGAAGCACATGCCTTTCCACTCATTAAAATTGTTGAAATATTAGAACCGTATGATCATATGCAACTGGAAATGGCGCGAAATTTCGATTGGCTGATTTTTACAAGTCAAAATGCAGTTGATGCATTCTGTGCTAAAATGGTTAGACATAAGTTTTTTCCTTCAATGATAAAAGGAAAAATTGCTGCTGTTGGTGAGAAAACGCGTGATCGATTAGAAGCTAATGGTTTAACGGTTGATTTTATGCCTTCCATCTATAGTGCCGATTATTTTATAGAGGAATTTCCAACGATCATAGAAGGAAAGCCGCGATGCTTATTCGTAAGAGGAAGTAAAGCGAAGGATACTATTAAAAACGGCCTTCCTTTTTCTGTGGATGAGTGGGTTGTTTATGACACAGAAGATTTTTTAGAGCATATTCAAAGTATTGTAAACATTATTAAATCGAAGGAACAGCCCATTATTATTTTTGCAAGTCCTTCAGCTGTAAATGTTTTTGCAATACATATTGCGCCAATTGTTGGATGGGATAGTGTAAAAATAGCTAGCATTGGACATATAACAGCCCATGCGATAGAAAAACGCGGTGGCCATGTTACATATCAGCCTAATACGTATACAATGGAAGCAGTAATTGATGAGATTAGTAATGAGGAGGAAGAATGGAATGACTGAACTAAATTTCAAAAGACATCGTCGTCTAAGAACTTCAAAAACAATGAGATCAATGGTGAAAGAAACATATTTACACAAAGAGGATTTGATTTACCCGATTTTTGTAATCGAAGGTGAAAATATTAAAAACCCTATTAGTTCTATGCCAGGTGTCTATCAATTTTCATTGGACACGTTGAATAGAGAAGTAGATGAGGTTGTTGAGCTTGGTATACCAGCGATTATTTTATTTGGTATTCCTGCAGAAAAGGATGCGGTTGGGACAGGAGCATTTCATGATCACGGAATCGTACAAGAAGCAACTCGTCAAATAAAAGAACGCTATCCGGAATTACTTGTAATTGCAGATACTTGTTTATGCGAGTTTACTGACCATGGTCACTGTGGATTAGTAGAAGGGGAGAAAATTTTAAATGACCCATCACTTGATGTTTTAGCTCGTACAGCTGTTTCGCAGGCAAAAGCAGGTGCTGATATCATTGCTCCATCAAACATGATGGACGGATTTGTTGCGGCTATTCGTGTAGCTCTTGATGAAGCAGGCTTTGAAGATGTACCAATTATGTCATATGCTGTGAAATATGCATCAAGCTACTATGGCCCATTCCGTGAAGCAGCTGATGGGGCGCCTCAATTTGGTGATCGTAAAACCTATCAAATGGATCCAGCAAATCGCTTAGAAGCATTCCGAGAAGCTGAGTCAGATATTGAGGAAGGTGCAGATATTTTAATCATTAAGCCTGCACTGTCATATTTAGATATTATTCGTGATGTACGTAATAACTATAATTTGCCAATCGTTGCTTATAATGTATCTGGTGAATATGCAATGATTAAAGCGGCAGCACAAAATGGCTGGATTGAAGAAAAATCAATCGTTCTTGAAACATTATTAGGTATGAAACGTGCAGGAGCAGATATGATTTTAACGTATCACGCAAAAGATGTAGCTCGTTGGTTGGAGGAGAAATAAAATATGAAAACATTTACGAATTCAATTAATGCCTTTGAAGAAGCGGTTAATTTAATGCCGGGTGGAGTAAATAGCCCTGTTCGAGCATTTAAGTCGGTAAATTTGAATCCAATTTTTGTTGAGTCAGGAAACGGTGCAGTAATTCGTGATATCGATGGCAATGAGTATATCGATTATGTATTAAGCTGGGGACCGCTTATTTTAGGTCATTCTCATCCTGATGTAGTAAAAGCTATTCAAGAACAAGTAGCTAAAGGATCTTCCTTTGGTGCACCAACATTACTTGAAAACAAATTAGCAGAAATAGTAATTGAGCGAGTTCCTTCAGTTGAGATGGTACGTTTCGTATCGTCTGGTACAGAAGCAACAATGGCAGCCCTTCGTTTAGCGCGTGGTTTTACAGGCCGTGATATTATTTTGAAATTTGAAGGCTCTTACCACGGACATGGTGATTCATTGCTAATAAAAGCAGGTTCAGGTGTAGCAACACTTGGTTTACCTGATAGCCCTGGAGTACCTTCAGATATTGCTAAAAATACAATGACAGTTGCTTATAACGATATTGATGCTGTAAAAGTAGTCTTTGAAAAATTCGGTAAGCAAATTGCTGCAGTGATTGTTGAACCAGTAGCAGGTAATATGGGCGTTGTACCTCCAAAACCAGGGTTCTTAGAAGGTTTAAGAGATGTAACGAAAGAATACGGTTCACTATTAATATTTGATGAGGTTATGACGGGATTCCGCGTAGATTACAATTGTGCCCAAGGTTATTTTGGTGTTACACCAGATTTAACATGTCTAGGGAAAGTTGTTGGTGGAGGTCTACCTGTTGGTGCCTTTGGTGGTCGCCGTGATATTATGGAGCATATTGCACCAGCTGGACCGGTATATCAAGCAGGTACTTTATCTGGTAACCCTCTTGCGATGACTGCAGGAATTGAAACATTATCAAGACTAACTCCTGAATCATATGAATACTTCAAAACGCTTGGAGACATGCTTGAAAATGGTATTCGTGAAGCTGCTCAAAAATTCAATATTCCGCACACTGTTAATCGTGCGGGTTCAATGATTGGTTTATTTTTAACAAATGAAGATGTTATAGACTTTGCCTCTGCAAAGACTTCCGATTTAGAATTATTTGCTGAATATTATAAGCTAATGGCTGAAGAAGGAATATATTTACCACCTTCACAATTCGAAGGCTTATTTATTTCAACTGCACATACGAAAGAACATATTGAAAAAACGATTCAAGCATTTAACATTGTGTTTGAAAAATTATCAAGATAGATTTAAATAAGTTAAATTTCAATATAAATTGTCCCTTCTATTCACTTAGAAGGGGCATTTTTATTTTTATATATCCACTAAAAAATAGTAAGAAAATAAGATTTTATTCTCCAATCCTTCTTATAAAAATAATAGTTACTATATTTTGCATACTTAAGAATCACGCGCATATTGTAGTAGCGGGAGGGATATAAGTGCAAAATTATAACTGGGATCTTATGACGCAATTCGTTTTTCCTGAAGAATATGGGATAGTAGAAGAAGTTGTTTCAGTTGATATAAAACCTCGATGGCAACAAATTGAGACTGAAGATTCTCTAAGACTAGTTGGAATTTATCATATTACTTCAACAGTTCGCTTTAATCCAAAAGAGTTTCCTGAATATAGTGAAGGGACACTTATTGAGCATTTAGAAATGAACGGAAATGAAGGCTATTTCGAATATGCTTTGCCATTGGAAGTTAATTTACCAAAAGAAAAAGTACAAGATGGTTGGGCTCCTCAGTTAAATGTAGAGGATGTTAATTTCTTTGTTTATGATGGGTCAAGTTGTACATTTAAATGGGATATATGTTGTACAATTTCAGAAAAAGTTGATGAAGTAGATTATGAATTTGAGAATGAGTTTATCGAACCTGAATTGCCTAATCTAGAATATATTGATTCTAGTAGTCTTCCTCTAGATATCCCAAGCGTAGAAGCCTTTGCTGAAATGATAGAGGACCCACCGCGTTATGAATTTGAAACGAATGTTCCGAAAGTACAAGTAGAGCCCGAAGTTGAACCAAGCTATGAAGAGAGTTATAGCAATTATTTTGAGCCAGAAAAAATCCTACAAACTACGAATGTTTTGAATACAAAGGAAACTAATTTACCAGAGCCTGAATTACTAGAACCTGAGTTACCAGAAGTCGAATTAGCAAAAGAAATAACTGAAGAATTACCAGAAGCTGAATTTACTATTGATGAGCTTCAAACTAAATCAGATGAATTAGTAGAAGCTGAAAATATTCTTTTACAAGAAAGAGAAAATGAAGAACCATCTACCTTCCCGTTTGAAGAAGAGGATTTCTTCTCAGATTTAACAGAATCCTATACGCTTCTTAATCTAAGATCAAATAAAATCAATCCAGAGTAACCAAGCGATAAAAATTAATAAAATTAACAATAAGAAATCGCCTGTTGTAGGTAAGAATAATGTTCTCAAGCCTTGAAACACTGCGATTGGAATAATCATTTGTTTACAATAAAAACGTACTTTTCTTAGCCAGGGTGGCAATAGATATGGATTATAGCTTTTTCTTCTTTTTCTTTTCATGATTTTTCATTCCTTTCCTTTTCGTTGTAACTTGAAAACTAATGACGTAATATTATACAATATGTACAGTTCAAAAAATTAGTTCAATATAGATGCAATGAATAGGAAGAGTAGAATGATTTTGCATGCATTAGAGAGGAAACGGTAGCTGAAAAGTTTCTGCTTGCAACCATTTGAACGTAGCCTAAGAGCAACTTTTGTGAAATAGTAGTAACAAAATGTCGGTTAAACACCGTTATCGTAATGAGAGCTAACTTCAGAAAAACGCATGATATATGTGCATTTTGTTTTCTGATTAGAATAAAGGTGGTACCGCGGAAAAATGATAAAACTCCTTCGTCCTTTTTTGACGATAGGGGTTTTTTATTTTTGTTTTCTAATCATAATCGTAATAAGGAGGAATTCATTATCATGACAGAACAAAATATTTCAATGCCAACAAAATACGATCCACAAAGCATAGAATCAGGACGCTATGAATGGTGGCTACAAGGTAAATTTTTCGAGGCACAGCCTGAAAGTGGGAAACAACCATATTCAATCGTTATTCCGCCTCCAAACGTAACAGGAAAACTTCATCTAGGCCATGCTTGGGATACTACATTACAAGATATTCTAATACGTATGAAACGTATGCAAGGTTTTGATGCATTATGGTTACCGGGAATGGACCATGCAGGTATTGCAACTCAAGCAAAAGTAGAAGCGAAACTGCGTGAAGAAGGGGTAACACGCTATGATCTTGGCCGTGAAAAATTCCTTGAAAAAACATGGGAATGGAAAGAAGAATATGCAAGTCATATTCGTGAACAATGGGCAAAGCTTGGTTTAGGACTTGATTATACACGTGAGCGCTTTACTCTCGATGAAGGCTTATCGGATGCTGTTAAAGAAGTTTTTGTTAAGTTATATGAAAAAGGCTTAATTTATCGTGGTGAACGTATTATTAACTGGGATCCAGCAGCAAAAACAGCTCTATCTGATATTGAAGTTATCCATAAAGAAGTAGAAGGTGCCTTCTATCATATGGAATACCCACTAGCAGACGGCTCTGGTGTCTTACGCGTTGCAACGACACGTCCGGAAACAATGCTGGGTGACTCTGGTGTTGCTGTACATCCAGAAGACGAACGCTATAAACATTTAGTTGGGAAAACAGTGATTCTTCCGATTGTTGGTCGTGAAATACCTATCGTTGCGGATGATTATGTAGATATGGAGTTCGGTACAGGTGTAGTAAAAATGACACCTGCTCATGACCCGAACGACTTTGAAGTTGGGAACCGTCATAGTTTAGAACGTATTCTTGTCATGAATGAAGATGGCACAATGAATGACCTTGCTGGTAAATATGCTGGAATGGATCGTTTCGAATGTCGTAAACAAATCGTAAAAGATTTACAAGAAGCAGGTGTACTTGTTGAAATTGAGCCACATACACACCAAGTGGGTCACTCTGAACGCTCAGGTGCTGTAGTAGAGCCTTACCTTTCTGCACAATGGTTCGTAAAAATGGGACCACTTGCTGAGCAAGCATTAGAGATACAAAAAAGTGAAGAGGAAAAGGTTAACTTTGTACCAAATCGTTTTGAGAATACGTATAACCGTTGGATGGAAAATATCCATGACTGGTGTATTTCTCGTCAATTATGGTGGGGGCACCAAATTCCAGCATGGTATCACAACGAAACTGGTGAAATTTATGTTGGAAAAGATGCACCAGCAGATAGCGAAAACTGGACACAAGACGAAGATGTATTAGATACGTGGTTCTCATCTGCATTATGGCCATTTTCAACAATGGGTTGGCCAGACACAGAAAATGAAGAATTTAAACGATACTATCCTACAAATACGTTAGTAACTGGCTATGACATCATTTTCTTCTGGGTAAGCCGTATGATTTTCCAAGGAAAAGAATTTACTGGAGAGCGTCCATTTAAAGATGTATTAATTCACGGCTTAGTGCGTGATGGTGAAGGACGTAAAATGAGTAAATCGCTAGGTAACGGTGTTGACCCAATGGATGTAATTGACCAATACGGTGCAGACTCCCTTCGTTACTTCTTAGCAACTGGATCATCGCCTGGTCAAGATTTACGATATACTACTGAAAAAGTAGAAGCAGTATGGAACTTTGCCAATAAAATATGGAATGCTTCTCGCTTTGCCCTTATGAATATGGAAGGTTTAACGTATGATGAAATCGATTTAACAGGCAATTTAAATGTTGCGGATAAATGGATTTTAACTCGTTTAAATGAGACGATTGAACGAGTAACGAACCTTGCTGAGCGTTATGAATTTGGTGAAGTGGGTCGTGAGTTATATAACTTTATTTGGGATGATTTCTGTTCATGGTATATTGAAATGGCGAAGCTTCCACTATATGGAGAAGATGAACAAGCAAAGAAAACAACAAGATCTGTATTGGCTTATGTTCTTGATAACACAATGCGTTTACTTCATCCGCTTATGCCATTTATTACAGAAGAGATTTGGCAACACCTTCCTCATAGTGGAGAGTCCATTACAGTTGCAGCATGGCCGCAAGTTCGAACTGAATTTAATTTTGCAGATGATGCAGCGAGCATGAAGCTTCTTATGGATATTATTCGTTCAGTAAGAAACATCCGCGCGGAAGTAAATACACCGATGAGCAAGAAGGTACCGTTATACATTGCTGCTAAGGATGCTGAAACAGCTCGTGTGCTAGAAGGAAACAGAGCGTATATTGAGAAATTCTGTAATCCTGAAACTTTAACAATTGGAGAAAACATTGAAGCACCTAGTCAATCTATGACAGCAGTTGTTACAGGGGCTGAACTGTTCCTACCATTAGCTGGTTTGATCAATCTTGAAGAAGAAATTGCTCGCCTTGAAAAAGAATTAGAAAAATGGGCGAAGGAAGTTAAACTAGTATCAGGAAAGCTTTCAAATGAAAAATTTGTATCAAAAGCACCAGAAGAACTAGTTGCAAAAGAACGTGAAAAACTAGCCGATTACCAAGAAAAACACGAAGCAGTTGAAAAACGTTTAGCGGAATTAAAAAATATGTAATATGATAAGGAATGTCCTAGTATGAAGCTAGGACATTTTTCTAATGGTTAATTAAATTTTAGGAGCGATCATTATGTTCCATTCCATCGAAGAATGTACGAATTTTATATTTCAATTAAGAGCAGGTAAATATAAAGGAAAGCCTCTTGAAGCAGTTCGAATTATTATGAATGAATTTGGAAATCCGCATCAAAAGGTAAAATTTATTCATTATGCTGGTTCAAATGGGAAGGGCTCTACACTTAATGCAACAAAAGAAATATTAATGATACATGGTTTGAAGGTTGCTGCATTTACTTCGCCCCATCTTGAAAGAGTAAATGAACGCATCACGATCAATAATGAGCAAATTACCGATGAACAATTTGTTACTTATGCTAATCAAGTGGCTGAAATGATTGAAAAACATCTTAATGGACTATATCCTAGTTTTTTTGAAGTGGTCATGCTGATCGCTTTTTTACACTTTGCTAATAGTGATGTTGATGTTGCTTTAATCGAAACGGGAATCGGTGGTCGTGTCGATTCAACGAATATGATAACTCCAGCTGTATCTATAATTACTACCATTTCACTTGAGCATACAGAAATTCTCGGAGATACATATGAAAAAATAGCTTATGAAAAAGCAGGTATTATTAAACCGAATGTTCCTGCTGTTGTCGGTGTGAAAAACGAAGAAGCTCTTCATGTCATTAAACAAAAGGCAAAAAGTTGTCAGGCTGATTTATATATATTAGGAAATGAATTTCAAATACAATCAATTTCCAAAACAAGTCCACAGGTATTTAATTACCAATGCAAAGGAAAAGAGATAAACGGAATTCAACTTGCAATGGAGGGGGAACATCAAGTAGAAAATGCAGCACTAGCTATTACAGCATCTTTACTTTTTGATTCCACTATTTCTGAGGATACAGTTTATAAGGCGCTTGCTAAAGCAAAGTGGGAAGGGCGCTTTGAAAGAATGAATAAACAAATCATTATTGATGGAGCTCACAACTCCGAGGGGACAAGGGCATTAATTCGTACCTTACATGATGTTGAGCCAAATAAACGTTATAAGTTTATTTATGCAGCATTACAGGATAAGGATCATCAAAACAGCATAGCTATGATGGATGAAGTAGCAGATAAAATTAGTTTTACAGAAATCCCTTTACCTCGCGCCGCAAAAGCTGAGCACCTTGCGTCACAATCGAAATGCGAAAACATAGTAGTTGATGGGGACTGGGAAGGACTTATCGAGCGAGAAATAGATAAATTAAATGAAGATGAGCTACTAGTGATAACAGGGTCTCTATACTTTATTGCAGAAGTTCGTAAGTTTTTGCAAACAATTATTTAATATTTTTTGAGAAAGAAGGATATTCTCAGATGATTCCAAAACTAGATGAATATAAAGCAAAGTGGAATGTTGAAAGTGATGATTCTATCAAACCAGGTCTTGCTGCAATTCAAAATGCATTAAATCACTTAAACAATCCTCAAAATGGATTGAACATCGTGCATATTGCAGGTACAAACGGAAAAGGCTCCACATTAGCATTTATTGAAAACATATCGATGGAGCATGGACTAACTGTTGGTAAATTTACTTCACCATGTATCAAAGATGTACATGACCAAATTCAAATTGATGGAAAGCCTATAGCAGAAATAGATTTGGATGAGGTATTTAAAATAATGCATGATGCACAGCTTAGTGGCTTACTTACTGATTTTGAGTTATTAACATGTGCAGCGTTAATTTACTTTTACAACAAAAAAGTAGATTTAGTTTTATTTGAAGCAGGTATGGGTGGATTAGAGGATAGTACAAATGTTGTAGTTCCTATCGTTTCGATTATTCCAAGTATTGCACTTGAACATACAAAATTTTTAGGGAATTCGATTGAAAGTATTGCTCGTCATAAAGCTGGAATTATCAAGCATGAGAGACCAGTTATTGTCGGAAAGCTACCTATAGAAGCAAACAAAATAATCGAACAGGAATCCGAAAACAAAAATTCAACATTATATCGTTTAGGTAACCAGTTTCATGTTCAATTCCATAACGAAGGGGATTTGTACGTAAATCGTATGGGAAATATTCAAATCAGTGGATTGAAACGATCGCTTATTGGCGAACATCAAGGTGAGAATATGGCACTAGCTATTACTGCATTTTTAGAGGTTGCAAAATTCTTTCAAATGAACTGGGATGAAGAAAAAATTCGAAAAGGTGTAAAGGCTGCAAAAGTTCCCGGTCGTTTCGAGAAAGTAATGGAAAATGTATATTTAGATGGTGCTCATAACCCTGCAAGTGCAGAAAAGCTAGCACAAACAATAAAACAACAAATTCCTAATGAACCGATACGTTTTGTAATTGGAATGTTAGCTGATAAGGATGTTAAATCGGTATTGAAAATTCTTGAAACAGTAAGCGATGAGTTTTATTTTATTAATTTTATGAACAGTCGTGCAATGAAAGCAGAAGAAATGATAAATTTGTCGAATGCTACTGAAAAATATGTCATAAATGATTTTTCAGCATTTATAAAAGGTGCTAATTTTAAGGAATGTAAAACAATTGTAACAGGTTCCCTTTATTTGTTGACGGAGTTGCGGAGTAAAATATTTGGAGACTAGCTTAAGGGAATTGTGAAAAATTCATTCATATAAATAAAATAATGACCTCTGAATGTTAAATTATATCGATTGATCGTATATTTTGCGAAATATTTTATTGGCAAGACGACAAAGGTCTTGTCTTTTTTTGTTCTTTGTTTGGTACGGTATACTAGAGGTGATATGCATGAAATTTACAAGAATGATCGGACGCAAAGAACTAATACAAGCAGCAATTTTCGGATCATTAGCAGGAGTTGTCGGTGTAATTTTCTTTATTTTTATGTTGAATTCGATGAATAATGAAGATGTCCAAGAAGTAGCAGAACAAGGTGAGGAAGAGGTTGTTCCAGTATCATCCGATGGGGAATCTTCTACACCTTCAGTTGATTTATCTGCACTACAATTTTATGCAAATCAACATGGCGTTTTTTCTTCGTTTGAAGGGGCGACGGATTTTATGGCTGGGTATCCATCATTAAATACTGCCACAATTATTGAGGTAGATGGAAGCTACTTCGTATGGTCAGAAGTAACACCAGTTCAAGAGGGGATTGTAAAATCCGAAAACCCACCTTCATTTGCGAAAGCCTTTAAAGTATCTAGTAGTGCATGCCAGGATCCCACAATACAAAATGTTCCAACCCTTTTATCTAGTGAAGATCGCGGAAAATTTTATTTTGAACAAGGTCAAGCACCTGAGAATTTACCGCAAGATTGGCAGTCGATAACGTCAGCAATGGCAAGCCTTTCAGATGATTTAGATGTAACGCGATTACACTTATTAAAGCATTATTTTGAGCAAAATGAGTGTCTCAAAATTCAATTTTAAGTTTTAAAAATGGACCGAATTTGAATTTTCTATCTACCATTCAAAATTTTCAAAACAATACTTCTCGGTTAAAATAGTAGTAGGAGGAATGGAAATGAATTTTACTACTAATCATCAGCTTGTTTTAGCATCATCTTCACCTAGGAGAAAGGAGCTTTTTTCAAAATTAGGTGTGCCCTTTGAAGTGGTAACTAGTAATGTAGAGGAGACTTCCGTTGAGGCTAATACAGTTGTTGACTATGTGCGGGAAGTGGCTTTATTAAAAGCAAGAGATGTGAAAAAAAGAGTTTTCAATAAGACGGTTATTGGAGCAGATACAATTGTCGTTTTTGAAGATACGCTTTTACACAAGCCAAAGTCAGAGGAAGAAGCGATTGCACATTTAAGCAAACTATCCAATAATGTGCATTCAGTATTTACCGCTGTTGTCATTATCGACCGAGATGGACATGAAGAAACAATTGTGGAAGAAACGAAAGTGTATTTTAAAACATTATCACCTAATCTAATCAAAGCTTATGTTGATACAGGTGACCCTTTTGATAAAGCAGGTGGTTATGGAATTCAAACAGATGGAGCATTATTTATCGACCGAATTGAGGGAGATTATAATAATGTAGTTGGATTTCCTTTAGCAACTGTTTTTGAAAAATTAATTTCTTTAAACATTTTACATATTTAAAGGAAGTGATTTTTGAATGGTAGTTAGCGTATTTCCAGAGCTCATGCTGCGTGATGTACACGTAGATGATCGTCCAAGGGAACGGCTAATGAAGCAAGGTGCACAAAGTTTATCAAATCAAGAATTAATTGCTATATTGCTTCGAACTGGGACAAAAAAAGAATCGGTTTTATCGATCGCAAATCGAGTATTAAATTACTTTGAAAAAATCCATGAATTAAAGCATGCAACCATTGAGGAAATAACTTCAATAAAAGGAATTGGAGAAGCAAAGGCAATACAGTTATTGGCGGCAGTTGAGCTTGGTAGACGATTGGCCCAAATCCAAGTAGATACACGTTTCACTATTCGATCTCCTCAGGATGCTGCAAATTACTTAATGCCAGAAATGTCCTCTTTGAATCAAGAGCATTTCGTCGCTTTATTTTTAAATACAAAAAACCAAGTAATCCATAAACAGACCATTTTTATTGGAAGTCTCAATTCATCAATTGTGCATCCAAGAGAAATTTTTAGAGAAGCTGTGAAACGCTCTGCAGCTTCTATAATTTGTGCTCATAATCATCCAAGTGGTGTGCGCCTGTAAAGTGCGTAAATTCAGCGTTTTCGAGTGAAAACTAGAACTTCTCACAATGTTCTATGGTCAGCGTCTTACCTTGCGAGGAAACTCATAGAGGGAACATAGCATGATGTGAAAAGGAGAAAAGACGACAAAGCTATCAGAGTCGAGTCAGTTCTTCAGATCAAGTGATGTATGGTAAAAGCTAGACTGCCTGAATCCTAGACAAATGAGCGATGGGTGCGCCGTTACCTACGATAGCTAACAGGTAATGAGGATAAAATGGGAGACATATTGCCTGAGTGTCTGTTGGAAATTGCCGCTTTCCTGTCCATAGTGAGATTTATCCTTCAATCCTTTGTAAAAGGAAACTGTCGAAAGGGATACCTAACCATCACGTTTCTGAATTTATGTGTAATGCAGGGATTGCCTAAGTGTGAGTGCCCAAGTGGCTATAACGTATAGACGTTTGAAAATCACATATGGCAACGGAGTCCTCATAGTACTCAACGTTTGCTTGTAATGAGTTTAGCACGGGGAAGGAGGACAGGTTGTTTTAACGTTAACAATGAAAGGAGTCATGAATATGGCAAAAAATCCATTTCAACAGTTAGACGTTATAAGGAATGTTTCTCGTAATAATCGAAAAGTAAAAGATTGTTATCGTCTACTATATCATAAAGATTTATGGATTAAGGCATATGCAAAGCTGTATCCAAACGCAGGGAATTTAACAAAAGGAACAGCAGAAGAAACAATAGACGGTTTTAGTTCCCAAAAAATAGACGAGTTAATAGAACAACTAAAAGAAGGGAAATTTCGTTTCTCACCTGTGCGCCGTGTATACATTCCAAAATCAAATGGAAAGAAACGCCCACTTGGAGTACCAAATTTTAAAGATAAATTAGTACAAGAAGTGATGAGGATGATTTTGGAACAAGTATACGAGCCTATTTTTAGTAGCCATTCGCACGGTTTCAGAACAAATTATAGTTGTCATACTGCCTTATCAGAAATTAAAAACACTTGGAAAGGCTTAACTTGGTGTATTGAAGGAGATATTAAGGGGTTCTTCGATAACATTAATCATGAAACTCTTTTAAATCTGATTGCTAGAAAAATAGATGACCGACGATTTCTATTGCTAATTCACAATGCCTTATCATGTGGTGTCATGGAAGATTGGCGCTTTGAAAAAACATTTAGTGGAACACCACAAGGCGGGATTATTTCCCCTTTATTTGCAAATATTTATCTCAATGAACTCGATTTATTTATGGAGGAACAAATAAATATATTTGAAAGAGGAAAATTCCGTGAACGAAATTCAGAATGGAAAAGCATTCGTAGCCGCATCTATACTTTACAACGTAAAATCAAAAGATTAGATGAGAGACATGGGCATAAAGAATGGCTGGAACGAAGTGAGTATGTTCAAGAAATCCAAGCATTGAAATCCAAACAATTAACAATTTCAGCTGTTGACCCAATGGATAAAAATTATCGTCGAATGAAATACGTTCGGTATGCGGATGATTTCGTAATTGGTATAGCTGGTTCGAAACAAGAAGCAAAAGAAATAAAAAAAGTTGTAAAAGACTTTCTTAATGAAAGGCTTCAGTTAGAATTAAGCGAAGAAAAAACGGTTATTACTCATCTTGAAAATGGTGTTCCGTTTTTGGGATACGAATTTAGATTATGGAAACAACAGAAAGTAACTCGTGTCCAATATAAAAATCTAAGTCATCCTATGAAAAAACGTACTTTATCAGGTGCGATAAAATTAGTAGTTCCACAAAGTAAAATTCATGCGTTTGCAATTAAAAATGGATATGGAAATTTAGACGATTTTAAAATCACACATCGAAAAAGTCTAATTAATAATTCTGAATTAGAAGTACTTATGACGTATAATGCAGAATTACGTGGGATTGCGAACTACTATAAGTTAGCAAATAATTATCACCATCTAGATAAATTATTCTACTTAGCAGAAAGTAGTTTTATAAAAACTATTGCTAATAAACGAAGAAGCACTTCTAGAAAAGTAGCTACTAGTATGCGTAAACATCAACAAGGACGACTTTGTTTGGTACGTCAAAAGAGTGAAGGGGAACAAGTTTTACATGCTTTCGTAAAACTTAAAGATATGCCAAAAACCAAAGGTGCAATTCGTGTAGATGAAGATGATATAGACCGTATTCCGAATACGTTAAAGTATTCTGGACGTTCAGAATTCGAAAAACGACTATTAGCGAATAAGTGTGAAGCATGTGGCAAAACAGAAGGACAAATGGAAGTACACCATATACGTAAACTAAAAGATTTAAAGAAGAAAAAGAATCTTAAATACTTAGATCGTATAATGATTGAACGAAACAGAAAGACCATTGTACTCTGTTATGATTGCCACCATAAGCATCACGAGAAACAAATACCGATTGAACAACTGGCGAGCCGTATACATTGAAAGGTGTACGTACGGTTCTGAGGGGGGAATTGTGAAACCGACTGTGGAAACATAGCACGGCACATGCTTCCTACCCTACATTGCAACACCGAGCCCAGAAGATATAGAAGTGACAAAAAGGCTGCAAGAAGCAGGATATATTATTGGTATAGAATTAATTGATCATATTATAATTGGTGACCACCAATTTATTAGTTTAAAAGAAAAAGGCTATATGTAGATTAATGTCACATGTAAAAGTCGATATTCCTGAAAAATTGGAATATCGACTTTTTAGAGTCAAAAATTTTTTCTAATATTACATATTCATTTCAAAGAACCTTTAAATTGTTAATTCGTCTTGATATTAGATACGAATAGTCATACGAATGTAATAAGTTAAATAAATTTTTTATTTGTTTCATGGACAAAATAGAAATAAAATGAATGATGTTGATAAAAAATCTATCAAGTTCTACAAAATACGAGGAAGAGCTGTATTCATACTATAAATTTTTACATTAATCCGCTATAATAAATCTTATGATTTAAGGACAGCGAAGTATGGCTTAAAGAAAGGGAGTACACAATTTGTTTGGATTAGGAAACAAAGATGTCGGGATCGATCTTGGCACAGCGAATACATTAGTTTTTATTAAAGGAAAAGGTATCGTTTTACGTGAACCTTCTGTTGTTGCGAAAAACACAAAGACTGGTGAAATTGTAGCAGTAGGAAATGACGCAAAAAATATGATAGGCCGTACACCAGGTTCTATCGTAGCTATTCGTCCAATGAAAGATGGCGTTATTGCAGATTTTGAAATTACGACAGCTATGATTCAATATTATTTAAGACAGGCTTTAAAAAACTCAGGCTCTAATTGGAAAAAACCGAATGTCATGATTTGTGTTCCATACGGAATTACAACGGTTGAACAACGTGCAGTTATTGATGCAAGCCGCCAAGCTGGTGCAAAAGAAGCGTTTACAATCGAAGAACCATTTGCTGCAGCAATAGGTGCAAACCTACCTGTTTGGGATCCAACTGGTTCTATGGTTGTAGATATTGGTGGCGGTACGACAGAAGTCGCTGTTATCTCATTAGGAGGTATCGTAACAAGTGATTCTGTTCGTATTGGTGGTGACGCTATGGACCAAGCTATTATTAGCTATATTCGAAAAGCTTATAATTTAACGATTGGTGAACGTACTGCAGAAAATATTAAAATTGAGATTGGTACGGCTAGAGTTGATGGAGATAATCAAACGATGGAAATCCGTGGACGCGATTTAGTAACAGGATTACCGAAAACCATTGACATTACTTCTCAAGAAATTTCTGAATCATTAAAAGAGGCCATTACCTCTATTATTGATGGTGTGAAGAAAACATTAGAACAGACTCCTCCTGAATTATCTGCAGATGTTATGGAAAGAGGCATTGTTTTAACAGGTGGTGGAGCATTACTAAGAAATCTTGATAAAGTTATTAGTGATGAAACGAAAATGCCTGTATTTATTGCAGAAAATCCATTAGATTGTGTAGCGATCGGTACAGGTAAAGCGTTAGATCATATTGACTTAGTCCGTTCACAACAATTAAAAAAATAAGGAGGAATACCAATGCCACACTTTTCAAACAAGAAATTAATATTGCTACTTGTTAGCATGATTTTCATTGTGGCATTGATTAGCTTCTCATTACGTGATCGTCAAAATGCAACGTTACCCGAACAGTTTATAAAAGATACAGTTGGTTTAGTACAATCATTTGTAGCTAAACCAACGAATTACATAACAGGAGTTTTTAACGATATTAATTCTTTATTAAATACTTATGAAGAAAATAAACGTTTAAAAATGCGTTTAGAGGACTTTGCTGTTTTACAATCACAGGTTAATACATTGCAAAGCGAAAATGAATCATTGCGTGAAATAGTAGAGAAAGAGGATAGTTTGAGAGATTATGTACCAATCCAAGCAACTGTTATTTCTAGAAATCCTGACCAATGGGAAGAGAAAATCATTTTAAATAAAGGTTCATCCCACGGAATCGAAGTGAATATGGCAGTCATGACAGCTCAAGGATTAATTGGTAAAATAAGTTTAGTGACACCTTTAACATCAGAGGTGGAGTTACTTCAAACGAATAATCCGAATTTTAGGGTTTCAGCAGTTATTCAAGGGGAAAATCAAGAGATTTTTGGTTTGTTAGAAGGATATGATGTTGAGCGTAATGAATTAATAATGAAGCGAATCGATTCAAGCTTAGAAGTAAAAGAAGGCGAATTGGTAATTTCATCAGGTTTAGGTGGTATTTTCCCAAAAGGAATATTAATAGGTGAAATTACTGAAGTGACAACAGATGATTTCGGTTTAACAAAACTAGCATATGTAAAACCAGCTGCAGATTTTTCAATGCTTCAAGATGTAATTATTGCCAAAAGAAATGTCATCACAATTGATGAACACGAAAAGGCAAAAACTCAAGCTGAAACAGATGAGGGTGAATAACAATGTTTGTTCGAGCCCTTATCCCGTTTGTAGCTGTAGTTTTGTTTTTACTTGAACCTGAATTTGCTCTGTTTTCTCCAATTCAATTAAATGATCAAATTATTTATTTAGTCCCAAGGTTTTTAATTTTATATTTAATTTTTGTTTCAATCTATTACAGTCGCCAAAGAGCTGTAATATATGGATTAGTTTTTGGGCTCTTGTATGATGTGTTTTACATTGATATTATTGGATTATATACCGTATTATATCCACTTATCTGTTTTTTAGCAGGATCTACTGTGAAATTTATCCATCAACATTTGAGCATTACTACCATCCTTTCATTAGTTTTAGTTGCATTAATGGAGATTGTTCTGTACAACTTCTTTGCATTTATCAATTTTACAAATATTACATTCTCAAATTTTATGATGAATCGTTTAATCCCAACTTTAATCGCTAACCTATTGTTCTTAATAATGTTAGGTTGGGCGTTTAAATATTTGATTAACGCACGTGTATTGCAACGAGCACGTGAAAATAATTAGAAATTAGCGTGAGGTGTCACTTTTTTATGAAAAAACAGCTTGTCCATATAAAAGGGACAAAAGATGGGTTGGTTCTTCGACTTGATGACAGTTGCGCCTACGCAGATTTATTAGATGAATTAGAAAACAAAATCTCTGAAGGCGGTATCGATAACAAAGTTGATGTTCATCTTGATATTGGATATCGTTTTTTAACGGTTGAACAAAAAAACGAA
Source organism: Ureibacillus massiliensis 4400831 = CIP 108448 = CCUG 49529 (assembly GCF_000772965.1). GTDB lineage: Bacteria > Bacillota > Bacilli > Bacillales_A > Planococcaceae > Ureibacillus > Ureibacillus massiliensis. The sequence goes on along the minus strand of NZ_JPVQ01000019.1, from coordinate 20,584 downwards.
TTGGTACAAATGGTAGAACATTCTGGAAAAATGCACGTACTACACGTTCATAGCGAGGTTATAAGCTTGACAGAATGTAATGAACAAGTTCAAGCAAGTATACGAGACACATATGTTGGTATCGTTCGTTCAGGACAAATTGTAAAAGCGTCTGGTGATATCATTATTATTGGTGATGTTAATCCGAACGGTCGTGTTGAAGCTGGAGGAAGTATTTTTGTACTAGGTAATCTAAAAGGTTTAGTACATGCAGGGATAAGTGGTAATGATAGCGCTATTATTACTGCTTCTCATTTTGAACCAACGCATGTTTATATTTCTGATAAAATAGACGTAATGTCTAATGAAAAACCATTTGTAACAGAACAAAGAGAACAAATCGTTGCCTATATTGGTGAAAATGGTGTAATTGCATATGATCGCTTACAAGAAGTTAGAAATTTGCGCCCATTTTTACATAGTGCAAAAGGAGGAAGCTAATGTGGGGGAAGCAATAGTTATTACTTCAGGTAAAGGCGGTGTTGGTAAAACAACAACTACTGCCAATCTTGGAACTGCATTGGCTCTTCAAGGTAAAAAAGTATGTTTAATCGATACAGATATCGGATTACGTAATCTTGATGTTGTTCTTGGCTTGGAAAATCGTATTATTTATGATTTAGTCGATGTTGTTGAAGGTCGATGCAAACCACATCAAGCACTTGTTCGTGATAAGCGTGTAGAGGAAAAACTATTTTTATTGCCTGCTGCTCAAACAACAGATAAAAACGCTGTGAATCCAGAGCAAATGAAGAGTCTAGTAGATGAGTTGAAACGTGAATTTGATTATGTTTTAATCGATTGCCCTGCTGGTATTGAACAAGGATATCGTAATGCAGTAGCTGGTGCAGATCAAGCGATTGTTGTTACGACACCAGAAATATCAGCTGTACGTGATGCTGATCGAATTATTGGACTACTAGAACAAGAAAATATAGAGCCGCCAAGACTTATTATTAATCGAATTCGAAAAAGTCTTATGAAAAACGGAGATACTCTCGATATTAATGAAATAACAGCACATCTTTCAATTGATTTATTAGGAATTATTATTGAAGATGAAAATGTGATTAGCTCTTCGAATAAAGGTGAACCTATTGTCATGGATCCAAATAATAAGGCTTCATTAGGCTACCGTAATATTGCTCGAAGAATTCTTGGTGAATCAGTCCCTCTTATGTCATTAGATGAGGAACATAAAGGTATGTTTGCAAAATTTAAATCTATTTTTTCAAGATAAAGAGTACTAAAATGTCCCACTTACAAAAGTTTGTAGTGGGACATTTTTTTTATTTTTACTAAAAGAGTTAATAGTTTCACGATAAGTAAAATATAATTCTAATAAGTTTAAAACAGCGGGATAATATTATCCTGTTGTTTTAGTATTTGATTCTCCTAGAATCATAATTTTATATTCTTCATATACTATGAAAAATTAGAATGGATGATCATGTGTCTAAAAAATGGAAATGGATTGGTGCAGGGCTTTTATGTGTTGCGGTTCTTGCAACGAATCATTTACAACAAAATGGACAAATAAATACGGATATTAGAAAGATTGTATATAGCTCTGAGGATTTAAATTTTATGCGCAATGTTTTAAGAGAAGCTTTTGGAACCGAAGAAGATCCAACAATAGCTGTTTCTCAAGAAGCAATTGACAATCAGCTCTTATCCTTTATTGCAGTAAAACCATATGATGATGGATACTTATTAACATTTGAGAAGCCACTTCCAATATTAGCGATTGAGAATGGCTTAGTTGTATATACCGGACATAATACGAATATTGGAAGAACAATATCTGTTTATTATGAAAATAATACAACGGTTACTTATGGCTTTTTGGATTCGTTTACGGTGTTACCATATACTTCAGTAGCTAAAGGACAAACAATTGCAAATAAAGATGAGGCCGGTGATCTTTATATACAAATAGAGACAAATGGGAAATCATTGAATTTAGAAGAAACGATTAAATGGATGAGAGAGTATGTTCAATCGTGACTCGAATGGTAATCCATCCATTATTCCTACCATTACTATTTGGTATGGTTTTATATGGTGATGTAGCGTATTACGCAATGATTTTAACATCTCTAATTGTCCATGAAGTAGGTCATTTAATAGCTGCTTGGTTAGTCAAGGTAAAGGTGGAGCGTTGTGTTATAATGCCATATGGTGGAGAAATTGAGTTGCGGAGTGGTTTTGCCCTTAATCCTACAAAACAACTGGTTATAGCACTTGGAGGTCCTATTGCAACATTAGGGTGTATAATGGTTACACCATTGTTAGATCCTTTATTTGCAGAACCCTTTTTAAAAATACAAATGATATTATTATTGATTAATTTAATTCCTATTTGGCCATTAGATGGCGGTAGGATTGTTTTTTCTTTAATTTTGATTTTTAATGGTAATGCTAGAAATTATGAGTTTTTCCTGGCCATATCCTTAATTCTTATTATTTTATCAGTTCTTATTACATTTATCCTTTTACCTCGATCTCTTTTTATTTTTATTTTAAGCTTGTTCCTATTGATGAAGATTATAAGTGAATGGCGTTACCGTAAATATCGATTAGCTTTTGAAATACACGTAATGAAAAGATTGACTTAAAAAGAACGCTGTGTTAGTATTTTAATGTTATTGTTTGTAGCACCCGTGCTACAACCGCTCTGGAAAGGTTTATAAGAATCTGTTGGATCACCTTTCATATCAGGCGAGTCTGAGTCTAAGAGGAGGTGCAGTAAAATGTACGCAATTATCGAAACTGGTGGTAAACAAATCAAAGTAGAAGCTGGACAAGAAATCTATGTTGAAAAACTAGGTGTCGAAGCTGATGAAGTAGTAACTTTTGATAAAGTTTTATTCGTAGGTGGCGAAACAGTAAAAGTTGGAGCTCCAACAGTTGAAGGTGCTACTGTAACAGCGAAAGTTGTTAAAGAAGGTCGCGCTAAAAAAATCACTGTATTCAAATACAAAGCGAAGAAAAACTACCGTCGTAAACAAGGTCATCGTCAACCTTACACTAAATTAGTTGTTGAATCTATCAACGCTTAAGTCAGAGGTGAAAAGATGATTACGGTAACTATACAAAGCGATGAAAATCGTAAATCTTACGGGTTTGAAATATCTGGCCATGCATTATCCGATGTTTATGGTCGTGATTTAGTTTGTGCAGGTGCATCGGCTATAGCTTTTGGTACAGTTAATGCCATTGTACAAATTTGTCAAATTGAACCTGAAATCGAGCAAGGAGAACAAGGCGGATATTTATCTGTCCAACTTCCTACCGATTTAGATGCTGATACAGACTCAAAATTACAAGTCGTCATGAACACTATGGTAACGCAGGTTTATACTATGGTTGCTAGTTATGGTGACTACATTGAATTAAAATATAAAATGGTGTAGGAGGTGGAACCAAATGAAATTATTCCTATCTTTAGACCTTCAGTTTTTCGCTTCGAAAAAAGGAGTAGGTTCTACAAAGAACGGACGTGACTCTGAATCTAAGCGCCTTGGTGCTAAACGTGCTGATGGTCAATTCGTAACTGGTGGTTCAATTCTTTACCGTCAACGCGGTACAAAAATTTATCCAGGTACAAATGTTGGCCGTGGTGGGGATGACACTCTTTTCGCTAAAGTTGACGGCGTTGTGAAATTCGAACGTATGGGCCGTGACAAGAAAAAAGTTAGTGTATATCCAGTAGCTCAAGAAGCATAATCGAAAGGACTGCTTAGGCAGTCCTTTTATATTGTCAAAGAAGTCAAGCAAGATTACCTAAGGGACTGCTTTATGCAGTCCTTTTTTTATGATGAATAATTGAAATTTTCATAAGTATTTACTCATTATTATTATTGCGAACAAGAAATATATAGAAAAACTTGTTATACTAAGAAATACATAACTCTCATTATCAGTTGATTTTACGTCATTTATATTTGGAGTGAATAAATATGAAACAACAACCACTGTCAATCATTCAAGTTTTGCGATATGCAAATCATGATTTTATGAATCATCTTCAAGTATTAAATATGAATTTAGAATTAGGTCGTACTGAAGAATCAAAAGGGATTATAAAAGAAATATCTGAAAGTTATCGAACATTTTCAGATTTAAACAAGTTGAATTTACCAAAAACAGCTGAATGGCTACATACTGCGCGGTGGCGATTCCCTTCAATAAATATTCATTTAAGCTGTAATATAGTGGATGCTAATGAAACGCAAAATGACGAGGAAATTGTAGAATACTTAGAAAAGACAATTATTCATGTTTATGATAGTTTAGATGCTTATACAGAACAACATCTTTTCATTCAAATTGAATCCAATAAAGAGTTGTTTAAACTAATATTCCACCTTAAAGGGAAATGGAATGCCGATGTATTTAAACATGAAAAATTAACGAAATTGAAAGTTCAAACATATGAAGAGACAAATGAATCTTGGAAATATGAATTGACCTAGAGAATAGGAGTGAAATCAATGTTTGTTGATCACGTGAAAATTTATGTAAAAGGTGGAGACGGCGGAGATGGTATGGTCGCTTTTCGCCGTGAGAAATTTGTTCCAAATGGAGGTCCTGCTGGTGGCGATGGAGGACATGGTGGGAATGTTGTTTTCCAAGTTGAAGAAGGCTTGCGTACATTAATGGATTTTAGATATAAACGTCATTTTAAAGCTGAACGTGGTGAACACGGAATGAGTAAAGGAATGCATGGGAAAAAGTCAGAGGATCTAATCATTAAAGTGCCACCTGGAACTGTTGTTATAAATGAAGAGACAAAAGCTGTTATTGCTGATTTAGTTGAGCATGGACAAACTGCTGTCATCGCTCGCGGTGGTCGTGGAGGTCGTGGTAATTCAAGATTTGCCACACCAGCAAATCCAGCACCTGAACTTGCTGAAAAAGGTGAGCCAGGCCAAGAATTAAATGTTATATTGGAATTAAAAGTTTTAGCAGATGTTGGTCTTGTAGGGTTCCCAAGTGTTGGAAAATCAACAATTTTATCTGTTGTATCCGCTGCAAAGCCGAAAATAGGTGCTTATCATTTTACAACTATCGTACCAAATTTAGGAATGGTGGAAACAGACGATGGTCGAAGCTTTGCTATGGCAGATTTACCAGGATTAATTGAAGGTGCCCATCAAGGTGTTGGACTAGGTATGCAATTCCTTAGACATATTGAACGTACACGTGTAATAGTTCACGTAGTTGATATGAGCGGTGTAGAAGGACGAGATCCATACGAGGATTACGTTACAATAAATGAGGAACTAAAACAATATAATTTACGTTTAACAGAGCGTCCTCAAATTGTAGTTGCAAATAAAATGGATATGCCAAATGCAGAAGAAAACTTAGAAGAGTTTTTAAAGAAGGTTGGAGACTCTGTTAAAGTTTTCCCAGTATCGGCACTTTCTCGTCAGGGATTAAAGCCTGTATTATATGAAATCGCAGATCTATTAGAAGTAACGCCAGAATTTACACTACATGAAATTGAAGAAGAAACAAGTAACGCAACAGTACTTTATAAACATGAGAAAAAAGGTGAAGAGTTCGAAATTACTCGTGATGATGATGGAGCCTTTGTACTTAGTGGATACTCCATTGAACGTTTGTTTAAAATGACAGACTTCAGTAGAGAAGACGGTATTCGACGTTTTGCTAGACAACTTCGTGCAATGGGAGTGGATGAAGCATTGCGCGAAAAAGGTGCAAAAGACGGGGATACGGTGAGATTGTTAGAATTTGAATTTGATTTTGTCGATTAACGACTTTATGAGCTTAAATAAAGTGTAGTTAATGTCTGGGGGCCGTGATATACATGATTGAAGAATCAATTATTCATTGGCCTCCAATTCGCTTTTTGCGAATGAATTATGAGGGGGTAGCGTATGAAAAACGTTGCAAATCAAAAGTATTATTTGGTCAGAGAAGATGTATTGACGGATGCGATGCAAAAAACTCTAGAAGCAAAACAACTTTTAGAAAGTGGTGCAGTTTCTTCAATTTGGGATGCTGTAAAAAAAGTTGATTTATCAAGAAGTGCTTTTTATAAATATCGTGATGCAGTATTTCCATTCCACTCAATTGTGCAAGAACGAATTTTAACGATTATCATCCAGTTGCAGGATCAAAAAGGGACACTAGCAAAGCTTTTAGAAATTATAACAATAGCTCATTGTAATGTTTTAACAATACATCAAACGATTCCAATACAAGGACGAGCAAATGTAACATTATCACTTGATGTGACAAGCATGTCAATTGATCTAAATGAATTAATTGAGCAAATCAATAAGCTTGAATTCGTAGAAGCAGCAGAAGTTATTAGTTCGGGGGCATTATAAAAAATAGATAATAAATTTTTAATATTCACTAGGGGGAAATGAATGTGATAGTTGAGCAAGAAAAAAAAATCGCCTATCTAGGACCAGAGGCATCTTTTACATATATAGCGACAAAGGGGCTTTTTCCCGATAATCAGTTAATGCCAATGACAACCATTCCTGAATGTATTGATGCGGTTGTAGAAGGTAAAGTAGAATATGCTGTGGTGCCACTTGAAAATGCATTAGAAGGTATCGTTCCATTAACGATTGATTATTTATTTCATGAAGTTAATTTATATGTTGTAGCAGAAATATTAGAAAAAATACAACAGCATTTAATGGTGAACAAATCCCAAGTTCATAATTGGCAGCATGTTGAGGAGATTTATTCCCACCCGCATGCACTTGCTCAATGTCACAAATATTTGTTTTATCGATTTAGTGGTATACCATTAAGGCAAATATCATCTACTTCAGCTGCAGCTAAACTTGTTGCAGAGAGCCCTGAACGTTGTATTGCAGCGATAGGGAACGCATCATCAGCAGAAAAGTATGGCTTAGAAATAGTAGAAAAAAACATTCATGATTTTCACTTTAATCATACGCGCTTTTTTGTACTCTCTCGTCACAATACTAGATTGCCAGTGGAAAAAGCTGAAGTGAATCCGAAGACAACAATCATGTTTACACTTCCGTCAGATGAATCAGGAACTTTACACCAGGTTTTATCAGTTCTTGCATGGAGAAAGCTAAACTTGAGTAAAATTGAATCTCGACCATTAAAAACGGGATTAGGTCATTATTTCTTTATTGCGGATGTGCTTGCGGATGAGAATGATGTAATGATGAAAGGTGCCTTTGAAGAGCTAAATTCAATTGGTGTTACTGTTAAATCATTAGGTACTTATTACACACATTTGACACCGGAAGGGTAAATTTATTAAAAAAAGTATTTAAAAATGATCCCTTCACTCAATTCATTTTAATAAAAAAATTCCAACTAAAAATTAAAAGGATGTGCCATGACTGATTTTTATCATCAGCTGGCTCATCCTTTTTTTACTCTTCTACTAAATATCCCTTTTCCCTTAAACGTTGCACCGCTGAATCTAGTTGTTCGATACTTGGAGCTGAAATAACATGCAAATGAGTTCCATTAGTAAGTATTGAGAGTAAGCTTGCTTTTGTATCCTTCACACGTTGAATGAAGTTTTGTACCTCTAAACGATTTGAAATCATCATAGAAGCGGTAATTTCTCCATACAACGGATGCTCAACAATTACATTTTTTAAAGTTACTCCACAATCAACAATAGTCGACATTTCATCTTCTGCTTGTTCAGTCGTATGTAAACAAACAATTTTACGTTCATAAGTATTGCTCGGTTCATCGGTTGTTAAATATAAATATCCCTGACTTGTTGCAATAATTGGCTCATTACGAGCTTTTAACAAATTCATATCATTAACAATCACTTGACGAGAAACATTTGCTTGTTTTGCTAAATCAGTTCCAGTAATCGGTTGTTTTGAGTTTTTTAATAATGTAAGAAGTTCCTTGCGTCGTTCTTCGCCTAACATTTTTTTCAATTTTAAAAAGCTCCTTTTTTCGACTTTTTATGTATATAAATTGATACCACATTCATAGTTTATCACGAGGAAGGAAATCATCCGATATTTTTTGTGTCCTTTTTTATTGCTTCACATATTATAAAACGAGAAAAGGAGGATGTATTGTGCGAACTCATGTTGTTCAAAAGGGAGATACACTTTGGAAAATTGCAAAACAGTATGGTGTTAATTTTGAAGAATTAAAGAGTCTTAATAGCCATTTAGCTAACCCAGACTATGTAATGCCAGGTATGGAAATCTTTCTACCTGATAATGTTTCAACTGGATCAAATAAAGGGAAAACAGCAACTACAAGAACTACAAGTTATAAAGAAAAACTAACTGAACCAATTATCCCTATTTCAGAAGCTCAGCCAGCACCAGCACAAGAACCGGCGCCAGTGGTAGAGGAAGCACCTGTACAGGAGGCTCCCCCTTCAAAAGAGAAGCTAACTCAACCACGACCATTACCAGAGTACATTATGCCACAACCAATACAACCAGTACCACCAGCACCACCAATGCCACAACCAGAAGTAATGCCTGATTTTCATTTAGATTTTGCTCCACAATTACATTTTACACAACCAGTTTCGCAAACTTTACCAACACCGCAGCCACAACCTGTTCCAATGCCAATGATTATGCCGCAACAGCAACCACAGCATATTCCAATGCCGATGCCAATTCCACAACCAATTATGATACAAATGCCGAAGCCTGAGGTTGAGGAAAAAGAAGTAACAAGAACAGAGTATGTTCCAGTGCCACAGCCATATTATGTGTACATTCCATATATTCCAGAGCAAATGATGCCAGTTCATCACCCATGTCCATGTTCGTCCCATCATCATGTTAAACCTTGTGGCTGTGGAGGAAATCAGCAGATGCCTATGCATATGCAATATGCTCCAATGCACATGGAACAAATGCCAATGATGGAGATGCCTTGTGGCTGTGGTGGTTCTCAACATTTTGACTCTAATTTTATGCAACCTCAGTATTTTGAACCCAATTATGACATTGCTCCTGTGATGGTGGATAATAACAAAGATTCGACTTTGCCTGATTGGTTAGAAGATTCATCATCTTCATCAGAAGATATGAATTTAGGTCATGAATTAGGGTTTGATGCCAAGTATAATTACGACGATTATTCACAAATGCAAGAAGGAGCTGTTCCAGACTTTTATCACGGTAGCCCAAATGAGCATGTGATGGGGTATCCAATGCAACAAATGCCGTATATGCCTCATAATGTAATGCCTGATCATATGATGCCTCACCACATGATGCAGCAACAAATGACGTATCCAATGTACCAAAACCAACCATTTATGAATCAAAATTTACCGCACCAAAAACCTTGGAATTATTAAAATGCAAATAAAAAACAATATATGGAAAGAAGAAACACCAAATGAAACACTATTTATAAAAAAGTATGATAATGATTTTGTTGTTGATAAAGTAAAATTTATACATGAGAGACTAGAGCAAATTGAGTTTCCATATGTTATTCCACTAAAAAAAACCAAAGAGCCTAATTTATTAGTACAGAAATGGCAACCAAGAAGCTACAGTGCCGATTTCTCTAAAGAATCCGATCGTAAACATGCGGTGAAAATATTAAAGGCATTGCATCAAACAAGTAATGTAATTGACTGGAAAAGTAAAAGTATTGTACCAAGACAAAATTTACTTCATAAATGGACAGTTCGACTGGAACGTTTTTTATCATATGAAAAAGAGCTAGTTCCTTATTTACAGCATGGATATTATGATATTACGCTATATGCAAATCGTGTATTAAGGAAAATGAAAAAAAACCTTGATAACAAATCCCCACAGCTTACTTTATTACATGGTGATGTGGTGCATCATAATTTCTTAGTAACGCTCGAGGGTATGAAATTGATCGATTTTGATTTAGCTGTCCTTGGAGATCCGTCTGACGAATGTATACTTTGGTTGCATCGAGCATTACCGACAGTCGATTACGATCTCCAATTATTATTAGATGAAAATCAATATTTGGTTGAAAAAAGTAGCCATAAAATGTTCTATCTACAATATCCCAATGAGCTATTAAGAGAATGGCTCTATACCTTACAGCTTGGAGATATCGAAAAGGAAGCCTTTTTAGACTATTTAATGCCATTTACAGAAAAAGCTTTAATGCATTGGCCCGAGTTAATTGCAAAAACTGAAAAAGTATAAATTTAACCATTACATGTTAGTCGAAACCATTCATTTATGATAGAATAATTGAATCAAAATAGTTGAAATTGACCGTCTATTAAAAGGCGGTCTTTCTTTCGTATGTACTGCGGTAGATTCGCTAATCAATAGCCGGAATATGCTATAATGGGAAGCAGTGAATGTGAGGGATTGTAATGTATGATTATATTATTGGACAAGTAAAGCGAGTAACACATGAATATATCGTAATAGAGCAACAACATATTGGATGGTGTATTTATACTCCAAATCCATTTGTATTCCAAGTAAAAGATGAGTTACAGCAAGTGTATATACATATGCATGTTCGTGAAGATGCACACCTGTTGTTTGGATTTAAATCATTAGATCAAAGAGAATTATTTAGAAAGCTTATTCAAGTATCAGGTATCGGTCCAAAGGGTGCGTTAGCAATCTTAGCAGGTGGTAATCCTGCACACGTAATTTCAGCAATAGAATCAGAGGATGAATCATTACTAGTTAAATTTCCTGGTGTAGGGAAGAAAACAGCTCGACAAATGATACTTGATTTAAAAGGAAAACTCGGAAACTTATCTATTCAACATGAAGTTGTTATACCAAGTAAAGAAGATGAACTCCCGTTGTTTGGTGTAAATCCAAACCAACATCTTTTAGACGAAGCCTTTTTGGCATTAAGTGCTCTTGGGTATTCAGATAAAGAACTATTGAAAATAAAACCAAACTTAGAGAAAAATGAAAATTTATCAACAACTGAAGGATATATGAAGGAAGCTTTACAATTATTATTAACATCGAAGTAAGGGGGGAAACAGATGTCTGATCGAATCATTTCCAGCGAAGTAAGCAACTATGATGAGCAATTTGAACTTTCCCTAAGACCTCAAAAGCTAAATCAATATATCGGCCAGCAAAAGGTTAAGGATAGTTTAAAGATATTTATAGAAGCTGCTAAACTACGCCAAGAAAGCTTAGATCATGTGTTGCTATACGGTCCTCCTGGTCTTGGGAAAACCACATTAGCAAGTATTATCGCCAACGAAATGAATGTTAATATTCGTATGACAAGTGGACCAGCGATTGAACGACCTGGTGATTTAGCTGCCATCGTTAGTTCGTTAGAGCCAGGGGATGTGCTATTTATTGATGAGATTCATCGTCTTTCAAGATCAATTGAAGAGGTACTTTATCCGGCTATGGAGGACTTTTGCTTAGACATTGTCATCGGAAAAGGAAATGAAGCCCGTACTATTCGGTATGATTTGCCACCATTCACATTGGTTGGTGCGACTACGAGAGCTGGTGCCTTGTCAGCTCCTTTCCGTGACCGTTTTGGAGTTATGTTACGTCTAGATTATTATGATGAGCAGTCTCTTATTGAAATCGTGATAAGGAGTGCTAATCTTTTCGAAGTAGATATCGAATCATCTGCTGCTAAAGAAATTGCTAGACGTTCAAGGGGGACACCGCGTATTGCTAATCGTTTATTAAAACGAGTAAGGGACTATGCTCAAGTAATTGGAGATGGCATTATATCTCTTCCAATCGCCAATCAAGCCCTACAACTTCTACAAGTTGATCCACTTGGACTAGATCATATTGATCATAAGCTTTTGAAAAGTATGATAGAAGGCTTCCAAGGCGGACCAGTTGGCCTTGATACACTTGCTGCATCAATTGGTGAAGAAAGGGTAACAATTGAGGATGTATACGAACCTTATTTAATGCAAATTGGTTTCATTCAACGTACTCCACGTGGGCGTGTTGCAACACAACTCGCATATGAACATTTTGGTTACTCACAACAAACATAAAAAAAGGAAGTTTCAATAATGAAAGTAGAAGATTTTGATTTTGATTTACCTGAAGAGTTAATCGCTCAAACACCATTAGAAGATCGTACTGCTAGTCGATTAATGATAGTAGATCGCAAAACTGGGGAAGTTGAACATCATCATTTCCCTCGTATTGTTGAGGAACTCCAAAAGGGGGATTGCCTCGTTTTAAATGATACACGTGTAATGCCTGCAAGACTTTTCGGAGTAAAAGAAGAAACAGGAGCTCACATTGAGATATTATTATTAAAACAGGGGAATGCAGACGAATGGGAAACTTTAGTTAAACCTGCAAAACGTGTGAAGATAGGTACAGAGATTACATTCGGTGACGGTTTATTAAAAGCTACTTGCACTGGTGAACTAGATCATGGTGGACGTCTCTTTAAATTTAGTTATGATGGTATTTTTTACGAGATTTTAGATCAACTCGGCGATATGCCATTACCACCTTATATTCATGAAAAATTAGAGGATCGTGAAAGATATCAAACGGTTTATTCTAAAGAAATTGGCTCGGCTGCTGCACCAACAGCTGGATTACATTTTACGAATGAAATTTTAGAGCTGATTAAAGAAAAAGGTGTGGAAGTTGTTTTTATTACACTACATGTTGGTCTTGGAACCTTCCGCCCGGTTAGTGTAGATTCCATCGAAAATCATGATATGCATTCTGAATTTTATAGTGTAACAGAAGAAGCAGCAGAGGTGATTAATCGTACAAAGAAACATGGTGGAAAAGTAATCGCAGTTGGCACAACATCCACTCGAACACTCGAGACCATTGCGCAAAAATACAATGGAGAAATTCGTGCTGAACAAGGGTGGACAAATATTTTCATCTATCCTGGCTTTGAATATAAGGCAATTGATGGATTAATTACGAACTTTCATTTACCTAAATCAACTTTAGTTATGTTAGTAAGCGCTCTAACGTCTAGAGAGATCATTTTAAATGCATATAGAAAAGCTGTTGAAGAAAAGTATCGCTTCTTTAGCTTTGGAGATGCGATGTTTATTCGACCGAGCCGTGACTAATATAAGTATAGGCTTTAAGTTGAAATCGGGGAAACTAGAGAATAATAATTCTGGAATACCTAAAGACTGATTAAAGTACTGTTTTTACTTCACAAGAAAGGGAATAAAAAATGACAAAACCTGCAGTAACCTATGAATTAATTAAAACTTGTAAACAAACAGGAGCGAGACTTGGAATAGTCCATACACCACATGGCTCCTTTGAAACACCAGCATTTATGCCAGTAGGAACTCAAGCAACGGTCAAAACGATGTCTCCAGAGGAATTAAAAGAGATGAATGCGGGCATTATCCTATCGAACACCTATCATTTATGGCTACGTCCTGGTAATGACATTGTAAAAGAAGCTGGTGGTCTTCATAAATTTATGAACTGGGATCGTCCAATTTTAACCGATTCGGGCGGCTTCCAAGTATTTTCACTAAGCGAATTCCGTAAAATTGAAGAAGAAGGTGTACATTTCCGTAACCATTTAAATGGGGACAAGCTATTCTTAAGCCCAGAAAAAGCGATGGAAATTCAAAATGATCTTGGTTCGGATATTATGATGGCCTTTGATGAATGTCCGCCATACCCAGCAACGTATGAATATATGTTAAATTCCGTAGACCGTACGACACGTTGGGCAAAACGTTGTAAAGAAGCACATAGCAGACCAGAAGATCAAGGGTTATTTGGTATTGTGCAAGGTGGAGAATTTGAGGATTTACGTAAACGTTCAGCAGAAGCGTTAGTGGAACTTGATTTACCTGGATATGCAGTTGGTGGACTTTCTGTAGGTGAGCCGAAGGACATTATGAATCGTGTGCTCGAGTTTACAACACCATTATTACCTGATAATAAACCACGTTATTTAATGGGTGTTGGTTCTCCAGATTCATTAATTGATGGAGCGATTCGTGGAATTGATATGTTTGACTGCGTATTACCAACACGTATTGCTCGAAATGGCACATTGATGACATCAGAAGGTCGTTTAGTTGTAAAAAATGCGAAGTATGCTCGCGACTTTAGCCCAATTGATCCAAACTGTGATTGCTATACATGTAAAAACTATACTCGTGCTTATGTTCGTCATTTAATTAGAACAGAAGAAACATTTGGTATTCGTTTAACAACATATCATAATCTGCATTTCTTATTAAAATTAATGGAGCAAGTTCGACAAGCAATCCGCGAAGATCGTCTAGGAGATTTCCGTGAAGAATTCTTTGAAAAATACGGTTTTAATAAGCCGGATGCTAAAAATTTCTAAATTAATTTAAGCAAAATTATATAAAGTAAAATATTTCAAATTTTATCTACTTTTAAAAAAATATGAAATATTTCATAAAAATGATAGTTTCAAATCGCTTTTTATAGTCAATTTATAATATACTATTTAAGTGAGATTAGGAAAGGGGGATTTACGGTAATGGATGGTTTATTACAAATACTACCAATTATTATTATGTTTGTAGCTATGTGGTTTTTCTTAATTCGCCCGGCTCAAAAAAGACAAAAAGCAACTGCGCAAATGCAAAATAGTTTAAAGCGCGGTGATCGCGTTGTGACAATTGGTGGATTACACGGTGAAATTGATGCGATTGAAGATACTTCAGTATATATCCTAGTAGATGGGAATACTCGTTTAAAATTTGAACGTCAAGCAATCGGACGCGTAGTAACTGAACAATAATAGTAAAAAAGCCTACGAATTTGGACAAGCTCCCAAATTCGTAGGCTTTTTTCATTTTCAATATTTGAATAGTTAAGATGAAGAGTGCAAACAATGAGTGAGGAAGGGGAGTTTGAAATGGAAGTTTATTTTGAAATATTTTATCGCACGGTACTTTTATATATATTCGTCCTCATTGTTTTTCGGATGATGGGGAAAAGAGAAGTTGGCGAACTTAGCATTATGGATTTAGTGGTCTTCGTTTTAATTGCAGAATGTGTCGCCTTCTCTTTAGATGATATGGAAAAACCAATTTTACAAACAATTTTCCCAATCCTTATTTTGTTAGGGATTCAATTTCTGAATTCAATTATTGCGTTAAAAAGTAAAAAATTTCGTGATTTAGTAGATGGAGACCCATCCTTAATCGTCCGAGATGGGGTAATTAATGAAGCAGAAATGAAGAAACAGCGATACAATTTAGATGACTTATTTCAGCAATTACGTGAAGAAAGGGTACCATCCATTCAAAATATTGCCTATGCCTATTTAGAGCCTTCAGGTAAACTATCTATCTTTTTAAAAGAAGAAGACCCACTCGTTTTACCATTAATTATCGATGGAAATATAATTGAAAAACATATAACCATGATAGATAAGGATGAATCATGGTTATATGAGACATTAAAAAAGAAAGGTTATGATAATCCAGATGATATATTTTACTGTTGCTATGAAAACTATGATTTACATGTTCAATTAAAGCAAGCGGCAATCAATCAAAATACGGCCAATTAACATTATTTTGAACGTGAAACAACTGCCTTTAAATATTTGAAATCACTAAATCTGAATTGGTTAAATAGTACGAGTAAAACGGTGATAATACCTAATGTGATCGCACCATTTGTCCAAAAATCAAAGCTGAACCTTGGTAATAAGAAGCTTTGAATGATGCAGGTTACAATAAAAATAAAGTAAGGAATAATAAAGAAACGGAAGCCCCCAGCAATCATTTTATTTTGACGAATCGTTGCAATATGTAAAAACGAAGTCATCAATACGCCAAAACCAATAGCAATAATTGCACCATTTTCGGCGATAGAGGCCTGTGACGCTAAAACGAACATAACAAATAGTTTTCCTAAACCACCATAGATGGAATTCATCATGGCAGCGCGTGCCTCATCCACTGCTTGTAAAATGGAATGTAGAGGGCTTTGAATATAGTAAAAATAAAAAATTGGAGCTAATACACGCATGTAGCCTTTTGTTTCTTCAAGTCCGAAAAGCTGTGCTGCTAACTCATCTCCATGGAGGAAGAAATAAGTAGCTGCATAACAACCAATAATTGAAGATAATCTTAAAGAAAGCTCAATGCGCTCATTTAATAAAGAATAATTATTTCTTGCGACAGCACTGCTAACCGCGGGTATTAACACGATGGCAAGGGCATTTGGAATAAATGAAGGGAATAATAATAGTGGAATATGAACACCAGAAATTACCCCATATAATGTTGTTGCACCGGCAGCAGTAAATCCTGCTAAGGTCAATGCTTTTAAAAAAACAATAGGTTCTAAAAACCACGTAAATGTTCCGAAAAGTCGACTACCTGCTGATGGCACCGCTACTCTTAATAAAGGCATCGATGGGTATGGCTTTACTTGTTCAGTTGATTTTAGTTTTCGTTTAGACCATAAATAGTGAAAATATAAATATAAAAATGAAACTACTTCTCCTACAAGTGTGATTGCCATCGCATAGGCAGCTGTTACTTCTGGGTTGTCTGCAACAACAAACATTGGTAAAACCATTGAAATAAGAGCAATTCTTACAAGCTGTTCAATCATTTGGGACCAAGCTGTAGGAGAAATTTTCGTTATGCCTTGTAAATAACCTCTTATTAAACCGGAACATACGACGATTGGTACTGCACCTAAAGCGATATACAGCGTTACCGTTGTTGCTTCATTATGTAATAATGTGCCTGCTAAAAATGGGATAAAGAAATACAATATTGGAACAAAAACGATTATTGACGCGATTGACCATTTTGTTGCTGTTTTCATAACAGCCTTGAGTTGACCAAGACGTTTCTTTGCATATAATTCGGCAATGATTTTTGCAACGGCTATAGGTAGTCCAATTTGAACGAGTGACATGAAAAAAATAAAGGCAGGGTATGCGGTCATATAAACCCCTACAGCTTCTTCTCCAGCAATCCTCATAAATTGCATTCTATATACAAAGCCTAACAATTTAGATAAAAAGATGACAACCATTAGAAAAATAGTACCTCTAACGAATGAAGCCATTGATTCAATCCCTTCTCAATTAAAGAAATATCAGCTACAATATTTGTATGCTTGTTCTATAGATGTTAAAACAAATGCTTGGAGTGAATCATATGATAATCGAATATAAAGATATATATGAAAAAGTAATGCCAGCGTTACAAAGTAAGGCGGAAGAATTTGAGCATTTAGGTTATGAAGGGATAACTATTGATTCTGTTTGGAACTATTGTATAAATAAAAAATGGCGTAAAAAAATAATTGAGGAATTAAAAATTCATGAAATTGTTGAAACAATTTTCTCTATATCAGCATCTGAGATTGTGAGCTTTACACAAATTAAGTCATTCCAAACTACCGATTGGTTTGGAGAAATACGTCAAGATGAATTAAATGAATTATTAAGAATTGAGCCCAAAAAAGAGTAACGTTAACTTTTAAAATATCTTTATTTGTGTTGATTTGACAGTATGCAAATCGTGATTCATAATAGGTTTGTTGCATATAAGGAAGAGTTTTATGGTATAAAAACTAGGAGCGCATCAAGCGTTTTTTTGTTTATCGTAGTAGTGTACATACACCTGAGGAGGATTAGGCATGAAATTAAAAAGCCGTGTAATAGCTTTTGTAGCTATTGTTGTTGTGCTATTTGCAGCAATGGGTGCAACAGTTAAAGGAGTTTTAGATGATGTAAAACTCGGCTTAGATTTACAAGGTGGTTTTGAGGTTTTATATCAAGTCGAACCATTAAAAGAAGGACAAGATATAACACCCGATGTTGTAACCGATACAACGACAGCTTTGTTAAATCGTATTGACCAATTTGGTGTTAGTGAGCCAAGTGTTCAAATTGAGGGAGAGGACCGTATTCGTGTACAATTGGCAGGGTTAGATGACCAATCTTCTGCTCGTGAGTTATTATCAAGTACTGCGAATTTATCCTTCCGTGATGTGAATGACAATTTATTATTGGATGGTACAGATTTAGTAGAGGGTGGAGCTGCTGCTTCTTTTGATCAAAATCGTCCAATCGTTACTCTGACATTAAAGGATGCATCTAAATTTGCAGATGTAACAAGAAAAGTTGCCTCAATGCCACAAGGTCAAAATTTACTAGTCGTTTGGTTAGATTTTGAAGAGGGTGTTGATTCTTATGTTCAAGAGGTTTTAAAACCTGAAGAACAACAAAAATTTGTTTCAGTTGCTGGGGTAGATGAAGTTTTAAATACAACGAATGTTATGATTAGTGGAAGCTTTACTGTTCAAGAAACAAAGGATATTGCAAGTGTTCTGAATGCAGGTGCGTTACCTGTTAAGCTTACAGAAATTTATTCCACATCCGTTGGGGCTCAATTTGGTGACCAAGCATTAAAAAGTACGGTTTATGCTAGTATTGTAGGGGTCCTAATCATCTTTGCATTTATGATTCTTTATTAT
Source organism: Ureibacillus massiliensis 4400831 = CIP 108448 = CCUG 49529 (assembly GCF_000772965.1). GTDB lineage: Bacteria > Bacillota > Bacilli > Bacillales_A > Planococcaceae > Ureibacillus > Ureibacillus massiliensis. Next base: position 2,102 of record NZ_JPVQ01000019.1, on the reverse strand, counting down.
CGTCTACCAGGATTTATATCTGTTATTACGTTAACAGTATTTACTTACCTTGTTTTATGGGTATTTAATGGAATTGGAGCAGTTTTAACATTGCCAGGTATTGCTGCACTAGTGCTCGGTATTGGTATGGCTGTTGATGCGAATATCTTAACTGCAGAGCGTATTAAGGAAGAGTTAAGGGTTGGCAAAAGCGTGAAGGAAGCATATCAGCTAGGTTCCAAACAATCATTAACTGCTATCATTGATGCTCAGTTGACTACGTTACTTGCAGCAGCTGTATTATTCTATTTTGGTACAAGTTCTGTAAAAGGATTTGCTACAACGCTTATGATTTCAATTGTACTAAGCTTTGTCACAGCTGTATGGTTATCAAGGATATTATTAGGATTGCTAGTTAAAAGTGGTTATCTGGATAAACCATTTTTATTCGGTGTGTCGAAATCGAAAATTCATGATGAATCTGAGGGACTTACATCTTTAGATTTATCTACGAAGTTTGATCGATTTAATTTCGTCCACCACCGTAAAAAATTCTATACATTATCATTATTGATACTTGTTGTTGGTGCAGTTATCTTGGGCATTTTCCGCTTAAATTTAGGCATTGACTTCTCAAGTGGTACACGTGTGGAAATTCTTGCAGATGAGTCATTAACACAAGATGATATAGCAACTTATATAGAAAAAATTGGGTTCCCATCAGAGGAAGTTGTTATTTCGGGGGAAAACAATGATACAGCAGTTATTCGTTATAAAGATGATTTAACTCAGGAAGAAATATTACAGTTAAAAGAAAATGTCTTAACTGATTATGGTCATGATCCAAGTGTAAGCACAGTTTCAGATACTGTAGGAAGAGAATTAGTGAAAAACGCAATTTATGCTCTTGCAATTGCAGCACTAGGTATTATTATATATGTTGCAATTCGATTTGAATGGCGTATGGGTGTTGGTGCTATTGCATCATTACTACATGACGTATTCTTTATGGTAGCGATTTTCAGTTTCTTACGACTAGAAGTTGATATTACATTTATCGCGGCAATTTTAACAATCGTCGGTTATTCGATAAATGACACGATTGTTACCTTCGACCGTATCCGTGAAAATATAGATAAAAAAGGCGAAATCTCTTCCGCTGAAGAGTTAGCAGAAATTGTGAACAAGTCCCTTCGTCAAACAATGGGTCGTTCTATTAATACTGTTTTAACAGTTATCATTGTTGTCGTTGCACTATTAATTTTAGGTGCTCCAGCAATTCAAAACTTCTCAATTGCCTTACTGATTGGTTTAATTACAGGAATGTATTCTTCAATCTGTATCGCTGCTCAGCTTTGGTACACATTAAAGGTGAGTCAAATGAAGAAAAAAGGTACAAAAGTTGTGAAAAAAGAGAAAAAACAATGGGGTACAGACGAACCTGTTGTTTAATATAAAGTAAAAGTTAAAGGTGTACTATTTCTCTTTTTAGAGATAATATAGTACACCTTTCTTTTTTAATTTTTTACTATTTTTCCCTACATTTTTCGACTTATAAAAATTATAATAATGAAGAAAGTGTAGCAAATTATTTGATAGAAGGAGTGGCTCTAGTTGAAAGAACAATGGAGATTAATATTAGGACTTATAATAGTAATTATTATTGCTGTGTTTGCAATCGTAAATGTAGAAGAAGTTCCCGTTAGCTTTGTAGTCGGTGTAGCGAGCTGGCCACTGATTTTAGTCATTTTAGGTTCAGCTTTTTTAGGGGTTATTATTAGCTCCTGTTTTGCTGGCATTAGAATTTTCAAACTAAAAAAAGAAATTCAAGAGCTTGAACGTTTAATCCCAAACTACGATAAAATTAAAGCAAGAAGAAAAGAAGAGGAAGCGGTAGAAAAAGCGAAGAGGGAACAAGCTAGAATAGAAAAAGAGCGAGCGAAAAAGGAAAAAGCTCGAATGGAGAAGCTTGAAAAAGAAAGAATAGAAAAAGAAAAATTAGATAATGTAAAAAAGAATCAAGATAATAGTTCAAATGAAATAAAATAATAGAAATTTATTTGAAAGTCAATTTATCATTAATTGGCTTTTTTATTGTTTTTAGGCTACACATTGAAAAAAAG
>NZ_JPVQ01000156.1 GCF_000772965.1 Ureibacillus massiliensis 4400831 = CIP 108448 = CCUG 49529 | reverse complement strand
TGAAAAAGCACAGAATCGCCGATTCTTTTATACTTGAATTGACGAGAAACAAGCGAAAAGAGGCGACCTGTGCATATGTATTTTAACATGAGTATTCCAGGATTTGAAGGTGTAGAGATTCATAAGTTAGAGAAAGTTGGGGATCGAATTGCATTATATGTAATGATGCCTAGGAAAGAGCATAAATGTCCTGTTTGTGGAAATCTAACTTCAAAGGTTCATGATTATC
>NZ_JPVQ01000002.1 GCF_000772965.1 Ureibacillus massiliensis 4400831 = CIP 108448 = CCUG 49529 | reverse complement strand
TGGTGTGAGAGGTCGACTAGCCAATTAATGGCTAGTTTCCTACTCGATTATTTTTAGAATACCTCCCCATGGTATGAAATATTCTGAATTAGTAACCATTTCAAATTTGTAAGGGAGAATTTTGCAACTTTTAAGGAGGATTTCTCGTTTTTTAAATCGTAACTTATATAAAGAGAGTTTTAAGATGTTGTAGTGCGTTACTCATTACTTCGTAAATAAATTAAAGGTGGATGAAGGAGTATGGGGGTTCATTTTTTTACCGGATTTCCTGGTTTTATATCAAGTCAATTAGTACGAGAGCTTTTTAATAAAAATTATACCGACCATGTATATGCTGTTGTTTATCCAACAGAATTAGAAAAAGCTAAAAAAGAGAGTCAGCTTATTATGGATAGTTTTCCTGGAAGAAGGATTTCCATTGTGGAAGGTGATATTACCCTCCCGCAGCTTGGTATTCAAGCAGATCGTTTAGAGGCAATTACCCAAAGTGTAGACGTTGTATGGCATTTAGCTGCAATATATGATCTTGCAGTACCAAGAGCTGTCGCTTGGAAAGTAAATGTTGAAGGGACAAAAATGGTTAATGAATTTGTCGGTCAATTACCTCATTTACAACGTTATATGTACTTTAGTACAGCGTATGTGGCAGGAAAACGAGAGGGTTTACTATTAGAAACGGAATTAATCCGACCAGATGGTTTTAAAAACTATTATGAGGAAACAAAATTTGAAGCAGAGCTACTTGTTGAAAAAATAAAAAATCATATCCCGACAACAATTATCCGACCGGGAATCGTACGAGGTAATTCAATTACAGGGGAAACGAATAAATTTGATGGACCGTATTTCTTTTTGAATATGATTGATACAATAAAGTTTCTTCCGTTCGTTCCCTACATTGGGAAATCTACAGCGCTCATTAATGTCGTACCAATTGATTATGTGATTGAGGCTTCTGCTTATTTATGCATGGAAGAAGCGGCAGAAGGAAAAACATTGCATTTAACCGATCCACATCCACACCCCGTTTTAGAGGTTTATCGTGCAATGGTAAAGGAAATGACAGATAAATATCCTAAAGGAAGACTGCCATTAACATTAACAAAAAAATGTTTAGAAATAAAAATGATTAGGAAAAAATTAGGTGTAGAAAGAGAGACGTTAGATTATTTATCGTGGAATGCTTATTTTGATTGTAAGAATGCGAGGGAAATCTTAAATAAAGGTAAAATAAAATGTCCAGACTTTATTAAAACAATACCAGTGATGGTTAAATTTTATAATAAAAACAAACATCGGAAAGAATTTCATATTGAGATTAAGTAGGTTATTTCAATTAGCTGAACAAAATAAAATTCTTGCATTAATTACTAATTTTGTACTATAATTTTATTATAAATTTCAACTGAATAGCCATTGACTTTACGTCAAAGGGGAGTAGCTATAAGTATTGATACTATTCAATTACTTACTTCACATTCGTCATTACATGGTATTACCATCGGGTGTGATAGCAAAACTATATGGTAGACTGGTATAGTTTATCAATAACGATGCTTAGCAAGACCTTTGCCTTTAGTAGGCAGAGGTCTTTTCTTTTTGTCTAAAAATGGTGATTGGTGAAGAGATTTACTTTTTGAAATACCTCATTTTTGGGTATACAAAAGAGGAGGAGGAGTATTTGTGGAAGCAATACTTTTAGAGTATGCTTGGGTCTTAGTTGTTTTAATCGTATTAGAAGGATTACTTGCGGCAGATAATGCTGTAGTAATGGCGGTAATGGTAAAACACTTGCCGCGTGAACAACAGAAAAAGGCATTATTTTATGGATTATTGGGCGCGTTTGTTTTCCGTTTTGCAGCACTATTTTTGATTACTTTATTAGTAGGAATTTGGCAAATTCAAGCAATCGGCGCTGCTTATTTATTATTCATCTCTATAAAACATATTTATGATAGTAAGTTTAAGAAGACCGAAGAAATAGATGAAGACGAATTAAGTGATGAGCCGCAGAAAGGAAAAGGCTTCTGGGCAACTGTCGTTAAAGTTGAGTTGGCGGATATTGCCTTTGCCATTGACTCGATGTTAGCAGCTGTTGCAATTGCTGTTACTTTACCGACAATCAGTGATATGCACATTGGTGGTATTAATATTGGGCAATTCTCTGTTATGTTCCTTGGGGGAATAATTGGTTTAGTATTAATGCGTTTTGCTGCACAATGGTTTGTAAAAGTTTTAAACGAGTACCCAGGCTTAGAAACTGCAGCATTTTTAATTGTAGGTTGGGTTGGAATTAAATTAGCTATTTTAACATTAGCTCACGATGGTGTTGGTATCCTACCACATGACTTCCCACATTCTACACCATGGAAAATCATCTTCTGGGGAGTATTGTTAGCTATTGCACTTGGTGGATACTTCTCAAGTGTTATTAAAAAGAAAAAAGGACAATCTGAACAAAGTTTATAATTTTTCTAAAAGAGGAGCAGTTTATATTCTGTTCCTCTTTTCATATAAGTTACATTTATTTATACTTAGGTAATGTTAAATCGACTTGAAAAAGAAGGCGACATGTATGGCTAAAAGAAAACATAACCGTAATTTTATCATTACACCATTTCAATTAATCGTTACCTATTATTTTATTGCAATTGCTATTTCATTTTTATTATTACGAATTCCTGCTGTTTATAGAGATGGGGTAGAGATATCTTACTTAGATAGCTTATTTACAGCAATCAGTGCTGTTAGCGTAACTGGGCTTACCGTTATTAACGTATCTGAAACCTTTTCATCATTTGGTATTGGTGTTCTTTTATTTATATTACAAATTGGCGCGATTGGCATTATGTCTATCGGTACATTCATTTGGATTTTGTTTGGCAAGAAAATTGGGATGCGTGAAAGACAGCTGATTATGATTGACCATAACCAGTATAATCTTTCTGGTGTTGTACATCTTTTAAAAGAAATCGTCAAAATATTATTAGTAATTGAGGCTCTTGGTGCAATTGTTTTATCTATCCATTTTTTAAGATATTTCGATAGCTGGGTAGTAGCGGCAAAGCATGGAATATTTACTTCTGTTTCAGCTACAACAAATGGGGGATTTGATCTTACGGGTAAAAGCTTGATACCATTCGGAACAGATTATTTTGTGCAATTTGTCATTATGATTTTAATTGTTCTTGGAGCAATCGGTTTTCCTGTATTAGTTGAATTGAAAACCTTTTTGTTTAGAAAAAGTAATACATTCAGATTTAGCTTATTTACGAAAATAACAACAGCAACCTATGGTGTTTTATTTCTAATCGGGAGTTTAGTTATTTACCTTGTTGAATCATTCCAGTCCTTTAGAGGTATGGCATGGCATGAGAAAATATTTACATCCATATTTCATTCTGTATCGGCAAGATCAGGAGGTTTAACAACAGTTGATATTTCAAGTTTTAATGAAGCGACAGATATTTTTTTAAGTTTTCTCATGTTTATCGGTGCATCCCCAAGCTCTGTTGGTGGAGGTATTCGAACAACGACATTTGCAGTTGCAATATTATTCTTAATAAGTTTTGCCAATGGACGAAATGAAATTCAAGTATTTGGAAGAGAGCTCCATATAACGGATGTTTACAGATCCTTTGTTGTCATTACTTTAGCAGCGTTTATGGTATTATTTGCGACAATGATTTTACTCATTACAGAACCTTACGCATCTTTAAATGATATTATCTTTGAAATCACTTCTGCTTTCGGTACGTGTGGAATGAGTCAAGGAATAACCTCAAATTTATCATCAGCAGGAAAAATTGTTGTTATGATATTAATGTTTATTGGACGAGTTGGCTTAATTTCATTCTTATACTCTCTCGGAGGAAAAGCGAAAAAATCACAATATCGATATCCGAAGGAGCGGGTCATAATAGGGTAGTGGATAAGGGACCATATGATGTGTTTTACATCATATGGCCTTTTTTGTCTATTTTGAAAGGTGCATTATTTTGTCTTTTATAATACATACTTTAAAATTGCCCAGAAAAAATGCAAGATTCAACATCTCCCGAAATATCATCATAATTATATTAATTTCCATCTTACTGAATTGTTTGAAAACGGATTAATTGACAATTTTTTCGTATTTTCTTAATATTTAAATGGAAATGTATTAACATATAAAGCTATTTACATATACACTTTAATTGATTAAAGTGTTTAAAACATTCAGTATTCTAGGCAACTAGTAATAATTTAAGTGGAGTGTTGGTTGAATATTATTTTTAATCCATAAATAATCGTAAAAGTTAATTTGTCAAATATTAAACTACAAATTTAGTAATATATTGTCATAATCATTCATAATCAGTAATAGATTAGAAATATGTAAGGATTTGCATAAGAATCTTCTAGATGTGGAAGGATTGGTGTTTTCAATGGTGAAAGTAAGTCCTATATATAAGGAATTTTTCCAACCAGTTAGCACTCCAACGTTAATATTAAACACTTCTTGTCAAATTCAGTCATTAAATGATCAGGCTGCCAAGAAGCTGAATTTAAAAGAATATGATTTCATTACAATGGACGAGCCATCAAAAAGAGCATGGGAAAAATTGTTGAAAGGATTCCCAAATGAAGCTTACGCTTACTGTACTCTTAATGTGAAAGTTGGGGAACAATACGAAAAACTGTATTTATCCTGTCATTTTGATAATAAAACCCAACAAATTTATGCTAGATTGATTAATAAAATAGGGTTGAGTGACAATATTAACAAAAAGTTAGCTCAAATATCGTCGATGTTTTGTGAATTTTCCCATGGTCTAATTATTACAGATCTTGATGGCGAAATAATTAGTATAAATAATATCGGACTTGAGCTTTTAGGTATTGATAAATGTCAATTAGTGAATCAAACCTATGAAAATATATTTAAAAATTTTTCAAATAACCAAATCTCAACATTTCAATATTTTCGTGAGCTTTCAACAAATGGACAGGCAACAGTAGAATTATCAAGAAAAAATGATGATCGTGTTCTATGGTTAAAGCTCGAGAGTAAATTGAATTCTTCATTGGGGATTATACTTACTACCATTACGGACGAGACAGAAAAATATATATTAAAGCAAAAAGTAGAACAACATAAGAATCTTAATGCAATAGGGCAAATGACAGCGAGTATTGCCCATGAAATTCGTAATCCTATGACTTCGTTAAAGGGGTTTATTGAGCTTCTAAAAATAAATTGTTCAGAGAATGAAAAAAAATATTTAAATGTTATGAATTCTGAGCTGGAACGAATGGATTCTATTCTATCTGAAATTCTCTATTTATCAAATCCGAATGAACGAATATATGAAGAAGTACAATTTACGAAAATTATTCACAATGTCATTGAATTAATGAATCCTCTTGCTGAATTAAAAAATATCACTTTTCAAATGAACAAAATAGAACCAGTGAATGAAAAAGTAATTGGAAATGAGAATCGTTTGAAACAAATGATGATTAATCTTGTGAAAAATGCGATAGAAGTTATGGATTCAGGTGGAAACATCACCATTAAAATCTATAATGAGATAAACAATTTAAAAGTTGCCGTTTGTGATGAAGGGAAGGGCATTAAAGAGGAGGAAATTTCTAATTTGTTTACCCCTTTCTATACAACGAAGGAAAATGGGACAGGTCTTGGATTAATTTTAGTCAAAAAGGTAATTGAAGAACATGATGGTGAAATAAGTGTGGAAAGCAAACTAGGGATTGGAACTACATTTACAATTAAATTGCCAACAGTACACGAAGCATTTTTAAAGAAAGATGATTCCCAGCCAGACCTTTTGATGACATAAATTAGTCTTTGAGTATCAATTGTTCGACTGTAACAATTATGTCATTGAAAAGTACTTTGACAAATCTTTCTATCTCTAGCTATAATTCATTATATTAGGGAAAAAGGATGATTTGTCGTGACTTCAGAGAATATGAAACAATCCTTAAAACTTTATATAGTCTTATCAAGAGCAAATAAGGCTATCAATGAAGTGACAAATGAATTTTTTCAACAAAATGGTTTAAACCCAACGGAATTTGCAGTATTAGAGTTACTTTATCATAAAGGGAAGCAGCCGCTACAGCAGATTGGTAATAAAATTTTACTTGCAAGTGGTTCAATCACTTATGTCGTTGATAAACTTGAAAAAAGAGGTTACCTAAACAGAGTATCGTGTCCAACAGATCGACGAGTGACTTATGCTGAAATTACAAAAGAAGGTTCTGATTTTATGGATCAATTATTCCCAGAACATGAAAAGCACCTGCACGATATGCTAAGTGTACTTACTTCTGATGAGAAGGAAACTGCTATTAGTTTGTTGAAGAAATTAGGATTATCAATAAAAGATTTGTCATATTAAGGATTATATGAAATTAAAAAGTCGACTTTAGGGGTTTCCTCTATAGTCGACTTTTTTGTAGTTGATAAAGCTTTTTTATCATAAAGTTTTATTAGTTAGCTTTTTTAATTGTTAATCCCATTTTAATCATCGCATCAGATAGATCCATTAATTTTTCATCAAAAATTGTTAAGCGCACTAATGAATCTTCTTTTTCAAATACAACTGCAATTACAACTTGATCAGCGAGATCAACTTTATAGGCTGTGTAATTTGCAATATCATCTTGTATAAATTCTTTAATATCAAATTGTTCATAACCTACATGAGGACTGATCGTATTCATTAGCTCTTCTGTGTTTTTAACTAAATCATCAAATGTTGAATCGTTTGTTGATTTATATTCAATACGCATTGTGATTGAATCGTCAGCAGTTAAATAGAGCATATCTTTACCAGGTTCCTCAGCAGTTAACGTGAAATTAGGTAATGATTGAATTGAATAGCCCTGTGAATTGCTTTTAACTGTTGTAGTTTCTTCAGTTCTTTCTTCGCCGTTTGTTGTATATGTGATAGTTGTCTTATTATCAGATGGTTCGACTGGCTCTTCTGTAACATTTCCGTTTTCAGGTAGATCTTGATTTTCATTTGATCCACTGTCAGCTGTAACGTGATCTTTTGTATGTTCTGTATTAGGCTGGTCATCAGAAGTATTACAAGCTGTTAAAAATAAAGCTAAAATGATTGATGTATAAATGTGTTTTCTCATTTTTTTGCCCCCTCATTGAATTAAACGTGTGTTTTTGCTTAAAGTTTCAACATAAATAAATTTTTGTTTGTTCCCATTTTCTTAGAAAAAGGGGATTATTAAAAAAAGTAACACAATAAAAACTTCATGAGCTACAATAACTAGGGGCATACTTTTTTTCCATTCATAAAGTGCTCCAAGAAAAATACTCATAATAAATGCTACTATACTAATGCTGAAATACCCACTTATTGCGAAGAAAATGCAAAAAAGAGCGCTTGAGATACTAATTGCTATAATAGGTGATACGAAAGTTTTAAGTTTTTGTTGGATATATCCTCGCCAAAACATTTCTTCACAAATGACAAGAATAAATAGAAGTAAAAAATAGTGCCATATATTGTTTGGTCCAAAGGATGAAATAAACTTGGTTGTTGTTTTTGTAAAATCATCATTCACCATGTTAAGAATCCAATATAAGAAGCGTATAATCCCATATAAAACAGTACCATAGCCTATACCAAATAATAATGTTCTCCAAACGGGAAGCTCATCCTTTATTTGGTTTGAAATCAAAGAGATCGCACAAGCCGTAAGCATTGTGAAAGCATAGATATACCAAAAAATATCTGACTCTTCATATGCGTAATAAATGAAAGCATACACAAAAATTAGTGGAAGAAGGAGTCTGATAAATTGATTACCTAATTTCATAGCTTGCCTCCTTGATACTTATATTACCATAAAAAAAATTCCCAATCATCATTTCGTATGTTGGGAACGTATTAATTAGAGTGCATCATTATTTAAAATTTTATATCGTTTATGATTCACAACAGTTTTTTCTTCCATTTCAAGGTCATGAAAATTTTCCATAATCGTTAAGTCAACAATAACGGAATTCTCATTTACCTTTTCAACAATTCCTTGCAAACCGTCTTTAAATTCGATTATATTACCTACTTCAGCTATTTTCATAAAAAAGCAGCTCCTTTAATTGCTTAATATTATGAAAGTTTGCATGAAAAATAAAAAAAAGTAAATAGATATTTGAATAATTAATAATTTGTAACTATTTTTTATCGTAAGTTACATTGAAAGAAAGGTGTTTTTATATGGAAATATATAAAAAAATGATTGAACAACTAAAAAATGGAGAAATTGATAGTATAGAAGTAACAAAAGAGGAATTTTTGAAGTTCCGAGAAGTACTGGTGAAAGATCCTAAATTTAAACATTTTCGTGGCGAAGCTAAGCAAGGTGGAAATGTAATTTATACATTTTTAGAAATACCTAGAAGTTAACACGATCTTAATTTTTGAAATTGGGGTTTTTTATGTATGAAAATTTAAAAAAGGAGCGGTTTTGTGGAGAAGGACACCTTGAATAAGCTTGAACAGAAAAGAAAAATGATGATTCAATCGGGAATCGAAAATGGACTTCAAAACCCTAAAACACTCAGATTAAGTCGTCAATTAGATAAACTAATGAATCAATATGATCAAAATGAGAATATTGATGAAAAAACAAATTTTCTTAATTAAAAAATTCAAAAAAAACAATTATATTGTGTTTAAATTTTATAATTTTGGCAATATTATATTTGAACACAGCAACATTCTCATTTCCCCCTTTTAGAGCTGAAAACAATACGTTTTTGGCTCTCTTTTTTTGTATATTTATTCCACTTCACTATTACTTCATTAAGCTATCTCTATACTACTTTTCCAAAAAATAAATGAAGAGACTATACTTTGTAAATTTCTAGTAATATTTTTTAAAAATTTACAACAATTTTCTTATTATTTGTTAAACTACAATAAAATGAAATTTTTGGGGTGATTGTATGTTAAAGCAGGAAAAGGTTGCATTTATAGGTACAGGTGTTATGGGAACAAGTATAGTAAAACATTTACTAAATAAAAATTATGAAGTGACAATTTATACACGTACAAAGTCAAAAGCAAGTTCATTAATAGAGCTTGGGGCAAAATGGGCGGAAACACCTATGGAAGCGTCAGTAGATAAAGATGTTATTTTTACAATGGTCGGTTTTCCTCAAGATGTAGAACAAGTGTATTGCGGGGATAATGGAATTTTTCAAACGGCAAAAAAAGGATCAATTGTTGTTGATCTTACAACGTCTGAACCAACATTAGCAAAAAAAATCTATCAAATTGCTAAAGAAAAAGAAATCTACTCACTCGATGCACCGGTCTCTGGAGGAGATATTGGAGCACAAAAAGGAATGCTCTCGATTATGGTCGGCGGTGATAAAGAGGCATTTGATAAAATGCTACCGATTTTCGAGGTGTTTGGAGAAAATATTGTGTACCAAGGTGAAGCTGGAAATGGACAGCATACAAAAATGTGCAATCAATTACTAATTGCTACGAACATGATTGGTGTTTGCGAATCTATTTCATACGGATTAAAGGCAGGATTAGATTTAGAAAGAGTACTTCAATCGATTTCAACAGGTGCTGCTGGTTCTTGGTCGCTATCAAACTTAGGTCCGAAAATGTTAAAAGGGGATTTTGAACCAGGTTTTTATATTAAACATTTTATTAAAGATATGAAGATTGCGATAGACGAAGCAGATAGAATGGGACTTGATTTACCAGGTGTTAAGCTATCTAAAGATCTGTATAATCATTTGCTTGAACGAGGATATGGAGATAACGGTACACAGGCATTGGTGAAATATTATATTGACTAATGATTTATCCTATTTTTTTGGTGAAAAAATTTTTACTAAATAAAAATGTGATAGGAGTAAAAATTAATGGCGAAATCTCTAAATAAAAGATTGCCAGGTGAACGAAGTCAATTAGCTTTATACATGTCTCTACCTATATTGTCTTGGGCGTTTTATGATTTTGCGAACACTATTTTTTCATCAAATATTAATACAATTTTCTTTCCATTTTATATGGATGAGGTTTTAGGTACAAATGAAGTAATGCAGCAAGTGGCAAGTACGTTTATTTCATACGCAAATGCAGTTGCTAGTTTCTTTATTGTCATTTTTTCACCCCTTTTTGGTGTATGGATTGATAATACGGGCTATAAGAAACGTTTTATCGTATGGTTTGCTTCATTATCGATTTTTTTTACGTTCATGATGGGTATTTTTGCAGAAATCAACAATGATATTCTCTATGCAGGAATTCCTTTAAGCTTGTGTTTAACCGTAATAAGTTTTGTGATTGCTAAATTTTTCTTTAATTCTAGTTTAGTATTTTATGATTCGATGATGAGTGATTTAGGTACGAAAAAGGAAATGCCATTAATCTCTGGTTTTGGAGTTGCAATTGGTTATTTTGGTACGATTGTTGGATTGCTTGTTTATTTATTAGTTTCTGATGGTAATTATCATCGTGCATTTATTCCAACTGCCATTTTGTATTTAATTTTCTCTTTACCATTATTCTTTATCAATAAAGATCATCCAAAACCAAAAAGCGAAAGAAAACCTATTAAATTTTTGGATGGATATAAAGAAATCATTCGTACATTTAAAGAGATGAAGATGTATAAATCTGTTTTCATTTTCATGATAGCTTATTTTTTTCTTAACGATGCAATAGCTACAACAATTGCAATGATGACAATTTATGCAACTGCTATTGTTGGTTTTACATCTGGTGAGTTTATTCTTTTATATCTAGTAAGTACGGTTTCAACAATAATAGGCTCATTTTTATTTGGGAATATAGCTAAAGCTATCGGGGCAAGAAAGGCAGTTTCTGTTGTAGCTGTTATTATGATTTTCGCTTTAATTGTTGCAGTATTTGCAACTGATAAATGGATGTTTTGGATTGCTGGTAGTTTGTTCGGTGTTTCATTGGGTTCAATGTGGGTAACATCAAGAACTTTAATTGTAGAGTTGACACCAGAAGAAAAAAGAGGACAATTCTTTGGGCTTTTTGCATTTTCTGGAAAGGTTTCCGCCATTATAGGTCCTGCTATTTATGGAACTGTCACACTTTTGTTAAAAGATTACGGAGATATTGCAAGCCGTGTTGCTTTAGGCTCACTAATCATTATGACGGTTATTGGATTGCTTGTTCACTTGAAAGTCAAACAACAAACACAAAATAGCATGTAGGAGATTTAAATTGCCTATGATACAATCAAACTATAGTCATAAATAGTGAGTTATAAGAAGTAAAGGAGCGGGACTGTCGTGGAACAAAAAGGAATTTTACTAGAGAGTGGAACTAATGAATTGGAAATTGTTGAATTCCATGTAGCAAATAATAAATTCGGTATAAACGTAATAAAAGTAAAGGAAATCATTCAACCGATTCCTGTTACATTTATCCCGCATGCTCATCCACATGTTGAAGGTATTGTACAGCTTCGAGGTGAAGTGTTACCTGTAGTTGATATGTTGAAGGTATTAGGCATTCCTAATGCGACGTATAGTGAGCAGCAAAAATATATTGTAGCAGAATTTAATAAACAAAAAGTAGTATTCCATGTTGATAATGTTACGCAAATACATCGAATTTCATGGGAACAAATTGAAAGACCGTCTGATATGTATCAAGGTGGGGCTTCACAAGTAATTGGTGTAATCAAAATTAATGGTCAAATGATTTTACTATTGGATTTTGAAAGAGTAATGGTAGATATTAACCCGAATTCAGGTATTAGTATTGATTCTGTGAAAAAATTAGGTAAACGTAATCGCTCTGATAAGAGAGTTGTTATCGCAGAAGATTCACCATTATTAAGAAAATTATTGCATGATACATTTCAGGAAGCTGGTTATGTAAATATTGAATTCTTTGAAAATGGTAAAGATGCTTATGAATATTTAGAGTCTATTGTAAATACAGGTATTGACATTGCTGAAAATGTACAGTTAGTCGTAACCGATATTGAAATGCCGCAAATGGATGGACATCATTTAACAAAGAAAATCAAAACTCATCCTGATTTGCAAAAACTACCTGTCATTATTTTCTCAAGCTTAATAACAGATGATTTGCGTCATAAAGGAGAAGAAGTTGGAGCAGAAGATCAAATATCGAAGCCTGAAATCGCAGATTTAATACTAAAAGTAGACCAATTTATTTTATAATAACGACTAAACTAATGTAGGTATCCCATTCTGAATATTTGAAATTTCATAAAGTCGGATACCTCTATAGGCATCCGACTTTTTTATTACAAGTTTAAATTGATTAAGATTGTCCTATTCTAGACATAAATGGTAGCTACATACAGGTGAAGTTTAAATAGGACGCCTTTAGAATAGTAGGTTTGGTCAATATATAAACCCTACAAATAATCGGTAGCCCAGCTTTAATTCTTATAAGAAAAGAGAAGTGAGTAGTATGAGTAGATTTAAAACAGCAATCATTGATATTGGCTCTAATACAATTCGACTTGTACTTTATAAATACGATAGAAATGAAGGGCTACATGAATTTGGAAATATCAAAAAAGTAGCAAGGTTACGAAGCTATTTACAGGATAATGGCGAAATGTCTGAAGAAGGTATACAGGTTCTTTCAGAAACACTTATATCATTTAAAAAAATTTTAGATGATTTTGAAGTTGTAGATATTCAAGCAGTTGCAACAGCTGCAATTAGACAAGCAAAAAATAAAAAGCAAATACTTTCCAGAATGAAAAAAGAAACTGGAATAAAAATAGACTTATTATCCGAGGAGGAAGAAGCCTATTTTGGTTTTTTAGCAGTGGCACATTCTATGGATACTCCTTCGGCAGTAACTATAGATATTGGTGGAGGTTCAACGGAACTTACATTATATATAGATAAAAAGCTTCAAAAAACCTATAGTCTTCCATTCGGAACTGTTTCATTAAAACAATTATTTGTTTCTGGAGATTTAATAAATGAAACGGAGAAAAAACTTTTACGTCAATATATTAAAAAGCAATTTTCTGGTATATCTTGGATAAATGATGTTAAATTACCAATCGTAGCGATTGGTGGAAGTGCAAGAAACGTAGCACAAATACATCAACATCAAATAGATTATCCTATTTCTGGTGTACATCATTATGAAATGCATCGAGAAGATTTAATTGGTTTAAAAGGTTTTCTTGGTGATATGACATTTGAGCAATTGAAACAACTAGACGGTCTTTCTACTGATAGAGCAGATATTATTGGAATAGCTTTAGAAGTATTTTTAATGCTGATGGAAGTAGTAGATTCGAATACGTTCCAAATTAGTAAAAAAGGGTTACGTGAAGGATTAATCATTAATCGTGTACTTCAAAGTAATCCTGATGCCTTTGATAAGTATAATGTTTTTGAAGAAAATGCAAGACGAATTGTGTTCGAGTATGGGAGAACGGAAGAGGAAGGCTCTACACTTCAAAATTTAACAGAAAATTTATATAAAGAATGTTGCAGCTTAAATATAGTTCAATATAATGAAAAATATTTTGAATTAATTAAAAAAGCAGCGAGAGTATATGCAATAGGAGAGTATATTGAACTGGATTCCTCTAGTCAGCATACATTTTACTTAATTGCAAACCAGTCTATTGCGGGTATGAATCATATCGAACGAGTGAAGCTTGCTCTACTTGCTTCATATAAAAATCGAGATTATTTTAGAAGATTTGCAGCACCATTTGAAACATGGATAGATAAAGATGAATTAAAAGTATTAAAAGAATATGGCGCAATGCTAAAGTTTGTATATGCTTTAAATATATCTAAGCGTAATGTTGTAAAATCAATTCGATTGGAAAAAGAAGATAATGTTATTGTGGTCTACATTGAAGCAAAAAATAGTGCGATGGCAGAAAAATACCAAGCAGAACGACAAAAAAAGCATCTTGAGCGCATTTTTAAACAGCCTGTTAAAATTGAATTTTACTAAGAAGGATGGAATAAATGATATGAATACAGAAATCGAACGAAGCTCTTCTGACGAATGGAACGAGCTTCAGGATGATGAGAATTATTTACAAATGCTTGAAGAAATCGGAAAGCCAAAATACTACAATAACCGTGAATTAAGCTGGCTAGCATTCAATGAACGCGTTCTAGAAGAAGCAGAAGATAAATCGAACCCTTTATTAGAACGTTTAAAATTTCTCGCAATATTTAGTTCTAATCTAGATGAATTTTTCATGGTACGTGTTGCAGGCTTACAAGATCAGGTACGTGCTGGTTTTTTTAAGCCTGAAAATAAATCTGGATTTACACCAATGGAACAGCTAACAAAAATTGCAGAAAAAACTCAGTCCCTCGTTCGTAGACAAATGGAGGTTTTTCGTCATTTAGTATTTGATTTATTACCAAAAGAGCATGTTCATTTAAAAGAATTTGATCATTTAAATAGTACACAACAACAATATTTAGATGAACTTTTCGAAGAAACAATTTTTCCAGTCTTAACGCCTGTTGCAGTTGATGCATATCGACCTTTTCCTACACTATTGGGAAAAACATTAAACTTATTAGTCATGCTTGAGGATAATAGCATTGGCATTGATGATAGTGAACGTGTTGCAATTGTTCAAGTACCTTCAGTATTAGATCGTTTTATCGAAGTTCCTAGCCAAGAAGGAACAGTATTCGTTTTACTAGAAGATGTGATTACAAGTCATATCGATAAATTATTCTATGGATATAATGTTAAGTCTATCCAAGCATTCAGATTAACACGAAATGCTGATTTAACAATTCATGAAGAAGGCGCACAGGATTTACTTGTGGAAATTGAAAAAGAATTGAAAAAAAGAAAATGGGGAGTAGGAAGCCGTCTAGAGGTTCGGGATGGCGAAATGAGTGATGAAGTATTAGACTACTTGCTCGATGAATTTGAAATCCAAGAGTCAGATGTTTATAAAATTGATGGACCACTAGATTTAACGTTTTTATTTAGCTTTGTTAAAAAAATATCTGCTGGTAGAGAGCATCTAGTATATGAAAGCTTTATTCCACAGCATCCACAAGATTTAGATTCTCATGAGGATGTATTTGAAAAAGCATTAACACAAGATATCTTTTTCCATCATCCATACGAATCCTTTGAACCAATTGTTGATTTTGTGACACAAGCCGCTGTTGATCCGACAGTTCTAGCAATTAAACAAACCTTATACCGAGTAAGTGGGAATTCACCAATTATCCAAGGTTTAAAACAAGCTGCTGAAAACGGCAAGCAAGTAACAGTTTTAGTAGAATTAAAAGCTCGATTTGACGAGGAAAACAATGTTCATTGGGCAAAAGAACTTGAACAAGCTGGATGCTTAGTCATATACGGAATGAATAACTTAAAAACACACTCAAAAATTACTCTTGTTGTTCGCAGAAGAAATGACAAAATTGAACGTTTTGTTCATCTTGGAACAGGGAATTACAATGATGCAACGGCAAAAATCTACACTGATATGGGGATTATTACAACTAATAAAGAATTCGGTATTGATGCAACGAATTTCTTTAATTATTTAAGTGGTTATACGGAAAAACCGAAATTTAACCATTTAGTAGTAGCACCCTTTGATATTCGAGATGAATTCATTAAATTAATCAATGATGAGATTGAGTGTCATAAAAAATATGGAAATGGATTTATTCGTGCAAAAATGAATTCATTAACGGATAAAGATATCATCATGAAACTATATGAAGCATCGATTAATGGTGTGAAAATTGAGTTGTTAATTCGTGGTATTTGTTGCCTACGTCCAGGTATACCAGGGATAAGTGAAAATATAACAGTTTCAAGTATCGTTGGACGCTTTTTAGAGCATACACGTATTTATTGGTTCCATCATAATGGAGAAAATAAAGTCTTTTTATCTTCTGCGGATATGATGACAAGAAATATGGTGAAAAGAGTTGAAATACTATTCCCAATCTATTCTAAAGAAACGAAGAATCGTGTAATGGATATATTGATAACGCAACTAGCGGACAATGTAAAAGCCCGAATGCAAGATGCAACTGGCAAATATCACTATAAAGAAAAAGATCCAAATGGAATACAAATTAATAGCCAAGAATTGTATATTGAACAGGCGATGAGTACAGTTGTCGTTGAGGATTAGTTTCTTAATGTAGTCTTGGTTCTCCCGAATTCTTGACTACAATACATAGATACAATGGATTTATATTTGTTTAATGGAGGAAATTCTATGGCAAACTTACCGCTAGACACAATAGAGCAATATTTACAGGAAATCATTAAACTAAATCCATTCGACGCTGTCGTGATTGTGAAGAGCAGAGAAGATGAATATACTGTTGAAATGCTTAATGACAAAGCAAAAGAGCTTTCTGGAAACCTATTTAAAAAAGGACAACAGGCACATAGTTTTTTTCATTTTATAGATTGGCATCAAATTATTGAACTTTTTCGTTTTCCCAAAATCGAAATAAAGTATATGATGGTCAATCCTTCTAATGTTCTATGTGCAGTGTATGTACAAAGAATAGAATTGGCAGATGAGCAATACTACTCTGTCGTTCTTAGAAACGTTTCTGAGCATATAGAAGAAGCCTTTGAACAGAACAAAGAAATCGAGAAACATTTGAATTTTGTTGAACATCATATTAATCCTATAATTTCATTAAATTTAAATGGAGAAATCATCTATACAAATCATGCAGCAACGAGAAAATTATTAGAATCCAATTCGACATTGGTTGGAGAAAATATCTTTGATATTCTTGCTGAAGAATATCTAAAACCATTTCGTGCATTATTTAAGAACACTTTAAAAGGAATAACGATGGGTATGCCTAAAGTGATGTTAAATAGTAAAATGGCATGTGAAAAGCCTTTTAATATTCGAACATTCCCCACGTATTGGAATAATCAAGTAATTGGAATCCATATTGTTTTTAACAGTGTAGACGATTTATTTATTGAAGATGGAAGTCCTTATCAATTAATAAACTATCATGATCAATTAACTGGATTATTAAATCGTAAAGCATTAAATGAACAATGGACCGATGAGTTTAGTACCTTTAACGATGGATTAAATATCGCATTACTACTAGTTGATTTAGATCGTTTTAAGAAGTATAACGAATCGTTAGGCAAGGATGCGGCAGATAAAATGCTTAAAATGGTAAGTCAACGATTAGCGAAAATCCGCAACAAATTTAGTGAGCTTTATAGATATAATGGTGATGAATTCGTATTTGTATTACGTTATTTTTCAAGAGACGAAATCGAACTCTTTGCAAATAATATTTTAGCTGCATTCAAAGAGCCATTTATTATTGATGACCAGGAGTATTTCTTAACATCATCGATAGGTATTTCTATAAGTACTTACGGACATAATAATGATTTAGAAAGTATTTTACATCAAGCAGAGCAAGCTGTTTATTATGTTAAGAAAAATGGTCGTTTCCATTATAGATTTTATCGAAGTGAAATGAGTCAAGCCTTTCCCAATGAAGTGTTAATGGAGGCGCATTTACGTCGTGCAATTGAGTTTGATGAATTGTCCATTCATTTACAACCACAAATTGATTTACAAACGAATGAGATTGACAGTTTTGAAGCTTTAATACGCTGGAATAATCGGAAATTTGGTTATGTACCACCATCTCAATTTATTCCGCTTGCAGAAAGCTCGGGGCTAATCATTCAAGTGGGAGATTGGGTATTAGAACAAGTATGTAAAAACCTTCAGGAGTGGAAGGTAAAAGGATATCGTCCAGTTAGAGTTGCGGTGAATATTTCTCCAAAGCAATTTAAACAGGAAAATTTTGCGACTAAAATTGAACAGCTATTAAACATATATGATATTGAACCGAAATATTTAGAGCTCGAAATTACAGAAAGTTCTATGGTTAACGTGAGTGAAACCCATGAGATTTTAACAAAGTTAAAAGAACTTGGTGTATATGTATCTGTTGATGATTTCGGAACTGGCTATTCTTCTTTAAGCTATTTGAAAAAATATCCGATTGATATTATAAAAATTGATCAATCATTTATTGCAGATATTAATAAAGATGAGAAAAATGAAGCAATTATTAAAGCAATTATTACATTATCAGAAAATCTAGGCATGGATGTTGTTGCTGAAGGTGTTGAAGAAGAATTTCAAGAGGAATTTTTAAAGTTAAATAATTGTAGAAAAGGACAAGGTTATTTATACAATAAACCTTTACCTGTAGATCTCATTATTAAAGAATATTTAGTAAATTAGTAAATATGGCACTTTCTTTAATCCTTTTTGAAGAATATCACGCTAATCTTAGGTCGAAGAAATTTGAATCGCATAAATAAGTACCCTTTCGTTGAATACTATTAGTAATTTTAAGAAAGGAGCGTGATAAAATGGGAATGTGGACTGTGCCGGCAATTATAACTGGAATTGTTATACTTGCGGTTGCCTATTACATGACTGTTGCTGTCATGAGGAAAACGACTGAAAGAGCTTCTGTAACGGATACACCTATTAATAAATCAGTTCGTGATCATCCAATTTTAATGAACCCAATAATAATCATGTATGTAATTTTTGGATTATTTACGGGTATTATTATTTTTTACTACTGGTCACAGTATGGTTACTAAAGATAGCGATTAATAATAAATTTTTGAAATCATTTTCCACTTCTGAAAAATACTGCGTTCGTTGTCGTGGTCATAATTTAGACAAATATGATATGATAATAATAGCAGCATATGGTTCTGAATTTGAACGTAAAGGGAGTAGTGGGAAATGATTTCTTTTAATACAAGAGCTTTGTTAGATACGCCAATTAGTGATTTTATTATTCCGTCTGAAAAAGTTGCGCACGTCCAAGTTGGCAATAGTGCAGAACATGCCCTACTCGTCTTAACAAAAACTGGTTATTCCTCAGTTCCTGTTTTAGATGTAAAATATCGCTTACATGGTTTGTTGAGCATAAAAATGATTACAGAAGCCATTTTAGGTTTAGAACGTATCGAATATGATAAACTATCAGATATAAAAGTTGATGACGTGATGGAAAGCGGTGTCACTTACTTATATAATACAGATACATTCCAAAAAGCACTAGATTTGGTCATAAACCATGCTTTTCTCTGCGTAGTAGATGAAGAAGGAACATTTGTAGGGATACTGACAAGACGTGTTATTTTGAAACAATTAAAAAAATATATTTATCAAGTAGAACAATAGAATTATAGTTTGGCCATAATAAATAATCAAATCGGCAAAATCCAAAAGATTTGGATTTTGTCGATTTTTATTCAAGGAGGTGCTTTCCCATGACAGCAACAGAAGCTGAAATTGTAAAAATTCTAGCTGAAGAAAAAAACATGCGAAAGGCGGCAGAAAGATTATTTTTAACACAGCCTGCATTATCTCAAAGATTACAATCCATTGAAAAAGAGTGGGGTGCTCAGTTATTTATAAGATCCCAGAAAGGGCTTACGCCGACACCCGCTGGAGAACTTGTTATTCAATATGCCATTGATACCATCGCAAGAAAAGAGGAAGTGTTTGAATCTATCCAAGCGCTAAACTCAAAGGTCCACGGAACATTAAAAATTGCTTGTGCATCAATTGTTGGACAAAACTGGCTTCCTAAGGTTTTAAAAGAATTCGTGACAACATATCCAGATGCAAAAATTTCATTAATCACAGGCTGGAGCTCTGAAATAGTGAAAGCACTTTATGAGGGAGATGCTCATATTGGCATCGTACGCGGTCAAGCGGAATGGAAAGGGAAAAAAATTCATCTTTTTCGAGATATGATGTATTTGGTCGACAAAGAAATAAAAGAAATCGACGATATATTAACAACGAATCGTCCCTTTATCCAATTTAAAAGTGATTCGAACTACTACCAAGAAATTCAATTATGGTGGCAAAGACATTTTTCATCAAACCCTAAACGACAAATTATCGTAGATCAAATTGAAACTTGTAAACAAATGGCCATGAATGGGATCGGTTATGCAATACTTCCTTCGATTACTTTGGATGGGGAAGAAGACGTAAATAAAATTCCATTATCAAATACAGATAAGGATATAGGACTAACTCGAGATACTTGGTTAATCGGTTATGATTCTGCATTTGAACTAAGACAAGTTGCGGCATTTGTAGAGGTTGTAAAAAATCAAGCATGCATATTGTATGAAGATGATAAGTATTTTAGAAAATAACAAAAATTTAAGTCAAGCCGTGCTATTTATTAGAAAATTTAGTACAATCATTACATGTCTAATAGATTACATAGAAATGGAGTGTTTTTTGTGTCTGAAAAATTAAACGCACAACAAATTATCGAATTTATCGCAAACTCAAAGAAAGTAACACCTGTAAAAGTTTATGTAAAAGGTGAAAACGTAGCAAATCTTTCATATGGTGAAAATACAAAAGTCTTCGGTGAAGGTAATAATGTCGTTGTCTTCGGCGAATGGAATGAAATTGAAACAGCATTAAAACAACATGCAGCTCAAATTACAGATTATGTAGTAGAAAATGACCGTCGTAACTCTGGTGTTCCATTACTTGATTTAAAATATCAAAATGCTCGTATTGAGCCAGGTGCAATTATTCGTGACCAAGTAACAATTGGTGATAATGCAGTGATTATGATGGGCGCTATCATTAATATTGGTGCTGAAATCGGCGAAAAAACAATGATCGATATGGGTGCAGTATTAGGTGGTCGTGCTACTGTAGGTAAAAACTGTCACATTGGTGCAGGAACAGTCCTTGCTGGTGTTATTGAACCACCTTCAGCACAACCAGTTATTATCGAAGATGATGTTGTAATTGGTGCAAATGCAGTAGTTTTAGAAGGTGTTCGTGTTGGTAAAGGCGCTGTAGTGGCTGCTGGAGCTATCGTTATTTCTGATGTTGAGCCTTATACAGTTGTTGGCGGTGTACCAGCAAAAGTATTAAAGAAAATCGATGAAAAAACAAAATCTAAAACTGAAATTATCGACGCTTTAAGAAATATTTAAGAAGGTGTCATTGATGGATACACTGATCCAAATTCGAAGAGACCTTCACCAAATACCGGAGTTAGGGTTTCAAGAATTTAAAACACAAAAGTATCTTTTAAATAAAGTACAGTCGCTTCCTCAAGATTACTTAACTATCTCAACATGGAAAACGGGCATCGTTGTTCAAATAGCTGGGAGCAATCCAACAAAAACCGTTGGATGGCGAACGGATATTGATGGCTTACCAATTGTTGAGGAGACGAATTTGCCCTTTGCTTCAACACATGAAGGGCAAATGCACGCTTGTGGTCATGATTGTCACATGACGATTGCTTTAGCCCTTGTACAAGCATTTGCAACAAATCAACCAAAACAAAATGTCATTGTCTATTTTCAGCCTGCTGAAGAAGGTCCTGGTGGTGCAGAACCAATGCTTGAATGGATAAAAAGTGAGCGTCCAGATCTTTTACCAGATGAAATTTATGCATTACATATTGCCCCTGAACATCCTGTAGGTACTGTTGCTACTCGACCTGGCTTATTGTTTGCGAACACATCTGAGCTTTTTATAGACTTAAAAGGTTTAGGGGGACATGCAGCTTATCCGCATAAAACCCGAGATATGACAGTTGCTGCTGCAAACTTAATATTACAATTACAGACGATTATTAGCAGGAATGTTGATCCGATGGAAAGTGCTGTTATTACGATAGGTAAAATGACTTCAGGTACGGTACAAAATATTGTTGCTGAAAATGCGAGATTAGAAGGTACCATTCGTACCCTTAATGCGGAAGCTATGAAAGAGGTTAAACGTAGAATTGAAGCGATTTGTAAGGGAATTGAAGCATCCTTTGAATGTTCAATTTCTATTGATTATGGTTCGATGTATTATGAAGTAAATAATAACGAAGATTGTGCAAATAAGTTATTATCCTTTGCAGAACAATTTGAGAACTGTAAGGCTGTTCTTAGTCCTGCTGCAATGACTGGTGAGGATTTTGGATACTTCTTAAAAGAAATACCAGGTGCATTGTATTGGGCAGGCGCTAATTGCGAGTATGGATTACATCATGCAAAAATCACGCCGGATGAAGATCTCCTAGCCTTTAACGCCAATTTTGTAGAACAGTTTATAAGAAGCTTATAATAATAAAAGGTGAGGAAAACAGTCCGTTTTCTTCACCTTTTTGTCTGTTTTTAAATTCTACTGAATTGTATAGCCACCATCTAATACAACAGCCTGGCCGGTCATTCCTTTCGTTTCTTCACTTGCTATAAATAATACTAAATTTGCGATCTCTTGAACCTCTAAAAGACGTTTTTGCGGAACAAGTGGGTAAATCACTTCTTCTAATACATTTTCAATGGGTACATTTCGTGTTTTTGCCAAGTCCTCCATTTGATTACGTACGAGCGGTGTATTTACATATCCTGGACAAATGGCATTCACTGTAATACCATCTGTTGCTGTTTCTAATGCTGCCACTTTTGTTAAACCAATGACACCATGCTTTGCTGAATTATATGCAGCCTTACCTGCAAATCCTACAAGACCATTTATGGAAGCGATATTAATAATTCGCCCAAATTTTTGTTTTTTCATATGAGGTATTACATGCTTTATTGCAATAAATGGAGCAGTTAGCATGATTTTAATAAGTAGTTCAAACTTTTCAGTTGGAAAATCCTCTAACATTGCGACATATTGCATTCCAGCGTTGTTAATTAAGTAATCAATTTTCCCAAAATGCTTAATAGTTATAGCAATGGACGCTTTAATTTCTTCTTCATTTGTCACATCACATTTTAAACCAATAGCATTTTCACCAAGAGATGAGGCAGCTTCTTTTACTTTACCTTCATTCATATCTGTTAAAACAACAAATGTACCTTTTTCATAAAACGCTTTTGCAATTTCAAAGCCAATGCCCTGTGCTGACCCTGTGATAAGCGCAACTTTATTTTGTGTCACGAAAATCCCTCCTAGAAAAAAGAGCCGCTGAAAATAGCAGCTCTTAAGTTTTCAATTAAAGACCTAAACCAAATGAGAATAGAATGATTGCGATGATGACACCAATCACAGGTGTTACAACTGTCGTAGCTGCTACAGACCAATAAGCATCTTTATGTTTTTCGCCACAGACTGATTGAATTGTTGTTACAACGTATCCGTTATGCGGTAGCGAATCTAATGCACCGGATGAAATGGCAACGACACGATGGAGCGCTTCTGTATTAACGCCAGCATCTACATACCCAGGTGCAATTAAAGGTAATGCAATTGTTTGACCACCAGATGCAGAACCTGTTAAACCAGCTATAACTGATACAGCAACTGCAGCACCAATTAGAGGAGAACCTGGAATACTTGTCATTGCATCAACTGCAACTTGAAATGCAGGTACTTTTTGAGCAACACCACCAAATCCAACTACTGCCGCAGTATTTCCAATTGCTATAATCGCTCCGAGTGTTCCTTGAGAAACAGCCTCCCATGGATTTTTGAAGTATTTCCAACTAACAATGAATGTTGCAATAATTCCACCTAATAATGCTAGTATGAGTGCCGATTGTGCTAAATCATGGTGGAAAATAAACGATATAATTAATACGACCGCTAATGGAACCATTGATACGATTGGGTTAGGTAAAGCACGAGAGGTTTCGAATTTTGGATCCGAATCACGAGCGATAAATCGTTCGCCTTTATCAACGGCTTTTTTAATGATTCTCTTTAACCACCAGTATCCAAACACAGCCATGAATACAGCAACGATTAAACTTACTTCCCAACCAGCCAAATGTGTTGTACCCAGATATTCAATAGGAATCCAGTTTTGAATTTCTGGCGAGCCTGCAGAAGTCATAGTAAACGTAACGGAACCTAATGCTAATGTAGCTGGAATAAATCGACGTGGTAAATCGGCTTCTTTGAATAAAGAAATTGCCATTGGATATACAGCAAATGCTACAACGAAAAGTGAAACTCCACCATATGTTAAAATAGCACAGGCAATTACTATTGATAGGGTTGCATATTTTATTCCTAATTTATCTACGATGAATTTAGCAACAGCATCTGCTGCACCACTATCTTCCATTACTTTTCCAAAAACTGCACCAAGTAAAAACATTAAATACCATGACATAATGAATCCTGTAAAACCTGTCATGTAGCTTGTAACAAAATTCGCTACTCCTTCTTCAGCTAATTGTGGAAATAAAGGCATACCTGAAAAAATGGCAACAAATAGTGCTGAAATTGGACCAACGATAATAATATTTACCCCTTTAAGTGTTAACCAAATAAGAAGAACAAGACCTCCAATAAGACCAATCATACTTAAAATTGTACTTGCATCCATCCCCATAACCCCCTTTAAATCGGAAATAGTTTTTAAAACACTTTAACTTTAAAACCCCTTAAATTGAAAAAGATTAATGCTTAATTAATAACTCCCCTCCTTTAAAAGAAGATTAAACGCCTTAAAAAAGCGCTTTCAAAAAAATAGAAAAAGTATAATCCACTATATGCAAAGACATGTGTCAAAGATGTGAAAGGGGAAAAGAGGGGGAATTCCAGCAATCCGGAAAATAGTCTTATTATTGCTTTAAATGCTAGTTTGTTAGAGTATATGAAAAATCCAGTATTTCGGAATAGTGTTCGAAATACTGGATTTTAGGTCATAAGTTGTGTTTTTTAATTTTTTCATAAAGGGTTGAACGACTAATACCTAGCTTCTGTGCTATTTTTTGTTTGTCGCTCTCATTTTCTAACAATTCCTCTAAAACCTGATGCTCAACTTGATATAAAATCTCTTCTAAAGTTCCGTTGGTGCGGATTAAGTGTTGTTTATGTCTCCGAATGGTAGGTGGTAAAACATCTTCTGTAATTTGATTGCCATCGATAAGGTAAAGAATCGCTTGTAAAACATTTTGCAATTCTCGTACATTACCAGGCCAATCATAATGTTGAAGCAACCACCAAGCTTTCCGATTTATTTTAATTCCTCGTTTCCCAGCTTCTGTACTGTACTTCAACATAAAAGTTTGGATTAATTCCGGTAAATCTTCAATTCGCTCACGAAGAGGAGGGACTTGAAGTGTAATCGCTTGTATACGATAAAACAAATCCTCCCGAAACTGCTTTTCTTTAACGAGTTCAACAAGAGGTGTATTAGAACTCATAATGACTCTTATATCAATTTTCATTTCAACATCGGTGCCCTTAGGAATGACAATATGGTCTTGTAATACTTTTAAAACTTTCGCTTGGTGTGTAAGTGGAAGTTCATTAATTTCTTCAATAAATAGGGTACCACCTTGAGCTTGTTGAACTCTTCCTTTTTTTAGCCTTTGTTCGCTTTCAATCCATTTTCCAAACAATTCTTCATCTATCAGTTCTTTTGGTATGGTCGAACAGTTAATTTTAACAAACTCTCTTTCAGCTCTATCAGAAAGAGCATGTATACTATGGGCAATCATTTCCTTACCTGTACCAATTTCACCCTCAATTAACACCGGTAATTTTGTTGGCGCAATCATTGTAATGGTCTCTTTAATTTTTCGTATCGCATTAGATGTACCCTTAATATCATAAAAACTATGAAACGAATTTTGATATTGTTTCATATTGGATTCGATTTGATCCATTGATTTTTTAACATGAGAGCTTAATTTCTTCCAATCATTTAAATCACGAAACATCACACTTCCAAAGGCGCCTACAATTTCGTTATCAATGACAATCGGTACACGGTTTGGAAGCATATAAGTTCCTTTAATATAATGGGGAGCTGCAATATCTGCTGTTCCTTTTTCCATAACAAGATGCATTTCGGTATTTTCAATAACTTCTGAAACATGTTTTCCAATTGCTTCTTCCCGGTTTACTTCAAGAAAATCACAGTATTCTTGATTGATATATACAATTTTTGCATCACGATCAACTACCACAAACCATTTAAATGAAGTTTCTAATATTTGCTCAAGGATAGGGGTAGGTATATTTTTAATTAAATTTTTCATTTTACCACCTCTTTTATTAACTGCCATAACAAAAATCTCTTGTTATTAGTCTATGAGAGAGGGGATAGATTCAATGCGAAATATTAATATAAAGGTAGGAGAGCGTTGTTGAGGGCTAATGGGGAGGGAGCGAAAGAGGGTATCTGCCGTTTTTTTATCGATGCAAAGAGAAGCTTCTATCGGAAACGAACGATACTAAATCCAAAACAGGCTGGGACATAAATAAAATTTTAAATTTATTTTTTATTTAAAGTTGTAATTATTTGCTATGACCATTTGTTGCTTGGAACGTAGGCGGCGACTCCTGCGGGAGCAAAGAGCAGTTCGAGACCCCACAGAGCAAAGCTCGAGGAGGCTCACCGCTCGCCACTGGATGCGCGTCCGCCGAAGTGGAGAGCAACAAATGCTGAAAGCGAAAATCTGCTAATCAGTTTGTACCTGAATAGCAGATTCATTACTTTTGTCCCATTCTCTTCCTGACTCAATCAAAATAATAGTTTATTCTGCATGCATTAATGAAGGCGCTTTTTTGCGAGTCCAACCATATGCTAAAGCAAAGCATGCAATTAAGATAATTGAACCTAAAATGAATGGTGAAGACATTCTCCAATCAAGAAGCATCCCTGCTAAAGCTGGACCAATCATATTGCCTAAACTCATGTATGCATTATTCATACCAGCAGCAAAACCTTGCTCCTGACCAGCAAATTTAGAGATTAATGTATTAACAGCAGGACGAATGAAGACTGTTGCAATTTGGAACAATGTTGCTACCGTTAAAATTACAAAGAATCCATTTACATAAATCATCAATACCATCGTAATGGCAGCTGCACATAAGTTAATTAAAATTACCTTCATTTCGCCATAGCGTTTAAATAAATGATCGATAATAAACATTTGTAGAATTACCCCAACAAATCCTCCAGTTGTAATAACAATAGCAATCTCTGTTGGCGAATAATCAAACTTATAAGTTAAAAACATAGACAGTGTAGATTGGAAATTAGCAATACCGAAGCTAAATGTGAAAACAACAATTAGCAGTACAAAATAAGGTGTACTTACAGAACGTGCTAACTGTTTAATTAAATTATCACGTTTTCCTAATGGAGCCGCACCATTTTGAGCTTGTGGTTTTATATTCGGTAAGATGATAAATGATAATATTGCTGCTGAAAGGGCAACAATACCTGATGCAAAGAACGGAAAGTGAAGATTCACAGTTGCTAAAAATCCACCTACACCAGGTCCAATCATAAATCCTAGTGAAATGGCAGCCCCTAATAATCCCATACCTTTCCCACGTTCCTCAGGCGTCGTAATATCGGCAACATAGGCCATAATTGGTGGCATTATAAATGCAGCGCCTAATCCTGTTAAAAAACGTGATAAGAATAAAATCCAAACCTCTGTTGCTAAACCGAAGAGAATCTGTGAAATTCCATACACGACAAGACCACCTATAATAAATAACTTTCTTCCATATCGGTCTGATAAATCACCTGCAACAGGGGAAAATAAAAATTGAGCAAATGCAAAAAATGCTATTAAAAACCCAAGAACTTGGCCCCCAACACCAAACAGTTCAAGATAAGAAGGGATAACAGGAATAATAATCCCAATGCCACCCATTGTAATAAACATGTTAACCATTAAGATTACGATGACTACTTTTTTCATTTTCTGAGTCATTGATGTCCACCTTTCTTTCTAAAAGAGCATCCCCCATAATTTTACAAAGAAATCCGCATTCTATAGCTTATCACATTGTTAATGGATAAACTAGATTTTTGATGAAAACAAAAACAATATCCACCCAAAGTATGAGTGGATAAGTTTCATTAAAAGCAAATACCTTTTATCGTATTGACATTTTAAATTCTAAAAAATATTCATTATATTTACCAAGCCATTCGAGGCCTAGGTTTTCATATACTTCTAGCTTTTCACGTAATTCTTCATTTGGATAGAATCGTTCATCTTCTATAACCTCAGGATCCATCAATTCCATTGCAGCTGCGTTCGGAGTTGAATAACCAACATAATCATTGTTTTGTGCTGACACCTCAGCGTCTAACATAAAGTTAATAAATGCATGTGCGCCATCCACATTAGCTGCCGTTTTTGGAATAACGAAATTATCAAACCAAAGATTGGAGCCTTCCTGTGGTACTGCAAAATCCAACTCTTCATTTTCCCACATCATATCTGCTGCTTGGCCTGACCATGTTAAAGCAACAGTAGCTTCGTTATTTATCATTAATGGTGTAATCTCGTCACCGATAATCGCTTTAATATTAGGTGATAAAGTAATTAATTTATCAGTTGCTTGTCGTAGAAGATTATCATCTTTTGCATTTAACGATTCACCTAATGAGTTTAACCCCATTCCCATTACTTCTCGAGCACCATCAACTAAAAATACTTTGTCTTTAAGTGAAGGATCCCATAAATCTTTCCAAGATTCAAATGTTAAATGGTCTTCTACTAATGATGGATTATAGACAATGCCAACTGTTCCCCAAAAATAAGGGATTGTATATTTGTTCCCAGGATCAAATGCTAAATCTAAAAAATAAGGGTCAATATTTTTCATATTTGGCAATTTTGAATGATCTAAAGGAATTAATAGGTCTTCTTCGATCATCATTTCAACCATATATTCTGAAGGGACAGCTACATCATAAGCTGATCCGCCTTGCTGTACTTTTGTCATCATGGCTTCATTTGAATCAAAGGTTTCATAGATGACTTTTATTCCTGTTTCTTCAGTAAATTGATCTATCAGTTCAGGGTCTATATATTCTCCCCAGTTATAAACGGTAATAGTATTATTACTACCTTGGGTGCCACCAGCCTCTAATTGGTTTGCTGTGAAAAGTAGGATAGTGCATACAACAATTATTGCTATTGCTGATTGTATTAATGATTTCATTGCTGCACCTCCACGCTACGACTAGATTTAGAACGTTTCGTTACAAAATAATACCCAATTACAATCACAATAGTAGCAATAAAGATAATGCCTGAAATTGCGTTAATCGTTAACGTGATACCAGTACGAGCCATCGAGTAAATTTCGATTGAAAGGGTAGAGAATCCATTCCCCGTTACGAAAAAAGTAACTGCAAAATCATCTAGAGAATAAGTTAATGCCATGAAAAATCCTGCAAATATCCCCGGTTTAATATATGGCAGTATTACACGAGTCATTACATCACGTTTTGTTGCACCTAAATCTTGTGCAGCATCAATCAATGAAGTGTTCATTTCTAATAATTTTGGCAATACCATAAGAACTACGATTGGAACACTAAAAGCGATATGAGAAATAAGTACAGATGTAAAGCCGAGCTGGACGCCAATCATTGTAAATAGAATAAGGAAGCTAGCTCCGATTACAACATCAGGACTAACGATTAAGACATTGTTTAATGAAAGCATAGTACTTCTCATTTTTTTATTTTTTAAAGACACAATCCCGATAGCACCAAAGGTACCTAAAATTGTGGCAATTAGACCTGAAAGTAATGCAACTAAAACAGTATTAATCAATATAACGATTAATCTAGAATCTTCAAAGACTGCTTGATAATGTTCAAATGTAAATGATTCAAAATCACTCATTGTGCCACCACTATTAAAGGAATAGAAAATCAAGTAGAAAATCGGCGCGTAAAGAATGATGAATACGATGGCTAAATATAGTTTTGATAATGGAGATAATTTTCTCATTTATACGCTGCCTCCTTTTGATTTCTGACTTGTAAATAGCATAATAATAACCATAAATAATATTAAGAATACAGCGATTGTAGCCCCCATACCCCAGTTTTGTGCTACTAAAAATTGCTGCTCAATTGCTGTACCTAAAGTGATCACTTGGTTTCCTGCGATTAAGCGAGTAATCATGAATAGCGATAATGCTGGGATAAAAGTTACTTGAATTCCTGATTTCACTCCTTCAATGGTTAAAGGAAATACAACTCGACGGAATGTTGTAAATTTAGATGCCCCTAAATCACGTGCTGCATAGACAAGTGTTGGGTTTAGTTTATCCAGCGAGTTAAAGATAGGAATTATCATAAATGGAATAAAGATATAAACAGAAACAAAGATAAAGCTAAAATCAGTAAATAATATTTGTGTTGGCTCTAAGCCAAAAAAACTTGTAAAGGCATTAATTGGTCCGTAAAGCCCAAAAATCCCGATAAATGCATAAGTTTTTAATAATAAATTAATCCATGATGGAATAATGATAAACATTAGCCATAAATGCTTGTGTTTCGTTTTCGTTAATAGGTATGCAGTAGGATAAGAAATTAAAAGCGTAAACAGTGTAATTAAAAACGCATACCAAAAACTTGTTAACGTCATTGATAAGTAAGCAGGTGAAAAGAAATTCATATAGTTGGATAAAGTGAAATTACCTTCAAGGTCTAATAGGGAATAATAGACGACTAAAATAATAGGTGCAATGACAAATAGACCGATCCAGATAACATAAGGAAATAATGAACCCTTTGATGCTTTAGTCATTGGCTTCTTCTCCATAAGACTCTAAACGTTTATCAAATTCTTCTTCAGTTTCGTTTAATCTCATGACATGAATTGCTTCTGGATCGAAGTCTAATCCTATTTCTTCACCAACATCTGCTTTCTTCAATGAATGAACAAGCCATTCATTACCATCCTTATCATATGTAGATAACTCGTAATGAACACCTCGGAATAGCTGTGTATCAACCTTTACAACTAATTTACCTTTATCTACTGTTGTAATTTCTAAATCTTCTGGTCGAATAACGATATCAACCTTTTCATTAGATTTCATTCCTTTATCGACACATTCGAAAACTTTGCCATTGAATTGTACTTTATAGTCTTCAATCATAATACCCGTTACAATATTTGATTCACCAATGAAATCAGCAACAAAGCGGTTAATTGGTTCATCATAAATATCAACAGGTGTACCAGATTGCATAATTTCACCGGCATTTAATACAAAAATTTCATCAGACATTGCTAGTGCCTCTTCTTGATCATGTGTAACAAAAACAAAGGTTTTACCTAAACGTTGCTGCAATTCACGAAGTTCATATTGCATTTCTGAGCGTAATTTTAAGTCAAGGGCAGAAAGTGGTTCATCCAATAAAATAACTTCAGGATCATTTACGATAGCGCGAGCAATCGCAACACGTTGGCGCTGACCACCTGACATTTCAGAAATTTCGCGATTTGCAAAACCAGCTAAATTCACGAACTTTAATGCTTCTAAAACGCGTTCTTTTATTTCATTTTCTTTTAATTTTTTTACACGTAACCCAAATGCGACGTTTTCAAATACATTTAGATGAGGGAAAAGGGCATAGTCCTGAAAGACCGTGTTTACTTGTCGCATGTTTGCAGGTACATTATTAATTTTTTTATCATTAAAATAAATGTTACCATGAGATGGTTCAGCAAACCCTGCAATAATGCGTAAGATCGTTGTTTTACCACATCCAGATGGACCTAATAACGTATAGAATTTACCTTTTTCAAGCTCAAAATTAATATCCTTTAAAACAACCTCGTCATCATAGGATTTTGATACGTTTTCAAAACGAATAATTGTGTTACTCAACTCTCGCGCCTCCTTAAATTACAAATAAGATTCAGTTGCTACTAAAAGCAACTCCGTTTTACCATTATGGGCATTAAATACTTGATGATTACTAGATGCTTCATAATAGATTGCATTTCCTTCACTTGCGATATATTCTTCTTCTCCAATTACTACACGAATTCGACCTTTTAAAACATAGATAAATGTTTCGGCTAAGGAAGGCTCGAACAATTTATACTCACCGTTTTTTTCGAGAGTTAAGTAGACTGGTTCCATTTCTTTTTCATTTGAAGTAGGAATAAGCCACTTTATCTCATACTTTTTTTCTTCGTCAAAATAAGAGGTTTGATCATTCTCAGTGTAGACAATTTTTTCCTCGCCATTAGGATCATCGAAGAAATCTCTTGGAGTAGTACCTAACACCTCTAGAATGGAAAATAGTGTATCAATTGATGGAGAATTTAAATCTCTTTCAAGCTGTGAAATATATCCTTTAGTTAAGTCTGTTCTTTCACCAAGTTCTTCTTGTGTGAGTCCTTTTTTTAAACGTAAGGACTTAATTTTTCTACCAATTTGCATTATCTTTTGCTCCTTTGGTTTAGTCCTCATAAACTTTTAGTATGAAAGTTTACAAATATAAAACCTAAAGTTTACAATAACGATTTCAATTATACATACATTTTTACAATTTTCAAGTTGTATGGAAGAAAATATTCCATAAAAACTGTATAAATTGTAAAAATACTGAGATACTATTTTTTGACAACTTTTTGTCTTTTATAAAAGTTATTATTTAATAAAATGTCCAAATTATTGAAAAATAATATGTCGTTTGTTATCGTAAATTTGGGAAACATCCATTATGGATGGGATAATAGAATTGAAATATTGGAGGGATTTACATGGCAGAACGAATGGTTGGAAATCAAGCACCTGCATTTGAAATGGAAGCAGTATTGCCTGACAAATCTTTTGGCAAAGTATCTTTAGAAGAAAACATGAAGAATGACAAATGGACAGTATTATTCTTCTACCCAATGGACTTTACTTTTGTATGTCCTACTGAAATAACTGCAATGAGCGATCGTAATGATGAATTCGAAGATCTTGATGCGCAAATCATCGGTGTTTCTACAGATACAGTTCACACTCACTTAGCTTGGATTAACACAGATCGTACGCAAAACGGTCTTGGTCAATTAAACTATCCTTTAGCTGCAGACACAAACCATAAAGTAGCTAGAGATTTTGGTGTGTTAATTGAAGATGAAGGGATAGCACTTCGCGGTTTATTCATCATCAATCCTGAGGGAGAACTACAATATCAAGTTGTTCACCACAATAATATTGGTCGTGATGTTGATGAAGTATTACGTGTACTTCAAGCACTTCAAACTGGTGGACTTTGCCCAGCAAACTGGCGCCCAGGTCAAGCAACTCTTTAAGAACCAATTTGTAGGCTATTGAATTTAATAAAGTATATCCCCACGAACTTGGTGGGGATTTTTACTTATACCTTGAGGAGGATTTTTTGAAATGAAATTACGTTCACCAATGCCTGAATTAAATGGTGCAACAACATGGCTAAATGGAGAGGTTTCACGCAATGAATTAGTAGGTGAGAAGCCTACCCTTATTCACTTTTGGTCTGTTAGCTGTCATTTATGTAAGGAAGCAATGCCAGAGGTTAATAACTTCAGAGATAATTATAAAGATGAATTAAATGTTGTAGCAGTTCATATGCCACGTTCAGCAGAAGATACAAATTTAGATAAAATTAAAGAAGTAGCTGAACAATTTGATATTCATCAACCGATTTTTGTTGATAACGAAATGAAATTAACGGATGCTTTTGAAAATCAGTATGTTCCAGCGTACTATGTATTTGATAAGTCAGGTGTTTTACGTCATTTCCAAGCCGGTGGTAGCGGAATGAAAATGCTAGAAAAACGCGTAAACCGAGTTTTAGATGAAATGAGAAATGAACAACAATAAAATTTAACGCAATGGTTAAGTACCATTGCGTTTTTCTATGGATAGCCGGTTATTTTGGGTGAGTTTTCCTTTTATCTTAAATAGATAAAAAATAAAAATATCGAGATGATACATGGATAGCCGATTATAAAAGAATCCTTGTAATTGTTTTTACAAAAGGTTTGCACTAAGATAAAATGATTACATCTATGTAAAGTGCGGAGGATATTTGATGAAAAAAGAGTTTGTAGTAATTGGTTTAGGACGTTTTGGTGGTAGCATTGTTTCTGAGTTAGTTCGTTTAGGAGCAGATGTAATGGCCATTGATTCTCATTCAGAACGTGTTGATGAATATGCAAAAATTGCGACTCAAGCGATTATCGCGGATACAACGGATGAAGAAGTAATCAAGTCTCTAGGAATAAGAAACTTTGAACATGTCATTGTTGCGATTGGTGAAAATATTCAAGCCAGTATTTTAACAACCTTAATATTAAAAGAACTTGGTGTTAAACAAGTGACTGTTAAAGCGCAAAATGACTATCATGCAAAAGTGTTAAAGAGAATTGGAGCAGACCATATTATTCATCCAGAACGTGATATGGCAATTCGAATTGCAAATAATATGATGTCAAATAATGTTTTGGATTATCTAGAGTTATCAGATGAGCATTCGATTATGGAAATTAAGGCAAGTGAGCGAATCGCCGGTTTCTCAATTAAGGATTTAGATATTAGGGCTAATTATGGTATTAACATTGTAGGCATTAAAAGAGATGAGACGATTTTAATTTCGCCAAATGCGGAGGAAAAAATTCTTTTAGGGGATGTTTTACTCGTTATTGGAGCGGATGTTGATATTAATCGCTTTGTTAAAAAGACTATGGGGTAAATTAAAAAGTAGTATTCAAATTTCGAATACTACTTTTTCTTATGGACAACTATTATTACACTTCCATAATGATTGGTAAAATCATTGGACGGCGTTTTGTTTTTTCGAATAAGTATGGACTTAAAACATCAGTAATTTCATTTTTAAGTTCAGTCCATTGTGTGGATCTCTCTTGAATCATTTCATTTAAATGACTATTTAACATTTTTTGTGCTTCGCTGATTAATGTACCTGATTCACGCATATAAACAAAACCACGTGAAATGATATCAGGACCAGCCACGATTTTTTGTTTTTTCATATCTACGCTTACAACGACAATGACTAAGCCTTCTTCTGACAATATTCTTCTGTCTCTTAAAACAATATTACCAATATCGCCGATGCCACTACCATCAATATATACATCTCCAGATGGTATACGCCCAGCAACGTGCGCTTCATTTGAGCTTAGAGCTAGTACATCTCCATTTTCCATCACAAATGTATTTTCTTGAGGTACGTCACAATCAACGGCTAAATTTGTATGCATTTTCAGCATGCGATACTCACCGTGAATTGGCATGAAAAATTTTGGTTTTATTAGACGGAGCATCAGCTTTTGTTCCTCTTGAGATCCATGACCAGAAGTATGGATGTTATTTAAGGAACCATGGATGACTTCAGCACCTGCACGGAACAATAAGTTAATAATTTTATTTACACTCATTGTATTTCCTGGAATAGGTGATGATGAGAATACAACCGTATCGCCAGGTTGTATTTGAATTTGTCTATGTGTACCGTTAGCAATTCGTGATAATGCTGCCATTGGTTCACCTTGAGAACCTGTACATAAAATCATTACTTCATTCGCTGGCAAACGATTAATAACAGATGCATCAACAAAAGTTTCTTTTGGTGCCGTTATATATCCTAGTTCTCGACCTATTGTAATTGCATTATCCATCGAGCGTCCGAATACTGCAATTTTACGTCCGTGTTGAGCCGCTGCATCTGTAACCTGCTGTAGTCGGTGAATGTTAGATGCAAAGGTTGCAAAGATAATCCGACCTTCTACTTTTCGTAATATATCGTGAATACTTTCGCCAACTTTACGTTCAGACATCGTGAAGTTAGGCACTTCAGCATTCGTACTATCTGATAGTAGGCATAATACTCCATCACGTCCGATTTCAGCCATTCTAGTCAAGTTTGCAGGTTGTCCAACTGGAGTGAAATCGAATTTGAAATCACCAGTATGAACAATATTTCCTGGTGGTGTTTTAACAACGATACCAAATGCATCTGGAATACTATGTGTTGTTCTAAAGAAGCTAACCGATGTTTTACGGAATTTAATCACATCATCCTCAGTAATCTCAATTAGCTTCGTTGTACGAAGAAGACCGTGTTCTTCTAATTTATTTCTTAATAATCCAAGTGCAAGTTTACCACCATATACAGGAATGTTTACTTGACGTAATAAATAAGGTATTCCTCCGATATGATCTTCGTGACCATGAGTGATAAATAAACCTTTAATCTTATCTGCATTCCGCACTAAATACGTATAATCAGGAATCACGTAATCAATACCTAACAAATCATCCTCGGGGAATTTAATACCTGCATCAATTACAATGATTTCATCTTGAAATTGTACAGCGTATGTGTTTTTACCGATTTCGCCCAGTCCGCCGAGCGCGAAAACGGCCGCTTGATCATTTTTTACAAATTTCATATTTTTTAAGCGTTCTCCAATCGGAAGTTCGGGCTATTTTTTTCATATTCAAGATAGTTGCCCTCTAATAATTGAATATATTCAATATTGTAGTTTCGGTCTTTTAAGTATTGACGAACTTCACGCTCAGAAGACGCTTCTAAATAAAGACTATTTGTGTTTTCGCGAACTGGTACCTCTTGTGCATTTTGTTGATAATAAACTTTGTAAATCATTTTCTCTCTCCTTTAATACGAACATTTTTGCATCTTTACTATTTATTTTCCACAAATTGTGAGTTTATTCATAAACAATTAAATACGTAAAAGATTTTATGTCCAGCATTTACTATCACAATTGTGGTCATCTTAGTGGATGATAAACTTTGTTTAGTACATCTTAATAATGAATTCCGTTAGTTTATTAATATAAGTAAATCATAAATGTTGGGAATTCATCTAAACAAAGTTAAAAATAAAATGCATTTCCTTTATATTATCATGTGACTGATTTAAAATAAAGAAAAGGGCGGTGTCTTTAAAAACCTTTTTTTAGATGAACCTAAAGGGATATTATAGAACAAAAGCTATTATATAAATGGCAGGCTTCCTTCTATAAAATTGTAAATAAAAAAAGACTGCTCAGAAAATCTGAACAGTCGTTAAGCAATAGATTTTTTTCCGAGGATGCCATTTAATCGTTTCAAAATTCTTTTTTTGAGTCGTTTTAACATGGCACATCACTCCCTACATAAATTATATTGGAGGCTACTATATATGTAAAGTGTTTTTCGTTTACATATAACTATACATGGAAAGGATTAGATGATGACGAAAATATTGTTTTTTGATATTGATGGAACTCTTTATAATAGCGAGAAAAAAATACCCGCATCTTCAAAGGATGCTATTAAAGAAGCAAGAAAGAATGGTTATGAAATTGCAATTGCAACTGGTCGTGCTCCTTTTATGATTCAACCTATAATAGATGAATTAGAGATTGATACATACATAACATTTAACGGTCAATATATTGTCTATAAAGGTGAAGTGATTTTCACAGATAGTATACCTAAAGAAGAGCTTACAAAAATTATTCAATTTGGTCAGGAAAGAAACCATCCAGTTGTGTTTATTGATGACGAAAAGATGATAGCAACAATAGAGAATGACGAGTTTATTCAAAAAAGTTTAAATACTTTAAAACATCCGTATCCTTCAATTGATCCATCATTTTATGAGACAAATAATGTGTATCAAACATTAATTTTTATGGAAGTAAAGGATGAGAAAATTTATACGAAGCAATTTCCTAATGTGAAATTTATTCGTTGGCATCCATTTTCATGTGATATTTTGCCGAAAGATGGATCTAAAGCCCGTGGAATTCAAATCCTTCTTAATAAAATGAATATCTCTCTATCAAATGTATATGCCTTTGGTGATGGACTTAATGATATTGAAATGTTACAAGCTGTTGGCACAGGTGTAGCGATGGGTAATGCCCACGTTAAAGTGAAAGCAGTTGCTGATGTCATTGCTGAACATGTAGATGAAGGTGGTTTGGCAAAAATCATGAAAGAATTAAAGATAATTTAAGTTACTTCGCCTTATTATATGCAAACATTCATTCATATGTTAGAAAATAATATTTTTCCTGAATGTTGGGTAGAGTAAGTATACAGAAAAGGGAAATCCGGTAATTGTGATGGATTTCCCTTTCTTTATTTTATTCTACTGGAAATGAATCAGGTACTGGAGCAAATGGATCATCCTGATTGATGTGATCATAGAACATGATTCCATTTAAATGATCTAATTCATGTTGGAATGCAACTGCAGGCAATCCTTTTAAACGTAATTTTTTTTGTTCGCCATCTACCGTGAAAAATTTTGCGGTAATTCTTGCGTAACGTGGTACATACCCAGGTACTTGTCGGTCAACTGAAAGACAACCTTCACCAGTTGGTAAATAGGTTTTCTCTACTGAATGACTCACAATTTTTGGATTAATGGCTACAAAACTATAAAGCTCTCCGTTTTCATCTTCTACATGTAGGGCAAACATTCGTTTTAAAGAATTAACTTGATTTGCTGCAAGACCGATGCCAGGGCGTAGTCCATATTTTTCGGACAACTCAGGATCTTGACTATTAATTAAATACTCCAGCATTTCAGTTGCTAATTTTTTGTCTTCCTCTGTTAAAGGTAATTG
The DNA here is from genome assembly GCF_000772965.1 of Ureibacillus massiliensis 4400831 = CIP 108448 = CCUG 49529. Taxonomy (GTDB): domain Bacteria; phylum Bacillota; class Bacilli; order Bacillales_A; family Planococcaceae; genus Ureibacillus; species Ureibacillus massiliensis. The sequence goes on along the minus strand of NZ_JPVQ01000002.1, from coordinate 204,716 downwards.
AACTTCCTCAGCTTTCTTTCGTAATGCAGGGTGTCCTTCACGAACGATGTCATCCATTAAAATCATACGAAAACTTCCTTTCAAATCAACAATCTAATTAGAGTATACATCAAAAAGACATTTATCTATTTAAAAAATATCTTATGACATACAGAATTTATTAAGAACATTTTAAATTTTAATTGTGAGGGGTAATCTATAGTTGGATTTTCGTTAAAGGATTCTCTAATTAGTATATGTAGAAAAATTGATTAGTCAACCTCTGTTATAACACAGTTTACCATCTAATATACAACAGGTGTTGAAAAAAGTTTTTAAGAAAAAGTGACGTTTTTAAGAGAAATCAATGATTGACCGATTAATTTTTTTCTTATATACTTGGAAACATAACATATTGTACCAGTGAAAAATAAAATAATATTAATACAGTAAAAGGAGAGGTGTCGTATGGGAGAAAAACTATCTAAAGAATATAATCCGACAGCAGTATTACAAGAGATTGAAGACAAGTTTCAAATGTTCCAAATTTTAAACGAAAATGGGGAAGTTGTTAACGAAGAGTATGACCCGAAATTATCTGACGAAGAACTTATCGAATTAATGACTAGAATGGTTTATACACGTATTTTAGATCAACGTTCAATATCTTTAAATCGACAAGGTAGACTTGGTTTCTATGCACCGACTGCTGGACAGGAAGCATCTCAACTTGCTTCACACTTTGCATTAGAAAAAGAGGATTGGATTTTACCTGGTTACCGAGATGTACCTCAAATCGTATGGCACGGTCTACCACTATGGCAGGCGTTTTTATTCAGTAGAGGTCATTTCGTAGGAAATCAAGCTCCAGAAGGTGTTAATGTCTTAGCTCCGCAAATTATTATTGGTGCACAATATGTTCAAACAGCTGGTGTAGCATTAGGATTGAAAAAGCGCGGCAAGAAAAATGTTGCGATTACTTATACAGGTGATGGTGGATCTTCTCAAGGAGATTTCTATGAAGGAATTAACTTCGCGGGTGCATTTAAAGCGCCAGCTATCTTTATCGTACAAAACAACCAGTATGCCATTTCAACACCAAGAGATGTACAAACAGCGGCTAAAACAATCGCGCAAAAAGGGATTGCAGCTGGAATTCCATGTATTCAAGTAGATGGAATGGATGCTTTAGCTGTTTATGTAGCGACTCGCGATGCTAGAGAGCGTGCTATTAACGGTGAAGGACCAACTTTAATTGAAACAGTTTGTTATCGATATGGTCCACATACAATGAGCGGTGACGACCCGACTCGATATAGAACTACAGATATTGATAATGAATGGGCAGCTAAAGATCCAATCGTACGCTTCCGTAACTATTTAGAAGGAAAAGGGCTGTGGTCTGAGGCGAAAGAAACAGAAGTAATTGAACGTGCAAAAGATGAAATAAAAGAAGCAATTAAAAAAGCAGACGAAGCTCCAAAACAAAAAGTAACAGATTTAATTTCAAATATGTATGAGGAAATGCCTCAAAACCTTCAAGAACAATATGAAATCTATAAAGCAAAGGAGTCGAAATAACCTATGGCACAAATGACGATGATTCAAGCGATTACAGATGCACTTCGCTGTGAGATGAAAAATGACGAAAACGTATTAGTTTTCGGTGAAGACGTTGGTGTAAACGGCGGGGTATTCCGTGCTACTGAAGGACTTCAGCAAGAGTTTGGTGAAGACCGAGTTTTTGATACACCACTTGCTGAATCTGGTATCGGTGGTTTGGCAATCGGGTTAGCGCTACAAGGTTATCGACCAGTACCTGAAATACAATTTTTCGGATTTGTTTTTGAAGTAATGGATTCAATTAGCGGTCAATTAGCTCGTATGCGTTATCGTAGTGGCGGTGTTTATCAAGCGCCTGTTACGATTCGTTCTCCATTTGGAGGGGGAGTTCATACACCTGAAATGCACTCTGATAGTTTAGAAGGTTTAATGGCACAATCGCCAGGCTTAAAAGTAGTAATACCTTCAACACCTTACGACGCAAAAGGTTTATTAATTTCATCTATTCGTGATAATGACCCAGTAGTCTTTTTAGAACATTTAAAGCTTTATCGTTCATTCCGTGAAGAGGTACCTGAAGAAGCGTATACAATTCCGATTGGTAAAGCAGATGTAAAGAGAGAAGGGAAAGACTTATCTATCTTTGCGTATGGCTTAATGGTACATGAAAGTTTAAAAGCTGCTGAAGAACTTGAAAAAGAGGGTTATTCAGTTGAAGTAGTTGACTTACGTACAATTCAACCTTTAGATATTGAGACAATCATTGCTTCTGTTGAAAAAACAAACCGTGCGATTGTAGTTCAAGAAGCTCAGAAACAAGCTGGTATTGCGGCAAATGTTGTAGCAGAGATTACAGAACGAGCAATTCTAAGCTTAGAAGCACCAGTATTAAGAGTTGCAGCGCCAGATACAGTGTATCCATTCCCTCAAGCAGAAAATGTTTGGTTACCAAATTACAAAGATATTATTGAAACGGCTAAGAAAGTGTTAACATTCTAATTACAAATAAGAATAATACACAAAGTTGTATGAAGGAAAACTAACATCTGAACATATTGAAAGGGTGATAACTATGGCGTTTGAATTCCGCATGCCTGATATCGGTGAAGGTATCCATGAAGGAGAAATCGTAAAGTGGTTTGTTAAACAAGGGGATTTAGTAAAAGAAGACGATATATTATGTGAGATACAAAATGATAAAGCGGTTGTTGAAATCCCTTCACCAGTAGAAGGTACTGTTGAAGAGGTTGTTGTTGGTGAAGGAAGCGTCGCTGTAGTTGGAGACGTATTAATCCGTTTAAATGCACCAGGTTATGAAAATATCCAGTTAAAAGGAAATGATCATCACGAAGAAAAATCAACTTCACCAGAAGTGCAGCAAAGTGTTGAGCAAGTGAATTTAGCTCCTGAACCAACACCAGCTCCTGTTCCGACACAAACAGAAGGATCTGTAGTAGATACAAATAAACGTATTATCGCTATGCCTTCAGTTAGAAAATTTGCTCGTGACAATGATGTAGATATTCGAAGTGTAAGTGGGTCTGGAAAAAATGGTCGAATACTAAAAGAAGATATCGAGAATTTCTTGAATGGAGACAATACAGTAAGTACTCCATCACAGACTAGAAATGTAGAAGCAAATGAAGCCGGCCATAATGAGCAACCTACAGCTCCAATTCAATTCGAAGGTGATTTCCCAGAAACGAGAGAAAAAATTTCTGGAATTCGTAAAGCAATCGCAAAAGCAATGGTTCACTCAAAACATACTGCTCCACATGTAACATTAATGGATGAAATAGATGTTACAGAATTAGTTGCGCATCGTAAAAAATTCAAAGAGGTTGCATCCGAAAAAGGAATTAAGCTAACTTATTTACCTTATGTTGTAAAAGCGTTAGTATCAACATTAAAAGAATTCCCAGAATTCAACCGTTCATACGATGATGCAACAAGTGAAATTATCCAAAAACATTACTATAATATAGGTATTGCAGCGGATACAGAACGAGGATTATTAGTTCCAGTTATTAAGCATGCAGATCGTAAATCAATCTTTAGTTTATCTAAAGAAATCAGCGAATTGGCAACGAAGGCACGTGAAGGTAAACTAGCTCCAAATGAGATGAAAGGTGCATCATGCTCAATTACGAACATTGGTTCAGCAGGTGGTCAATGGTTTACTCCGGTAATTAACCATCCTGAAGTAGCAATTTTAGGACTTGGCAGAATTTCTGAAAAGCCTATAATAAAAAATGGTGAAATTGTAGCAGCACCTGTGTTAGCATTATCTTTGAGCTTTGATCATCGAATGATCGACGGTGCGACGGCGCAATATGCGTTAAATCATTTAAAACGTTTGCTTGCCGAACCGGAACTTTTATTAATGGAGGCGTAAAAAATGGTAGTAGGAGATTTTGCAATTGAGATTGATACTCTCGTAGTAGGAGCTGGCCCTGGTGGTTATGTTGCAGCGATTCGCGCAGCACAAACAGGGCAAAAAGTGACTGTTGTTGAGAGAGGTGAAGTTGGTGGCGTTTGTTTAAATGTTGGATGTATTCCTTCAAAAGCATTAATTTCTGTAGGTCACCGTTTCGAACAAGCAAAACATTCAGAAGACATGGGGGTTTTTGCTTCTGAAGTTAAGCTTGATTTTACAAAAGTTCAAGAATTTAAAAATAGTGTTGTAAAAAAATTAACTGGCGGTGTTGCTGGTTTATTAAAAGGAAATAATATTGAAACTGTAAAAGGTGAAGCATATTTTGTAGATGCAAATACAGTACGTGTTGTGAATGGTGATTCGGCACAAACTTATACATTCAAAAATGCGATCCTTGCAACAGGTTCTCGTCCAGTTGAAATCCCAACTTTCAAATATACGAACCGTGTCATTAATTCAACAGGTGCTTTAAATTTAGCTGAGCTACCTTCTAAATTAGTTGTTATCGGTGGCGGTTATATCGGAACTGAATTAGGTTCAGCTTTCGCAAACTTCGGTACTGAAGTAACAATTATTGAAGGCGGTAAAGATATTTTAGCTGGCTTTGAAAAGCAAATGACTCAAATTGTGAAAAAAGGCCTTAAGAAAAAAGGTGTTACAATCGAAGTAAATGCATCTGCTAAAGGCGTTGAAGAGAGCGAAACAGGCGTAGTGGTTACGTATGAAGCTGGCGGCGAAGAGAAAAAAGTAGAAGCAGACTATGTATTAGTAACTGTAGGTCGTCGTCCAAATACTGATGAATTAGGTTTAGAGCAAATTGGAATTGAATTTGCTGAACGTGGTCTAATCAAAGTTGATAAACAATGCCGTACAAATATTCCAAACATTTATGCTATTGGTGACATCGTTGATGGCCCACAACTTGCTCATAAAGCTTCTTACGAAGGGAAAGTAGCTGCTGAAGCAATCGCTGGGGAAAAATCAGTGGTTGATTATTTAGCGATTCCAGCAGTATGTTTCACAGATCCTGAAATGGCTACTGTTGGTTATAATGAAGAGCAAGCGAAAGCTGAAGGATTAGAAGTAAATGTTGCGAAATTCCCATTTGCAGCAAATGGTCGTGCATTAGCATTAAACCAAACTGAAGGCTTTGTTAAATTAGTTGCTCGTAAAGAAGATGGATTATTAGTGGGTGCACAAATCGTAGGTGCTGGTGCTTCTGATATGATTTCAGAATTATGTTTAGCAATTGAAGGTGGTATGACAGCTGAGGACGTTTCTTTAACTATTCACCCTCATCCAACATTAGGTGAAATTACAATGGAAACTGCTGAAGTACTACTTGGCAACCCAATCCATATTATTTCAAAATAAATTAATAGAATGAAACAAATGAAGTGTAGAGAAGGTCAACCAATGACTTTTTCTACACTTTTTTTCTGTTATAAGGTTTTTAATGCATGAACTATCCTTTAATGACAAACCTTAAGTGAAACAATTATTAAATGAATTGTTAAAGGTGGGTGCTAAATTGAAAGGGTTAGTAAATTTTGTTGTGAAAAATAAGCTAGCTGTCTGGTTGCTAGCAATTATATTACTGGGTACAGGACTCTATTCTACCTATCGAATGAATATGGAAACAATCCCAGATATATCGATACCTGTCATTACTGTAATGACAGTCTATCCTGGTGCAACACCTGAGCAAGTAATGGATGATATCTCTATTCCAATGGAGAACGCTGTTACCAATCTTAGAGGTGTCGCTTCCGTTAGCTCTACTTCCTATGCCAATATGTCAAATCTACAAATTGAATATGAATACGGAAGAGATATGGCAGATGCAGAAAGAGAAATAAAATCTGTATTAGAAAATATTAAGTTACCAGATAATGCACAGGAACCTTCCATAGCTCGAATAACGATAAATGCATTTCCAATATTGGCATTAAGTGTTGCAAGTGATACAGAAGACATTGCAGAATTAACATCTACTGTAGAAGAAATTGTGATGCCAAAATTAGAAGGAATTGATGGCGTTTCATCCGTATCTATTTCTGGTCAACATGTGAATGAGGCTGAATTGACCTTTGATGAAGCTGCTCTTGCATCCCACAGTTTAACAGAAGATACTGTGAAACAAATAATTCAGGCAAATGATTTAAAAATGCCCCTTGGTTTATTTCCATTTGAAGAAAAAGAACAATCTGTAGTTGTTGATGGAAAAATTACAACGATAGAACAATTAGAGGAATTATTGATACCTGTCACACCAACGGAGACTAATCCATCACCATTTGTGTCATTGGGAGACATTTCGTCAATCGAATTGGTTGGTAAAGTAGAATCTGTTTCACGTACAAATGGAAAAGAAGCTATCGCTGTACAAATAGTAAAAGGTCAAGATGCCAATACAGTTGCGGTAGTAAATGAAGCAAAGGACATTGCTGAGGAATTAGAATCATCTGTTGATGGATTAATTATTGATACGACCCTTGATCAAGGCGAACCTATTGAAAAATCTGTTGAAACAATGTTAAGCAAGGCACTTTTCGGCGCAGGCTTTGCCATTTTCATTATTTTAATATTCTTAAGAGATATTAAGTCAACGATAATTTCAGTTATTTCCATACCATTATCATTATTGATTGCATTTACCGTCCTTAAACAAATGGATATTACATTAAATATGATGACTTTAGGTGCGATGACGGTTGCAATCGGACGTGTAATCGATGATTCAATCGTGGTTGTTGAAAATATATATCGACGATTGCATTTAAAGAATGAACCGTTAAAAGGACGAGCTTTAATCCGTTCTGCAACGATCGAAATGTTTAAACCTATTTTAGCCTCGACTTTAGTTACAGTTGCTGTGTTTGCACCTCTCGTATTAGTAGGTGGAATTGTTGGAGAATTATTTATGCCCTTTGCTTTAACGATGACCTTTGCACTGTTAGCCTCCTTGTTAGTTGCGATTACGGTTGTACCAGCTCTATCCCATAGTCTTTTTAAGAAAAAACTGTACGGGAATAAAGGTCATGCGAAAATGCGAGAAGGTAAAAGTAGTGCACTTGCTCGTAATTATAAAGATCTTCTTGCATGGTCATTAAAGCATAAATGGATTTCATCACTTATAGCTGTTGGTGTCCTTTTAGCTAGTTTATTTTTAGCTCCAATAGTTGGCTTTAGTTTCTTACCGGCAGAGGAGGAGAAGGTTTTATATTTAACCTATACTCCTGAAGCTGGTGAGTTAGAGGAAACAACATTAGAAAATGTAGGTTTCGTCGAACAGGAACTGATGGATAGAGAAAATGTAGACATTGTTCAAGTTTCAATAGGAGGAAGTGGTAATCCTATGATGGCTATGGGCGGAGGTTCTGACGGAGCTTTAATGTATGTCATATTTGATCCAGAGACTGAAAATTTCAGCGATGTAAAATCAGAGATTGAAGAATATGTTCAAGAATTAGATCAAACAGGCACTTGGAAAAGTCAAAACTTTAATATGTCTATGTCGAGTAGCTCGTTAAGTTATACTGTTTATGGTGACGACTTAACAGAGGTAGAGGAAGCAGTGTTAGAAATAGAGAATATCATGCATGAATCGGGTAATCTAAAGGACGTTTCCACAAGTCTCACGGAGCGATATGATGAGTTTACATTGAAAGTAAATCAGCAAACATTATTACAATACGGATTGTCTACCATACAAATTGCGATGATGTTAAATCCGAATCAAACAGAAGAAGTCATTACGACCCTTGAAAAAGATGGTTCTGATATAAATGTTATCATTCAAAGTAATAATGAAGTCGCAAATTCCATAGAGGATATGCTTGAACAATCAATACCAACCCCTTTAGGTTCATCCGTTCAGCTTGGCGATATTGTAGAATTACAAGAAGGAACAGTGTCTAACACTATTTCACGAAGTAAAGGTAAATTATTTGCAGATGTCACAGGGACAGTGACTTCAAAAGATATAACGAAAGCTTCTGCAGAAGTGGAACAGAAAATTAAAGATCTTGAATTACCAAAGGGTATTGAAATTGGTGTAAGTGGTGTAACCGCAGATATGGAAGAAGCATTTACACAATTAGCGTTAGCTATGCTTGCAGCAATCGCTATTGTCTATTTTATTTTAGTGGTCACATTTGGAGAAGGGCTCGCACCATTTGCGATATTATTTTCCCTTCCATTTACGGTTATAGGATCCCTTGTTGCATTATGGCTAGCAAATGAAACAATCTCTGTATCTGCAATGATGGGTATGCTTATGTTAATAGGTATTGTCGTAACAAATGCAATCGTTCTTGTGGATAGAATTATTCATATGGAACGTGAAGGAATGAAAATGCGTGATGCTATTTTAGAGGCTGGAGCGACTCGTTTAAGACCAATTTTAATGACAGCCATCGCGACAATCGGTGCACTTATACCCCTTGCGATTGGAGCAGAGGGAAGTGGTTTAATTTCCAAAGGCTTAGGGGTAACTGTAATAGGTGGGTTGCTAAGTTCAACAATTTTAACATTAATTATAGTACCAATCGTTTATGAATTATTGTCAAAAATGTTAAGAAAAAATCGAAAAGAACTGGTAGAAGATTAGGAGCAACTAGTAAAAAAGAAGTAAATATAGTAAGTAAGGAATGGCTGCAACTCGATTCTTTCGGATCGGGTTGCTTTTTTATATATTTCTAACATAGACATACATTTTTAACAGGCGTAAAATGTCTTTATTGAGGAGGTGGTTGAAATTTTAAAGGAATCGATATATTCCAGTATGATGAGGACTGTACGAACAGTTTTACAAATACTCATTTTATATATATTTCATTATTTAGGTGTACTGATAGTAACATTAACCAAAATCCCTTTACCACCAAGTGTTGTAGGATTTATCTTATTGTTTATTTGTTTACTACTTAAATGGATTAAAATTGAATTAATTCGTGACGGAGCAAGTTTTTTAATCGGATTTATGTTACTGTTTTATATTCCGCCAATGGTTGGAATTATTGAATATCCACAATTGCTATCTTATAATGGGTTAATTTTAATTCTTGGAGTAATTGTGAGTACTTTATTTGCTATCCTCATAACTAGCTTCTTAAGCCAAAAAATCGAGAAAAAAGAAGAAATGTGGAAAAAGCAAACAGTGGAAGTAAATAATCTAGATGAAATCCAGGAAAAAGAAGTAGACCAACCTATAATGGAAAAAGATGAATTAAAAATTCATAATAATATAGAAAATGAGGATTTAGAAACTGAATTAGAACAGAAGGGAGATAAAGAGGAAGAATATGTTGAGAGTAGCACTATCAATCATTAGTACAATTATTGTCTATTTGGTAATGGCGAAATTATATAAACGTTACAACTATCCCTTCTTAATGCCGGTTATTACTTCGTCTATCGTATTAGTAGTAGGATTATTAATTTTTGATATTCCTTTTGAAGTATATATGGAAGGTGGTCAGTGGTTGCAGAACTTATTAGGCCCTGCCGTAGTTGGTCTAGCTTACCCGCTATATAATCAAAGACATTTACTTGTAAAATATAAATACAGTATTCTATCGGGATTATTTATCGCTATGATGAGTGGTTTAATTAGCATTTATGTATTACTTACTTTATTTAAAATTGAAAAAGAATGGATATTAACTGCACTACCAAAATCATTAACCACTCCAATTGCTATGCAGGTAAGTGAAACAATCGGAGGTATTGCTCCGCTAACTGCTGTATTAGTAATGATTGCAGGGTTTACTGGTGGAATATTCGGACCGTATATATATAAATGGGCTAAAATTAGTTCGCCAATAAGTCGTGGTGTTTCAATGGGAAGTGCGAGCCATGGAGTAGGAGTTTCTAAATTAAGTGAGTATGGAGAAGAAGATCTCTCAATTGGCTCTGTATCTATGAGTCTTAGTGCTGTAATTGGGGCAATTATATGTCCAATTTTTGCACTATTTATATAAAAATGAAATGACCTCTTTAGATGAATAATAGCTTGTAACAATAAAAGTCACTTTTTAGTCGGAAGACGGTGAAATTCTAGGTGTGGTAAAATAGGATTGAAATAGCTAAACGAGAGGTACAACAATGAACATACGATCGTTAGGGAAATTAGGAACTAGATTATTATATACAGTTGTTGCTTCAGCCATTGTTATAATTATATTAGTCATTATTTCCGCAATCTCTATCCGCACATTTTTAAATGAAAATATTCAAGGTCAGCAAGTACTCGATCATATTGAAGAATCATCAAACCATTTATATCGGTCATTAATTGACCAGGAAACAGGTCAAAGAGGATACAGTCTAACCAATGATGAAGAATTTTTAGAACCTTATGAAAGTGGTTTACAACAATTCAATCATAGTAAAACAGAATTATTAAAATATATTGTTGATTTCCCTTCTTTAAATTATGAAGCAAAATGGTTCATAGGCAAAGGTGAGTATTGGCAAAACTATTACGGTTCGGCATTCGTTGAATTATCAAAAAATGGAAAGCAAATAAGTGCGCCATTGTTGAAAAATGGTAAAGAAGCATTGGACGAATTTAGAAATATCTTTTCTAATTTTAATGAACAAATAGAAGCCGAAAGAACAATTGTACGAAATAAGATGCAAAATGGAATTAACAATACTTTATTTACTTTAGTAATCACTATTATAGTGATGATTATAATTAATCTATTGTTTAATATTCGAACATTAAAATCTGTCATTAGTCCAATTATCCAATTAAATAGTTGTGTGAAAAGCTATACACAGCATGATTTTTTTAAGGATGTTCCTAGTTATAAGAAGCAGGATGAATTGTCTGAGTTAATTCAAAATGTGGATATTATGCGAAATGAACTTTCGAACAATTTTAATATACTGGAAGCAGAAGCGAACATTGATCCGCTAACAGGGCTGTATAATCGTAGATATTTAAACGAATATGTAGTGAAACAGTGGGAATTAGCAAAAAAACAAGTTCATTATTTCTCTTTAATTATTATAGATATCGATTACTATAAAAAATTTAATGATACATATGGTCATTTATTAGGTGATGAATGTTTACAGAAGGTTACAAAAAGTATACAACAATTTGTCAATGAACCTACTTCTATTGCGGCTAGATATGGTGGGGAAGAATTTTGCGTTGTGCTATTGCATGAATCGGAGAAGGATGCATTTAAACTTGCAGAAAATATAAGAGAATCTGTCATGCAACTAAAAATAAAACATGAAACTTCAAAAACCAATCCATTTTTGACTGTAAGCAGTGGGGTTGTTACACTAATGCCAGATGGGGAATTGCAACTTGAAAAAGTGTTTTCTATGGCAGACAAAGCACTATATGAATCGAAACTAAATGGTCGCAATCAAGTAACACAGTATATTTAAATTAGAATAAAAAGCATCAGCCTATCAAGTGCTACACTTTAATAGGCTGATGCTTTTTTATTTAATAGATCGGCATACGTTCTTTAATTACTCGTACATATTGCATCGTTCTGTCTTCAGGTCCTTGTAGAGGGAGACCTGCATCAATATTCATTTGAATATAATTTATATTTTCTTCTGTTATTATTTCCCCGGGAATAAAAATGGGAATTCCTGGTGGGTACACCATGATGAATTCTGCACAGATATATCCCGCTGATTCTTTAAAAGGAATCATTTCTGTTGAAGAATAGAAGGCATTTCTAGGTGACATTGCAAGGGCTGGAATGTCTGGAACACTTACCTTAGATTCTGTAACCATTGCTTCTGAATCATAGGCTTGTGACATACGTTGTAATGCATTGATTAGTAAGTTCAGTTCTTTTTTTGTATCTCCTAACGTAACAATACAAAGAATGTTATATAGGTCAGATAACTCAACTTCAATATTTGCATTATTACGTAACCATTCTTCAGCTTCGTGTCCTGTAATTCCTAAATCTTTAACACTTATAAGTAACTTAGTTGGATCCATATCAAAAGTTGCTGAAGAAGTTAATAACTCGCGACCAGCGCATTTTAAATGTGGGATTTTATTAATTCTTTTTCTTGCATCCTTTGAAAGGCGAATTGCTTGATCAATTAAATCGAATCCATGAATTGCTAGTTGGCGTCTAGCGCTATCCAATGAAGCTAAGATCGGATAAGACGTTGAAGTTGTCGTTAACATTGAAAAAACAGACTGAACACGATTGATAGAAACAAGTCCTTCACGTACATTTAAAACAGAGCTTTGTGTCAATGAGCCACCTAGTTTGTGAACGCTTGTAGCAGCCATATCAGCACCTGCTTGCATTGCTGAAATGGGAAGCTCATCATGGAATTTTATATGCACACCATGAGCTTCATCAACAATAACAGGAATATTCCGTTCATGTGCAAGATCAACTATTTGTTTTAAATCAGCTGCAAATCCAAAATATGTCGGATTTATGACAAGCATCGCTTTTGCATCAGGATACGTAGTCAATGCTTTTTCTACAGATTCTACAGATATACCGTGGGCAATCCCATACTCTGTATCAATTTCTGGTGCGATAAAAATCGGAATGGCACCTGCAAGAACAATAGCCGACATTGTTGATTTATGAACATTCCGAGGTACTATAATTTTGTCTCCTGGACCTACGACGGACAGGATCATCGTCATAATGGCCCCACTAGTACCTTGGACGGAAAAGAATGTATAATCAGCACCGAAGGCTTCAGCAGCTAAACTTTGAGCTTCCTTTATGGCGCCCTTCGGTGAATGTAAATCATCTAGTGGAGCAATATTAATTAAATCAATTGATAAAACGTTGTCGCCGACAAACTCTCGAAAAGCCGGATCCATTCCTTGCCCCTTTTTATGGCCTGGGATATGGAACTGGATTGGATGTCTATTTCGATGTTTGAGTAGTGCGTCGAACAATGGAGTTTCTAATTGTGACAACGCAGGTACCACCTCGCTTTACGTAAATTCAAAACAAGAAGAATTATAGCACCTATTGACACTCGTGACTATAAAAAAATAAAGGATTTTTACTTTATCAATAGAAAGTATTATGTTATTAGTATTTCGAAAGGGGAGATAAATATGAATTGGGAGACACGTGTAACAAAATTATTAGGCATCAAGTATCCGATAATTCAAGGGGGACTTGCATATTTAGCCTATTCAGAATTAGCTTCAGCCGTTTCAGAAGCTGGAGGTTTAGGCCAAATAACCGCTTTAACATTGAAATCACCACAAAGCTTACGTGAGGAAATACATAAGGTACGAGCTAATACAAATAAACCATTTGGTGTTAACTTTGCAATAGGGAATTACGGGAAGGGCTATGAAGAAATGGTAGAAGTAGCCGTTGAAGAAAAAGTACCTGTAATCACGATGACTGGTGGAAATCCAGCACCTTTGTTTAAATTACTGGAAAACGCAGATTGTAAAAAGCTAGTACTCGTAGCTGCACGCCGCCAAGCACAGAAGGCTGAAGAATTAGGAGCAGATGCGGTTATGGTAGTTGGTCAAGAAGGGGGAGGGCATTTAGGGCGAGACGATGTTGGTACAATGGTTCTCGTACCGCAAGTAGTTAATAGTGTCTCCATACCGGTCATTGCTTCAGGTGGAATAGGTGATGGAAGAGGCTTGATGGCCGCTCTTGCGCTAGGAGCTGAAGGTATTGAAATGGGAACGAGATTTATAGCTACGAAAGAATGTGTCCATGCTTCTCCAGAATATATTGAAGCTTTACTAAATAGTAGTGAATCGGACACAACGATTATAAAGCGTTCAATTGGTGCCCCTGCCCGTGTGTTAAAAAACGCATTTACAGAAAAAATTCTAGAAACTGAAAAAGTATCTCCTACTTATGAAGCTTTAAAGGATTTGATAAGTGGGAAAGCAAACAAAAGGTTCATTTATGATGGTGACTTTTCAAATGGATATGGCTGGGCAGGTCAAGTTGCAGGTATGATCCAAGATGTACCGACCGTCAAAGAGTTAATTGAACGAATGGTTGTACAAGCTGAAAAAATCCGAGTAAAATGGGGACAATAAATATTAAAGGCAGGGTCATTTATGGAATACTCTTATCCGATTTCACCAGACTGGACAACAGAAGAGATTATAACAGTTGTTCAATTTTTTGAAGGAATTGAAAAAGCTTATGAAAAAGGGATTAAACGTGAAGATATGTTAGCTTTATATCGTCGTTTTAAGCAAATTGTTCCATCCCAAGCTGAAGAAAAATCAGTATTTCGCGAATTTGAAGAAGCGAGCGGCTACGTGAGCTACCAAGTTGTGAAAAAAGTAAAAGAATTAGAAGATGGAGAAATTATTCGAGTTCAAAGATGAAAGGATGTAGCTACAAGATCAGTTTTGTAGCTACATCCTTTTCTTTTTCCCTTTCCTTAAAGGGTTTAAAAAATATACTGAATAAAAATAAAAAAAGAATTAAGAAAATCAGTAGAAAAATGTAATGTTTGCTTATCATTAGTGCATATTAATTATACAACACACAAAAAAGTTGAACAAAAATTGAATTTCTATTTATTTATCATGACGTTGTATATAGGTAAGAGTGCTTCAAAAGTTTCTTCAGCAATCGACAAGAATTGATCAGACGAAAGTTGAACAGCCTCTTCACGGGAAATATGACGTCCAACCAGAAAATCACTTTTCTTTACGTCGTGTAAATAGGTTAACGCATGTTCCAATTTTTCTTCTCTACCTATTTCTAAAGATATAGCATCTTGAGACATATGATTGTTTGAGAAGATGAAATTGTTTGGAAGATTATCGAATATTTCAATATTCTCAAGTAATCGTTTCGCCATTACATTTTTTTGTGGCGCCTCATAGATAATCGCGACAATGATGAATAAATACGTATCCCAAAGACCAATTTGAAAATGAGGAAGAGCTTTGTATCCACGTTTATAAGGAGCAAATGCAACCCAAGAATCTTTAGGAGGATTTACTGTTCTTCTAGCGTGTTTTGCAACATGTGGGAAAAACTCTTCGCCTTGATTCAAACTAAGGTACTGAGAAAAGTGCTCACCAAGTATTTGGAATTTTGGACGCACAATAGTAGTTAATGCTTCCATACGTTGCTCTAGTCCATCAATTCTAAAAACATCAAAATCTTCATTAGTCCATTTAATTTTATTTAACATCTTTGTTCCACCTTTCAAAAATGATGTTTATTTTCATTGTTTTTTGGGAAAAATCTTGTAACAATAGCTTTTCGTGAAAAAAGTTTTTTAAAAAGGAAAGGGAAGTGATTCATATGAAACAGATGATTAAAATTATACGTAAAGTTGACATTGAAAAGCAATACGAACATGTTTTACGTTTAGAACTTGATTATGAATTAGCCTCACTTTATTCCGCTATGCAAGAAAACAATGAAGAAGAAATGGAGAAATGTAAAAAACGCTTGAAGGAGATTCAAGACGAGCTAGATGGTCTTCATGCATATGTATGAAAATTGCATATTCAACTAAAAATCACTTGCAAATCACAAGCTGCAAGTGATTTTTTGTTATAATGAAGTATGGGGATGTTACAATAATTTCATACAGTATCCCCGTTTGGGAAGGTGGGGGAAAATGGATTTACATCGTATTGATGAATTTGCAAAGGAAATGATATTTGAAGCGGGAAAACGTATAAGGGATGCCTTTTCATATGAACTAAAAGTTGAAACAAAATCCGATGCTAATGATTTAGTTACAAACATTGATCGTGAAACAGAATTGTTTTTTATTGAAAAAATCAACGCTTTCGCTCCACATCATAAAATAATTGGTGAAGAGGGGATGGGAGAAAAGGTTGAATCCCTTGATGGGCCAGTTTGGATAATTGACCCAATCGATGGTACCATGAATTTCGTGAAACAACATCGTCATTTTATGATTACAATCGGTTTTTTTGTTAATGGAATTGGCAAATTAGGGTACATATTTGATGTGATGAGAGAGGATTTATTTTATGCCATCGCCGATGAGGGAGCATGGTATAATGATTCACCGCTACGAAAGTTAAAGCCAATCGACATTAAAGAAGCTGTTATTGGAATTAATGCAAGCTGGGTTACACCCAATAGACGAGTAAACCATGAAAAAATAATCGATTTAGTAAAAACTGTGCGTGGTACTCGCTCATACGGTTCGGCTGCAATGGAAATCGCATTTGTCGTAAGTGGAAAGTTGGATGCATATTTATCGATGAGACTTTCTCCTTGGGATATTGGCGGAGGAATAATTATCGCAAAAGAAGTTGGTGCAGTCGCAACAAATTTCCAAGGAGAAAAATTTGATTTATTATCAACAGACACGTTTATCATCGCCAACCCATCCATTCATCCACTCATATTAGAACAATATATTGAAGAAAAATAAAACACCGCAGTAGCGTTTAAGTAGATACTTAAAGCTATTGCGGTGTTTTGCTTGTTAAAACAACACAATGAATTTTGTCTTGTTTTGTCCTTTAATGAATGTAATTCTTTTTTAGTGAAAAAATAAAAAGGAATAATTGTATTAAAGTAATCCTTGATTACGAAATTTGCGTTTCATTGTAAATCCTAATAAAAAGACTACAATTAGAGCAAGTACTGCTGCTATCGCACCAAATACACTTTGAACAGCTATTGCATAGCCAATAGAAACCATCGATAAAATTGCAGCTAAAGCAAAGATAAACATGACAAGTTTTGCTAAATTCATTTAAAAGCCTCCCTTTTTGCTAGGAAATTTCATTCATATCAATTTACGTAATTAATATTTTGATAAAAAAACTTTAAAAGACAAGATACTTCTTCATGTGCTATAATAACACAGTTAATCATACGAAAAAAAGAATGTGGAGTGGAATAATGTCAAACTTAAGACAAGATTTACGCAATATTGCAATTATCGCGCACGTTGACCATGGGAAAACTACACTTGTGGATCAATTATTAAAACAGTCTGGAACATTCCGTACGAATGAGCATGTTGAAGAACGTGCAATGGACTCAAATGATATCGAACGTGAACGTGGTATTACAATTTTAGCTAAAAATACAGCAGTAAATTATGAAGGTACAAGAATTAATATTTTAGATACACCAGGACATGCGGACTTTGGTGGAGAAGTAGAACGTATTTTAAAAATGGTAGACGGTGTTTTACTTGTAGTTGATGCTTATGAAGGTTGTATGCCGCAAACTCGCTTTGTATTGAAAAAAGCATTAGAGCAAAAATTAACACCTATTGTTGTTGTAAATAAAGTAGATAAAGATTCAGCTCGTCCTGAAGAAGTTGTTGACGAAGTACTTGATTTACTTATTGAATTAGGTGCGGATGAAGAGCAGTTAGAGTTCCCGGTTGTATTCGCTTCAGGTGTAAATGGTACTGCATCTCTTGATCCAGACCCATCAAAACAAGAAGAAAATATGAAATGCTTATTCGAATCAATTATCGAACATATTCCTGCACCAGTAGATACTCGTGAAGAACCATTACAATTCCAAGTAGCACTACTTGACTATAATGACTTCGTTGGACGTATCGGAATTGGACGTGTATTCCGCGGGAAAATTCATGTTGGTCAACAAGTAGCCCTAATGAAACTTGATGGAACAGTGAAAAACTTCCGTGTTACAAAAATCTTTGGTTTCTTCGGTTTAAAACGTGAAGAAATCCAAGAAGCATACGCTGGTGACTTGATTGCCGTATCTGGTATGGAAGAAATCAATGTAGGGGAAACAGTATGTCCTGTGGAGCATCAAGAAGCTTTAACACCATTACGTATTGATGAGCCTACATTACAAATGACTTTCTTAGTAAACAATTCTCCATTTGCAGGCCGCGAAGGAAAATGGATTACTTCTAGAAAAATTGAAGAGCGTCTTCGTTCTCAATTACAAACAGATGTATCTCTTCGTGTAGAAGATACAGATTCACCGGATGCTTGGATCGTTTCTGGTCGTGGTGAACTTCACTTATCGATCTTAATCGAAAACATGCGTCGTGAAGGTTATGAGTTACAAGTGTCTAAACCACAAGTAATCATCCGTGAAATTGATGGCGTTAAATGTGAGCCGATTGAACGTGTACAAATCGATGTACCAGAAGAAAGCGTTGGTTCAATTATCGAATCTTTAGGTAACCGTAAAGGTGAAATGTTGGATATGATTAATGAAGGAAACGGACAAGTTCGTTTAATCTTCATGGTTCCAGCACGTGGATTAATCGGTTATACAACAGAATTCATGTCTTTAACAAAAGGTTTTGGTATCATTAACCATACTTTTGATTCTTATCAACCAGTTGTTGCGGGTCGTGTTGGTGGACGTCACCAAGGTGCACTTGTATCAATGGAAACAGGAAAAGCAACTACTTATGGTATGATGCAAATTGAAGACCGTGGTACACTATTTGTTGAACCAGGTACTGAAATTTATGAAGGTATGATCGTTGGTGAAAATAACCGTGATAACGATATTACTGTAAATATTACAAAAATGAAGCAAAAAACAAATGTACGTTCTGCAACGAAAGATGCAACGAATGTTATTAAAAAACCTCGTATCTTAACGCTAGAAGAAGCACTTGAATTTTTAGATGAAGATGAGTACTTAGAAGTAACACCAGTATCCATCCGTCTACGTAAACAAATTTTAGATAAAAATGAACGTGAAAAATTGGCGAAAAAGAAAAAATTCGCTGAACAATAAAAACGAATAGCATATCTATTGGGGAAGATGAAAGGTGTTGGGGAAGATGATACAAGCATCTGAAATGAGAGATGGAACGGAGACAGAAGTATTAAATGAGTTAACAGGTATTAGTCGATTCATTTATGAAAATGCACCAAACTATACTGTTGCTGGGTATATCGTTTTCTTTTCTATATTTATTTTATGTGCAATTGTTTATCAACTAGGATTTGCACGAAAATTAAATTTTTGGCAAAACATTGTTATTTACATCTGTCTGTTCATAGGATGTATTGTTTTGACATTCTTTGCCCTTTCATTACCTATGATGGAAGGACTAATTGTAGCAGCATTAATTCTTATTGTTTACAAAATCCGCTTATGGCGTGAAAAACGAGAAGCATCTGCTGCAGATACAAAATAATCAATGCTATTAGATATATCCTGACAAATAAGGCAAGTGGAGAAAATAGAAAGTTTTCTCTGCTTGCTTTTATTTTTATATTAAAAGCTGTATACAATAGGAATGATAATAGACAATGCCGCCAAGATAATAGAGAACCCTAAGCGCTTAATAGACAACGGCAAAAAGAGTAATCCAATTTCGATAAATCTTCTAAGCCTGCCGCCTATATTCCATTGGGTATTAACACATTTTTTCGTATTTGCATAATCTACTCTAGATAAAAGATCGAGAAAGAGGAGGTTAGAGTACGTGAAAAATTGGTTGAAGCCAAGTTTACTTGTTTTCTTTTCATTTTTAATGCTACTAGTATTGGCAGCTTGTGGTGGCGGTGAGGGGATGCAAAAAGTAAAAGTCGGTGAAGTAACGCGTTCCATTTTCTATGCCCCACTTTATGTTGCCATTGAAAATGGTTACTTTGAAGAAGAAGGACTTGAAATTGATTTATCAACGATTCCCGGTGGAGATAAAACAATGACAGCCCTATTGTCTGATGGTATAGATGTTGCTCTTGTAGGGTCAGAAACGTCAATCTATGTCGCTGCTCAAGGCGCAAACGACCCAATCAAAAACTTTGCGCAATTAACACAAACTGATGGGACGTTTTTAGTTTCTCGTGAGCCAATTGAAAACTTTACATGGGATATGTTAAAAGATTCTACATTCCTTGGCCAACGTAAAGGTGGTATGCCACAAATGGTAGGGGAGTTTGTTTTAAAACAACATGGTATTGATCCTCATGGGGATTTAGAGTTAATTCAAAATATTGATTTTGCAAATATATCAACAGCCTTTGCTTCAGGAACTGGTGATTTTGTTCAATTATTTGAACCAACTGCAAGTATTTTTGAAGAAGAAGGGGTCGGGTATATCGTAGCTTCATTTGGTACTGAGTCAGGTCATGTACCTTATACCGTATTTATGGCGAAGGATAGCTTTATGAATGCAAGTCCAGAAACAGTTGAAGCATTTACAAGAGCCATTAAAAAGGCTCAAGATTTTGTATATTCAAGCTCAGCAGAAGAAGTTGCAAATGCAATTTCTCCATATTTCGAAGATACAGAGGTTGATTTAATTGCTACAGTTGTTGACCGATATCGTGCTCAAGAATCATTTGCAAAAGATCCGATTTTAGATGAAGAAGAATGGAACAATTTACAAAATATTATGGATGAAGCTGGAGAATTACCTGAAAGAATTCCATACGAAGAACTGGTGGATACTACATTCGCAGAAAAGGTTACGGATTAAAATGAGTTTTCTAACTGTCAGCAATGTTCATCACACATATTTCTCTAGCGAAGCAGCGACTGAAGCATTACAAGATATTAATTTATCAATTGAAAAAAGTGAGTTTGTTTCATTTGTTGGACCTAGTGGTTGCGGAAAAACAACACTTTTATCAATTATCGCTGGATTGTTCCAACCTACTGCAGGAAAAGTGCTCATTGAGGATCAGGATGTTTTTGCAAATGCTGACTTGTCAATTGGTTATATGCTTCAACAAGATTATTTATTTCCATGGAAGACTATTGAGGAAAACGTAACTCTGGGGTTGAAATTACTAAATAAAAATAAAGAAGAGTCAAAGGGAATTGCATCAACACTCTTAGAAGATGTTGGCTTACCTTCGATAGAAAAAAAGTATCCTAGAGAATTATCAGGTGGAATGAGACAAAGGGTTGCATTAGCAAGAACCTTAGCGGTTGACCCAAAAATTTTATTACTTGATGAACCATTTTCGGCACTTGATTACCAATCTAAATTAAAGCTTGAAGATCTAGTCCATAAGCTAATGAAAGAATATGGGAAAACTGCTGTTCTTGTCACACATGACATTGGGGAAGCTATCGCCATGAGTGATCGGATTTTCTTATTTTCTCCAAGTCCTGGTCGATTGTATCAAACCTTTGAAGTTCCTGCTGATTTGAAAAATTTAACTCCATTCGAAGCGCGTTCACATTCAAGTTATTCCGAGCTATTCCAGACTATATGGAAGGAGCTGGAGAGCCTTGAACATCAATAAATTACATGAACAGTTTAAAGCGAATCTAAGAAAAGAAAAAAGATGGGTACGATTTTATCAGCTTTTAATTTTAATCTTATTTTTCGGACTTTGGGAAGTGGCTTCAAATTTACGTTGGATAGATCCTCTTATCTTCAGCTCACCTATTAAAATTGTAGAACTGCTTATTGAGAAGGTAAGTGATTATTCACTACTCTATCACTCTAGTTATACATTATTTGAAACCGTCCTTGGTTTTATCCTTGGGACTTTTATAGGGACAATATTAGCAGCTATTCTTTGGTGGTCACCATTTCTATCAAAAGTGCTGGATCCATATTTAGTTGTATTAAATTCAATGCCAAAGGTTGCACTTGGACCAATTTTAATCGTAGCAATGGGTCCTGGTATGAAATCGATTATCACAATGGGAGCTATTATTTCAGTTATTATATCAACAATCGTCATTTATACAGCATTTAGAACCGTTGATTCAAACTATTTAAAGGTGCTACAAACATTTAATGCGACACGTGTACAGATGTTTAAAGAAGCGATATTACCTGCCTCTTTTCCTACGATTATCTCAACCTTAAAAGTAAATGTTGGATTATCTTGGGTTGGTGTAATTGTAGGTGAATTCTTAGTGTCATCACAAGGATTAGGATATTTAATCATTTATGGCTTCCAAGTATTTAATTTCAATCTTGTACTAATGAGCTTGCTGGTAATAGCTATTTTTGCAACGATTATGTACCAGCTGGTTGAGTTATTAGAAAAAAAGTTAATTAAAGATGAATAGATGGTTCCATTTACACATAAAAAATCCTTGAACAATAAAAATGTTCAAGGATTTTTGTCATTTAACCGATAGTGAAATTTCATTACAATAACACTTTGCTAGAGACTGGAATTGTTAGTTAAATCAAAGCAATATCTCAATGTTAAAAAAATTATAGATACTCTTCTGCTTGTCTTGTTGAATTTCGGTAGAAACGGAATTTTCCCGTTGCGATTCGCGCTTCCGTTTTTTTAGAAATTCTGTCATGACAATTATCACACATATACGTATGAATAGGTCGATTACGTAATTTTTTTGAAAGTGGTAAGTCATCATTGATGTTGTTTATCGTATCACATATGACACATTTAACACGCATATACGTTCCTCCTACTCAACACGAATTGCACTAATATTTTTTATAGGATGATCGACATTAGAACCATCGCCTAATAATAAATGAACAGGCCCATCCTCTGTAAGCGGTTTACCATCCTGGCTGAATTTAAAGATCAATGTATTTGCCTCTTCAAGGGAAAATGAATGCTCTGAACCATCCTTACATTCAAAAACAACACGAGTAGCATCATCTTGTACGCCTGCGTTTTTAAGGAAATATTTTATTTCAATGCCAAATGTACCAGTTTTCATACCTTGGCGATCAAACTTTCTTTCAGTTTTTAAAGTAGGTGGAAATGTAGCACCTTCCATTATTTCTCTCGACCAATGTTTACCCATAGCGAGTAAATATTTTAAGTCTTCTGATTCGTGCTCATTTTTTTCTGTAAAATATGTTTTTAAATCAAGACGACGATCGTCGAATATCCAAACAGTAGGATCTAATGTGATTTTATATGTAACAGCACCTTTTATAGGAATGATATTTTCCATGTTCTACTACTCCCCCTAAAATAGATATCATGTACAGTATAACGCTTGTAGGATAAATTAATAAAGAAATATAATTTAGTATGACTCAATTAGTGTGAATTCACTTGCTTTTTTATCTTTCAAAAGATAAACTTTATAAAGATAGAATAGAAGAAATATCAAATGATGGGGGCGTCCTCATGGATACGAAAAGTCAAGCTTCCTTTCAAGAGAAAGCTTTAGAATTATTACTTCATGATGCAGATAAAATTGCAAAATTAATAAAAGTTCAGATGGATCATTTAACAATGCCGTCTTGTCCTTTATATGAAGAAGTATTAGATACACAGATGTTTGGGCTATCTAGAGAAATTGATTTTGCAGTAAAACTAGATTTAATTTCGCGTGAAAAGGGAAAACAGATTCTAGATACACTCGAAAAAGAACTATCTTTATTGCACGATGCATATACAAACAAATAATAGAATCAACTCAAAACGCTGTAGATGCGATTTGAGTTTTTTTTCTAATGAAGAGGTTTTAGGTAATGAGAAAATACATTGCATATTATGTGAGGAATTTTGATTATCCTATATTTTTTACATATGTGTTTTTATGTTTATTTGGGCTAATCATGATTTATAGTTCAAGCATGATGGTTGCTATTGTTCAAGAAGAAGCGCCACCTGATTATTTTTATAATAAACAGTTAATAAATTTAGTTATTTCATCGCTAGTATTTCTTTTTGGCGCATTTTTACCATATAAACACTATAGCAATAAGAAATTGATGGTAGCAATGACGGCGGGTATGATATTCATACTAGTTTGGCTTTGGTTTTTTGGTGTAGGTATGGAACAAACCGGTTCGAAAAGTTGGATTGATTTAGGGGTAATGAATTTCCAACCATCCGAAGTTGCAAAGCTATTTGTAATTTTGTATTTTGCTGGTGCCTTTTATAGAAAAAGTCTAAATAATCCTCTAGAAAATTTACAGCCAAACAATATTATTTACCCTATTATCATCTGGATTTTTATCATTTTCTGTGTTGCGAATGAGACAGATCTAGGTGCGGTTATTATATTATCTGGTATAGCATTTGCGGTAGTTGCAGCAAGTGGAATGAGCTTTAAAGCATATCTTAAATTCTTCTCCGTTCTAGGGTTACTTGGTGGCGCGTTGATGGGTTTTATACTACTTGTAAAAGGGGATAGTATTTTTACTGACAATCGATTAGGTCGATTACAGTCATTTTTAAATCCATTTGAATATGAATCTGGTTCAGGACACCAAGTTATAAATGGTTATATAGCAATAGGTTCAGGTGGTCTAGAAGGGGTCGGACTAGGACAATCAGTACAAAAGCTAGGTTATTTACCAGAACCGCAAACAGACTTTATAATGGCAATAATAGCAGAGGAATTGGGGATTTTTGGTGTTATTCTAGTATTAGGTGGTCTAGGTTTTATCGTTTTTAGAGGCTTATATATTGCTATGAAAACTAAAGATCCACTAGCTAGAATGATTTCTGCTGGTATTGCTAGCTGGTTAGCCATCCAAACTTTTATTAATTTAGGTGGGGTTTCCGGTTTGATTCCTTTAACAGGTGTTACTTTACCATTTATCAGTTATGGGGGTTCTTCTTTAATCATGCTATCACTAGCTATGGGTATACTGATAAATGTCTCTATGTATGTAAAGTTAGAAAAGAAAAAACAATAGGGGTGGGAAGATGAGAAAGATTCACAAGATTTTAGTAGCAAACAGAGGGGAAATTGCGATACGTATATTTAGAGCTTGTAATGAACTAAACATACGAACAGTGGCCATTTATTCAAGGGAGGATAGCGGTTCACATCATCGCTATAAATCTGATGAATCCTATTTAGTTGGAGTTGGGAAAAAACCTATCGATGCTTATTTAGATATTGATGGAATTATCGAAATCGCAAAACATGCCAATGTTGATGCAATACATCCTGGATATGGTTTTTTATCTGAAAATGTCCATTTTGCAAGACGCTGTGAAGAAGAAGGTATTATTTTTATTGGACCTAAATCAGAGCATTTAGATATGTTCGGGGATAAAGTAAAGGCAAGACAGCAAGCGATCAATGCTAAAATTCCAGTAATTCCAGGAAGTGATGGGCCAGTCAGTTCACTTGCTGAATTAGAAGCCTTTGGGGATACTTATGGCTACCCTTTAATGATAAAAGCTGCTCTTGGTGGCGGTGGCCGTGGAATGCGTTTAGTTCAATCTCAAGATGAATTGGCATCGAGCTATGAACGGGCAAAATCTGAAGCAAAAGCTGCATTCGGATCAGATGAAGTATATGTTGAAAAGGCAATTATAAAACCGAAGCATATAGAAGTACAGATATTAGGAGATAGCATTGGGAATATCATTCACTTATATGAAAGAGATTGTTCGATCCAACGTAGACATCAAAAGGTAGTTGAAATTGCACCTTCAAATGCGCTTCAAAAAGATCTTCGCGATCGAATTTGTAATGCAGCTGTTCAGTTAATGAAAAATGTAAATTATATCAATGCAGGAACAGTTGAATTTTTAGTTGCTGAAGATGAATTTTACTTCATTGAAGTTAATCCGCGAATTCAAGTTGAACATACAATTACAGAAATGATTACAGGTATTGATATTGTTCACGCACAAATTAAAGTGGCAGAAGGATATGCATTACATTCAGATTATATTAATATTCCAAAGCAAAGTGATATTCCATTATTCGGCTATGCGATACAATCACGTGTGACAACAGAAGATCCTGCAAACAATTTTATGCCTGACACAGGTAAAATAATGGTTTATCGCTCTAGTGGTGGATTTGGTGTTCGTTTAGATGCGGGGAATGGCTTCCAAGGGGCTGTTGTAACGCCGTACTATGATTCTCTATTAGTTAAAATATCTACTTGGGGAAATACATTTAGTGAAGCTGCAGCTAAAATGGACAGAAATTTGCGAGAATTCCGTATTCGTGGAGTGAAAACGAATATTCCGTTTTTAGAAAATGTAGTAAAGCATACTAAATTTATTTCTGGTGACTTTGATACAAGCTTTATTGATTCAACACCAGAATTATTTGAATTTCCTATTCGAAAAGACCGTGGAACAAAACTATTAAACTACATTGGAAATGTAACCCTAAATGGCTTTCCAGGTATCGAAAAGCAGAAGAAACCGATTTTCGTTCAGCCTACAAAGCCAAATATTAGTTTAAAGACAGATATTCCTGCTGGAACAAAACAAATTTTAGACAGCCGAGGCGCAGATGGTCTGGTTGAATGGATAAAAGAACAACAAAATGTGTTAATTACCGATACTACTTTCCGTGATGCACATCAATCACTTCTTGCGACGAGAGTAAGATCTCAGGATATGTATCAAATTGCTGATTACAATGCCCGTCTGTTACACAATTTCTTCTCCTTTGAATTATGGGGTGGGGCAACGTTTGACGTAGCATATAGATTCCTTAAAGAAGATCCTTGGGCACGTTTAGAAAAGCTTCGTGAACAAATGCCAAATGTATTGTTCCAGATGCTATTAAGAGGCGCGAATGCAGTAGGCTATAAAAATTATCCTGATAATTTAATTCGAGAGTTTATTAAAGAATCTGCTAACGCTGGAGTTGATGTATTCCGTATTTTTGATAGTTTAAACTGGATAAAAGGTATGGAAATTGCGATTGATGAAGTTCGTCAAACTGGTAAAATCGCTGAAGCGGCAGTTTGTTATACAGGAGATATATTGGATGATTCAAGAGCGAAATACACAGTTCAGTACTATAAAGATATGGCGAAAGAGCTTGAAGCACAGGGTGCACACATATTAGCGATTAAAGATATGGCAGGTTTACTCAAGCCGGAAGCAGCATATCGCCTCGTATCAGAGTTGAAGGACGCAACGAACTTACCTATCCATCTTCATACCCATGATACAAGTGGGAATGGTATTTACACTTATGCCAAGGCAATTGAAGCGGGCGTCGATATCATTGATACTGCGCTAGGCTCTATGTCAGGATTAACTTCTCAGCCAAGCATCAATTCACTTTATTATGCAATGAAAGGTAGTAAACGTGAGATTAAGGCAGATATCGAGGCACTTGAGCAACTATCCTATTATTGGGAAGATGTTCGTAGCTTCTACAGTGATTTTGAAAGTGGTATGAAGAGTCCGCATTCTGAAATATATGTTCACGAAATGCCAGGTGGACAATATAGTAATCTACAGCAGCAAGCAAAAGCAGTAGGATTAGGCGATCGCTGGGAAGAAGTGAAAAAGATGTATTCCCGTGTGAATATGTTGTTTGGTGACATTGTAAAAGTAACGCCATCATCAAAGGTCGTTGGCGATATGGCTTTGTTCATGGTGCAAAACGATTTGAATGAAGAGAATATCTATACAAGAGGGTTATCAATTGATTTTCCAGATTCAGTAGTTGAATTGTTCCAAGGATATTTAGGTCAAGTTCATGGGGGATTCCCGCAAGAGTTACAAAAAGTAATCCTAAAGGATAAAGAAGCAATAACTGTCCGCCCTGGTGAATTACTTGAGCCTGTTGATTTCAATCAAATTCAAAATATGCTATCTCAAAAGTTCAACCGTGAAATGTCGAAGCAGGATGTATTAGCTTATGCATTATATCCAAAAGTATTTGAAGACTATTTATCAGCTACTGATTCTTTTGGCGATATCTCTGTGTTAGATACACCAACATTCCTTTATGGTCTTAAGCTCGGTGAGGAAATAGAGGTTGAGATTGAAAAAGGGAAGACGTTAATTATAAAGTTGATTGAAATTGGTGAACCGCAACATGATGGAACACGTATTCTTTACTTTGAATTAAATGGTCAATCTCGAGAACTCGTTATTCAGGACTTAACTGTTGAGGTCGACGGTAAAATTACTTTAAAGGCAGATCCAAGTAATCCAAATCAAATTGGTGCTACAATGCCAGGAACTGTGTTAAAAGTAGTTGTATCAAAAGGAAGCCCCGTAAAACGTGGAGATCATTTATTAATTACTGAAGCAATGAAAATGGAAACGACTGTCCAAGCACCAAAAGACGGTGTAGTAAAAGAAGTATATGCAAAAGCTGGAGACGCCATTTCTACTGGAGATTTGTTGATAGAATTTGAATAAGGAATTTAATTTATAGGATTTTCTCTAAACCATAGCCAAACTGGAACATAGATTCGAGTTTGTTTATGGTTTTTTATTTGAAAAAAACTTTCGCAAAACAGCATCTTCATAGACAAAATATAAAAAGAGGAATCTCACCATACAGATGTGATTCCTCTTTCTCCATTATAATTACATATTTCTCTTTTCATTATGATTGCTCCGCGCGATTAATAAAATCATGTAGCAGAACATTCCAAACAATAATGTAATAAACAATGAGTGCAGTAATGATACGAATAAATCAAGCAGTGTTAATACTACTAACATACCGGCAATGACTTGCAATACTACTAGGGTAAAGTTTACGATCCATCCCCAGTAGATAACGCGCTGATCTTTATAATGCTTCACTGCATACCAAGTAATATAAGCGATCCAAATAAAGATAATTAGAACTGCAATACGGTGTCCCATTTGCACCCATTGGTACATATTGTTCGGTAATGCAAAGGGCTGACTGTTGTCACAGAATGGCCAATCTAAACATACAAGGGAAGACCCTGTATGGCGAACAAGTGCACCAGTATAGATGACAATATATGAATAAAGTGTGACTCCGACCGTATGCCATTTAAGTTTTTTATCTATAAATACCTTATCAGCATCGAACTTCGTATCTACTTCAAATACGATCATTGACAATAACAATATCGCAGCAAATGAAATTAAAGAAATACCAAAATGAAGGGCTAAAATGAAATCGCCTTGCCCCCAAAGTACTTGTGCAGCACCAATTAACGCTTGTGCTAACAAGAAGAAGATTGCCAGTACACCTAAAAACTTCACTTCTCGAATATGTCCTAGCTTTCGCCAAGTCATAATAACTAAGAGAAGTACAAGGATTGAAACAGCACCAGTAACTAATCGATGTGAAAATTCTATTAATACTTCTGTTGTTATTTTTGTAGGAATAAGCTCACCATTACAGCCAGGCCAATGTCTACCGCAGCCTAAACCGCTATCTGTTTTTGTAACAAGTGCGCCACCTAATAAAATAAATAACATACCGAGTGTTGTTGCAACTGCAATCCATTTTAATAGTTTATTTTGTCTTTGTTGCATAAAAGAACACCTTCTTTATCTATAAAAAACGCTATTAAAGCGTTACTGCCATTTATGATGATAGCGAATAAATGGATAAAAGACAACTTCAAACGAGATTCACATAATAGAAGGTAGAGCTATTTCACAAATTGTTCACAACTTTGTATCTTAACTTTCACAAAAATAGGAGTAAAATGCGTTAATATAGTGCTATTGTGTTTTTAATCCTGCAAACAATTCCATTTCGACTATCTTGTTCTAAATTTCACTTAATATCTAGAAATCAAGAACAAATTTCGATATAGTTATTGTGAGCGGAATATGCTTACAAAAATGAAAGGAGGAAATTATGTCAAACGATAGAGCACTAACTGCTGCTAGAAAAACAGGTCCTGTTACTAATTCTTTTCTAAAAGATTTTCTCGCGCTTATCAAGATAGGAATTGTTAATTCTAATTTAGTAACAACCTTTACTGGTATGTGGTTAGCATTTCAGTTTACAGGTTTGCACTTTCTGCAATATCTTGATTTAATCGCTTACACGATGTTAGGTGCTGCTTTAATTATTGGTGGATCTGCGGCGATGAATAATTACATAGATCAGGATATTGATCCAATAATGAAAAGAACGAAAGCAAGACCAACTGTAACTGGCAGATTTAAACCAAACATCGTTTTGACAATATCTCTTTCATTTTTAATTGTAGGCGAAATTTTGTTATTTACGGCATCAATCGTTGCCGGCATGTGGGGACTAATTGGTATATTAGCTTATGTAGTTCTTTATACTATTTGGGCTAAAAGAAGGTTTGTAAGTAACACGGTAGTAGGAAGTATATCCGGTGCAATTCCACCTATCATTGGCTGGGCTGCTGTAGATCCTACATTCAGTTGGGAAACACTAGCATTATTCTTAATTATGTTTGCATGGCAACCACCGCATTTTTATGCACTTGCAATGAAACGTAAAAATGAATATAGTGCTGCAAATATACCGATGCTACCTGTTGTGAAAGGTTTTAGAAGGACAAAAATATCAATGCTACTTTGGATTTTGTTGTTAATACCGTTACCGTTCTTATTATATAAGTTAGGTATAGTATTCTTAGTACTAGCAACATTATTAAACTTAGGATGGCTATGTTTAGCGATTTCTGGTTTTAGCACAAAAGATGATATAAAATGGGCAAATAAAATGTTTGTCTATTCGTTAAATCACATGACAACAACCTTTGTTTTAATGATCATCTTTGCGATATTTATTTAGCTTGCTAATTTGAATTCTTCTTAGAATCATTCATAAGAATTACTTATTAGCACAACTTAATATCTAAAACAGCGTGTGTAATCATTTTAAATTAAGGGGATTCTTCTTAAGATTAGAATTCACATATATAGCAAATACCAATGTCCTAATTTACACATGATAATACAACAAAGAAAGAGGGGTTTTATTAAGCTATGATGAAAGGGCTTAAAAAATGGCGTCTATTTTCGCTATTGGCAGTAATGACAGTTTTTCTTTCAGCTTGTGGTGAAGAATATATTTCTACACTTCAACCAGCTGGTGCAGTTGGGAAAGAACAATTTAATTTATTGTTATTCTCAATTACAATCATGACGCTAGTTGTAGTAGTTGTTTCTGTTATTTATTTATATGCTTTTGTTAAATTCCGCCGATCTAAAGTAGGCGAAGACCACATGCCAAAACAAGTTGAAGGTAGTCATGTACTTGAAACAATTTGGACAGTGATTCCGATTGTACTTTTAATAATCTTAGCTGTACCAACTTTAACGTCTACTTATAAATTTGCCGATGTAGCGGCAATGGATGAAGTGGATGAAAATAATGAAAAAGTTGCTTTAACAGTAAATGTAACAGCAAAATTATACTGGTGGGAGTTCGAATATCCTGATTTAGGTATCGTAACAGCACAAGAATTAGTTGTTCCTACTGGTGAAAAAGTGTACTTCAATTTAAAAGCTGCAGATGTTAAGCACTCATTCTGGATTCCATCTATCGGTGGTAAGATGGATACGAACGTAGACAATATTAATAAGTTCTACCTAGAATTTGATGAAGAATCAGAAGACTTAAAAGACGGCGTATTCTATGGTAAATGTGCTGAGCTTTGCGGTCCTTCACACGCTTTAATGGATTTCAAAGTTAAAACTTTATCTCCAGAAGCATTCGATACTTGGGTTGCTTCAATGAAAGATACAGAAGGACAAACAGCTGATGCTGAATCTACTGATTTAGGTGAAGCAACATTTGCTGCAAACTGTTTAGGCTGTCACGCCGTTACATCTGTAACTGGTATGCCTACAGGAGCTGCAATGGGACCAAATTTAACTACATTTGGCGATCGTAGCCATATCGCTGGTTTCTTAGATCATACTAAAGAAAACTTGGTAAAATGGATTGATGATCCAGAAGAGTACAAACCAGGTAACTTGATGTCAGGTAAGTATAATGAATTATCAGACGAAGAAATCAGTGCAGTAGCAGACTATATCATGAGCTTATCTGTAGAACAATAAATAGATCTAGATTGAAACTTTGAAGGAGGTTAAGGTTGTGAGCTCTGTCGCAATTGGTAACAAAAAGGGCTTTGGAGCAACTCTTTGGGACTATTTAACAACTGTTGACCATAAAAAACTAGGGATTATGTATTTCTTAGCTGGATTACTATTCTTTGCAATCGCTGGTTTTGAAGCATTATTAATGCGTATACAGTTGATGGTACCAAATAATGATTTTGTTGCTGCAGGCCTATTTAATGAGTTATTAACAATGCACGGTACAACAATGCTATTCTTAGCAGCGACACCGTTGCTATTTGGTTTTATGAATGCCGTTGTGCCATTACAAATTGGTGCACGTGACGTTGCATTTCCATTCCTAAATTCACTAGGATTTTGGTTGTTCTTCCTAGGTGCTCTTTTTATGCATCTTTCATTCTTCCTTGGAGGAGCGCCTGATGCAGGTTGGACTTCTTATGCATCATTATCTTTATATTCACCTGGTCATGGTATTGACTTCTATGTATTAGGTTTACAAATTTCTGGTGCTGGTACATTAATCTCTGGTATTAACTTCATTGTAACGATTATTACAATGCGTGCACCTGGTATGACGTTCATGCGTATGCCATTATTTACTTGGACTACTTTAATTTCAAGTTCATTAATTTTATTCGCATTCCCTCCACTAACTGTAGGTTTATTCTTCATGTTAGTTGACCGTATGTTCGGAGCAAACTTCTTCGACCATACAATGGGTGGTAACACAATTATTTGGGAACACTTATTCTGGATCTTCGGACACCCAGAAGTTTATATCTTAGTATTACCTGCATTCGGATTATTCTCTGAAATTATTCCGGTATTTGCTCGTAAACGTTTATTCGGATACTCATCAATGGTATTCGCTACAATCTTAATCGGTTTCTTAGGATTCATGGTTTGGGCTCACCATATGTTCACAACTGGACTTGGGCCAACAGCTAACGCAATCTTCGCTGTTGCTACAATGGCAATCGCGGTTCCAACAGGTATGAAGGTATTTAACTGGATTCTTACTATTTGGGGCGGTTCGATTAAAGTAACAGTACCAATGATTTATGCTTTAGGATTTATTCCATCATTCGTAGCTGGTGGGGTTACAGGTGTTATGCAGGCAACTGCACCACTTGACTATCAATTACATGATTCATACTTTATCGTTGCCCATTTCCACTACGTAATTGTTGGTGGTATCGTATTAGCCATTTTTGGTGCAGCACATTACTACTGGCCAATTATGTTTAACCGTGCAATGAATGATAAATTAGGCTTTATTGTTTTCTGGTTCTTCTTTATTGGGTTCCATTTAACATTCTTTATCCAACACTTCTTAGGTTTAATGGGTATGCCACGTCGTGTATTCACTTACCAAGCAGATCAAGGTTGGGATTTATTTAACTTCATTTCATCTATCGGTGCCATCTTAATGGCTATCGGTGTATTATTATTAGTGCTTAACATGTTATTATCGATTAAGTCTAAACCACTTAATACGCGTGACTACTGGAAAGATGGTCGTTCACTTGAATGGGCAATTAAAACACCAGTACCATTCTATAACTTTAAACAAACTCCACTTGTACGTGGATATGATCCTTATTGGATTGAAAAACATGAAGGTAATCCTGAAGGTATGACATATGCAGAACCACTTGGTGATATTCATATGCCAAACAACTCAATCTTACCGTTAATCATGTCAATTGGTTTATTTGTTGCAGCATTCGGTGCGTTATACAATCCAGATGCAGACAAACCATGGTCAATTTATTTATTAATTATTGGTCTTGGAATTACAGTTCTAGCAATGATTACACGTTCATTTAAAGATGACTTAGGTTATCATGTTCATAAAGAGGATATTATTCCTTATGAAGAAGAACTTTATGGAAAAGGGGGTAACAAATAATGGATATCAACACTAAATTCACCCCAAAATCTTGGCCAGATCATGCTGAGCAAGCAACTGTTGAAGGAAAAAATAAATTCGTTGGAATTTGGATTTTCATTTGTAGTGATATTGTATTGTTTGCCAGTGTATTTGCTACTTACCTTTCATTAAAAGATAGAGGTCCTGCTGGAATGGAATTTTCAGCAGCTGATTTATTCGGCCTTGAGTTAGCATTTGTCATGACAATGTTACTTTTAACTTCTTCATTAACAAGTGTTTATGCAATGTATCATATGAAAAACCATAATTTTAAAGGCGTTCAAACTTGGATGATCGTTACAGTTCTATTAGGACTTGGATTCCTTGGTCTAGAAATTTATGAGTTTGTGGAGTATGTACACGAAGGATTTACTTATACTCAATCAGCGTTCGCTTCATCGTTCTATACGTTAGTTGGAACACATGGATTACACGTTGTAATTGGTTTAGTATGGATGACAGGTTTAATTATCCGTAACTTTAAACGCGGATTAAACCTTTACAATGCGCCCAAATACTTTGCAGCGTCAATTTATTGGCACTTCATCGATGTTGTTTGGGTATTCATTTTCACTGTAGTTTACTTAATGGGGGTGCTAGGATAAATGGGACACGATACACATGTTCATGAAAAATCTCAAGCACAGTACGATTATGATCGTCGTAAAAACGCAGTTGAAATGCGTAAACAAGTAGTAAACTTTGCGATTATGATTTTCTTTACTTTCATCGCCTTTGCGGTTGTAATTGCAGATTTTTCACCTTATTTTATTAAGCCAATCATTTTACTTATGGCTGGTGTTCAAGTAGTTTTACAACTTTATTCATTCATGCATATGGGTGAGAAAAAAGCAGCACACATTGGTGTTATTAATACTTTTGTGTGGATGGGTGGAGTAATCGCATTTACATTCTTCCTTGCTTTCTTAACTATCATTTGGTGGTAAGAAATTAAGCTTAAAGTTGCAGGTAGGTTGTTTAAACAACTTATCTGCACTTTTTTTTGGATTAAGGTACTATAATTGTCATAGTTCGTTCATTGATGTTAAGATGTAAGCGTTCTATAATAAAATATTGAAAAGAACAAATACGCCTTGGCGTGTACTTGCAACTGCCGTAAGTTTTCGGTGCAGCTGAAAAGTGTGTGCACAGATTTTTTTTGAGTTTAAGCTAATCGGGATGTTAGTCACTTAGACGTTATCATAGAATGTTGCGCACTTAGTCTAATTACATCTGCAATTACCTTTAAAGATCTGTGGCATCCGCTGCTTTAAATTCATTTAGTCGAGAATTAAAGTCTACAGAATTGAAAATACATTGGGCATATATCAAACCACATTTGAACGTGGGAAATTATGCTAAATGAAGAAAAAGGAGCGCTCAAAAAATGCCTTTAAGTATATTTGGTTTTCAAGCTTTATGGAGCCCTTATTTAATAGGAGTCATCATATTTTTAACAGTGCTATATTTTCTCGTTACAGTTACATGGAGAAAAGACTTTAAAGTAAGTGAACCTTTAAAAAAGAGTGAAGCTATTTACTTTCTTCTAGCGATGATCACTCTCTATATCGTTATTGGGTCGCCTATTGATTTACTTTCACATATTTTATTTACAATGCATATGGTGCAAATGGCACTTCTATTGTTGTTAGTACCAGTATTCTTAATTAAGGGGATTCCTTGGTGGATTTGGCGAATCGTTGTCAATGCACCAGTAGTGAAAACAATTTTTAAAATCTTTACTAAACCAGTAGTAGCTGTTTTTGTTTTTGCTATGATGTTCTCTTTGTACCATTTACCAGTAATATTTGATGCGATTAAGTTAGATGAAACATTCCATGGTATTTTTACATTCATCGTTTTCCTATCAGCATTTTTCATGAATTGGCCTTTATTGAATACTCTTGAAGACCAGCCGAAAATGAAAAGTCTTTATAAACTCGGTTATATTATTGCGAATGCTGTTCTAATTACGCCAGCTTGTGCCCTTATAATTTTTGCTGGGGAACCTTTATATGCAACTTATTCTGATGGTGACGTTTGGTTAAAAGCTATGGAATTATGTGTACCTGCTGGGACTTTAGCGGGCTTAGGTTTGTCTGGACCAGAACTGTTTTTCCCGGGAAATTTAACAACACTTGGGGATCAACAAACAGGTGGAGTCTTAATGAAAATTATTCAAGAAATTATTTTTGCTGTGATTTTATTTAAAGTATTTAGACAATGGTGGAATGAAGAACATAGTACGAATGAAGATGAAATTACAGAAAAAGCATTAAAAGAATTCCAAGCATTAAAACAAAGCCAACAACATTAAAGAGATAAAAATTATCATGTTAGGAGAATGTTGAATGTCAATACCAATTCTACCAACACTAAGTACATCATTCATCGTAATCAGTGCAATATTAGTTGCGATTGGATGGGGATTAATTGCTAAACGGAAAATAGAAGCACATAGAAAAGTCATGTTCGCCGCTGGAGTAGCAGCGTTAATCTTTTTCATCATCTATGCATCAAGAACAATTTTTATTGGGAATACGGCATTTGGTGGACCAGATGAATTAAAAGGATATTACACTTTCTTTTTAGTATTTCATATTATTTTAGCAACAGTTGGGGCTGTGTTCGGTCTTACAAGTATCATTTCTGGAACAAAAAACAAACTAAAGCTTCATCGTAGAATTGGACCAATTACAAGTATTATTTGGTTTTTCGTTGCAATTACAGGTGTAATGGTTTATTTCCTATTATATGTATTTTATAAAGGTGGAGAAACAACATCTGTTATTAAAGCTATATTAGGTTTTTAAATTTTAGCATCGCACTTTAGCGATGTTTTTTTATGTAGAATTTCGTATTGATGTGAAAAGTGCAAATAAATAAAAGGCGCAGACAATATATTAGAAAATAGTTGTCTGCACCTTTTATTAATTTTTAATTTGCTACTTGAATACCATGTTTTGCAAATTCGTTTTTCACGTTTTCTAAAATTTCTTCGCATTGTTTTACTAAATGAACTGGGAATACTTCATCTTCACCGTATTCTACACCATGAGGATAGTAGTACTTACCAAGTGCTGGTTTTAATATTTTTAATACCGCTGTATAGTTACCTACATCACCTGATACTGCAGTACAGAATACACGTAAGTAATATCTGCCTTCACGTAAGTCAAATCGTTTGTCGAAAGTCATACGATCATAATCCCAACCGCCATGACATTCTAAACCGTGCTTTTCCATAACTTCAACAAGTAGTTCTTGTTCAGCAGTTATATTTTCAAGAGTTTTGTTTTCAAAATACATTAAAATGTCCTCCTTTAGCAAATCGTACATAGTATACGCTCATTATTTATAATAGAGCAAAAAACTATTCGTTGCAATGACAACATTGTGTCAAGGATAGCCGAATTGCTATAAAAATTTACATATTTCTATAGCAAATTTTGAAAGTAAATAGATGACATAATGTCGTTGCAATCGCTTCTAAAGCCTAATTTTTAGTGTCATGTTTTCCGCATAGGCATACTATAAGGAAAAGAAGGAGTGACATCTTGCAATTAGCTGAGCTACTAAAAGATTGGCCATGTACTGTAAAAGGTGGTTCCATTCGAATAGATGTTCATGGTATAGAAGATTATGCTCAAGAAGTAAAAGAAGGCGACTTGTTCATCGTTCGAAAAGGAACTAAAGATGATGGATTAAAATATGTTGATATTGCTATTGAAAACGGTGCTGTTGGTATTGTGATTGAAGATGAAAAAATGCTCGATAAGTTAAGTCTGACAGTACCTATTATATGGGTACCCAATTGCTTGAAATTTATGTCTTACAGTGCAGCAAAAATAAATCGATTTCCAGCTGAAGCAATGAAAGTAATCGCCATTACAGGAACAAATGGAAAAACCACAGTTAGTCATTTTATCGGACAGCTACTAAACAAACTACATAAAAAAGTTATGGTGATTGGTACAAACGGCGTTTATATTAATGGTGAGGAAGTACAATTATCATTTGAACGATTGACCACACTCCAACCTAAGCACCTCCACAAAGTCTTTCAACATGGAGTGCAACAAGGAGTTCAATATGCAGTGTTAGAAGCATCTTCTATGGGATTGGTAAAACATCGATTAGACGATTGTTCAATCAATATTGGCGTATTTTTAAACATAGCAGAAGATCACATTGAAGATCATGGTTCCTATGAAAAATATAAAGCATCAAAACAACTATTAGCTACATTATCTGATCGACTTGTTTTAAATGGAGACGACTCATTTTGTAGAACAGTTGGATTACAGTCGAAAAAACCAAAAATATATTTTGGTTTAGGTAATAGAGTAGATTATCAATTACAGGTGCTTGCAGAGGGAATAAGTTCATCTACATGTTGTTTACAAAGTAAAAAAGGTCAAAAAGTATTTACGTTACCTTTTATAGGTGATCACCATCTGCAAAATTCTATTGCCGCTATTACTACGGTTTGCGAACTAGGGTTAGATATTGACGAAGTTTGTGCTGCTGCTGAAACATTAACCCTCCCTACTGGAAGATTTCAATCAATTAAAAATGATTTAGATTTATCCATTTATATAGATTATGCACATACAGAGGCTGCGTTAAGAGCCGTTTTACAAACATTAAAGAAAACTACTAAAAGAGATTTAATCGTAGTTTTTAGCTGTGGTGGGGATCGTGATAAACATAAACGAATTAAAATGGGTGCAGTTGCATCAAAGTATGCTGATATGATTTATTTGACGACTGATAATCCTAGAAGCGAAGATCCAGAAGTCATTAATTCACAAATTGCAGCAGGCTTTTTATCCACTCAAAGATATGAAATGATTTTAAATCGCGGGTCTGCAATAGAAAAAGCTATATTATCAGCAAAAAAAGGTGATACTATCTTAATTGCTGGAAAAGGGCATGAAAGTACACAAACAATAGGGAATACCCAAATTCACTTTTCAGATATAGAATGTGTTCATTCTGTTCTTTCTTCCATCAGTTGTAATAAAGAATAAATCGACCGAATACTTTCCTCTTTCAAACAAAATGAACAGATGTAAAATATATTGGTAAGTTTTCTAACTACCACATCATGAAAATATCTGCTATCATAATGGATGAATGGAGGAATTTAAGATGATTATGACTTCTGAATGGGTAATGATTCTGGACGAAGTAGATGGATTAAGCTCAATGATACTTTCCTCTGAACAAGCAAATAACTTACGTGAAGCTCACTTAGCGGTTTATAGTGATGAATTGCTTGTACAAAAAATTGCGTCCTTTACAAAAATGAAAGAGCAATATGAAGATGTACAACGTTTTGGGAAATATCATCCCGATTATCATACAATTATGAAACAAATACGCCAGCTAAAACGAGAACTTGACCTTGAGGAACGCATTGCAAAGTTAAAAATTGCAGAGAATGATTATCAGGATTTATTAGATGAAATAAGTTTAATTATCGGGAAATCCGTTTCAGAGGCAGTAAAAGTACCTGTTAGTAATCCGTTTTTTGCAACAGGATCTTCTTGTGGTAGTGGCTGCGGTAGTGGCGGAAGCTGCTCTTGCTCGGCGTAATGCTGTTTTCAAAAAAATCCTCCAAATGTTTAGATTTAAAACATTGGAGGATTTTTACTTTTAGCAATTTTTACAGTTGAATTGTAAATGACGACTCTATTGTTATCATTTCCCACCATCAGCATTTAAGTTTTCTAAATATTGACGGACTATAGGAACAGCTAAATCTGGACGATCTGTGACAATTCCTTTTGCCCCTCGTTTTAGCAAACGTTCCATCATATCTGTTTCATTGATTGTCCAATAATGTACAGGAATGTTCAGATTCCCTAAATATGAAATGAATTTTGGCATATCAAGAGAAATTACACCTAGTTTTGGTGGAATTTGAAAGACGTCAACTTTCGGATGATATAGATGTCCAAATTGACTTGTAAAAGCAGTGAAAGCTTTGCGTACATCCGTTTCACCGGCGCCTAGAGCAACACGATTTTGCGCATAAAGGTTAAATCGATCGACTTGTTCACTATAAAAGCTTGTTACCACGACGCGATTTTGTACACCTAAATCTTCAATAAGACGCCATAACTTAGAAGGCATTAAGCTACCCTCATATGTTTCGGGCGAATCTTTAATATCAATATTGATATATATATTAGGAAATGCCTCAAGTAGCTCTTTTAAAGTTACAATAGGAAGTCTTTCTTCTTTATATGGGAATGTACCATCTAAATCTTCAAAATGAAATCCATGATTTAATTGTTTTAATTCTTCTAATGTATAATCTTTCACAAAGCCTGAGCCATCTGTTGTACGATCTACCGTATCATCATGGAAAACGACAATTTCCTCATCTTTTGTCAGGCGGATGTCTATTTCAAAACCATCAACACCTAAATCTATAGCCTTCTGAAAGGCAATCATTGTATGCTCTGGTGCTAAATGTGCACCACCACGGTGTGCAAGAACAATTGGATTCTTGTAATTTAATACTTCCTTTTCTTCTCGTTTTTGTGGTTTTAATACGGCTTTACTTCCTGCCCACGCGGCTGCGCTTGCTGCTGCAATAGCGAGCGCTAATTTCGTCTTTTTACCCATGAAATCTCCACCCCTCAAACAATAAAAATCATTAAAATATTAATTCATATAAAAACTATTCGTATATGTTTATGCAAGTTTCTTTACTATCTGTATCATAATCTATAAAAATGATTATAACGGAAAATCTTGTACGCTGTCAGCTAAACTCTGTTGCGATTAAAAATAACTATATGGTATCCTTTAATTTAAGAAATGAGGGAATAAGTATGAAAGAAAGACAAGGCCTTATCGTTTATGTTACTCAACTCAAATTTGCAAAAAGCTTAAGAAAATACGGTAATGTTCATTTTATATCACGAAAATTAAAATACGTTGTACTTTATTGTAACCGTGATGAAATTGAGATGGCAATAAATAAAATACAACGCCTTCCATTTGTGAAAGACGTTGTAGAGTCGTTTCGTCCGTTTTTAAAGACTGAGTATGAAAATGCGAAACCAGATAAAGCAAAAGAATATGATTATAAAATTGGACTTTAATATAAGTTGAATCTGAAACATTTTAATGCATTGGTGGTATAAAATGATTCATCCTTAAAATACCAATTAAATGTTGATAAAATAAATTCGTTTCAGAATAAAATGATGAATGCTTAATTTCCATAGGAATTGCCTTTTTTCCGATATCAGCTAATGCAGAATCGAATAGTTCAATTCGTTTTGATAATTTTTCAGGATTATAGGGAATTCCTTCACGACATATATAAATAGGCATAAATTTGCTGTCGCCGACTGGCTTAAAAGCGACTGCTAGTGAAGCAACTTTTTGCTCACCTTTATGTGAAATGAGTAGAAATGCATTTTGAAATCGATTTTCATTTGTTTTGATTAATTCGCATAGTTCATACACATCTCCGTACCCTTGGCCAAGTTCAATAAATTGTTGAATCATTTGAAACATCCTTTCTTTCACAGATAAAAGATAAACTATTCTATCTGTACTAACTACAACAACTTAGACTTTTTCTTCAAATAGTATCAATAGGCTAAGTTTTCTAATAACAATAGTATCATGACAAAGGAGGTTAGGCACATGAAATATGCAATTAGTTTTTTTATCGTATTGTTATTGATTGTAAGCGGCTTAATATTTTTTCAGTTTCAAGTTTATTCAAACAATCCCGACGTTGCGGAGGAGAAATTTTCTTATACTCAGGAAATTGAGATTAACTATCGTGGAGATAGTTTAGATATCCGACAACATTTTAAAAATCTACCAAATAAAGAAATTAATATAAAATGGCCTAACCATGCGATTAATCCTGATTGCTTTATCGAGAGTGAACAAACCTGTGAGCGTATAAGTGAAGATAAAACAAAGTTTAATGCAAGTGATGCTAGATCACAATCTGTATCATATGTCATCCCATTAGATGGTGGTTTAAAATCAAAACAATTGATGAAAGACATATTTGTTACTTTACAAAATGGCACAGTTACATACTCAACAGTACATATAACAACAGATAGTAATTTAGGAGGGCAATGGGTAACTGGTTTACCGTTAATTGGAGAACAATCATTAACCTTAGTGAATTACGTTATGTTTAGCGGTCCCGGAAACATAAGTGAAATGTATTGGCAACAGGATGATATGGATGTACAGTACACTTCGGATATAGTGTCAATATATTCATCAACTAAAATTGATAAACAATTAAACGATCAATTAGAAAATATGCAGTTTTTAAGTGAAGAGCATTTTGCAATCGTACAGGGAAATAATCTTTCTAATGAACAGGGAAAAAGAATATTATTTGTAAAGGATTTATCTGGTGAAGGGTTAAATAATAGTATTTTCTTATCTCAAGTAGATTCTTTATATGATTTTGGAGATAGTCCAAGTTGGGTGAAAGAAGTAGTGGCTGCATTTTTATCAGGTTCGATAGCGGGGGAAAATAAAGCTTCTCAAATAGTCAATACTTTAATGAATGAAATGTCAGATGCTCAATTAGAATCATGGCTACAAAAATTGCAGGATTTAAAAGGGTCAAAAATTACTTCAACAGTGTTGGACAAGCTATTATCAGAAACATTGAATATGCATACAGATTATTTTGTTTCAAATGAAACGACTGAAGGAGTGTATCCTTTACTCTTTACTGATGATAGAAAGCTATATGTGAATCAAAACATGACGGAAGATGTAAAAATCGTCTATAAAGATGGATTACTTTACTATTCTTCTAAAGATATATTAAATCTATTAGGATACGAAGTGGCAGAAGGTCCAAATGGATACTATGTAGATAATAAGCTAAGATCTTTTAGATTCCCGGAAGAATACAATTTCTATGTATTTAATCAGAGAAGATTTGATATTATTTCAAGTCCGTTCATCGAAATAGCTTCAGAGAAATTTATAGAAGAAGCATGGCTTCAAAGATTATTCTTAGTTGAAATAGAGAAAACTGAGAATGAAATTTATGTTTCACCTATCACAACACTAGAATAATGAAGGCTGGTGATTCGAGTGAGAGTTGTAGCAGGTGAAAGAAAAGGTATGCCCTTAAAAGCGGTTACTGGGTCAACAACAAGACCAACAACAGATAAAGTAAAGGAATCTATTTTTAATATTATTGGTCCATTTTTTGATGGAGGCATTGCACTAGATTTGTTTGCAGGTAGTGGAGGATTAGGTATAGAAACATTAAGTAGGGGTGCTGAAAAAGGGATTTTTATTGAAAAAGATGGTCGTGCTTTTCAAACGTTACAGGAGAATATAAAAAAATGTCGCTATGAAGATTGCACAGAACTTTTTAGAACAGACGCAACTCGTGCAGTTAAAGGACTATTAAAAAGAGATATTCAAATTGACTATTTATTTTTAGACCCCCCATATAAGAAAACCGAATATTATGACTTAGTAGAAGTTTTGGTGGCAAATGGGAAGCTTTCAGAAAGAGCGATTATAGTATGTGAACATTCCACAGAAGTAAATTTACCTAAGGAATACGGTTCCTTCACTTTAGCAAGGGAAGAAACCTATGGTAGTACAATTATTTCAATTTATAAGAATGGTATTTAAAAGGGGAAGAGGGAGAAATCATTGCCAGAAAAAATAGCGGTAGTACCTGGAAGTTTTGATCCTATTACTAATGGCCATTTAGACATTATAAAACGGGCAGCAGATGTTTTTGATATTGTGTATGTTGCTGTATTAAATAATTCTTCAAAAAAACCGTTATTTTCTTTAGATGAAAGAATGGCTTTAATTGAAGAAGTAACAAAAACAATTCCAAATATTCGTATCGATTCTTCATCAGGGCTATTAATTGATTACGCAAGATCAAAAAAGGCAAAGGTAATTGTGCGCGGGCTTCGTGCAATTTCAGATTTTGAATATGAAATGCAAATCACGTCAATGAACAAATTTTTAGATGAATCCATTGAAACATTTTTTATCATGACAAAGAATAAATACTCATTTTTAAGCTCAAGCATTGTAAAAGAAGTAGCACAATATGGTGGAAGTGTGGAAGGTCTAGTTCCTCCTCACGTTGAATTAGCATTAAACGAAAAATTTAAATTCAAAAAGAAATAATTAATATGGATATAGTTTGAAAGGTGCTGTTTGGAAACGAAAAGTTTCTAAAACAGCACCTTCATTTTCTAATTAGAAATAATTGTATTAGCACTTCTCCCAATAAGCCATTAGTCATATAAAAATTTAGTTAAATTAA
This sequence comes from Ureibacillus massiliensis 4400831 = CIP 108448 = CCUG 49529, assembly GCF_000772965.1. GTDB lineage: Bacteria > Bacillota > Bacilli > Bacillales_A > Planococcaceae > Ureibacillus > Ureibacillus massiliensis. Next base: position 160,849 of record NZ_JPVQ01000002.1, on the reverse strand, counting down.
AAAGATAAGATAGTAAAGTGCAGGTATTAAAATAGTTAGCAAGACTCGTACCATTGCATATGCCTTTAAAGAAATATGTTCACCTTTTGCAATAACAGCCACTTGCATATGAATACTAAAGCTTTGAGTAGTTAAAAAAGTGGCAAGCAATACATAAAGTATAGCTGACTCATTTGAAAACAATTGACCCGCTATTTGTAATCCATTGGTCATTTCTAATGTTGCTGCAGTTACAAGTAAAAAATTATTATGTACATTCGGTAAAAAATTTGAAATTGAATGCATTACAACTGTATAAATCGTCGTGAAAAATATAATGGTTGAACCGACCACCAAAACAGTAGGAATGCTATCCTTAATACTGCTAGTAAATGGATTTTGATAGTTTTGTGAATTTTGTTGCATCGGCAGTTGTTCAGTTGGTAAAGAATCCTTACGAATCACTTTGTAAAAGATGATCAAAAGTATAAAAGAAACCGCATGGTACAGGATTAAAAATTTCCAGCTAAATGATGTATTATTTAGTATATCGTTACCAACGAAACCTATGACGAATAAAGGGCTTGGACTATGACAAATACTTAAAAGGCCGCTTGCTTCTTTAGGAGTGATTTGTTTGCTTTTTTTTAAATAGGTAATTGTTGCTGCACCAGTTGGAAAACCTCCAAGAGCACTTATCCCATAAGTTTTTAAATATAGGCCGAATTTAGAGATAGAATTATTATGATTTGGAGTTAAACGAATGAACCACTGTGTTAAGATTAAATATGGTAGAAGGTAAGGAAATAGAGCTTCCATAAATAATGAAACACCTAGGTCTGTCCCTTCATGAGCCACACCTGGGAAAAGTAAAAGTAAGATAATGAGGCTAATACATATAAATAAATATAGTAATGGAATAAGCATCATCTCATTTCATATTTTTTTATTTACATTGACTAAAAATGCTAAACTAATATATGCATGTACAAAAAAAATTAGTCTTTCAAATGTTACTTCAGGAGGTGCCAAAACATTGAAGAAAGTACTATACTTAATGATTGTTTTATTTGTAGTTTTATTAATTAGTAATTATCCCTTGGATTATTACATCATGAAACCAGGAAGCGCTTATGATGTTAGTAAATTTGTAAAGGTTCAAGATGGTGATACAAATGATGAAGGAACACTTAATTTAATGACAGTCTCAATGGCTCAAGCAACACCCCTTACATATGCTTTTGCGTATTTTAATGAGTTCCAGGATATTATAAATATTGAGGATGTTAGACAAGAGGAAGAAGATGAAGAGGAATATAATGTTAGACAATTGAAGCTTATGTCTGATTCGCAATTTAACGCACTCTTAATAGCTTTTCAGAAGGCTAATCTCCCTTATACAGTAACATATAATGGGATTACTGTTCTCAATGTAATAGCAGGTGGAGCGGCTGATGGAAAGGTTAAACCTGGAGATGAAATTGTTGAAATAGACGGTGAAATTATTCATAAAGCCGAAGATTTAACGGCAAAATTAAACTTAAAGAAGGAAAACGAAGAAGTGCATTTAGTGCTTAGTCGGGATAATCAGCTTTTTGATGAAACCATTTTGCTGAAAGAAATACCAGGTAGTGAAGAACATAAAATCGGTATTGGTATTACATATGCTCAAAGTAAATCGATAAAAACAGAACCAAATGTGAATGTAGATGCAGATGATATTGGAGGTCCTTCAGCAGGGTTAATGTTTACACTTGAAATATTAAATCAATTGCTTGAGGAAGATATATCAAAAGGATATTTAATTGCTGGAACAGGTGAGATGAACGAGGATGGGACGATAGGGAGAATCGGTGGTATCGAAAAGAAAGTAGTAGCAGCTCATGAAGATGGGATGGAAATTTTCTTTGCACCTGATGATGAAATAACCGATGCCATGCTGAAAGTAAATCCAACATTACAATCTAATTATGATGTAGCTGTAACAACTGCAAAAAAAATAGGAACAAAGATGAAAATTGTTCCTGTGAAAACTATTGATGATGCGCTAGACTATTTAAAAAATTTACCTGAAAAAAATTAGGTTAAAGCAATAGATCGAATAGGCGGAGTTTGAAAATCTTCGTCTATTTTTTTCTTTGAAAATAGCTGGACACCTTGAGCGTAAATTTCTGTAGCACGTAAGTCTATTTTCAACACTTCATCTTTAACAGATGCAACTCGACTGATTAAAGGTAAATCTAAATCTTTCTTTATTTCGCCTAAGTAACGCTGCCCTTTTTCTGACATACCTAATAATCGAATATAGGTAGGGGAATCTATTTGATGTAATTGCTCCTTCGTTATTCCAGTGAAAATGTGTGTTAACATTCTTTGAAGCCTTGTCCAAGTATATCGTTTTGATTTAATATGATTCATAAATTCAGAAAAGGAATCGCTTATTTTTGCATATTTAATCAAAGCAAATTCAATGCCTTCTGAAACATCTGCAAATTGAGTTAAATCACTTGGCAAATAACGAGTAATGCTAAAGCGTAAAAGGGGCCAAAAGGATTCCCATTGTACAAATTGGTTATGCTGTTTTAGCCAATCCTGTAAATGTACGAATGTAGCCTGAGGTACATAATTTTTAATATCTTGTACAGACCCTTTTTCAAAGATTTCTTTTCGTATACCGGTAGCACTTGCAATGTTTGTATTCGAATTGATACTTTCATGATAGCCCGCTTTCACCCGTTGTATAGTGACGGGCTTAATTGTGGATTTCAAATTATAAACAGCTTCAATATAATGGTATCCTAAAATATTGTTCGGCTGAGATAAATCAATGTATAATCGATGTTGTTTTTGTTTAAGTTGTTCATATGCTTCGTATAAACTTTTAGGATAACTTAGTCCCTTTGACACAAAATATTTAATAAGTTCATTATATTCCTGTCGATAGTCTTGAAGTAATGTATAGGTATTATGAAAAGGTTCAATGTTTCCTTCCTCACTGCCAAATGCAAAGGATTGACATTTCATAGCAGATAACAATTGTATAGCACCTTTTGCAAAAAGCTCGGCTTTAGCGGTACTAAAAATATAAGGAAGCTCGATAACAATATCTACACCATTTTGTAATGCCATTTTTGTACGGTGCCATTTATCAACAAGAGCTGGTTCACCTCTTTGTAGAAAATGACCACTCATTACAGCGATTACGACATCTGCCCCGGTACTCTTTTTCGATTGTTCGATATGATAAAAGTGACCGTTATGAAAAGGATTATATTCAACTACAACACCAACAGCTTGCATAAATTAGCACTCCTAAAAGTTTGAATTATCCAAAGTATAGTATATCTTTTATAATAGTGACAAGAAAATAACTTGACATCTATTTTTTCACATTATATAATCAACATTGTTGTCTCGAGGTGATTAATGAATGAAATGGTCAATTCATGAATTATCAAAGTATCGCCAAAATGGGATGCCTATTGATACAGTTGTACAGTTAGATGAAGTAAAAAAACGGAACAATGAAATTCGTCATATTTCACCTGTACATGTAAAAGGGCACTGTACATTCGGTGCATCACAAATGACTTGTCAATTTACAATGGCTGCAACTTTAACTTTACCATGTGCAAGAACATGGGAGGATGTTGAATTCCCTATTCATGTAGAAACAGTGGAAATCTTTAGCTGGATTGATCCTGAACTACGAGGAAATGAAGAAGATGAGGATATCCATTATGTTGATGGAGAAGTCATCGATCTAAAGCCGGTATTAGAAGAATTAGTTCTTCTTGAAATTCCGATGCAAGTGTTCAAAGAAGGTTCTGAAGGACAAGTGCAGGGCGGAAAAAACTGGAGTTATTCAACAGATGAAGATATTGCACGTCAGAAGGAAAATGACGAACAAAAAGTGGATCCAAGACTAGCTAATTTAGCTAAGTATTTTGATCAAACAGATGAATAGATAATCTGTAAGGAGGTGCCAATAATGGCTGTACCATTTAGAAGAACTTCTAAAACTGCTAAAAGAAAGCGTCGTACGCATTTCAAATTATCTGTACCTGGTATGGTAGCTTGCCCAAACTGTGGTGAAGCAACTTTATCTCACCACGTTTGCAAATCTTGCGGACACTATAAAGGTAAAGAAGTAGTTAGCAAATAATTTTTGAGCTTGTTCGAAAAAGCTCTGACACAATAAAAGGCTAATAGAGAGGCCATGGCTCTCTATTAGCCTTTTTAATTTCCAAAAGAGTTTACATTAACTTGTCAAAACAAAACGACTGTTTTACTATAAAAACCAAAAGGGTTATATTATGGTAACATAATTAGGAAAAGGGGAGTTGTTTGTTTTGACTTATTCAATTGAAAATAGAGATGGGATTTTATCGTTTACGATAACTCGAGAAGAAAAAAGAAATGCAATTAATGACGAAGTGATGGATGGTTTTAAAGAAGTTATTAAAACTATTCAAACCCATAATGATGTGCGGTTTTTAGTCATTACTGGAAAAGGGGAAAAAGCCTTTTGTTCAGGTGGTGACCTTTCAGAATTTCATAAGCTTCAAACAGAACAGGAAGCTTTTGGTATGTTAAGTAAAATGGGCGATATTTTATATGAGCTTGCTACACTTCGAGTCCCAACGATTGCGCTTATTAATGGTGCTGCGGTAGGAGGGGGCTGTGAAATTGCCACTGCATGTGATTTTCGATTAGTTGCAAACCATGCAAAATGTGGTTTCATACAAGGAACATTAGGAATTACGAGTGGCTGGGGTGGAGGTACATACTTGTTTGAGAGTGGTATAAAACACGATTATGCTTTAAAAATGCTAGTCGACGCAACTACTTATGAAGCAAGCAAATTATATGAGATTGGTTGGGCAACAAGAGTTTTTGAAGGTGATAAAAATGTTGCATTGAAAGAGTTTATTAGTAGTATGGAAAAAATTCATCCTTCTGTTCACCATGCCTATAAAGAAATGAAACTTAGAAGTTGGAACGAGAAAAATATGTACAACAGAGCGTTAGAAGAAATAAAACTATGTGCAAAAATGTGGGAAAGTGAAGCCCATAACGAAGCGGTAAATCGCTTTTTAAATAAGTCTAACAACTAACAATATTTTTATTTCAAAATAAAGATTTCAATAAAAATAGGTCGTAACATTTTTTTATGTTACGACCTATTTTTTATAAGTACTTCTATTCTATTTAATCTCTTTAGGTGCATATAGTAGTAAAAAATGTGAGGTGATAGAAAGTGGAAGGGAAAAGAAGAAAAGATCAATGGACAGCTGCTGATGATGAAAAATTAGCTGAAATTGTGATAAGCGCTGTTCAAAATGGAAAAACACAATTAGAAGCATTTGCTGAAGCTGCTAATGTTTTAAATCGTACAAAACAAGCTTGTGGTTTCCGCTGGAATAAAACATTACGTAGTCAATATGGTCAAATGCTTAATAGCGTTAGAAAACGACCAAAGCAATTAATGAGAAGCCATTTAAAGCTTGCACTTAATAGTTTTGATGAATTAACAGAAGCTTATAATGAATTAGAGATTAAATATAGAGAGCTGCAATCTGAGCATGACAAGCTCATCAAATGGCTTAATCAAGGTGTGAACTTTCTGGAACACCAAAAATAATTACGAGAACTAAATCTATAAACAATTAATTCGACAAAATATCGGTTTCATCTATCTATTTTAAAACGGTTCACAAAAAGGGGTGAAGCAAAGACGAATGAAAATTTATAATGACATATTAGCTAGAAAAGAAGAAAAAATAAAATTAGGTGGCCATCAAAAATATCACGAAAAATTAAAAGAAACAGGTAAATTATTTGTACGTGATCGCCTCTCTTACTTATTCGATAATGGGGAATATGAGGAAGATGGGAAATTTGCAAATTGTATAAAGGAAGATTTACCAGCAGATGGGGTTGTCTGTGCAATTGGTAAAGTAAATGGAAAAACAGTTTGTGTCATGGCCAATGATTCAACAGTAAAAGCAGGCTCTTGGGGTGTCCATACAGTAGAAAAAATTATTCGCATTCAAGAAACTGCTGAAAAATTAAAAGTGCCTCTACTTTATTTAGTAGATTCTGCAGGTGCACGCATAACTGATCAGCTAGCGATGTTTCCTGGCAGAAGAGGCGCAGGAAGAATATTTCATAATCAAATAAAACTAAGCGGAATCATACCACAGGTTTGTATTTTATTTGGTCCTTCGGCTGCGGGTGGGGCATATATTCCGGCGTTCTGTGATATCGTCATCATGGTCGAGGGAAATGCCTCTATGTATTTAGGATCACCAAGAATGGCAGAAAAGGTTATTGGAGAAAAAGTTTCGTTAGAGGAAATGGGCGGGGCTAAAATGCATTGTACAATTAGTGGCTGTGGTGATGTTCTAGCTGATTCAGAACATCAAGCCATTGACTATGTAAAACAATACTTAAGTTATTTTGGTTCTAATTTTAATGAACTACCTGACCCTGTAACTCCCAAGTCTCCAGTATCCACTCGTCCGCTAGAAGAAATTATTCCTGAAAATCAAAACGTCCCTTTTGATATGTATGATTTGATTAAGGGAATTGTTGATGAGGGGAGTATATTTGAGATAAAGAAATTTTTTGCCCAAGAGATAATTACCTGCTTATCCCGAATTGACGGTAGAGTTGTTGGGATTGTTGCAAATCAACCAAAGGTAAAAGGTGGCGTATTGTTCGTCGATTCATCAGATAAAGCGGCGAAGTTTATTCAATTATGTGATGCTTTTTCAATTCCACTGTTGTTTTTGGCGGACGTGCCTGGATTTATGATTGGTACAAAGGTAGAAAAAGCTGGAATTATCCGCCATGGGGCAAAATTTATTTCTGCTATGAGTACTGCAAGCGTTCCTAAAATTTCTGTTATTATTCGCAAAGCATACGGAGCGGGGTTATACGCGATGTGTGGCCCTGCATTTGAACCGGATGTTTGTATTGCCCTGCCTACAGCTCAAATTGCTGTTATGGGGCCGGAAGCAGCGGTAAATGCGGTCTATTCTAATAAAATAGAAGCGATAAGCGATTCAAAGGAACGAATGAACTTTGTAAAGGAAAAAATCGAGGAATATAAAGACGAGATTGATATATATAAACTTGCATCTGAATTAGTAATAGATGAGATTGTAGCACCGAATAAATTAAGATATACATTATGTGAAAGATTAAAATATTATTCATCCAAACAAATTTCGTTACCTTCTCGAAAACATCCAGTTTATCCAGTATAATGTATATAGAAGATAAAGGTCTGCCATTAGGTAGGCCTTTTCATTTAGTGAAGGTGAGTGGGGATAATGGAAGTAGTCGTAATCGGTGCAGGCGCTGTTGGCATGCTTGTGGCTAGCTTTTTAAACGAAAAATTCCGTGTTACTTTAGTCGTTCGAAGAGAAGAACAGGCTTGTAAAATCAACCAAAATGGTCTTACTCGTATTAATATAGATCAAACAACTAGTAAAACAAATCCCATTGCAACAACAAAACTGCAAGTACCAGAAAAGGCAGTTGTACTTGTTGCGTTAAAATACGGACAATTACACGAGGTATACCCGTTTTTAAAAGAAATGAATAATGAAACCCCCATCCTTTTCCTACAGAACGGATTATCCCACTATGAAGAAGCGTTACATTTACCGCAGGAACATCTTGCCTTTTCATCATGTCAATTTGGTGCCCAAAAAGAAAATGACACAACGGTTGTGCACAGAGGGATTGGTACTTTAAAATTAGCAGTTGAGCGCGGTAGTAAAGATACCTTTGTATTGTTTATAGATATAAATCAAGAGCGGTTTCCCGTAGAATACATGAAAGATGCTGAACAAATGCTCTTTGATAAGGCATTATTAAATAGCTTTATAAACCCATTAACAGCCATACTAAATGTCAAAAATGGATTTTTAGTTGAAAATGCTAGTACGTTACAGCTATTAGAGCAAATGTATGAGGAATTAAAGAGCGCATTTCCATTAGAAATGAATCAGTTTACATTTGAAGAAGTAAAAAAATTATGTAAGAAAACTGCTCAAAATACATCTTCTATGTTAGCTGATATATCAAATCAGCGAATAACTGAAGTAGATACGATTGTTGGAGCGATTATTAAAAAGGCAAGTATGAAAGGACATCAGCTGCCGATATTGAAGACATTATACAGCTTAGTGAAAGCATTAGAGGAGAGAAGTGAGAAAATGTGATTATGATTTTACAATTTTTAATAAGTGTCATCATTTTATGCCCAATTTTACTTTTATTCATGGTCTATTTTATTTGTAGGAAAAGAAAGATGCGAGAATCAAAAGCGTTTGGATGGGCTTCTGATGTGACAACCTTTATATTATTCTTTTCGGTACCACTACTTATCTCAAGTTTGTGGCAAATCAATATAAGTATATATATTATTTGTTTTGCGATAATTATCGCGATGATTTTTACATATTTTGATTGGAAAAAGAAAAAGGAAATAGAGATTTTACCATTACTAAAAAAAATATGGAGATTCTTTTTCCTTTTTTTAATGATTTGTTACATAATTATTTGGATAATTGGCATGCTCCATTATATTATCGTGTATGTTTTTTATACATAAGCATTTTCTTTTGAAGTGGAGTTAAGAAAGATTACAATATACATTGGAGCAAAATCGAGATAAGAAAAAATGTTACGAAAAGATTTAATTGATAGTAGAGGAGATTATAAATGGAACTGGAACAAATGTCATTGCCAGTTAACAATAAATTGTTATCTGCATATTGGTCAGGTAGCGAAAAATTACATACATTTTTTGAATATAAACTACATGACACAGCATTTCATAAACGAGCACAATATTTAAAAAACATGCATTATAATACAAATGAATTAAGTAATATTATTCGTTCCTTTATGGAGCCATTCGGATTATCGCCAAAAGTAAACGAACATCTATCTCACCTTGCAGATGGTGCGAAGGTTATTGTTGGTGGACAACAAGCAGGGATTTTAACGGGGCCCCTTTATTCGATTCATAAAGCCATTACGGTAATTTTGCTAGCAAAAGAACAATCAGAAAAACTAGGTGAAAAAATTCTTCCGTTATTTTGGATTGCTGGTGAAGACCACGATTTAGAAGAAATTAATCATACTTATACCATTGTAGCCGGTGAACCGAAAAAAAGAGCCTATAGTGAAAGAACCGTTAGAAAAACAATGGCATCCACAACGGATCTTAATAAGGCTGAAATGAAAAAAACGATTAATAAAATATTTAAAGACTTTGGTGAAACAAAATACTCTAATGAGTTATATCAATTTGTAGTAAATGAAATGGACAAAAGTGCCACATTTACAGATTTTTTTGCAAGATTGATGAATGCATTCTTTAAGGATGAAGGTTTGTTAATGATTGATGCGGCCTTTATTCCATTTCGAAAGTATGAGTCAACATTTTTTAAAAACATCATCGAGCATAATGAAAAAATAGCAGAAGTCGTTGTGGCAAAAGAACAACTATTAAATGACTCAGGATACGGAACTCCAATTGAAGCGAATGTAAATAATGCAAATTTATTTTATGTTCGAGATGGAGAAAGGTTTCTATTAGAAAGAAGAAATAATCACTTCGTTAATGATCAAGCAAATGTAAAATTTACAAAAGAAGAGCTATTAAATATCGCTGAACAAACACCAGAAAACTTAAGTAACAATGTTGTTACACGTCCTTTAATGCAAGAAATGACGCTTCCGGTATTAGCTTTTGTAGGTGGACCAGGAGAATTAGCGTATTGGGCAACATTAAAGGATGCCTTTTCTGTATTAAACTTACAAATGCCGATTATCGTCCCAAGATTGAATTTAACGATTGTTACTCGACAAGTAGAACAAATATTAGCTGAAAAACAATTATCCGTATTAGATGTGATAACAGGAAAATCCGATCATTTAAAGCGCCAATTTATTGAGAGTATTCAAGATGAAGAAGCAAAGAAAAAAATAGATAAATTATATAAAATAATAGATGCTCAGTATGAAGACTTAGAACGACACTTGATTGAACAGCAAATAGACTTAAAACAAATAGTAGATAAAAATAAAAACTATCACCTTCAACAATTTGATTATTTAAAAAGTAAAATTGAGCAGCAAGTTTTGCTTAAACATGATAATATTATTCGTCAGTTTAATATAATTGCTACTGAAATTTTTCCAAATAATAATTATCAGGAACGAGTTTATAATCCTTATCAATATATAAATGTATACGGGCCTACTTTTGTAGAGGATTTGTTAAAGTTACCATTCGCCATTACGAATAATCATTATATAGTTCGATTGTAGTGCTTTAGTAAGAGTTATCTCGGTTGAGATGACTCTTTTTTTGTGTCTATTTTCTTATTCATTAACTAGGTGCAGCATACTATTTACACAATTTCAGAAAAGTTGTCAACAATTTTTTAAAAATTGTGGAGCAAAGTGGGGGATTGTGGTACATTATTTACTAAAGTGGGGTGAGTAGCATGTTCATGGGAGAATATCAACATTCCGTTGATGCAAAAGGTAGATTAATAATTCCTTCTAAATTTAGAGAAGAATTAGGTACTACTTTTGTTATTACACGCGGACTTGATAACTGTCTATTTGGCTATCCTATGGATGAATGGCGAAAACTCGAAGAAAAGTTAAAACAGTTGCCCATGACGAAAAAGGATGCGAGAGCATTTGCTAGATTTTTCTTCTCAGGTGCAACAGAGGTTGAAATAGATAAGCAAGGCCGAATTAATATCCCAACACCACTATCCACTTATGCAAAACTTGAAAAAGAGTGTATGGTACTAGGGGTGTCTAGCAAGATTGAAATATGGGCAAAAGAAGCTTGGGAATCTTATTTCAATGAAGCAGAAGAATCATTTAATGACATTGCAGAAAATTTAATTGGCTTTGACTTCTAGTTAATTTACCGCCAAGAAGGAGATTTATTTATGTTCGATCATACAACAGTGTTATTAAGGGAGACAGTTGATGGGTTGAACATCAAACCTGATGGTATCTATGTGGACTGCACACTAGGTGGCGCTGGGCACAGTGAATATTTAGTGCAGCAATTATCATCTGAAGGTCGATTAATATGTTTCGATCAAGATATGGCAGCAATAGAACATGCGAAAAAGCGATTAGCGAATTATTTAGATCGAATTATCTTTGTTCATTCTAATTTTCGATATATTAAAGATGAACTCGAAAAGCTAGATATCTATAAGGTTGATGGTATTCTTTATGATTTAGGTGTTTCTTCACCTCAGTTAGATACGCCAGAGCGCGGATTTAGCTATCATCATGATGCACCTCTAGATATGCGAATGGACCAAACATCTCCAATCTCTGCCTTTCATGTTGTCAATGAATGGGCATATGAAGATTTAGTTCGTATTTTCTTCAGATATGGAGAGGAAAAGTTTTCGAAGCAAGTGGCTCGAAAAATCGAAGAAGCAAGAAAAGTGAAAGCAATTGAAACAACGGGTGAATTGGTTGAGCTAATCAAAGACGGAATTCCGGCACCAGCTCGAAGGAAAGGTGGACACCCTGCAAAAAGAATTTTTCAGGCAATTCGCATAGCTGTGAACGATGAGTTAGGTGCAGCAGAAGATTCTTTAGTAGATGCAATTGATTTAATAAAAATTGGTGGAAGAATTAGTGTAATTACTTTCCACTCTTTAGAAGATCGATTGACAAAAACGATTTTCAAAGAGGCGTCTACACTACCTGATTTACCACCAGGTTTACCTGTAATACCAGATGAATATAAGCCAACTTTAAAATTAGTTACGAGAAAACCAATACTTCCTTCAGAGGAAGAATTGGAAATGAATAATCGATCAAGATCAGCAAAACTACGTATTGCTGAAAAAATAAATGAAAAAGGACGTGGTTAGATGGCAGTTAGAGTAAGGCAACAATCTTATATTTATCAACCAGTTGCACCACCAACGACACCTCAACCAACCATAAAAACAGTAAAAAAGAAAAAATTAATCACAACAAAAGAAAAACTATTATATATAGCTTTTGTTATGGTAGTTTGTGTACTTGCCGTAACAATATTACATAAGCAAAGTATAATACAACAATCAACAATTGAAATTCAAAAAATACAATCACAAGTAACCGATTTATCAAACGAAAATGTAGACTTAAAAGTAAAAGTTGCAGAACTATCAACATACGATCGAATTATGGAAAAAGCAAAAGCACTCGGTTTAACTCTTAATGAGAAAAATGTAAAGGTAGTGCCGGGAGAATGAAAAAGAAAAAATTTCGTTTCCAATGGGGAGCCTTTCTAATGTTATTTATCTATGGAGGGCTCTTTTTTGCATTATTCATACGAATTTTTAGTATTCAAGCCACTGGAGAAGTAAATGGTCAACAATTAGAGGCGAGAGCAGCTGCTTTATATGAAAGGGAAGCAGTTCTTACTGCGGAGCGAGGTAAAATATTAGATCGTAATGGGAATATCATTGCAGAGGATACTTTAAGCTATCGATTAATCGCTGTAGTAAATCCAAAAGCAACGGAAAATCCTGAGGATCCTAGACATGTGGAAGATCCTCAAAAAACCGCTGAAGTATTAGCTAAATATATTCAAATGGACGAAGCTGATATTTATAAACAGTTAACAAAAAAAATTCAAGGAGAAAATGGTGAGTTAAAACAACCATATCAAGTTGAGTTTGGTACTGCTGGGCGAAGCATAAGTCATGAAATTAAAACAGCCATAGAAAAAGAAAAATTACCAGGCATTGTTTTTACAAGTGATACAAAAAGATACTACCCGAATGGGCCTTTTGCTTCCCATTTAATTGGATTTGCGTTAAAGGAACAACAAGAGGACAACACATTCCAAACGATAGGGAAGATGGGTCTAGAGTTATTTTACAATGATGAGCTAACGGGTAAAAATGGATCGATGCAATATAAAAGTGATGTTTTTGGATACCTGTTGCCGAACAGTGAAAAAATGGTACAGCCCGCTCAAAATGGTAGCGATATTCAATTAACCGTTGATAAAACAGTACAAAACTTTTTAGAAGAATCGATGACGGAAGTTTATGATGAGTATAATCCAGAATCGATGGTGGCAATTGTAGCGAACCCAAAAACAGGTGAAATACTTGCAATGACTCAAAGACCAACCTTTGATCCTGAGAATCGAATTGGTTTAGAAGATTGGATGAATGCAGCAACTCAGAAAATTATGGAACCAGGATCAACAATGAAAACTTTCACACTTGCTGCGGCCATCGAAACAGGTCACTGGCATCCGAATGTTAAATATCCATCAGGTTCCTATACGTTATTAGATAGGACGATCAGAGACCATAACTATGTAGGTTGGGGTAAGATTACTTACTTAGAAGGGTTCCAGAGGTCTTCAAATACTGCGATGGCTAATATTTTAGAAGAGATGGGAAATGATACTTTCATAGATTACTTGAAAAAATTTGGTTTTGGTGAAGTGACAGGTATAGATTTACCTGGAGAGGTAACTGGGAAACTTAAAACCGATTGGCCGATTGATTATGTCACAACAACGTATGGACAAGGCTCCACAGTTACACCAATTCAACTAATTCAAGCAATGACAGCGATTGCAAATGATGGACAAATGATGCAGCCATATGTAATTGATAAAATTATAGATTCAGAAGGTAATATTGTGAAAGAAAGCAAACCTGTTGTAAAAGGAAATCCTGTTACAAAGGAAACGGCTCAACAAGTTCGTGATGTATTAGCATCCACTGTAACATCTGAAGCGGGAACTGCGAAACGTTTTGCTATTGAAGGATATGAAGTCGCAGGGAAAACTGGTACGGCCTATATTGCTAACTCTGATGGTTCAGGGCAATATTTAACGGGTCACCAGAACGATTATTTATATTCATTTTTAGGTATGGCACCTGCAAATGATCCACAACTGATCATGTATGTATCAGTGAAACAGCCGAAGCTAGAAGGATTAGAAACAGGATCTGAGCCAGTTTCAAAAGTGTTTACATCTGTGATGGAAAACAGTTTGAAATATTTAAACATCGATCCAACTGATGTTGCCGACGTTGAATTAAAGCCGATTGAAAATTATGTTGGTCAGGATGTAACAAAAGTTGCAAATAATCTTACCAATGCGGGACTAAAACCAATCCTCGTTGGTGAAGGAGGTAAAATAGTCGATCAATATCCAAAAGGAAATATGCAATTAACAATCGGTAGTCATGTATTTTTGAAAACAGAAGGTAAAATTACGATCCCAGATTTTAATAATTGGTCGCTACGTAATTTACTAGTTTATAAAACGTTATCAGGTTTGGAAATTGAAATCGTAGGTGAAGGCTATGTAGAAAGTCAAAGTGTTTCAGCGAACACAGTTGTAAATAATTCATCACCAATTGTAGTAAAGTTGAAAACACCGGAAGAAACCTTTATCCCACCAAAAGAAACAGAAACTGAAGAGACAGTATTTGTACAAGATTAATGGAATGAAATATAGGTGCGTAGAATAGATGTCCATTTACTTTCATACCTTGTTATAAAAACGAGGTGTGAATGTCGAATGAAGTGGATTTCGAGTATATCGAAAAAACGATTGAGAATCATAGTTTATGGATTTCTAATATTCGGTTTAGCTGTTATCATCAGGTTGTTTTTTGTACAGGTTATACAACACGACGAATTAACAGAACTAGCAAAACAGAATTGGGATAGAGAGGTTCCTTTTGCTTCTGAACGTGGAGAAATAACCGATAGAAACGGTGAAACGATTGTAACCAATAAATTAGCTCCAACCTTATATTTTATCCCGGCTCAAAATGATAATATCCAAGAAGCAGCAAGGAAAATTGCCGAAATTTTAAAAGTAGATGAGCAAAAATTGTATGAAAAGATGAATACTAATAAATATATGGTAAAACTTGCACCAGAAGGCAAAAATATTTCTTATGAACAAGCAGTTCAAATTCAAGGGCTAAAAATAGACGGGCTATATAGTGGTGTTGACTATGTTCGTCATTATCCTTATGGGTCATTATTATCACGTTTTGTCGGTTTTACTGGGTATGATACACAAGGACTAGCAGGGATTGAGTTTCAATATAATAATGTATTAACTTCTAAACCAGCTGCCATACGCTTATTTACAGATGCTGCACAAAAATCACTCCCCCATGTTAATGATGAATGGAAAGATGGAGATCAAGGGGCTACAGTTGAACTGACAATAGATTTAGAAGTTCAACAGGTTGTGGAAAGGGAATTATCCCAGGCGATGGCAAAATATGATGCTGACCAAGCGCTTGCTATAGCAATGAACCCAAAAACGGGTGAAATTTTAGCGTTGTCATCCTACCCTACATATGACCCATCAAATTTTGAAGAGGTAGAACCATCCATTTACAATCGAAATTTACCAGTATGGATGACCTATGAACCAGGCTCAACATTTAAAATTATTACGTTAAGTGCCGCTCTTGAAGAAGGAGTAGTGGATTTAGAGAATGATAAATTTTATGACCCTGGTTATACAATTGTAGAAGGTGCAAGGCTACGTTGCTGGAAACGTGAAGGTCATAAAGACGAAACGTTTTTACAAGTAGTAGAAAACTCATGTAACCCTGGTTTTATTGAATTAGGTCAGCGTGTCGGACCAGAAAAATTAATGGGTTATATTAAAGATTTTGGTTTTGGTCAACCAACTGGCTCCAATATTGCTGGTGAAGCAAAAGGGATTCTTTTTGCAGAAGAAAATTTTGGTCCTGTTGAACATGCTACAACCTCCTTTGGTCAAGGTATTTCTGTAACACCGATTCAACAAATAACCGCTGTTGCCGCAGCTGTTAACGGAGGGAAACTGTTTACTCCGTATGTTGTGTCTAAAGTTTACAATCCAGAAACCGGAGAAGTTGTATTAGAAAATAAACCACAATTAAAGAAACAGGTAATAAGTGAAGAAACATCTGCTCAAGTACGTAATGCACTCGAATCTGTTGTTGCGAATGGCTCAGGTCGACAAGCCTATCGAGATGGTTTTCGTATAGGGGGAAAAACTGGAACTGCACAAAAGGTTGAGGATGGTCGATATAAGCAAGGCGACTATATCGTATCCTTTATCGGCTTTGCACCAGCAGATGATCCAGAAATTGTCGTTTATGTTGCGGTTGATAATCCTAAAAGCTCTACTGTATTTGGAAGTACAATTGCGGCTCCAATTGTAGGACAAATTATTGAAGATATCGCGCCTACCATTGGATTAGAAGTGGATCGTGAAGGTCAGCTAGAGAAACAATACCGCTGGGGTGATCCAATTACAGAAAGAGTTCCAAACCTAGTAGGTATATCAGTTGATGAAATAGCAAAATTACAATACCCTTATCGTATTGAAAAGCACGGAGAAGGAGACTATGTTATATCTCAATTACCAGAAGCAGAAAATATAATCGAAGTAGATGATACAATTCATCTTTATTTAGGAAATGCACCATCAGAAAATCAAATGAATGCAAATAATAACACCGATTCAGATGATGACGGTAACACTCCTAATAACTCAAATCCAGAAAATGGATCATCTACACAAAATGAAGTAGATTCAGATGCTGAATCAAATTAGTTAGTGTTTTAAAATTTTACGGAAGAACATGATTTAAAGGAGATCTAACATGACAATCGCAACAACAATAACCATTTTAGCAATTTCATTTAGTATATCAGTTGTACTTGCTCCATTTTTAATTCCTCTATTGCGTAGGCTTAAATTTGGCCAAAGTATACGTGAGGAAGGGCCAAAATCCCATATGAAAAAAGCAGGTACTCCGACGATGGGTGGCATCATCTTTTTAATTTCAATTATTGCTACTACGGTCATTGTTGGAAATTTATATAATATAATGACGACACATACGATCGTCATGTTACTTGTTTTATGTGGTTTTGGTTTAATAGGCTTTTTAGATGATGGTATTAAAGTGGTATTTAAACGTAACCTAGGCTTAACATCGTTACAAAAATTAGTCGGACAAATTATTATTTCAATTTTATCGTTCCTATTGTTACGAGTGGGCGCTTTTCAAACAACTGTATCTATTCCATTTACGGAATGGTCAATGGATTTAGGAATCATATATGTTGGGTTTTTAATCTTTTGGCTAGTCGGGTTTTCAAATGCTGTTAATTTAACAGATGGGTTAGATGGGTTAGTGGCTGGTACTGCATCCATTGCATTTACTGCATTTGGTGTTATCGCTTTATTTAACGAACAAATCGATGTGGCAGTATTCGCCTTTGCTGTAACAGGAGCATTACTTGGATTTTTAATATTTAATGCAAATCCTGCAAAAGTATTTATGGGAGATACCGGGTCACTCGCACTCGGTGGCTCCCTTGCATTAGTTTCTATTCTTGTAAAAGAGGAACTGTTGTTATTAATCATCGGATTAATTTTTGTAATAGAAACTTTGTCTGTTATCTTACAAGTGGCAAGCTTTAAATTAACGGGAAAACGTATTTTTAAAATGAGTCCAATTCACCATCACTTTGAATTATCTGGTTGGTCTGAGAGAAAAGTCGTTTTAGTATTTTGGTTCACGGCATTAATTGTCGCATTAATCGGTGTATTATCGGAGGCATTACTATGAAGCAATATACAGAATTACAACATAAAAAGGTTCTAGTGCTTGGATTAGCCAAAAGTGGCGTTGCAGCAGCAGAGCTTCTCCATGAATTAGGAGCTTTTGTAACAGTCAATGATTCCAAACCATTTGAACAAAATCCTCAAGCTCAAAGCTTATTAAAAAAAGGGATTACTGTTATATGTGGTAGACATCCAGAGGATCTTCTTGATGAGGGGTTTGAGCTAATTGTAAAAAATCCAGGAATTCCATATAATATCCCAATTCTTCAGGATGCACTAAGCCGAGAATTACCTATTATTACAGAGGTCGAACTTGCGTATCACATTAGTGAAGCCCCATTTATCGGTATAACAGGTACAAATGGTAAAACAACGACTACAACGCTAATTTTCGAAATGCTACAGCAAGGGCATCGAAATCCGCTTATTGCTGGAAATATCGGAACAGTGGCATGTAGTGTTGCAAAAGATGCTACGGAAGATCAAGTGATTGTTACAGAATTATCTTCTTTTCAATTAATGGGAATTCAAGAATTCAGACCGCACATTGCCATTTTGACAAATTTGTATGATGCCCATTTAGATTATCATGGTACTTTTGCCGAATATGCCGAAGCAAAATTTAATATAACGAAAAATCAAATTGAATCGGACTTTCTTATATATAATGCAAATCAACAAGTACTAGAGCCATATATACAAAGATCAAAAGCAACAAAAGTACCCTTTGATTCAGAAAAAAGAACAAACATAGGTATAAGTGCTGATGAACAAATGATTTATTGGGAAGGTCAACCTTTGCTTGAACGATCGATAATCGCTTTGCCAGGTAAACATAACTTGGAAAATATATTAGCAGCTGTTGCAGCTTGTGTTCTTTATGGTTGTGATAAGGAAAAAATTAAAGAAGTCTTAAAAACATTTACGGGTGTTCGTCATAGAACGCAGTTTGTTCGAGAGTGGGAAGGTAGAAAACTTTATAACGATTCAAAGGCTACCAACTGTCTTGCCACAAAAGTAGCTCTTGATGCATTTACCGAACCTACTATTTTATTAGCTGGAGGTCTTGATCGAGGTCACTCCTTTGAGGAATTACGCAATTCAATGAGAAATGTTAAAGGGGTTGTAGCTTTTGGACAGACAGCTCAAAGATTTATTGACTTTGCAAAGACATGTGGTGTTCAATCGACAGTTGAAGCAGAAAATGTAGAAGATGCAGTAGAAAAGGCAGCTAAATTGTCCGAGCGAGGGGATATCATTTTATTGTCACCAGCATGTGCTAGCTGGGATCAATATCCAAGCTTTGAAGTTCGTGGTGATAAGTTTATAGAAGCTGTAAATAAACTTTAATGTTTTTAAGTTAATTTGAGAAAGGATGCCTTAGCTGAAATTTACGTATAAGAGGCTATTTATTACCTCTGCAATGTTGTTATCGGTAGTTGGAATATTGTTTATTTTTTCTGCTGGTACATATTGGAGTTCGGTTCATTATGAGGGTGAGATACCTTTCTACATTAGGCAATCCGTATATTTAGTTTTAGCATTAATCGTGTTTGTAACAGTAGCAAATCTGGACTGGTTTAAACAAGAAAAAACATGGATTACGTTATATATCATTTCATTAATTTTATTAGTATTGGTACTTATTCCTGGTATTGGGTTATCACGTAACGGTTCACAAAGTTGGATTGGTATCGGGCCTTTAACAATGCAACCAGCAGAGTTAGTAAAAATCACAACATTAATGTATTTAAGCTTTTTACTCAGTAAAGTAAAAAGCTATGAAAGAGTTGTCCAATTAAAGCATTTTTTAATTATTCTCATTCCATGTGGATTAATTATGCTTCAGCCGGACTTTGGATCAGTTTTTATTCTCGTAGTATCTTCTTTTGTTTTATTGTTTGTTGCGAGATATCCAGTGAAATTATACGTTTCTGTAATTGTACTTGGAATCGTTGGTTTAGTTGGATTAATCATAACAGCCCCATATCGACTTCAAAGAATTGAAGCCTTTATCAATCCATGGGCTGATCCATTAGGAGCCGGATTTCAAGGTGTGCAATCGTTACTTGCTATTGGGCCGGCTGGAATTTTAGGACATGGGTTTGGTGATAGTAGGCAAAAGTTTTTGTATTTGCCTGAGCCGCAAAATGATTTTATTTTTTCAATTATCTTAGAGGAAATTGGATTTTTAGGTGGCTGTGTCATACTTGCCTTATTTGGACTATTTATATATTCAGGCATAGGACTAGCAATGCAAACAACATTAAGTTCAGATTTTTACGCTATTGTTTCACTTGTCAGTATGATTGGCTTCCAAGCATGCCTTAATATTGGAGTCGTAATTGGGCTAATCCCAGTTACAGGTGTGACATTACCATTTATCAGCTATGGTGGTACGTCATTAATGATCATTTGGTTTGTAGTAGCGATAATCATTTGCTTCTCACAGCGAACCGAAGTTGATAAATAATTATATTTTTAGAGGAAGGAGGAGTAAAAATGGAGAAAGTAATTGATATAGAAGATCGCATACCAACGCTAAGAGAAAAAAGAAGAAAAAGAACAAACAAAAAATTTATTATTTTAATCACGTTATTTTTTCTAACTTTATTTTTACTCCTTTATTTCCAATCACCATATAGTGATGTTAAGAACATTCATATTAAGGGATTTAATCTTGTAAATGAGGAAGAATATTTAAAACAATCAAATTTACAAGTTGGACAATCCATGTGGAGTTTCCGAGAAAAAGAAGTTGAGGATAATATAAAAAAGCTAGAATGGGTTAAGAATGTTGAGGTTCATAAGCATTGGTTGACAAGTGTGGAAATTAATATTGAGGAATGGCCAAAAGTCGCATATATTTCTGAAAACAATTCCTTTTACCCAATATTGGAAAATGGAGTGGTTTTTAAGGAGTTAGGTTCCAGTACTCCTATCGACGCGCCAATATTTTTGGAATTTGAAGATAGTGAATTGAGAAAAAGGTTATTAAAAGAATTGGCTGGACTTGAACCAACTGTCTTAGCAATGATCTCCCAAATTAATGCTACACCTACTAGCTCAGACCCCTATGCCATAACATTATTTATGAATGATGGATATGAAGTGAGGGCTGAAATAACATCACTTGCTGAGAAATTAAATTATTATCCTTCTATTATTGCCCAAATTGAAAAAAATGGAGAATTTGAAAAAGGAATTATTGATATTGAAGTTGGAACATATTATAGATCCTATTCAGAAGAGTATAAGATTGATGTTTTGGATTCCACGGAAGAGGATTCTGATATAACTGAACAGGAAGTGTCAGAAAATGAGTAACAAATATATGAAACCACCTTCAAGAAAACAATTGGTTATTCTAATTGTATGTATCGTAACAGGATTTATTATAGGATATTCGTACAATTTATCAAAAGACAATATGAAGGTAACAAGTCCCTATATTGATCAAGAAGAATCCTATCGCGAAGAGCTAATTGGACAACAAGAAAGAAATAAGGAACTAATGGAAGAACTAAATAGTCTTCAAAATAAAATACGTGATTATGAGAAGACATTTGCTTCAAATGAAGATCAGTATGAAAATCTTGTACAAGAAGCTGAACGATTACGTTTGATATTAGGTGAGATTCCTGCAGTTGGACAAGGTGTTAAAATTACGTTAGACGATGGGGAATACGATCCAAATAATACAAATCCAAACGATTATATTGTTCATGAAAGTCACATATTTAAAGTGATTAATGAATTAAAAATTTCAGGTGCAGAGGCCATTTCTATTAATGGAAAACGACTTGAAACAAATTCATATATCAATTGTACAGGCCCTGTAATTTCGATAGATGGAGAGCAATTTCCAGCGCCATTTACAATTGAGGCAGTGGGCAATCCAGAGTCATTGATCGCTTCTTTAAAAATTGTTGGAGGGGTTTTTGACCAATTAATTAATGACCAGATCGTTGTCACAATCGAACAAAGTGGACAAGTTGTAATGCCTTCTGTGAACGACAAGCAAAGCTAGATACGTACCAGGAGGGAACATTTATGGATAAGAAGGTAGTTACCCGAATAACGATTGTATCCTTTATAGTAGGATTAATGATTTCTATACAATACAACACGGTAAAAAAGCCAGCTGAAAGGGATACTCGTGATACATGGGAAATCCGGCAAGAACTATCTGAGGAGAAGAAGAGACATTCGCAATTATTAGCAGACATACTTACATTAAATGAAATTGTCGATGTCTATGAAAATACAGCCACAGAAGATCAAGGTGAAATATTAAAAAGTACCGTGGAAGAGTTAAAGCTTCAAGCTGGTCTTCTTGAAGTGACAGGACCAGGGTTAATTCTTACGATTAGCCCTGCAATCGAATTGATACAATCTGGTTTTAAAATTGAGCCTATATCTCCGGAGTTATTGTATCGTTTATTAAATGAAATATACCGTTTTGATGGTTTATATGTTGAAATCGATGGTCAAAGAGTGGTTCATACAACAGCGATAAGAGATATTAATGGTGTCACAACAGTCAATGGGATTCCAATACGAGAAACAAATGTTGAAATTCGTATTATAACTGAATCCTTTGAAAAAGCAGAAAAACTATATAGCTATTTATATGCTTCCTCATTTAAAGATGCATTTTATATTGATAATTTAAATCTAGAAATTGGCCCAGCAAAAAAAGAAATAACTGTTTCTGAATTTGATGGAACTTTATCTAATAAGTATTTATTCGAGAATAAAGGGGAGTAGAGTATGTGGTTGCCATTTTTAGGATTAATATTAGGACTCGCCTTAGGATTGTTAACTGATATTCAAATCCCTTCAATGTATGAAAACTATTTATCGATAGCAGTTCTTGCAGCATTGGATACACTTTTCGGAGGAATCCGAGCACATCTTCAACAGGTGTATAATGACAAAGTATTTATATCAGGATTTTTCTTCAATATTTTGTTAGCGTGTGGTCTTGCGTTTATAGGGGTCCATTTAGGGGTTGACTTGTATTTAGCTGCCATTTTTGCTTTTGGTGTCCGTCTCTTCCAAAATATTGCTGTCATTCGACGGATTTTGATACAAAAATGGGATGAGAGACATATAAAAAAGAGTGAAAAAACAGTAGAATAGCGGTAAAATTTTATAGTAAGCAGAATTTACTTAGACAATAAAGATAATTTACAATAGAATGAGTGTAGGAGTATCGAAGGAGGTGCGGTAAAGTTGAATAATCAAGATATATATATTTCTTTAGATATAGGTTCGTCATCAATTAAAGTATTAATTGGCGAAGTAAATAATGAACAACTGCACGTTATAGGTGTCGGTAATGTAAAAACTAACGGTGTTCGAAAAGGTGCGATAGTTGATATCGATGCAACGGTGCAATCTATAAGAAAAGCAGTTGATGAGGCAGAACGTATGACTGGAATATCCATTAACCAAGTGGTACTAGGAATTCCTGCTAATCAAACAACACTACAATCAGTAAAAGGTGTTGTGGCTGTTAATAGTGAAAATAGAGAAATCACAGATGAAGATTTAGAAAGAGTAATAGAATCCGCACAAGTAATGTCGATTCCGCCTGAAAGAGAATTAGTCAATTTAATACCCCGACAATTTATCGTCGATAATTTAGATGAGATAAAAGATCCCCGTGGCATGATTGGAATTCGTCTAGAAATGGATGCAACGATGATTACTACATCCAAAACCTTATTACATAACGTATTGCGTTGTGTGGAACGTGCTGGGTTAAAAATAAGAGAAATTTATTTACAGCCGTTAGCAGCTGGTTATTTTGCCTTAACTGAAGATGAAAAAAGTCAGGGAACTGCTTTTATTGATTTAGGTGGCGGTTCTACTACAATTGCAGTATTTGAAGATGACTTATTAACACATACAGGCGTCATTCCAGTAGGTGGAGATCATGTTACAAAGGATCTATCCATTATTTTAAAAACGACAACTGAACAAGCGGAAAAAATAAAAAAACAGTATGGACATGCATTTTATGAGGATGCTTCTGAGGATGAAATTTTTGAAGTTCCCGTAACTGGAACTGATATTGTGGATCAATATAATCAAAAATATATTTCTGAAATTATTGGTGTTCGTTTAGAAGAATTGTTCGAGTTAGTTTTAGATAAACTTGCTGAAATGGGAGTTCGCGACTTACCAGGTGGAATTGTCATATCAGGTGGTGTGGCACAACTAGATGGAATAGCACAGCTTGCAAGACAAGTTATGCAAACACGTGTCAGAATATATACCCCTGATTATATTGGTGTTCGTGAACCATTATATACAACTGCTGTTGGGCTAATTAAGTATGCTAATCTTGAAGATGAGTTCTACGGTAGAAGTGGAGGCTCTGAATCTGTCTATCAAACAGTAGGAGCAGGGTCAACTCCTCCTAAAAAACAATCGAATACAGCTGAAAAACTAGATAATAGTAATAAAACTAGCGTCATCAACAAAGCGAAAAAATTGTTTGATAAGTTTTTTGAATAACGAACAAGTATAATTAACACAACGAGTGTGGTAGGAGGAAAAATAATGTTGGAATTTGATACGAGTATCGACCAGCTAGCTAACATCAAGGTAATTGGCGTTGGTGGCGGTGGTAATAATGCAGTAAATAGAATGATTGAACATGGAGTACAGGGTGTAGATTTCATCGCAGTGAATACTGATGCTCAAGCTTTAAATCTATCAAAAGCACAATATAAATTACAGATTGGTAATAAATTAACAAGAGGACTAGGTGCAGGTGCGAATCCAGAAGTTGGAAAGAAGGCTGCAGAAGAAAGTCGTGAACAAATAGAAGAAGTTCTTCGTGGAGCAGATATGGTTTTCGTAACTGCTGGTATGGGCGGAGGTACTGGAACTGGAGCAGCACCAGTAATCGCTTCAATAGCGCGTGATTTAGGTGCATTAACTGTGGGCGTAGTAACACGACCATTCTCTTTTGAAGGTAAAAAACGTCAAACACAAGCAGTTGGTGGTATCGGGGCGATGAAGGATGCTGTAGATACACTAATTGTCATTCCAAATGATAAATTATTACAAATAGTAGACAAAAATACACCAATGGTAGAAGCATTCCGTGAAGCTGATAATGTATTGCGTCAAGGTGTACAAGGGATTTCAGATTTAATCGCAACTCCTGGATTAATTAACCTTGATTTCGCCGATGTGAAAACAATTATGTCTGATAAAGGATCGGCATTAATGGGTATTGGTATTGCAACAGGTGAAAACCGTGCAACTGAAGCTGCTAAGAAAGCAATTTCAAGTCCTTTACTAGAAACTTCAATTGATGGTGCTAAAGGTGTCATTATGAACATTACTGGCGGCACAAACTTAAGTTTATTTGAAGTTCAAGAAGCAGCGGATATCGTTGCATCAGCATCAGACGAAGAAGTAAATATGATCTTTGGGTCAGTTATTAATGAAAATTTAACGGACGAGATTATTGTAACAGTAATCGCGACTGGTTTTACTGAAGAAAGTATTTCTCAAAAAACACGTATCGTAAATGGAACAGTTCGTAATAATCAAACTGCTGGTCGAGAACGAGTAGAACCAGTTCATAATGAACCAAACCGTCCAACTCAGACAACTAACCAAGTACAGGATGATATGTTAGATATTCCAACATTTTTACGAAATCGAAATAAAAATCGTGGATAATTCAAATATATTTTGATGATTCGACATAAAATGGAAGCCTTAATTCTATATTAAGGGCTTCCATTTTTTTTGTTCTAGTAATATAGAAGCTTCATGTCGATTTTTTATAAATTATGAAAGGGATTGTCTAAAAGATTTTTAATTTATGTACGACCGTTTGACAATTTCCACATCTTACTAGTGATAATCTTATTTCTAGGAGGACGCTAAAATGATTGGTGAATTACTCGTACTATACAATACGTTATTTAATTACTTTTTATTAAAGTTTACTCAAGAAATAACGGGATTGTATGTAAAACGAAGTAGGTTGATCCTTAGTGCATTTTGTAGCGGACTTATCGCTAGTATATTGCATCACTCTTTAATTGGAGCCGTGATTAGTTTCGTAGTACTAATAGGGGTAGCGTTTTCATTTAAAATCGAAACGTTAATGAGGCAAGGGACTGTACTCTTTATTGCAACATTTTTCCTTGGTGGATTACTAACAAGTTTATTACCCTTTTTACTCAATCAAACCGATTTTATATTTTTCATATTGTGTACATCTATTGCATTTTTAAGCTTGAGTGCTATTCATCTTAAATGGAGACAGATGAAACAAGAGAAAATACAACATTCATTTGTAGTTGATTGTGAACTTGAACTGTTTCAGAAGATTTATAGCTTAAAAGGGTTTATTGATACAGGTAATGAATGTGTGGAGCCAATGAGTCAAAAGCCAGTCCATTTCCTCTCGTATAAAGCAGTTTCGAAAAACTTACCCGATGATTTTAATGAAGCATTGCAAAAATGGGACGCGAAAGATCCGTACCAATTAGGAATGTTTCCTGCATATGTATACCCCAAAATACGAATATTGACACTCTCCACTGTGCAAAAAGAGAAGTCCACAACGATTGCATTTCGATTTGATCGGCTGAAAATTAGTGGAAATACCGATAAAGTACTCTTTGATGAATATGTAGTATTCACTCGAAATGATGCGCGATATCCGCAAGATGCACAAATGATTTTACACGTTTTAGCGCTATAACTTCATGTTGGAAATGATTCATAAAGGGGGAAAATGATTGTTTAAAAAAATAATAGCTTTTTTTCAAAAAATTTGGAGTAAGTTTCGAACTAAAGGAACGTACTATATAGGGGGGCACGATTCATTGCCAGTACCATTAACTAGAGAAGAAGAAATGACAGTTATTGAAGCCTTTATGAACGGAGATATGAGAGCTCGGGATACATTAATTGAGAGAAATTTACGACTTGTCGTCTATATTGCTAGACGCTTTGATAATACTGGTACACCGATTGAGGATTTAATCAGTATCGGCTCTATTGGGTTAATAAAGGCAATCGAAACATTCAACACAGAAAAAAACATAAAACTAGCTACTTATGCATCCCGCTGTATTGAAAATGAAATATTAATGCATCTACGAAAAACAAGTCGCATGAAAGGTGAAGTTTCTTTAGACGAACCTTTAAATTCTGATCCGGATGGAAATGAGTTATTGCTATCTGATATTTTAGGTACGGATGAAGAAATCATTATGAATGATGTTGAGAAAAAGATTGAACGTGCAACCATGTTCCAAGCAATCAATGGCTTAAGTGAAAGAGAAAGATACATCATGGAGTGTCGTTTTGGACTAAATGGTAAACAAGAAATGACACAAAAAGAAGTGGCCGATCATTTAGGAATTTCTCAATCGTATATTTCTAGGTTAGAGAAAAAAATAATTTTAGACTTAAGAGAACATTTGAATCAGCCAATTTCATAAGTTCTGTTTCATAATGAATAGAAAAAGAAAGGAAAATAATTAAACTCCAACTTAATATTTCATCATAAATTATATGCATGATCTTCCTATTTCATTATCAATTACATTTAAACATTTTAAATGTAATAATCTGTTTTGGATGAAATTGGACGGAAGAATCGTGCATATTCTTTTTTAATCCGGACAAACTTAAAAAACAGTTCAGAGAGAAAGTGAAATTACAATTTGCAGGTGAAACTGTTCATTGTAGTGACACAAAATCACGCATGTTGTTGTGAAGCAGCCATTGTGAAGCTTTACAGCAATATATGTGGGATAAAAAACAATAGTTCGGAGGAAAAGAAGATGGTGCGAACAAAAGTAGAACTTTGTGGAGTTGATACTGCTTCTTTGCCAGTGCTAAAACATGAAGAAATGAGAGAGTTGTTTGTTCGATTACAAAATGGTGAAGAATGGGTTAGAGACGAGCTTGTTATTTGTAATTTAAGACTTGTCTTAAGTATCGTTGGTAGATTTTCATATCGTGGTGAACAGGCAGATGATTTGTTCCAAGTAGGTTGTATTGGATTATTAAAAGCAATTGATCATTTTGATTTAAAGCATAATGTTCGATTTTCAACATATGCTGTACCAATGATAATCGGAGAAATCCGCAGACATCTAAGAGATCATCATGCATTAAGAGTGTCCCGCTCTTTAAGAGATATCGCATATAAAGCAATGCAGGCAAAAGAAAAGTTTATAACTGAAAACTTACATGAACCGACGATTGAACAGTTAGCTGAAATGATTGAAATGAAGAAGGAAGACGTTTTATATGCACTTGATGCGATACAAGATCCACTTTCATTACAAGAGCCAATTTATTCTGATGGTGGAGATGCTGTGTTTATTATGGATCAATTGCGTGATGACGGCGTTTCGGAAGATCAATGGGTAGCATATGTTAGTGTGAAAGAAAGTATGCAAAAATTAGATGATAGACAGCAAATGATATTAGCTAAGAGGTTTTATTATGGCGAAACACAAACTGAAATTGCAAAATCACTAGGCATCTCACAAGCTCAAATATCAAGATTAGAGAAAAATGCAATTGAGACGATGCAAAAAGATTATAAAGTAAATTAAATATTTATAGAATTCAGTACAACGACGCACTAGTTAATTTAGTGCGTTTTTGTTCTTTTCGCATTGTTTAATTAAATAAAACATAAAAATAATTTCGAAGGGAGATTGATAATGCGATTTTCAGTAGTACAACAAAAAGAAATTATTGAAGCTGGCAGCGGTAAATTTGTTGGCTACATTATTGATGCCGAAGTGGATGAACAATCAGGAAAAATCGTATCTTTCCTAGTTTCTGAGCCAAAGAAATTTTTATCCTTTCTACAAGGAGAAGATTCTGTGAGAAAAGTCCTGATAAATGATATTCTTGTTATAGGAAAAGATGTAATATTAGTTAAATCATTATATGAATAGGTCTGTCTATTCATTGAAAATTACCATTGACATTGATACAATAGAGAAAAAAATATGCAAAGTTGGGTATTAAATGGCTAAAATTAGTGATAATTTGAGACAAATACAAAAACAAATCGAAGATGCAAAAAATAGATCAAATGCACAGCAAGATATAACAATTATTGCAGTTACGAAACAAGTTACTGCTGAAAGAGCTATTGAAGCAATAGAATCAAGAATTTTCCATTTAGGAGAAAATCGACCAGAAGGATTATTGGCAAAGAAAGAAGAAATAAAAGATAGAGCCAAATGGCATTACATTGGTTCTCTACAAACACGAAAAGTGAAGCAAGTTATAAATGATATTGATTATCTTCATTCATTAGATCGAATGAGCCTAGCAGAAGAAATTGAGAAACGAGCAGAAAGAACTGTAAATTGTTTTGTTCAAGCCAATGTTTCTGGAGAAGAATCTAAACATGGTCTTGCAAAAGAAGAAGTTTTGTCATTTATTCAATCATTATCACAATTTACGAAGATTCGTATAGTTGGATTAATGACAATGGCCCCAAATACCGATGATGAAGTCATAATAAGAAAAGTATTTTCAGATTTAAAAAAATTACAACAAGAAGTTGTTAAATTAAATTTACCATATGCACCTTGTACTGAATTATCAATGGGAATGTCGAATGATTTTGAAATTGCAGTTGAAGAAGGTGCGACATTTGTAAGAATTGGTACAGCTCTTGTTGGATAGAAAAGAGGGATATAAATGAGCGTGAAGAATAAAATTAAAAATTTCTTTTATTTAGAAGAAGAAGATGAAGAAGAAGTTGTACAACCTTCCAATCAACCTTTAGTCAAACAACAAGAGTCGCCAATTAAATCTCGTGCGAAAAAGGAAAGAAAATTTGAATCAGAAGCACCAAAAAATGTTGTGAGTATACAGGCTGCGAATTCAATGAAAAATTCAAAAGTGGTCATTATTGAGCCACGTGTTTATGCAGAGGCGCAAGACATTGCGGAACATTTAAAAAATAAACGAGCAATTATTGTGAATTTACAACGTATAGACCGGGAACAAGGTGTACGTATTATTGATTTCTTAAGTGGGGCAGTATATGCATTAGCTGGTGATATTCAACGAATTGGCAATGATATTTTCCTTTGTACACCAGATAATGTTGAAGTATCGGGCGAAGTTTCAAATTATTTATATGATGACAACCAATAAACTAGTGAGGTAAAAACATTCTATGGGTTTATACGAAATATATTATTTAATATCGACAATATTTATGGTGTACCAATTTATGATTATTGGTTACATATTAATGTCGTGGATACCATCTCTACAAGAGTCTAGTATTGGACGAATACTTGGGAAATTGGTAGAGCCTTATTTAGGTATTTTTAGAAAATTCATTCCACCGATTGGCATGATTGATTTTTCACCAATTATTGCATTACTATTATTAGGGTTCATTAGACAAGGTGTACTAATTGTAGTGCAAAATATTTATACGACATTCTTTTAATAAATAAATTCCCTACTATGTAGGGTTTTTTTATTTATTGACTAAAATAATCCTATTTAAATTAAAAGTGAGGAAAATTAATGGAGCACCTTATTCAACATTTTAGAAAAGAAGAACAACCATTTATTGAACGCGTTATAGAATGGCAACGTGATGTTGAATTTCGTTATGAAAATCGGTTAACAGACTTTTTAGATCCACGGGAACAATTTATTGTATCAAGTATCGTTGGTCAAAATAGTGAATTATCTATCCATAGTACTGGCTTGTTCAAAGATGCTGAAAGAAAAAGAATGATCATCAGCCCATCTTATTTTCAATCTAGCCAGGAGGATTTTGAAATTACGATTTTCCAAGTAAGATATCCATCTAAATTTATTCAATTGAGACATAAAGATGTTTTAGGAGCACTGCTGTCATTAGGGATAAATCGTTCTAAGTTTGGTGATATAAAAATCGCTGATGATACTATTCAATTCGCTGTTGCTTCTGATATTACCGATTATTTACTTATAAACTTTTCTAGTATAGGGAAATCTAAGGTCCATTTAGAATTACTTAGTAATATAGATGGAATTATTCAAAGTGCTGATAAGTGGGTAGAAAATACTTTCACCATATCTTCGATGAGATTGGATGCTATTTTAGCGACGATGTTAAAAATTTCACGTGAAAAGGCAAAATTGTTTATCCAGGGTGGCAAGGTAAAAGTGAATTGGGCAGTTCGAGAGTCAACCTCTTTTGAATTGCAAGAAGGAGATATCATTTCTGTAAGTGGATTTGGGCGTTTTAAAATAATTATGACTGAAGGACGCACAAAAAAAGATAAAATTCGCCTAAAAATAGGTCATTTAGTACAAAAATGAAAGTTTTGTGTTGAAAATTAAGAAATTGTAATGCGAAGTTGCCGTTCCATCTGTATAATAGAAATAAAATCAACTGATGAAAAGGAGTGTATAGTCTATGCCATTATCCCCTCTTGATATACATAATAAAGAATTCACACGTGGTTTCCGTGGTTACGCAGAAGATGAGGTAAATGAATTTTTAGATCAAGTTATAAAAGATTACGAGATTATATTAAGAGAGAAAAAAGAGTTAGAAGAAAAAATCAAATCTATGACTGAGCGTATGTCACACTATAATACGCTTGAAGACACTCTACAAAAATCTATAATCGTTGCTCAAGAAGCTGCTGAAGAAGTTCGTCGTAATGCACAACAAGAAGCAAAATTAATCATTAAAGAAGCAGAGAAAAATGCAGATCGTATTATAAACGAAGCTTTAACAAAATCTCGTAAAGTTGCAATTGAAATTAATGATTTGAAAAAACAATCAAAAGTGTTCCGTGGACGTCTTAAAATGTTAGTGGAAGCACAATTAGATATGATTAAATCGGATGATTGGGACACATTAATGGAATACGATATTGGCTTAACTAGTATCCAAGATCAGAAAAGAATAGACGATGAAGAAGATCGATACGTAGGTGCAAAATATAAGGAAGAAGAAACGAATTATCATTCCTTCTATGAAGATGAAGAAGAGGAAAGAAAAGCAACGAACGAAGAGTTAAATCATTTATTATAAATTATACTAAAGTCTTATGACAATTTTACTTGACGTAAATTATTCCTTTTCATATACTGAAACACAAGTGTATAAATGATTGTTTATATTTTATTTGCGTTGATGGAGACAGTATTTTTTGAGGGTAGAACTAGCGATTCGAGGGTGGTGGAAGCTCGAACAATGCGCTCGAAAATGAAAATCACTCCTGAGCTAAATCGCTGAAATGAGTAGGTGATTTCGTCATCACACGACGTTACAGTGTCTAAGAGGCAAGTTTATGATTGTTAAAACTTGCAAATTAGGGTGGTACCACGAGAGCAAGCTCTTCGTCCCTTTGGGATGAGGGCTTTTTTATTTTAGGCTTACAGGATGTAGGTCACAGATCTTTTTCTGCACCGAAACCCGTAAGCGGCAGGTGCAAAGGCGTTGCCACAGAGGCCAACAGGACGTTGGTCATGTCGCTAAAAACATGAGGAAGTGGCTGTTACAGAGACAAGTGGCGTTTTTAGCCTTTGTTTATTAAATAAGACATTATTAGGAGGAAGCACAATGGTAGAGTATAAAGATACGTTATTAATGCCAAAAACAGATTTCCCAATGCGCGGAAATTTACCAGCAAATGAACCAAAAATCCAAGAAAAATGGGATGAAATTGATATCAATGCTTTAGTAAATAAAAGAACTGAAGGACGCCCACACTTTGTATTACATGATGGACCTCCGTATGCAAATGGTGATCTTCATATTGGTCACGCTTTAAACAAAGTTCTTAAAGATATGATTAACCGCCATCGCTCAATGACTGGTTATCATGTACCATATGTTCCAGGTTGGGATACGCATGGTTTGCCAATCGAGCAAGCGTTGACTAATAAAGGTGTCAATCGTAAAGAAATGACTGTTGCTGAGTTTCGTGAGTTATGTAAACAGTATGCATATGAACAAATTTCAAATCAAAAATCACAATTTAAACGACTTGGTGTACGTGGCGATTGGGAAAATCCTTATATCACTTTAGTTCCTGAATTTGAAGCTCGTCAAATTGAAGTATTTGGTAGAATGGCTGAAAGAGGTTATATCTATAAAGGATTAAAACCTGTGTATTGGTCACCATCTTCAGAATCAGCATTAGCTGAAGCGGAAATTGAATATAAAGATATTAAATCACCATCAATTTATGTAAGCTTTGAAATTAAAGATAGTAAAGGTGTAGTACCTCAGGATGCAAAATTCATCATCTGGACTACAACTCCTTGGACGATTCCTGCGAACCTTGGTATCACAGTAAATGCAGAAATTACGTATGTTGTTGTTCAAGTAAATGACAATAAATATATTATTGCGAAAGATTTATTAGAAACTGTATCAACTGCTATTGAGTGGGAATCTTATGAAGTTATTCAAGAATTAAAAGGTGAACAATTAGAATATATCGTGGCTAAACATCCAATTTATGGTCGCGATTCTTTAATAATGTTAGGGGATCATGTTACAACTGATGCTGGTACAGGATGCGTTCATACAGCACCAGGCCACGGGGAAGACGACTTTAATGTTGGGAAAAAATATGGTCTTGAAGTACTTAGCCCAGTCAATGATCAAGGCTGCTACACAAATGAAGCACCTGGTTTTGAAGGATTATTCTATGATGATGCAAACAAAGTCATTACTGAAAAGTTAAAAGAAGTTGACGCTTTAGAAAAACTAACATTTATTAAACACTCATACCCACATGACTGGCGTACGAAAAAACCAGTTATTTACCGTGCAACACCACAATGGTTCTGTTCAGTAGAAGCATTCCGTGATCAGCTATTACAAGCAATTCATGATACATCATTCACGCCAGCATGGGGAGAAACACGCTTATTCAATATGATTCGTGACCGTGGTGACTGGTGTATTTCAAGACAACGTGCATGGGGTGTACCAATCCCAGTGTTCTATGCGGAAAGTGGAGAAGAGATTATTACACCAGAAACAATTTCACATGTATCAAAATTATTCCGTGAGCATGGTTCGAATATTTGGTTCCAACGTGAAGCAAAAGACTTATTACCAGAAGGATTCACTCACCCAGGAAGTCCAAATGGTAGATTCTCAAAAGAAAATGACATTATGGATGTATGGTTTGACTCTGGTTCTACACACCAAGGTGTATTAGTTGAACGTGGAATGAAATATCCAGCAGATCTATATTTAGAAGGCTCAGACCAATACCGTGGATGGTTTAACTCTTCATTAATTACATCAGTAGCGATTAATGGTCATGCACCATATAAAGGGTTACTTTCTCATGGTTTCGTTTTAGATGGTGATGGTCGTAAAATGTCTAAGTCTTTAGGAAACGTTATTCTCCCACAAAAGGTTATGGATCAATACGGTGCAGATATTCTACGTCTTTGGGTTGCATCCGTTGATTATACAAGTGATGTTCGTATTTCATTGGATATGCTAAAACAAATTTCAGAAGTATACCGTAAAATTCGAAATACATTAAGATTCCTACACGGTAACTTACAAGACTATAACAACGATACAGATCGTGTAGCATATGAAGAATTACGTGAGATGGATCAATATATGTACATGCGCCTGCAAGATGTATTAAAACAAGTGCGCACTGCATATGACCAATATGAATTTGCAAATGTATATCATGTTATTAACAACTTTGTTGCTGTTGAATTATCTGCGTTCTATTTAGATATTGCTAAAGATGTTGTTTACATTGAAGGTGCAGATAATAAAGCGCGTCGAGCAATGCAAACAGTTATGTACGATACGCTGTTAACACTTTTAAAAGTATTAACACCAATTCTTCCACATACAACAGATGAGCTTTGGTCTTATTTAGGTGCAGAAGAAGTGTCCGTTCAATTAACAGACTTCCCAGAAGTGGATGTACGTGATAATTTCACAGATTTACGTGCAAAATGGAACAAAGTCATCGATCTTCGTGATGAAGTATTAAAAGCATTGGAAGAAGCGCGTAATGCTAAAGTGATTGGTAAATCATTAGAAGCAAAAGTTTTAATTTACGCTGACAAAGAAGTTGTTGACATCATTAATGATGAAGCTGTTAACTTTGCTCAAATTTCAATCGTATCTCAATTACAAGTTGCAGGAGGAAAAAATGATGCTCCAGAAAATGCGCTTGTACTTGATAAAACTTCGATTGTCGTTGAAAAAGCAACTGGTGAAAAATGTGAACGCTGCTGGTCATATTCAGAAACTGTAGGCCAGCATGCAAAACATCCTTCACTTTGCGTTCGTTGTGCGGATGTTGTAGAAAAATATTATATCTAACAAAAACGTTAATGCCGCTCTCGGATTCATTCGAGAGCGGTATATTTATGTAAATTCATTAGGATATGGATATGATTTATGCTAGAATAATGAAGATATTGAGGTGAACGGGGGAATACTGTGTATAAATATTATGGAATTGCAGCAATTATCATTATTTTAGATCAATGGACTAAATGGTTAGTTGTGAAAAATATGGAACTAGGCGATCAAATTAGCATTTGGGATCCTTGGTTTGGTTTGCTTTCACATCGAAATCGTGGCGCCGCATGGGGTATGCTACAGGGACAAATGTGGATTTTTACAATTGTGACTTTAGCGGTAATCGTAGGCGTTATTTATTATTTTCATAAACAAGCTAAAGGGAATCATTTCTTAGCCATTAGTTTAATGATTTTATTAGGTGGAACAATTGGTAATTTTATCGATCGTATTTTCCGAGGAGAAGTCGTTGATTTTATCGATGTATTAATACCAGTTATTAATTATGATTTCCCAATTTTCAATATTGCAGATGCTGCATTAACCATTTCAATCATTATGATTATACTTGTGTTATTTATGGAAGAAAGAGCTGAAAAGAAAAAGGTGAAAGAATGACGATTGTCACATATACAATTGAACAAACAACAGCAGGAGAACGCATTGACAAAGCACTGTCTATGCTTTCGGCTGAATGGTCACGTTCGCAAATTGCAACATGGATTTCAGAAGATAGAATTACAGTAAACGGAGAAGAAATTAAGGCAAAATATAAAGTGAAGGAAGGGGATGTAATTGAAATTGACGTCCCTGAGCCAGAACCTTTAGAGGTAATACCAGAAAATTTAAATCTTGAAATTGTTTACGAAGACGAGGATGTACTAGTCGTTAATAAACCAAAAGGAATGGTTGTTCATCCAGCGCCAGGGCATACTATGGGAACTCTTGTAAATGGATTAATGTATCATTGTAAAGACTTATCTGGAATTAATGGTGTATTAAGACCAGGCATTGTTCATCGTATTGATAAAGATACATCTGGTCTGTTAATGGTTGCCAAAAACGATCATGCTCACCATTCGTTAGTGGAACAATTGGTCAACAAAACTGTTACACGTAAATATACTGCGTTAGTTCATGGACATATCGCTCATGATAAAGGAACGATCGATGCACCGATTGCACGAGATCCAAAAGATCGTCAGAAACAAGCGGTAGTGGATAACGGAAAACATGCTGTGACACATTTTCAGGTTTTAGAGCGTTTTGGTGGAATATATACATTGGTCGAATGTATTTTAGAAACGGGCCGTACTCACCAAATACGTGTGCATATGAATTATATTGGGTATCCATTAGTTGGTGATCCAAAATATGGACCGAAGAAGACGATTGATTTTGGTGGACAAGTGTTGCATGCTGGTGTGCTTGGATTTGTTCATCCAACTTCAAAGGAATATCTAGAATTCCAAGTGCCTTTACCTGACGATTTTGTGACATTACTTGAAAACTTGCGAAAAGAAGGTTGACGTAAGCTTTAAATAGGCATATACTTTTCAACAGTGAATGAAGTACTTTCGAAATATTCGAGAGACGATAAAAAATGAATATTCACCTTTAAAGACAGTCCAGAGAGGCTGAAAAGGTATTTGTGAAATGTTAAACACATTTTACTGTAGAATGATTGTAGTTGAGAAATCCATTGCTGAATATAAATTCAGTAGGTTCAAAACGAGTCAAATCATCACAGGCGTAGTGTATTTAACATGCTCTTTAAACACAACTATCAACAACCTCTTAAGCTGATGCTTAGGAGGTTTTTTATTGGAGTAAAACCTCTTAAGGACTAGAGAAAAAATACAAGGAAGGAGGAATAAAATATGTCACCACAAATTACTGAACTATTAGATGGACCATCAATGAATCGAGCTTTAACGAGAATTGCCCATGAAATCATTGAACGTAACAAAGGAATCGATGAGTGTATTTTAGTAGGAATTAAAACAAGAGGCGCTTATTTAGCAAAAAGGCTTGCAGAAAAAATCGAAAAGATTGAAGGCAAACCAATTCGAACTGGGGAACTCGATATTACATTATACCGGGATGATTTATCAACAAAGTTTGAAAATGGTGAAGCATTTGTTCAAGAAGTAGATATCGACTATGTCGTAACGGATCAAAAAATCGTCCTTGTTGATGATGTGTTATATACAGGTCGAACGGTTCGTGCGGCACTTGATGCTGTTATGGATTTAGGAAGACCTTCACAAATTCAATTGGCAGTATTAGTAGATCGTGGTCATCGCGAGTTACCAATTCGAGCAGATTACGTTGGGAAAAACATACCTACAGCTGGATCAGAACGAATTGTAGTAAGACTAGTAGAAGTAGACGAAGCAGATAATGTAACATTACACAAAGTTGATTAACGGAAAAGAGGAAAGAAGATGGCTAATAACGCTGTGTTAGATATTAACGATAAACCATCAGCGGGACAATTAATCACATTAAGCTTTCAGCATATGTTCGCAATGTTTGGTTCAACGATTTTAGTTCCACAATTAGTTGGATTAAGTCCAGCGATTGCTTTATTAACAAGTGGTATCGCAACAATTATCTTTTTATTCATTACTCAATTTAAAGTACCTGCTTATCTAGGTTCATCCTTTGCTTTCATTTCGCCAATTATAGTTGTTGCCGGTATAGATAAAACAACGGGGTTAAGTGTGAATCCTGGTAACGCGATGATTGGGGCAATGGCGGTTGGTGTTACATACGGTATTGTTTCCTTAATTATTTGGAAAGCAGGGTATAAATGGTTAATGCGTTTATTACCGCCAATTGTTGTAGCTCCAGTCATTATGGTTATCGGGCTTGGCTTAGCTGGAACTGCGGTTGATATGGCGATGAATATTACTGTAGACGATGTTAAACAGTATAGTGTGTTGCATTTCTCAGCAGCACTTGTGACATTGTTTGCAGCCATTATTTTCACAATTTTCTTTAAAAATATTTTGAGTACTATGCCCATTTTATTAGGTCTGATTGTTGGATATATTTATTCAGCAATTATCGGAATAGTAGATTTTACAAAAGTTATGGAAGCAGATTGGTTTGCTTTACCGGAGTTTCTTATCCCAGGTGTACATTATGAATTTAATATCACATCAACTATTTTACTAGGGATGGTTCCAATTGTGATCGTAACAATTTCAGAGCATATTGGTCACCAATTAGTTTTAGGTAAGGTTGTAAACAAAAACTACATAAAGGATCCAGGATTAAATCGTTCATTATTAGGTGATGGGTTAGGTACATTTGCAAGTGCTCTAATCGGTGGTCCACCAAAAACTACATACGGCGAAAATATTGGTGTACTAGCAATTACAAGAGTTTTCTCAGTATATGTAATTTTAGGAGCAGCAGTATTAGCAATACTATTCTCTTTCTTGGGTAAAGCGATGGCTTTAATCCAAACAATCCCAACAGCGGTTCTTGGAGGTATTTCCATTCTCCTGTTTGGTATTATCGCTTCAAGCGGTTTAAGAATGCTAGTTGAAAATAACATTGATTTTGGTAATAACCGTAACATGGTCATCGCATCAGTGATTCTTGTCATCGGAATTGGTGGTGCAGCACTTAGATTTACGGAATCCTTTGCAATTGAAGGGATGGCGTTAGCAGCGATTGTAGGTGTTATTTTAAATCTTGTTTTACCTGGAAGAGAAAAAGAAGTAAAAGATTTCTATGAAAATGAATAATGATAAAACCTTTTAAAGAATTGTCCAGAGAGGCAAAAAAGGGGACTTATGATGGGTTGCATTGTTTTTTACGCTACCCTCATACCTCCTACAGCCTCGCAAATTTGCGAGGCGTTTTTATTAGAAATTACCTTAGGAGGATTACATAAATGAGAAACCTACTATCTATGGAATATTTAACAAATGAAGAAGTAATGGAAATTTTACTTCGTGCACAGGAATTTGAAAAAGGTGACGATACGCTTTTAACTCGTTCATATAACGTGTCAAACTTATTTTTCGAGCCAAGTACACGAACAAAAACTAGCTTTGAGATGGCAGAACGAAAAATTGGTTGTACAGTGATACCTTTTGATGCAGGCTTTTCAAGTGCTTTAAAAGGAGAAACAATGTATGACACAGTCAAAACTTTAGAAATGATCGGTATGGATGCAGTTGTCATTCGTGCAAAGGAAGATGAATATTACAATGAGCTGCTTGAAGGCATAAATGTTGCTGTAATCAATGCGGGAGATGGGGCTGGACAACATCCATCCCAAAGTCTATTAGATTTATATACGATTTATAAGGAATTTGGATATTTTGAAGGATTAAAGGTAACAATCGCAGGTGATATATCCCATAGTCGTGTAGCGAAATCTAATGCGACTGCATTAAAACGATTAGGTGCAAATGTTCGATTTTTATGTCCTCCAGAATGGGCAGGCGATTTTGAAGCCCACCATTCATGGGATGAATTAATTGAGGATAGTGATGTGATCATGCTATTGCGAATCCAGCATGAGCGACATGTTGTAAATAAAAGCTTTTCAAAAGAAAGCTATCACGAAGAATATGGTTTAACATTTGAACGTGAAGCAAAGATGAAAAAAGGCTCGATTATTATGCACCCAGCACCGGTTAATCGAGACGTTGAAATTTCTTCAGAATTAGTAGAATGTGAACGTTCAAGAATTTTTAATCAAGTAAGAAATGGTGTATTTGTTCGAATGGCCATACTTGAAACGATTTTGAAAGGAAGATAATCATGACAAAATACATTCAGAATGTACAAATGTTAAACGAACTTGGAGAGCTTGTTACAACGAGTATTACGATAGAAGGAAAAGTCATTGCAGAAATCGGTGGAGAAAAACCAGTTGGAGCGGAAGTGATTGACGGTAAAGGAAGCTTCGTTTCACCAGGGTTTGTGGATTTACATGTTCATCTTCGTGAACCAGGCTATGAACATAAAGAAACCATTAAAACAGGAACTCAGTCAGCAGCAAAAGGTGGTTTCACAACGATTTGTGCAATGCCAAATACAAAACCAGTGCCTGATTCGAAAGAAAATTTTGAATTAATAAAAGGTTTAATTAAAGAAAGTGCAGTAGTGCGCGTTTTACCATATGGTTCACTGACAGTGGATGAGGCAGGAGATAAACGTACGAATATTGCAGAGCTAAGAGAGCATGGGGCCGTTGCATTTTCAGATGATGGAGTTGGTATTCAGCTTGCGTCTACAATGTATGAACAAATGCAGGATGCAGCGAAGATTGACGCAGTTGTCGTAGCACATTGTGAAGATAACTCATTAATCTATGATGGCGTCATGCACGAAGGGAAACGAAATAAAGAGCTTGGCTTACCCGGTATACCTTCCATTTGTGAATCAGTACAAATCGCGAGAGACGTGCTACTAGCAGAAGCTGCTGGAGCTCGCTATCATGTGTGTCACGTATCAACAAAGGAATCTGTTCGTGCAGTTCGTGATGCGAAAGCAGCTGGAATTCGTGTAACAGCAGAAGTATGTCCACATCACTTATTACTTGAAGAAATGGACATTCCTAGTGATGATGCGAACTGGAAAATGAATCCTCCACTTCGTGCTAAGGATGATCAGGATTCATTACATCAGGCATTACTTGACGGTACAATCGATTGTATTGCAACAGATCACGCTCCACATACAACAGAAGAGAAATGCTGTGGAATGGTTGGAGCACCATTTGGCATTGTTGGTTTTGAAACAGCCTTCCCATTGTTATATACACACTTCGTGGAAACAGGGAAATGGACATTAAAACAATTAGTAGAATGGATGACAGTAAAACCTGCTGCTATATTCGATTTACCTTATGGGAAAATTAAAGTCGGAGCATCAGCAGACTTAACAATCATTGATTTAAATAAAGAACAAAAGGTTGAAGCGGAATTTTTTGCAACGAAAGGCCGCAACACACCATTTAATGGGTGGGCGGCTAAAGGTTGGCCAATCATGACGATTTTCGAAGGCAGCATTGTCTATAAGGAGGCAGAATAATGAAAAAAAGAATGTTGATTTTAGAAGATGGAACAGTATTTAATGGTTATGCTTTCGGAAGTGACCGCGCTTCTCAAGGTGAGGTTGTATTCACGACGGGCATGACAGGATATCAGGAAACATTATCGGATCCTTCTTTTTATGGACAAATCGTTACTTTCACATATCCTTTAATCGGAAACTACGGAATTAATCGTGATGATTTTGAATCGATTACACCTGCTATCAGAGGAATGGTAGTAAGAGAGCTTGCGAAATTACCATCAAACTTCAGATGCGACATGTCTTTAAACGATTATTTAATCTCAAAAGATATTCCTGGAATTGAAGGCATTGATACACGTAAATTAACGCGCATTATTCGTACGAAGGGTGCGGTAAGAGCAATTTTAACTGAAGCGGAAGCAGAGGTTAATATTGAAGATATCGTTGCTCAATTAAATTCAACACCGTTAATTACTAACCATGTAAAAGAAGTATCGCCGAAAGCTGCTTATCCGAGTCCAGGACGTGGTAAACGTGTAGTCTTAATGGATTTCGGTATGAAACATGGCATTTTAAGAGAGTTAAATAAACGAGATTGTGATGTACTAGTCGTTCCTTACAATACTCCAGCTGAACAAATTTTAGCATGGCATCCAGATGGCATTATGTTATCTAATGGTCCTGGGGATCCAGCAGATGTGAAAGAAAGTATTGAAACGATTCGAGAATTAATTGGCAAAGTGCCGATCTTTGGTATTTGCTTAGGCCATCAATTATTTGCTTTAGC
Organism: Ureibacillus massiliensis 4400831 = CIP 108448 = CCUG 49529; assembly: GCF_000772965.1. Taxonomy (GTDB): domain Bacteria; phylum Bacillota; class Bacilli; order Bacillales_A; family Planococcaceae; genus Ureibacillus; species Ureibacillus massiliensis. The sequence continues at coordinate 118,987 of NZ_JPVQ01000002.1, read as the reverse complement.
AAGTGGAGCAAAAAGCTTCAAATTACCATTTGGTCACCGTGGTGCAAACCATCCGGTGAAGGATTTGCGCACAGGTCGCACAGAATTAACATCGCAAAACCATGGCTATGCAATTGATGCAGATTCTTTAGAAGGAACGGATTTAGAAATCACTCATGTTGCACTAAATGATGGAACAGTAGAAGGATTACGCCATACAAAATATCCAGTATTCACAGTACAATATCACCCAGAAGCTTCACCTGGGCCAGAGGATTCAAATCATTTATTTGATGAATTTATCGAATTAATGGAAGCTCATTCAGGGAAGGAGAAACAACATGCCTAAACGTACAGATATTGAAACAATTTTAGTCATCGGATCAGGTCCGATTATTATCGGTCAAGCAGCAGAATTTGACTACGCAGGTACTCAAGCTTGTTTATCATTAAAAGAAGAGGGCTATAAAGTAATTTTAATCAACTCAAACCCTGCTACGATCATGACAGATACAGAAATTGCTGACAAAGTATATATCGAACCTATTTCATTAGAGTTTGTTTCTCGAATTTTAAGAAAAGAACGACCAGATGCGATTCTACCAACACTTGGCGGCCAAACGGGTTTAAATATGGCCATTGAATTAAACAATTCTGGGATATTAGACGAGCTAGGTATTGAAATTTTAGGAACGAAATTAGATGCAATTCATAAAGCAGAAGACCGAGATTTATTCCGAAATTTAATGTATGAATTAGGTGCTCCAGTACCTGAATCAGATATTATTCATAACTTGGATGAGGCAAAAGCTTTCGTTAAGAAAATTGGTTACCCAGTAATCGTTCGACCTGCATTCACACTAGGTGGTACGGGCGGAGGAATTTGTTCGAACGATCAAGAATTAGAAGAAATCGTACAAAGCGGTTTAAAATACAGCCCTGTTACACAATGTTTACTTGAAAAATCCATCGCAGGCTACAAAGAAATTGAATATGAAGTAATGCGTGACTCTAAGGATAATGCAATTGTCGTTTGTAACATGGAAAACTTCGACCCAGTGGGTATTCATACAGGGGATTCAATTGTAGTTGCACCTTCTCAAACATTATCAGATCGTGAATATCAAATGCTACGTAACATTTCATTAGATATTATTCGTGCTTTAAAAATTGAAGGTGGATGTAACGTACAATTAGCGCTTGATCCATATAGCTTCAACTACTATGTAATCGAAGTTAACCCACGTGTATCCCGTTCATCTGCGTTAGCATCAAAAGCAACTGGTTATCCAATTGCGAAGCTTGCAGCAAAGATTGCAGTAGGTTTAACTTTAGATGAAATTATTAACCCTGTAACCGGCTCGACATATGCTGATTTTGAGCCAGCCCTTGACTACATTGTTGCGAAAATCCCACGTTGGCCTTTCGATAAATTCGAATCTGCAAAACGTAATTTAGGGACACAAATGAAAGCTACTGGGGAAGTGATGGCTCTAGGTCGTAATTTCGAGGAAGCAATTTTAAAAGCCGTTCGTTCATTAGAAACAGGTCAAATTCACATAGAACTTAAACATGCTGAAGATAATGCGGATAACTGGATTGAAAAACGTATTCGTAAAGCTGGAGACGAACGACTATTCTTCATCGCAGAAGCTTTACGTCGTGGTGTAACGGTTGAGAAAATTCATGAGTGGTCACAAATCGACCTATGGTTCTTAAATAAGCTTCAAAATATTATTGATATGGAAAAAACACTTAGCGAAAACAAAAACGATCTAGAAGTATTACGCCAAGCGAAACGTCTGGGATTTGCCGATAAAAAAATCAGCGAGCTATGGGAAACGACCCCAGAAGCAATTTATGCTTTACGAAAAGAGACAGGGATCATTCCTGTTTATAAAATGGTTGATACGTGTGCAGCAGAGTTCGAATCGACAACACCTTACTATTACGGTACTTACGAAGAAGAAAATGAATCCATCGTAACAGATAAACCATCTGTAGTAGTTCTAGGTTCTGGCCCAATTCGTATCGGTCAAGGGGTAGAATTTGACTATGCAACCGTACACTCTGTTTGGGCAATTCAAGAAGCGGGCTATGAAGCCATTATTATAAACTCAAACCCAGAAACAGTTTCGACTGACTTCTCCATCTCAGACAAACTGTATTTTGAACCATTAACAATTGAAGATGTAATGCACATTATCGATTTAGAAAAACCAATTGGTGTAGTCGTTCAATTCGGTGGTCAAACGGCGATTAACTTAGCGGATAAGCTTGCTGCAAATGGTGTGAAAATACTAGGAACAAGCTTAGAGGATATAGACCGTGCTGAAAATAGAGATAAATTTGAACAGGCTTTACACGATTTAGATATACCACAGCCTGCAGGTGAAACGGCTGTATCGACTGAAGAAGCACTTGCAATTAGTAAAAGATTAGGATTCCCAGTACTTGTTCGTCCTTCTTACGTACTTGGTGGTCGTGCAATGGAAATCGTGTACAATGAGCAAGAATTAGAACATTATATGGAAAATGCAGTAGAAGCATCCCCAGATCATCCAGTATTAGTTGACCGTTATTTAACAGGTCAAGAAATAGAAGTAGATGCAATCTGTGATGGTGAGAATGTATTAATTCCAGGTATTATGGAACATGTTGAACGCGCAGGTGTTCACTCAGGCGATTCAATTTCTGTATATCCACCACAAAAGCTTACGGAAGAACAAAAGGCAACTTTAGTTGATTACACAACTCGCCTAGCGAAAGGACTAAACATTATTGGTTTAATGAACATTCAGTACGTACTATCTAATGGAGAGATTTATGTAATCGAAGTAAACCCTCGGTCAAGTCGTACAGTGCCGTTCTTAAGTAAAATTACAAATATTCCGATGGCAAACATTGCAACCAAAGCGATTCTTGGTCAATCAATCGTTGAGCAAGGGTACCCAACAGGCTTAGCGAAAGAACAAAAAGGCGTATTTGTGAAAGTACCAGTATTCAGTTTTGCGAAGCTTCGTCGTGTAGACATTACGTTAGGACCTGAAATGAAATCAACAGGTGAAGTAATGGGGAAAGACGCTACCTTTGAAAAGGCGTTATATAAAGGCTTTGTCGCAAGCGGTATGGAAATTAAGCAACACGGTACAGTTCTATTCACGGTTTCTGATAAAGATAAACAAGAAGCGATTGAATTAGCAAAACGCTTCAACACTGTTGGCTATCGTATTATGGCAACAGAAGGTACAGCAAAAAGCTTTGAAGAAGCAGGCATTCATGCTGATATAGTAGGTAAAATCGGTGCTAAAGAAAAGACATTACTTGATGTTATTCAAAATGGAGAAGCTCAGCTCGTTATTAATACATTAACAAAAGGTAAACAACCTGCTCGTGATGGATTCCGTATTCGTCGTGAATCTGTAGAAAATGGTGTACCATGTTTAACTTCTTTGGATACTGCTGAAGCTATGTTAGAAGTCATTGAATCAATGACATTTACGGCTGAAGAAATGCCCAAAGCGGAGGTTATCCATTCATGATACAACAAGAGAGAATGACAGTAGTACAACAAGAAAAAATTGCAAAAAATATATTTGAATTAACGCTTCAAGGGGAAATTGTTCAGGATATGAATCCTGGACAATTTGTCCATATACGAGTAACTGATTCCTTTGAACCGCTTCTTAGAAGACCAATCAGCATTGCTAATATAAATAAAGATTCTAAAGAATTTAAACTAATTTATCGTGCTGAAGGTCGTGGGACAGAAATTTTATCTCAAAAACAAATTGGAGATGAAGTAGATGTTTTAGGTCCACTAGGAAATGGTTTTCCGATTGATGCAGTTCCAAATGGAGGGACGGCACTTTTAGTAGGCGGTGGTATAGGTGTTCCGCCACTTTACGAACTTTCAAAGCAGCTAAATGCACGAGGAATACGTACAATTCATATCTTTGGCTTTGCGACAGAGGATGTTACTTTTTATGAAGAAAAATTCTCTTCATTAGGGGATGCACATTATGTAACAGTTGATGGCACATTTGGTTCAAAGGGCTTTGTTACTGATTTACTTGATGAGCTTCAACCAAATTTTGATACGTTTTATGCTTGCGGTCCAATGCCGATGTTAAGAGCGCTTGAAAATTATTATCCTGAAAAACAAGGTTTCTTATCATTTGAGGAAAGAATGGGTTGTGGAATAGGTGCATGCTTTGCATGTATTTGTAAAACAACAGATAAGACGGAAAAAGATTATGTAAAAGTTTGCTCAGACGGGCCAGTATTTGCGAAAGGAGTTGTGAAACTATGAGCAATATCAGTATTCAACTCCCAGGACTGGATTTGAAAAATCCAATTATGCCTGCATCGGGTTGCTTTGGATTTGGAAAAGAATATTCTCGACTTTATGATTTATCTAAATTAGGTGCGATTATGATTAAAGCAACGACTGTGGAACCGAGATTAGGGAATTCGACACCACGGGTTGCAGAAACACCTGCCGGAATGCTAAATGCGATCGGATTACAAAACCCTGGATTAGAAAAAGTAATGAGTGAGGAATTACCTTGGCTGGAACGTTATGATGTTCCAATCATTGCAAATGTTGCAGGATCTCTTATAGAGGATTATGTCGAAGTGGCACGCCGAATTTCAACTGCTCCAAACGTTAAAGCGTTAGAGCTGAATATTTCTTGTCCAAATGTAAAGCATGGTGGGATTACATTTGGTACTGATCCAGTAGTTGCTCGCGAATTAGTGGAAGCAGTGAAGGCTGTTTCAAAGGTACCTATCTATGTGAAATTATCACCGAATGTGACAAACATTGTAGAAATCGCCCAAGCAGTTGAGATTGCTGGTGCTGATGGCATAACAATGATTAACACATTAGTGGGGATGCGATTGGACGAAAAAACAGGTAAACCAGTTATCGCAAATGTAACAGGTGGTTTATCAGGTCCAGCAGTAAAACCAGTTGCCCTTCGAATGGTGTATGAAGTGTATAAGGCAGTAGAAATTCCAATCATCGGTATGGGCGGTGTAACATGCGCTCAAGATGTAATTGATTTCATGTCAGCAGGTGCATCAGCGGTTGCAGTTGGGACAGCCAATTTTGTGGAACCATTTGTATGTCCAAACATAATTGAAGAATTACCAAAAAAACTTGATGCACTAGGCGTTGAGCATATTAAAGAGATTATCGGAAGGAGCCACCGCTAATGAATAATAAACCGATTATCGCGCTAGATTTTCCGAGTGAAAAAGAAGTTTTTGGTTTTTTAAATCATTTTGAGGAACCTCTTTTCGTTAAAGTTGGTATGGAGCTTTATTTACAAGAAGGTCCTGCAATCGTCGAAAAAATAAAAGGACAAGGGCATGATATCTTCTTAGATCTAAAGCTTCATGACATTCCGAATACAGTGAAGTCTGCTATGAAAGGACTCGCCCGATTGGGTGTTGATTTAGTGAATGTTCATGCAGCTGGCGGCATTCAAATGATGGAAGGGGCTCTAGAAGGGCTTGAAGCGGGAACTCCCTCTGGTCGTTCACGTGCTGCATTAATTGCTGTGACACAACTCACTTCAACAACTGAACAACAAATGCAAGAGGAACAAAACATTCAATTAAGCTTAATAGATTCCGTATTACATTATGCTCAAATTACGAAAAAAGCAGGCTTAGATGGAGTCGTATGTTCTGTACATGAAGCTGAAGCCATTCGAGATATATGTGGTAATGACTTCTTACGTGTTACACCTGGTATACGTATGGCTGGTGGTGATAGCCATGACCAAAAACGGATTGCTACACCAGATGGAGCTCGCTCGGACGGCTCATCATTAATAGTGGTTGGTCGTGCTATTACAAAAGCAGAGAATCCTGTTGAAGCATATAAAAGAGTCGTTCAATTATGGGAGGAAAATTAATATGACGTTACAAAAAGAAATTGCTCATGCAATGCTAAAGGTTGGCGCAGTAGAATTAAATCCAACTGATTTATTTACATGGGCTTCAGGAATAAAATCACCAATTTATTGCGATACACGTTTAACTATTTCAGATGTCGTTGCACGTAAACAAATCGCAAAAGGCCTTGCCCAAAATATTAAAGAATTTTTCCCAGAAACAGCAATAGTAGCTGGTACTGCAACAGCTGGAATTCCACACGCAGCATGGGTTTCTGATCTATTAGAGCTTCCAATGGTATATGTTCGTTCAAAAGCAAAAGGTCATGGCCGTGGAAACCAAATCGAAGGAAAATATGAAGAAGGTCAAAAAGTAGTCGTTGTGGAAGATATCGTTTCAACAGGTGGATCTTCCATTACTGCGGTAGAGGCTTTAAGAAATGCAGGCTGTGAAGTAGTAGGCGTTGTATGCGTTTATACATATAATTTACCAAGAGCTGAAAAAGCATTTGAAGAGGCGAACGTGAAATATGTAAGTCTAACAAACTTCGATTATTTAATAGAAGCTGCTACTGAAACTGGAGCAATTACTGAAGATCAAATCCCTTTTTTGAAGGATTGGCATCAAAAGTTAAAAGCGGGAGAATTGTAATAAAAATTAAGTAAGTCCAATTTAAAAATTGTTAAAAAAAGCAATTACTGTCAATGACAAGTGAATTGCTTTTTTTATATAAACGAGCTGTCCAATAATCGGAAAATTACAATCGACCACTATTTCAGGATTATACTTTTTTGATAACTGATAATTGATTTTAAGTTCCAAGCAGACGTACGATTTATTTAACTTTAAAACGTTTGATTAATTCTTGTAATTCTACAGTTCTGTCTGCTAGATCAACTGCTACGTTATTTACTCCATTTATTGTGGCAGTTTGTTCTTCAACTGCAGCAGCTATTGTTTGGAAGTTGTCAGCAGCACTAGTTGAACCATTTGATAGATCTTCAACAGAAGCAGAAACTTCCTCGGCACTCGCAGAAATTTGTTGGGAAGCCGCAGAAATTTCGCTTATATGCTCATTCATTATTTTAATAGCATCTTGTATAGAGTTAAAGGCAACTCCTGACTCTTTAATCACTTCAACGCCATCGCTAACAGATTGCAATGAATTTTGAACAGCTTTTTCTACATTATCTGTATCACTTTGAATTACATTAGTGAGTTCTACAATTTTGCTTGCTGATACTTTTGATTCTTCTGCTAATTTCCGAACTTCATCTGCAACTACTGCAAAGCCTTTTCCATGTTCCCCTGCACGAGCAGCTTCAATGGCAGCGTTTAAGGCTAATAGATTTGTTTGGTCTGTAATGTTTGTAATGACTTGTGTAATATGACCAATTTCCTCGGATTGCTTACTTAATTTTTCTACTAAATCATTTACAATCAATGTAGATTCTTTAATCATGTTCATTTGATTTTGAGCTTGATGAACCGTGTTACTACCTTCTTTTGCAATGACTTCTGTATCAATCGCCTTCTGATGGAGTACTTGTGTCGATTCTGCAATTTTTTGAATACCACTAGCTGTTTCATCCATTGCTTTCGCACTTTCATTTGCGGTTTTTGCAGACATTTGTGCAATTTCAGCTGTTTCACTAACTTGGTGGGCCATATCCTCTGATGTTGCAGTCATTTCTTCTGTACTTGTAGATAGTTCTTCTGCTGCAACGGTTAACTGTTCAGTATTTGACTGGACATTACGAATTAAAAGATTTAAATTGTCCTTCATTTTATTAAAAGCATTTGATAATTGACCAATTTCGTCTTTAGATTTATGTACAATATTATCTTCTGTTAAATCACCGTCTGCTATTGTGTTTGCAGCATGTACAACTTTTACAAGCGGCTTTGTGATGGAACGACGAATATAATAAATGATTACTAGGAATATTACGATTCCAACGATGATTGAACTAAATGCAATCGTTCTTGTTGAAACCACAGTGTTTTTAGCATCCGCTGTAACTAAGTCCAGTTGTTCGGCTTGATATTCTAATATTTTTTCTGCATAGTCTAAAATCCCGCGATTAGCTTGTTCTAAATCGATATTAATAACTTCTTTGACTTTTTCAAATTCACCGGCATTGTAATATGACCACATTTCTTCCAAGTCACTATTAAAGGTATTATTGTATGCGTTTATTTCAGCAACATAATCTTTCATATCCTCTGAAACTGCGGATTCTGTAATCTCTAAAATTTTATCGTCAACATATTGTTGATAAGTGTCAAGATTGTCTCTTGTTTCTTGTGTATCATCAATCAACAGTTCCCGAACGTAAATACCTTGCATCGCAATCCCAAACTTAGTATCATCGGCAAGTCGTACTTGCTTTACCTGAAGATCAACAGCTTTTTCAACTTTTTGATTAATATCTTCAATTTCGAACAATATTGTTCCTAAAGATAAGATTAATACTAGAATGACTGTAAAAAATCCTAAACTAATTTTCTTACCAATATTCAAAAGAATTCCTCCTTATTAAAAAATTTAGTTATCATATTCATGTAACTTTATATACTTTATTCCTATTTAAATTACTGGTCAATAACCAATTGGAAATTGACAAAATATTGTTATTTTTAAGCTCTGTTAAGATGATGAAGAGAGGATTTAGTAAAAGTAAATAGATAAACCAAAACAAACTTTTATGGAAAATCATAATCTATTTTTCGGAGAACCGTAATCTGTTTTTCGGAAAAACATAATATAGTTGACGGTGATTTTTAGCGGAAACTATGAAAAAATAATAGTGTAGTAGATTTAGAATGTAAGGGAGGAATCATATGTAGCTTTATAGCAAGAACTAAACTAATAGGTTTGCTTTATTCTGATTCTCGATAATTTTATAGGAGGAGTTTGTATGAAAAAAACTATATCATTATTTGGTATCTTAGGAATGTTAATTGTAGTTGCAGCTGGAACAGCTAGTGCTTATAATGCAAAATTCGATTTTGACATGAACACAGGTCTTTTCCATGGAACGGTATACTCAGATCCAGCTTATAAATATACAAAAAATGAAGATCCATATCTTGAAGTTGATTATATAGAATCCAAAGTACGTACAAAATTTACGGTAGTTAACTCCGATGGCGATGCAAGAAGTGAAACTTTGACAACACGATCAGCCATTTCCACATTATTAGATAATCAAGGAATGGCGCAAAACTATCAATATCGAATGAGTGCACAAACCGATGATGGAAGTTGGTATAACCGATACAATGTTACTGGCTCATGGAATCCAGACTCCTATTAAAATCTGTTTAGAGTATGGTTTTCCTTCATTTTCATGGAGGAAAACTTTTTTCATTTAAAATTATATAGCGTGGTGATATTATGCTGTTGAAAGAATTGTCCCGAGCCGTATTTAATAGAAGAATGGGGTTGGTGATGGGGGTAATGCTAATTTTGCTTTATCTATCATCTTATCAATCTCATTTAAACTCTCACTTTTTCATTGATAGAAATGCTGCAGATTTAACACCAGAGGGACTAAATGAAATTCTTGAAATCGGAGGGAATACTTATCTTATATGGATTAGCGCTTTTTATTACACGCAAGTAATATTTGTGTTAGCTTCAATATACCCTTATGCTGCATCTTTTGTTTATGAGAGAAAAATGAGGTTTCATTATTTTTCAATTATCAGAATTGGTCATTTAAAGTATCGTCTTTACAAATTATTTGCAAATGGAATTACTGGTGGAGTTGCTCTATCTGTACCAAGTGCAATTTACTTTGTAGGATTAAGTATTTTTTTTGAAAATACAATTCTTCACCCTTTTGATTTTCAACCTGAGGGCTTATTTAGCAGCCTTTTTACTAACACTCCTATGCTTTATATATTATTAGTCATTTCTATTCATTTTATTTTTGGCTTTTCAATCGCAATATTTGCTATGGGTATTACAAGCTTTTGTTCAAAGATTGTATACGTATACGCAATACCATTTGCATTATATTTATCCCTAGATATTATTATTTCTAATATAAATGGACTAGAGAAATACGCAGCTACAAGAATTTATTATCTAATGTCTAATGTAGATTTAAAGATAAGCGATTTGTTAATCGTCAATTTTATATTAATTCTATCAGGATTATTAATGTTCTATATTAATTATAAACAGGAGTTGAAAAATGGTAGTTAGTTTTTTGATAATCACTGTTAAAAGATTGGTGGGTAGTAGAAAATTTGTTGGAATTATATTTTATTTGTTATGTCTTCCACTCCTTATACTATTAATGAACGACTGGTCAACAAATTCAAACAGTTGGAATGTAATATTTTTTATTTTTGGGAATCGGTATATTTATTTTATGTTCATTATTCCTGTATTTCTAATTTTAATTGATGATATTGCAAATGAAGGGAATTTACGTTATTGTTTAGCTCGCCTTGTTAAAAAAAGTAATTTAATAAAATCTCAACTGATTGTGATGTTATTACTTAGCTTTATTCTAACATTGTATGTGTTTGGGGTAATTGTAATAGAATCTTTTTTGACATTCGGATTAACATTTGAATGGAGTCAGGAGACTAGATTAGGGCTTGATCCGTATACCTCCTTTTTTACCGAACTAACACCATTAAATGCTATTAGTTTATATGCTGTACGATTTTTTGTAACTTTAATTTTCATTGGGAGTCTTTATTTTTATTGGCAAAGTATTACAAAAAGGGAGTTTAGAAGTCTTGGTATTTTTATTATTCTCCTCCTACTTTTTTTAAATTCGATATTAAATTTTTACAATATTCCTATTTTAAGTTTTTTGGATTTAAGTTTTGTATATACGTACAACTTCAGCCCTAAAGAAGAAATAATTTTGATATATACACTAACTTCAAATTTACCAATATTGATTTTAACCGTTGGACTAACTTATCTTTCTTTACACCTGTCTAAAGAGGTGAATTTTTAATTTATGACTCTACATTTGTTGTCCATTATAAGGTATAACTTTAAATTAATTTATAAAAAAATATTCTTAACTATGGGATGTACTGTTGCAATTCTTTTTTTTCACACATTATTTCAAGTAGGGTATTCAGATGATTTTTCCGCATTGGAAGTTTATATGTTAAGTATTGGTGGAGTGAATATAGAACAGCTACATTTGCTTCAAATGTTTATTGTTCTACTGCCTTACTTAGGAATTACACTAGTAGTTGATGTGTATATAACTCAAGTGATGGCAAGACATGCTATAAACACTATTATTAGAATAGAAAAGAAAATAATTTTTATGCTATCACATGTTATATCACTCTTTTCCATAATAGTGATAATGCTATTAATTTATCATGGAATGTTGTTAATTATTTCATTCTTCTTATACGATGGTTCACAAATGAATGCAACACTCTTCCCGTGGCTAACGAAAAATCATGAAAATGCTTTTTTTGTATTATTCGTCTATTCATTTTTCGGCCAACTTTTAGGAACGTTTTGTATCTCATGTGTTCAACTAGCAATTTCAACTAAATTAAACCGATTAAGTAGCGGTTTCATAATAATTGCCATCATATATTTTATACAATTCATCTACCCCTTTGTTTTGGCACAGCATACGTTTGTATCAAATATTTTGATAGATAACTCAGCATATTTGCGGTTCTTATTAACTCAGATGTTGATTATGGGTGGATGTATAGTATATCTCTATTTCAATATTAGAAAAAATATAATATTCTTTTCGGAAAGGAGTTAAATGATGGATAATATAATAGTAGAAACAAAAAATCTTTCAAAATCCTTTAAGAAACAAATAATATTTCACTCTGTATCTTTTGCATTAGAAAAAGGCAAAGCTTATGGTTTTATTGGACATAACGGAAGTGGAAAGTCAATCTTATTTAAGATTCTATGTGGACTTATGTCACCTGATAGTGGAGAAATCAAAATTTCAGGAAAAACACTTGGTAAAGAGATTGATTTTCCTAATGATACCGGGATAATTATTGAGACGCCTCAATTTTTAGAAGAATATTCAGGTATAAAAAATTTGCGTTACTTAGCTGCGATTAAAAACAAAATTACTGATGAAACGATTAAGTCTACTCTTGTAAGAGTTGGTCTAGATCCCGAGAATAGTCAACCAGTTAAAAAATATTCGTTAGGTATGAAGCAAAAGTTAGGTATTGCACAAGCGATTATGGAGTCTCCTAACCTTTTAATATTGGACGAGCCATTTAATGGTCTTGATAAAACTAGCGTTGAGAATATTCGCTCTCTATTATTAGAACTTAAGAATAAAGGAGTAACTATACTATTGACTAGTCATATTCAGAAAGATCTTGATTTAATTTGCGATGAGATATTTGAATTTAATGAAAAGAAATTAGAGAAAATAACGATGAGGTAGATTATTTACTGGATACGTTAATTTATATAGAACGCAAAAAAAGTACTATTTCATGAAGTATGAAATGTACTTTTTTTCTAGTTAATATGAACATTTAGTCTTTTTGTTTTCTCAGCTTTAAAATCAGATTCTCATCAGGTGTTACATATATTGTTTTCTGTTCGAAATAAATAACAAACCCAGGCTTAGCCCCGTTTGGTTTTTTCACTTGACGTATTTGTGTGTAATCAACAGGTACGGATGACGAATCTCTAGCTTTACTAAAATAGGCACTTAAATTTGCGGCTTCCATTAAAGTCGTTTCATCAGGTTCTTCTGAATGGATGACAACGTGGGAACCAGGTATATCTTTTGTATGTAACCAAGTGTCATTCTTTTTCGCAATTTTAAATGTAAGATAGTCATTTTGTTTATTGTTTTTGCCAACTGAAATAGTAGTTCCTGTTGAGGAAATATACGTTTCTGGAGTTGGCTTTGTTGGTTTTTTCTTTTTCTTTGAAGCGCGCATTCTTAAATAGCCTTGTTCTGCTAGCTCCTCTCGAATTTCTTCGATATCTGCTGGTGCAGCCTGTTCAACCTGACTAATCAACATCTCGAAATAACTTATTTCAGAGTTAGTTTTTTCTATTTGTTCCTGCACCATAATGAGCGCATTTTTTGCCTTATTGTATTTAGTGTAATAATTTTGTGCATTTTCGATCGGCGTTTTTCGTTCACTTAGTGGAATAGTAATTTTCTCTTCATTTTCACTGTAATAATTTGCAACAGTAACTTCCTTCATACCTTTTTCGAAGTTATACAAATTCGCCATTAATAGTTCGCCAAATAATTGATAACGATCTAATTTTGAAGCGTTGTCCAAGTCCTTTTGAAGTTTCTTAAGTTTTAATTTCAACTTATTAATTTCATTTTGTAAATAGCGTTCTAAATCCCCAGCCTGCTGTTTAACGCGTTCGCGTTCTGCTCTTGCGTAAAAAGTGCGGTCCAACAATTGACTAAGTGAATCATAGCTTGTTGATTGTCCTGACAGATGAGTGATTTTTGTTGGTGAAAAGTAGATTTTTCCCTTTTCTTCAATGTAAGTCGGCGATGCACCAGAAATTATTTCATCTAAAAATGAATGGAAGGTTTCTACGATATCGCCTTGTTCCATACGATGTAACAGTTCATTGGCATGGAAGGATGAAAAACCTTTGTAATGATCTACAACTTCTTTCGCAGTTTTCCCATTTTTAAAAAAGTGAAGGATTTCATCATCTGTAGCTGACGTAGGGTTGACCTTATTTTGTTCAGGTGGTTCTACATATACTTGCCCTGGTAATACTGTTCGATAGCTATTCACGGATGGTGGTAAATGTTTAATACTATCGATGATTTTATCTGTTTGACTATCAATTAATAATAGGTTGCTATGGCGTCCCATTATTTCGATTGTAAGATTTCGATAAACAGTATCTCCAATTTCATTTTTGCTTTCAATACTAAATGTAACGACCCGTTCAAAGCTTTGAGTTTGTATTGCTTGAATAAAGCCACCTTCAATATGCTTACGTAACAACATACAAAACATTGGGGGTTCGCTTGGGTTATCAATTGGTTCATCTGTTAAATGAATTCGTGCGTAAGAAGGGTGTATTGAAAACAATAATTTATGATTCTCACCGCCTGCGCGAATATGAAGTACAACTTCTAGAGCATTTGGTTGATGAACTTTTGTTATGCGTCCAGATAAAAGTTTCGATAATTCTTTTGTTACTGCAAAAGTAAATAATCCATCAAAAGCCATGATAGATTCCTCATTTCTAAAAAATTTCAAAGTATAACTTTTATTATATAATTTTTTATAAAGAAATGGGAAAAAACGTTCTCTATTTAATATTTCATAAGTTATATTTTTCAAAACATATGTTATAATTGGAACAATATACAGAAAGGTGTGACGAACCTTGGTGCGTAGTATGACAGGATTTGGCAGGGGTGTCACAACAACGGATGATTATCAGCTGACGGTTGAAGTAAGATCTGTAAATCATCGTTTTTTAGAAATTCAAACAAAATTTCCAAAAGAATGGCTTGAAATTGAACTTTTAGCAAAAAAACTATTATCTCAATTTGTTATTAGAGGTAAGCTAGATGTAGTCGTAAATTTAAAAATAAACGAGCAATCAGTTTCAAATGTACAGATTAATTGGCCCCTAATTGATGCCTACAAAAATGCAAAAGAGCAGCTTGAAAACGTATTACCTCTAAAAGAAAAATGGTCTATGCAAGAGATCTTTTCTATTGAAAATGCCATTATCTATGAGAAAAAAGAAATATCTATTGAAGAACTAAAATCAGCTATGGAGCATGCCTTAACCGAGGCAGCTAATAATTTAGTTCAAATGCGTGAGCGTGAAGGGCAACAATTGGCATCCGTTTTGTTACAATATAAAAATGACTTAGAAGAGCAAATACATCTAATACGTAAGTTCTCTCCAAATGCAGTAAGCAAATACCGCGAAAAACTGATTAATCGTATGAAAGAGATTGTTGATTCTAATTTGATCGACGAACGCATACTAGCAGAAGTTGCAATCTATGCAGATCGAGTAGATATATCAGAAGAATTAGACCGTCTTGAAAGCCACTTTCAACAGTTAACAGAAACTTTAAATGAGGATACATCCATTGGTCGTAAACTTGATTTTTTAATGCAAGAATGTCTTCGTGAAATCAATACAATTGGCTCGAAAAATCAATCCTCTGATGCGTCCTTTGCAGTTGTTCAAGCAAAAACCATTTTAGAAAAAATGCGAGAACAAATACAAAATATTGAATA
Organism: Ureibacillus massiliensis 4400831 = CIP 108448 = CCUG 49529; assembly: GCF_000772965.1. Lineage (GTDB taxonomy): Bacteria > Bacillota > Bacilli > Bacillales_A > Planococcaceae > Ureibacillus > Ureibacillus massiliensis. Next base: position 103,849 of record NZ_JPVQ01000002.1, on the reverse strand, counting down.
GTTCTTTGCTAAATGTAAAAAGTGATGTAGTAAAAGGGAGGGAATACGAGGATTTTATGAGAAAAGAACGTGGATTATTAATTGTTCTATCTGGCCCTTCTGGTGTTGGTAAAGGTACAGTAAGAAAAGAACTATTTTCACAAGCAGGTACAAATTATGAATACTCAGTATCGATGACGACACGTCCGCCTCGCGAAGGTGAAGTGGATGGCATAGATTACTTCTTCAAATCTCGCAGTGAATTTGAGGCGCTAATTGAAGAAGGTGGTTTACTGGAGCATGCAGAGTTTGTAGGAAATTATTATGGTACACCACTTGCATATGTAAACGAAACGTTAGATGCAGGAAGAGATGTATTTTTAGAAATTGAAGTTCAAGGAGCTGCTCAAATTCGAGAAAAAGCACCTGAAGCTTTATTTATCTTCCTAGCACCACCAAGCTTAACTGAATTACAAAATCGTTTAGTAAACCGTGGTACAGAATCGGAAGAAATTATAAAACAAAGAATCGCAACAGCAAAAGAAGAACTCGAAATGATGAGTTTGTATGATTATGTTGTGGAAAATGATGAAATTCAAAAAGCTTGTGATAAAATAAATGCAATCATCGTTGCAGAGCATTGTCGCAGAGAACGAGTTGAAAAAAGATATTTGTCCATGTTGAGAGGAGAATAAAATATGTTATACCCATCTATTGATGCTTTAAAAAAGAATATTGATTCTAAATACTCATTAGTGAGCCTTGCTTCTAAAAGAGCTCGTCAAATGCAAGAAGTAGGTAACGAAAAATTAGAATCATACGTTTCACATAAAACTGTTGGTAAAGCTCTTGAAGAAATTGCTGCAGGTGCTTTAACAAAGGAAAAACAAGATGCATCTACTATCTATCATGATGAAATCTAAACAAATGTAATTTTTGTAAAACTTATTTAAAGACAAAAAGCGATTAGCTCCCGAGGAATTCTTTCTTTGGGAGCTAATCATTTGAGAGGGTGAAATGAGGATGAAAGGGAAAAATGTATTATTATGCGTTTCTGGTGGAATCGCAGTATATAAAGCTGTAGCCCTTGTTAGTAAACTAACTCAAGCAGGTGCTAATGTAAAAGTAATTATGACGGATTCTGCAAAGAAATTTGTTACACCTCTTACTTTTCAAGTGATGTCTAAAAATGATGTTTATTTTGACACTTTTGATGAAAAAGAATCTAGTGTAATTGCACATATTGATTTAGCGGATTGGGCTGATTTAATTATTATTGCGCCAGCAACTGCTAATGTAATAGGAAAACTAGCAAATGGTATTGCCGATGATATGCTAACGACTACTTATTTTGCAGCAACGTGTCCAGTATGGGTTGCGCCTGCTATGAATGTACATATGTATGATCATCCTGCAGTCAAAAGGAACATTTCTCGTTTATCAGAAGATGGCTGCTCATTTATCGAACCTTCAGAAGGCTATTTAGCATGCGGTTATGTTGGTAAAGGTCGTTTAGAAGAGCCAGAAAAGATTACTCAATTAGTTATTGAGTATTTTGAAAGTGAAGCGAGAAAATAATGAAAGTAGCAGAGGTAATCGTGGATGTTAGCGCCTATCCAATAGATCGTCCTTTCGATTATTTAATTCCCGAAGAAATGCAGGAGCTAATCGAGATGGGTTGCCGAGTGAAAGTTCCATTTGGCCCTCGAAATGTATTAGGATTTGTAACTGAAATAAAAGATACAACAGAAGTGCCAGTTGATAAAATTAAATCTTTATCCCAGCTGCTAGATATTACGCCTGTATTAACCACGGAGATGCTAAAGCTTGCAAAATGGTTAAAAACAGAAACGATATGCTATGAAATTGATGCATTACAAGTAATGTTACCTTCAGCACTTAGAGCAAAATATGAAAAACAAGTGTCTCTCCTAACCGATGTAGAGCAGCTTCCGATTCTTTTGCAGCCTTATTTTCAGAGAGCTACAAAAGTTAACTATAAAGCTTTTGAAAAAGATGGAATGCTTCACGATTTAAAAAGAGCGGTTAAAGATAAACAATTAGTAATTGAAAATATTGTAAAACAAAAAGGAAATATTAAAGAAATTCGAAAAGTGAAAATAAACGAATCTATTGAGACACTTCAAAAAATTTTAGGTAATATTTCCAAAAGGGCAAGAAAGCAGCAGCAATTATTACAGTGGATGATGAACCATGTAGGAGAAGTTTTCGATCTTCAAGATATTTTAACAGATACAAATACTTCTCAAGCGGTATTACAAGCTGTTATTGAATATGGTGGAGCAGAATTTGTTCAGGAAGAAGTATATCGAGATCCTTTTTCTAAAGAAGTGAAAAAAACTATTTCCTTAAATTTAACCGATGAACAAGAAAACGCGTTACAGAAGATTACGAATTCAATAAAAAATAGAATATCTGAAACCTTTTTATTACATGGCATAACAGGCAGCGGTAAAACAGAAGTGTATTTACAAGCCATTGAACAATGTTTATTAGAAGGAAAAGAAGCCATTGTATTAGTACCTGAAATCTCTTTAACACCACAAATGACTGATCGTTTTCGCTCGCGATTTGGAGAACTAGTTGCAGTAATGCACAGCGGGCTATCTGTCGGAGAAAAATATGACGAATGGCGCAAAATTCATGAAGGTAAAGTTAAGGTTGTCGTGGGAGCGCGTTCTGCTGTGTTTGCGCCATTTCGAAATGTCGGTATTTTTATACTAGATGAAGAGCATGAATCAACATATAAACAAGAGGATGCACCACGTTATCATGCTCGTGATGTGGCTATATGGAGAAGTGAATATTATCAATGTCCTGTCATACTAGGAAGTGCAACACCTTCCTTAGAATCTTTTGCGCGAGCAAAGAAAAATGTTTATACGCTGTTAACATTAAAAGAGCGTGCTTTAAAACAATCATTACCAACTGTTCACGTTGTTGATATGAGAAATGAATTGAAAAATGGCAATCGTTCTATGTTTTCAGAAAGTTTAGTTGAAGCAATTCGAACACGTTTAGAAAAAAAAGAACAGATGGTTTTATTTTTAAATCGTAGAGGCTATTCGTCATTTGTGATGTGTCGGGATTGTGGAACAGTTGTCCAATGTGAAAATTGTGATATTTCCTTAACCTATCATCGCTCTAATGAAAAATTAAAATGTCATTATTGTGGATATGAACAGCGAGTGCCAAAAACTTGTCCTCAATGTCAAAGTGACCACATCCGATATTTTGGAACGGGCACTCAAAAGGTCGAAGAAGAGCTTACAAAATTGTTTCCGGAAGCAAAAGTCTTACGGATGGATGTTGATACGACAAAAACGAAGGGTTCACACGAAGAGATTTTAGAAGCCTTTGGTAAAGGTCATGCAGATATATTACTCGGAACTCAAATGATTGCAAAAGGTCTTGATTTTCCTAATATCACTTTAGTAGGTGTATTAAGTGCGGATACTTCGCTTCATTTACCAGATTTTCGTTCAGCTGAAAAGACATTTCAATTGTTAACCCAAGTAAGTGGACGAGCAGGTAGGCATCAATTGCCAGGTGAAGTGATTATTCAAACATATACACCTGAGCATTATGCAATAGAACTTGCAAAAGAACAACAATATGAACCTTTTTATGAGCGAGAAATGTGGATGCGTCATCAGGCTGGTTACCCACCTTACTATTATCTTGCATTAGTTCAGATTTCACATGAAGATATCATGCTAGCTAGTGAATATGCACAAAAAACGGTCGATTTTTTACGTTCTAATCTATCTTTTAACGTTTCTATTATCGGTCCAACCGCCTCTAGTATTAGTCGCGTACAAAATAGATATCGATATCAATGTTTGATAAAATACAAAGTGGAACCAAATTTGATCGAAACATTTATACAGTTAATTAAGTTATATCGTTCAGATTGGATAAAAAAAGGAATATTACTTACTGTCGATTTGAATCCCTCATCGATATAAATGAGAAATGTGAGGTTAAATAATGGCTATAAAAGAAGTTGTAAAACATCCAGCAAAGGTGTTAACACAAAAATGTGATGAAGTAACAGAAATTAATGAACAGATCATCGAATTACTAGATGATTTGTACGATACGATGGTCGAATATGACGGTGTTGGGATTGCAGCACCTCAAATTAATGTCCCATTAAAAGTTGCAATTGTTGAGCTAGGTGAAGAAAGACAAATATTAGAAATGATTAATCCGACAATTCTAGAAGTAAGTGGCTCGGAAGTTGATATAGAAGGTTGTTTAAGCTTCCCAGGTTTATATGGGGAAGTAGAAAGGCCGACCTATGTAAAACTAGAAGCATGTGATCGAGAAGGGCAAGTATATCAGCTTGAAGCAGGAGGATTTGATGCTCGTGCAATATTACATGAAATCGATCATTTAGAAGGAATTTTGTTTGATTCAAAATTAATTCGCGTCGTAACAGAGGAAGAACTTGAAGAAATGTATGCGGAGGAGGATGAAGTATGACGAAAGTCGTATTTATGGGAACACCACAATTTTCTGTTCCAATATTAACGATGATCCATGAAAATGGCTATGAAGTTTTGGCAGTCGTCACTCAACCGGATAGACCAGTAGGAAGAAAAAAAGTACTAACGCCTCCGCCAGTAAAAGAAGAAGCATTACGCCTTGGGGTAAAAGTGATACAACCTGAAAAATTAAAAAATTCTACCGAACTAGAAGAAATTATTGAATTAAATCCGGATATTATTGTAACAGCTGCTTATGGACAAATCCTTCCTAAACGATTGTTAGATGTTCCAAGATTAGGATGTATTAATGTCCATGCATCTTTACTACCGAAATATCGTGGTGGTGCACCAATACATCAAGCGATATTAGATGGGCAAACTAAAACAGGTGTTACCATCATGTACATGGTTGAAAAGTTAGATGCGGGTGATATTATTTCTCAAAGAGAGATTCCGATAGGAGAAAATGATCATACAGGTAGTCTTTTTGATAAATTAAGCATACTAGGGCGAGATTTGTTGCAAGATACATTACCTAGTATTATCGATGGGACTAATAAGAGAATCCCTCAGAATGAAGCGGAAGCAACATTTGCTCATAATATTTCACGCGAACAAGAACGTATTGATTGGTCAAAGAGTGCCTCTGATATATATAATCAAGTGCGCGGTCTACATCCGTGGCCGGTTGCTTATACAACATTAAACGGTGAAAATGTAAAAGTTTGGTGGGCTAAGCTTGGCGATAGTACATCATCATTACAACCAGGTTCTGTAACGAAAATTAATAAAGATAGTTTTGAAATTGCAACAGGTGATGGTAAAACATTAGCTATTCTAGATTTACAGCCTTCAGGAAAAAAACGAATGACTGCACAAGACTATTTAAGAGGAACTGGTTCAAAATTACAGATTGGGGACCTATTTGAATGACTAAGAAGAAAGAACAGATTTGGGACGGCAATGTTCGGGATGCGGCATTAACTATTCTATTAGCCGTTGATAAAAACCAAGCATATAGTAACTTGCTATTAAATCAAACGATCAATAAGTATAAAATTGATGCAAAGGATCGTGCTTTATTAACTGAAATAACTTACGGTACATTGCAAAATAAATATACGCTTGATTATTATCTAGAGCCATATATTCGCTCAAAAGTCGAACTTTGGGTGAGATGGCTTCTTCGTCTTTCCCTTTACCAAGTTGTCTATTTGTCCAGAATTCCAGCTCATGCAGCTGTTAACGAAGCAGTTGAAATCGCGAAAAGAAGAGGCCATCAAGGAATAGCTTCAATGGTTAATGGTATTTTACGATCTGTTCAAAGAAAAGGTATTCCATCAATTGATTTAATTGAAGATCCTATAAATAGATTAGCAATTGAAACGAGCCATCCAAATTGGTTAGTCGAGCGATTCATTGAAAATTATGGCGTTGAAATTACAACAGAAATGTTAAAAGAAAATAATATACCTCCAACTCATACAGTAAGGGTGAATCTGTTAAAAGCAACTGTGGATGAAGTTGTAACTTTGCTTGATCAGGAAGGGATTACAGCTAAACAAAGTAAGCTAATACCTGAATGTATTCATATAGTAAATGGTCAAGTAGCACATACAAATGTGTTTAAAAAGGGACTTGTTACAATCCAAGATGAAAGTTCGATGATGCCAGCGAACGTTTTAAATCCGAATAATGGTTGGAAAGTGTTAGACATGTGTGCTGCTCCAGGCGGTAAAACAACTCATCTAGCGGAAAAGATGAACAATAAAGGGTCGATTTTAGCGACGGATATTCATCCCCATAAGTTAGATTTAATCGAAGAAACAAGTAGTCGACTTGGTTTAGATATTATCCAAACAGCACCAGTTGATGGAAGAAAGGCAGCAGAGTACCTACAAAAAGAATCCTTTGATGCAGTTTTAGTAGATGCACCATGTTCAGGACTTGGCGTAATGCGAAGAAAACCTGATATTAAATATACAAAACGTGAAGAGGATTTCGAAAGTTTGCACAAAATACAACTACAATTGCTTGATAATGCTGTCCAAGTATTGAAGGATGAAGGTAGACTTGTCTATAGCACTTGTACTGTTGACCGATTAGAAAATGAAGGAACTGTCCGAGCATTTCTAGCGTCACATCCAGAAATGGAATTAGCGTCCATTGAGAATTTACCAAAAGAATTAGTTGATCGACAAGAAAATGGAATGCTTCAAGTATTTCCTCATGACTTTGGTAGCGATGGATTTTTTGTAGCTTTATTTCGTAAGAAAGCAGGTAGTCATGCTTAAGAAAAAGTGTGATGAGATATAAAAGGAAAGGCTTATTTTGCCTTGACATAAAAAAGGAGAATTACAAAGTCAAAAATGGAAGATAAAAAATTAGAACGTATTTCAGATTTAGTTGAAGAAGTAGAGCAACCTCGTCGTGTGAAAAAAGAAAAACCTCAGTTAAAGGAGTCTATTTACTCACTCAGACTCGATGAATTAAAAGTATGGTTAGAGGAAAATGGTGAAAAGCCTTTTCGTGCAACACAAATTTTTGAATGGCTATATGAAAAAAGAGTAAAATCCTTTGATGAAATGTCAAACCTTTCAAAGGGGTTAAGAGATAAATTATCCAATTCTTTTGCATTAACGACATTATCTACAATCATTAAGCAAGAATCAAAAGATGGAACGATAAAGTTCTTGTTCCAATTACAGGATGGATATTCAATTGAGACGGTATTAATGCGTCATGAGTATGGTAACTCCGTTTGTGTTACTACACAGGTAGGATGTCGTATTGGATGTACTTTCTGTGCATCTACATTAGGTGGCTTGAAACGACACTTACTTGCAGGGGAAATCGTTGAGCAAGTTGTAAAAGTACAACAAACACTTGATGAAATAGATGAACGTGTTTCTCATGTCGTTATAATGGGGATTGGTGAGCCATTTGATAATTATGATGCTATGATGAATTTCTTGAAAGTTATCAATCATGAGAAAGGTTTAAATATTGGTGCCCGCCATATTACGGTATCCACTTCTGGAATCGTTCCGAAAATTTATCAATTTGCAGACGAACAATTACAAATCAACTTTGCGCTATCACTACATGCACCAAACCAAGAACTTCGTCAAAAACTAATGCCAATTGCAAGAGCCTATAAACTTGATAAACTTATGGAAGCAATTCGTTATTATACAGAAAAAACAGGGCGAAGAGTTAGCTTTGAATATGGACTTTTCGGTGGAGAAAATGATTCTGTAGAACATGCTGAGGAATTATCAAAATTGATTAAAGGGATTAAATGTCATGTCAACTTAATTCCTGTAAACTATGTACCAGAGCGTAATTATGTACGTACGCCACGAAATCAAATCTTTGCATTTGAAAAAACGTTAAAAAACAATGGTATAAATGTAACAATTCGTCGCGAACATGGGTCAGATATTGATGCGGCTTGTGGTCAATTAAGAGCGAAAGAGAGAGCACAGGAGACGAGGTGATTACCTTTGAAGGTGACTGTTGAAAGTGATATAGGATTGAAAAGGAAGGTAAATGAGGATCGTGCGGCGTTCATTGAGCGCCCTGATCACTATAAGCTTGCTATTTTAGCAGATGGCATGGGTGGCCATAATGCAGGAGATGTAGCAAGCGAAATGGCTATTAAAGAAATGGAGTATCTTTTTAAAAATGCCATTTCAAAAAACTTTGAAACGCTTCATTCAAAAAAGATTTGGATGTTAGAAGTAGTGAAAACTGTAAACGAAAAAATTTATAAACACTCTTTATTGAATGAAGAATGCCAAGGTATGGGCACAACATTAATAGCGGTATTAATTGACCATGAAAAATGTTTAATTAGTCATATTGGTGATAGCCGTGCCTATTATTTTACTCCCAATGAGGTGGAGTTGATCACAAGAGATCATTCTTATGTTAACATTTTGGTGGAAAAAGGCGAAATTAGTGAAGAAGAAGCAGAAAATCATCCACAAAAAAATGTGATTGTTAAAGCATTAGGAATTGAAACAAGAATAGACCCTGATTTTTATGAGATAACTTTAGAAGATAATGCCTTTTTACTCATTTGTTCTGATGGATTAAGTAATAAATTATCAACGGAAGAAATGTATGCCATATTATCATTAGAAATGTCCATTGAAGATAAAGGTAAAAAATTAGTTCAATTAGCAAATGATAGTGGTGGAGAGGACAATATTTCTCTAATTTTAATGACGTTAGGAAATGAGGAGGTGTAACGATGCTAATTGGAAAAAGAATTAATGATCGATATAAAATATTACAATATGTTGGTGGCGGTGGTATGTCCAATGTCTACCTAGCACACGACATCATTTTAAATCGCGATGTAGCAGTAAAAGTTTTACGATATGACTCATCGAATGAAGAAGAATTCCATCGTCGATTCCAAAGAGAAGCCCTTTCAGCAACAAGCCTTATGCATCCTAATATAGTTAGTATTTACGATGTCGGTGAAGACGGAGATATGCACTATATTGTAATGGAATTTATCAAAGGCAGAACATTGAAGCAATACATAAATGAGTATTCGCCTTTGTCACCTGCTCGTAGTGTGCACATTATGAAGCAGCTAACAAGTGCCATTGCTCACGCCCATGAAAATCAAATTATTCATCGTGATATTAAACCGCAAAATATATTAATTGATGAAGACGGAAATGTGAAAATTACAGACTTTGGTATTGCAACAACATTAAGTGAAACAAGCTTTACAAAAACAAACTCTGTATTAGGTACTGTTCACTATATTTCACCAGAACAGGCAAGAGGTGGTACAGCTACAAAAAAATCTGACATCTATGCGTTAGGAATTGTTTTATATGAATTATTAACTGGTGAATTACCTTTTTCAGGAGAATCTGCTGTATCCATTGCTTTAAAACATTTGCAATCGGAAACGCCATCAGTGAGAGGGTTTGATGCATCAATCCCACAAGCACTTGAAAATGTAGTATATAAAGCTACTGCCAAAAATCCAGCACATCGTTATAATACGGTAGAAGAAATGGAAGCAGATTTAGAAACGGTATTATCACCAAATCGACTAAATGAACCTAAATTTGTACCACCTATTGATAATGAAGCGACAAAAGCAATGCCAGCAATTAAAGAATCTTTAATGATAAACGGCACTTCTAACAATAAAAAGGCTCAACAAAATGAAGTACCAAATAAGAAAGATCCTACACCTCAAAATGGGAAAAAGAAACAAGGAAAAGGGAAGATTTTTGCAATTGTTGGTGCATCTGTTGCCATTTTAGTTATTTTAGCAGTTTTATTATTTAACATATTAAGTCCTAAGAAAATAGAAATTCCAGATGTGTCAAATATGGAAATTGTAGATGCTATTTCAGCATTGGAAGAACTAGGATTTAAAATTGGTGAACAACGGGAACAACATTCAGATGATATCGAAACAGGTAAAGTGATTGGCACAGATCCGGAGGCGGGTTTAAGTCGTATTTCTGGCACAGAAATTGACCTAATTATCAGCCTAGGAACTGAAAAAAAGGAAATGGAAAATTATATTGGTCAACAAATTAGCCAAGTGTCCGTTTTGTTAGAAAAAAGTGATTTTAAAGACTTTGAAATTGAAGAGGTATTTTCGGATAAACCAGTGGGTGAGGTCATTGAACAATCGCCAATCGCCGGGGAAGAAATTGTAGTAAAAGATACCGTCGTTGTACTAACAGTAAGTGCTGGTAAAGAAAAAATAAAAGTTACTGATTTAACTGGTTTTAATGAGTCTGCAAGAAATGAGTATGCGCGTAGTTCTGGGTTTGTTATTACAGTAAAAGGTGAGGAACATTCGGATGATATTCCGGTTGGAAGTGTTATTCGACAAACACCAGAAGCAAATACAGAGCTTGAAAAAGGTTCAACAATAGAAGTTATTATCTCTAAAGGACCTGAAGAAAAGGCTGTAAAAATTTATAATTTAAATTTAGTCATTCCTTATAACCCAATTGAGTATGGTGCAGAACAGCGTGTGCGAGTATTTATTCAAGATAAAAATAATGTGATGGTTCAACCGAAAGAGGAATTTACGATCACGGAAGATTATGAATATCATACGCAACTTGATATTGAAGAGGGGCAAACAGCTGCATATCGTATAGAGGTAGATTCAACAGTAATTGCAGAAGGTACTATTCCATATAACGAACTAAATTAAGGAGGAATTTGATGCCGCAAGGGCAAATTCGAAAAGCGTTAAGTGGTTATTATTATGTATATGATAATGGTGAGTTGATCCAATGTCGTGGTAGAGGTGTTTTTCGCAATCGAGGCGAAGCACCTCTAGTTGGCGACATCGTGGCATATACAAAAGAAGGCGACTCGGATGGCTATATAATGGAAATTCATCCAAGAAGTAATGAATTAGTCCGACCACCAATTGCGAATATTGATCAAGCTTTGTTAGTTTTTTCAGTAAAGGAACCAGAATTTCATTCACTTTTATTAGATCGTTTTTTAGTTGTATTAGAGTCTTTTCATGTAAAACCTATTATTTGTTTAACAAAAATGGATTTATTAACGAAAGAAGAGTATGAGCTACTACAGCCTTATATCAATTCTTATAAGAATATTGGCTATGAAATAATCGAAACTTATAAAAATGATGATTCTCTATTGAATCGATTGAAGCCTATTTTAAAAGGGAAAACAAGCGTACTTGCAGGTCAATCGGGGGTTGGGAAATCAACCTTATTAAACACATTAATCCCGAGTTTAGACTTAAAGACTGGTGTTATATCCCAAAGTCTTGGTCGAGGAAAGCATACAACACGTCATGTTGAATTGATTGAAGTATGTGATGGTCTGCTTGCGGATACACCAGGTTTTAGCTCATTCGATTTCGATACGATTGAGAAGGAAGAGCTAACCTATTGTTTTCCGGAGTTCGCTCGTATTAGTGAAGGGTGTAAATTTAGAGGGTGCCTTCATTTAAAAGAACCTAAATGTGCAGTAAAAGAAGCTCTGGAAAATGGAGAAATAACGTCTTATCGTTATGAGCATTATCAACAATTTTTACAAGAAATATTAGATCGAAAGCCGAGGTACTAATTATGATTCAAATTGCACCATCTATTCTATCAGCGAACTTTGCTAAATTAGCAGCTGAAGTAAAAGAAGTAGAGGAAGCAGGAGCGTCTGTTATTCATGTTGATGTAATGGATGGTCATTTTGTTCCCAATATAACGATGGGGCCTATTGTCGTTGAAGCATTACGCCCTGAAACAACACTACCTTTGGATGTTCATTTAATGATTGAAAATCCAGATGCGTATATAGAGCAATTTGCAAAAGCTGGTGCTGATTGGATATCAGTACATGTGGAAGCTTGTAGACATTTGCATAGAACGATTCAATTAATTCGCTCTTTTGGTGTAAAACCTGGTGTTGTATTAAATCCTCATACGCCAATTGAATCCATCCAACATATTTTAGAGGATATAGATTTTGTATTGTTTATGACTGTAAACCCCGGTTTTGGTGGACAGAAATTTATATCTTCTGTTGTACAAAAGGTTGAAAGTCTTTCAAAAATTATAGAAGAACGCGGTTTAAATATTGCAATCGAAATTGATGGTGGGATTAATGCAGAAACGATTGTGCCATGTGTAAAAGCTGGTGCGACGATCTTTGTCGCAGGGTCTGCCATCTACAATAAAGAGGATCGTGCCCTTGCATTGAAGGAAATTAAAGATGCTGGTGAGGCGGCTTTAGAAAAATGACTACTGTAATCATTTGTTCAGGAGGGCCAAAATCAGATATCCCTTCCCTAGAAAAGTATTTTATGAGGGATAAGGTCTATTTTATCGGTGCAGATAAAGGCTCAATCTATCTATTAGAGCAGGGTATTCAGCCAAATGAGATTGTTGGCGATTTTGATTCACTAACAAATGAGCAATGGTTGAATGTTTCAAGTAAAGTAAAAAAGATTACAAAAGTTCAAGCAGAAAAAGATGAAACAGATACGGATTTAGCGTTAGAAAAGGCATTAGAGTATCATCCAACAGAAATTATACTAACCGGTGTTACAGGAGGACGATTAGATCATTTTGAAGCGGCAATTCGTTCTGTTTATCGCCTACAATCAAAAAATCTACATATCGAAATAAAAATTTTAAATGTAAGCAATGAAATACGTTTTTTATTCCCTGGCAAGCATATATTAACTAAGAGCGATCAATATCGTTATCTTTCCTTTTTTGCTTATGAGCAAGACGTAAAGGATGTTTGTCTTTCTGGGGTTAAATATGAAACTACGAATCAAGTAATTGAACTAGGTTCATCAAGATTTACTAGTAATGAACTGAATTGTGAGTTCGGTTATATCTCCTTTTCCTCAGGCATATGTTTAATGATAAGAAGCAGTGACTAAGAAGGAGGGCAGCAATTTGCGCGTATACACTTTCCAATTACCGAAATTTGTTAGCACATTTACTCGTGCATGTATCAACTTGTTTAAAGGCGGAAAGAATAAAAAGAATAAGGAATAATAATGCACTTATACTTTCGAGCATTTGTTGTATTAAAAAAGAGTTGTGACGGACATGTCACAACTCTTTTTGATATAATCGTATAAAATAAAAAACCATCGATTCAAAATCGATGGTTTTAATGTAAAAAGGAGCATGTTTGCTCCGATTCATTAATTAAACGCGTTCTACTTTACCTGATTTTAAAGCACGAGCAGAAACCCAAACGCGTTTTGGTTTACCATTTACTAAGATACGAACTTTTTGTAAGTTAGCGCCCCAAGTACGTTTGTTAGCGTTCATCGCGTGTGAACGGTTGTTACCTGTACGAGTTTTACGACCAGTAATTACACATTGTTTAGGCATCTATATTCCCTCCTTGCAGATGAATCTGAAAGCTTGTTTTTCAGTTCTGATTATTTCACATACCATAATAATTTAACATAGGTCCGGGTAGTATGCAACCAATTTTACATATACTTTCAAGAAAAAAACCTTTACAGTTAAATTTTTATTCATTTTAGTATATGATATGATAAATGCCTAAACATACAGTGAATGCCTTTTATTTGCCACAAATAATTTATCCTGCCACAACAAACTCTATACTAGAATGAAGGATTTCTTTTATAATCAATTTTTGTGTAGTACAATATAGATTAGCCAAAAAGAGCCAAAGGAGGCATAGACATGTCAGTAGAAATAAAAAATGATTTCGGACAAATTGACATTTCTAATGATGTAATTGCTCAAATTGCAGGTGGAGCAGCAATCGAATGCTATGGTATTGTAGGGATGGCATCAAAGCATCAAATTCGTGATGGTTTAACAGATATTTTACGTAAAGAAAATTTCGCTAAAGGAGTCATCATTCGTCAAACAGCTGAAGACCTCCATATCGATATGTATATAATTGTTAGCTACGGTACAAAAATTTCTGAAGTAGCTTATCAAGTTCAATCAAAAGTAAAATATACAATTAACAAAACATTAGGAATGAGTGTAAAATCGGTAAATATTTTTGTTCAAGGCGTTCGTGTTATGAATGTGTAAGAGGAGGATTTATTTTAGATGAAGTCATTAGACGGCTTAAAATTTGCTGAAATGGTACAGATGGGTGCTCATCATCTATCTCAAAACGCAAATTTTGTTGATTCATTAAACGTATTCCCAGTACCTGATGGTGATACTGGTACGAATATGAATTTATCCATGACATCGGGTGCAAAGGAAACACAAGTCAATGCACAAGCTCATATTGGGAAAACTGCACAAAGCTTAGCAAAAGGTTTGCTAATGGGTGCTAGAGGCAACTCAGGGGTTATTTTATCCCAGCTATTCCGTGGATTTGGAAAATTCATTGAAAAAGAAAGTGAAATAGACGCTAAAAGCTTTGCAGGAGCATTCCAATCTGGTGTTGATACAGCATACAAGGCAGTGATGAAGCCTGTTGAAGGTACGATTTTAACAGTGGCTCGTGAAGCGGCAGCTAAGGCTGTTGAAGTAGCTGAAAATGAGACAAATGTTATCTCCATTATGGAAACAGTAGTCAAAGAAGCGCGTCTTTCTTTAAATCGTACGCCAGATCTACTTCCTGTTCTAAAGGAAGTTGGTGTAGTAGACAGTGGTGGACAAGGCTTATTATTTATTTATGAAGGGTTCCTTGCATCGTTAAAAGGTGAAGCGCTTCCAGAAAAAAGCAATGCTTCCATCGATGATATGATTAGCGCTGAGCATCATCGTGCACAAGATTTTATGAGCACTGAAGATATTGTGTTTGGCTATTGTACAGAAATTATGGTTCGTTTAGAAAAGGAAAAAGATCCATATGATGAAACGTCTTTCCGTGAAGAGCTAAATTTGATGGGCGACTCCTTGCTTGTTGTTTCTGATGACGAAATTGCAAAAGTACATATTCATACTGAAACGCCAGGGTTGGTACTTTCTGCAGGGCAAAGATATGGTAGTCTTATCAAAATCAAAGTAGATAATATGCGTGAACAGCATACTGCGATTGTTGGCGACCAACCAACAGCCCCAATTTCACAACAACAGAAAAAGGAAAAACATCCTTACGCTGTTGTAACCATTGCTATGGGTGAAGGCGTAGCAAATCTTTTACGTAGTATCGGTGCTTCTTATGTGATAGAAGGTGGTCAAACAATGAACCCTTCAACTGAAGACATCGTTAAAGCAGTAAAAGAGATTGAAGCTGAGAGAGTTATTATTTTACCAAACAATAAAAATATTATTATGGCTGCAGAACAAGCTGTTGAGCTACTTGATATTGATGCAGCAGTTGTACCTACTAAAACAATTCCACAAGGGATGGCCGCAATCTTAGCGTTCAATCCTGAAGCAACAGTGGAAGAAAATAAACAAGGTATGACGAACGCTCTTAGTCATGTTAAAACTGGTCAAGTTACCTATGCAGTTCGAGACACTTCTATAGATGGTATTGAAATTCATAAGGATGATTATATGGCTCTTGCAGAAGGCAAGATCGTACTTTCTACACCAAATATGTTAGAAGCAGCTCAAAAAGTTGTTACAGACTTAGTGGATGAAGATTGTGAAATGATTACGGTTCTTTATGGAGAAGATACAACAGAAGAACAAGCAAATGAACTTGCAAGTTTTATTGAAGAGAATTATCCAGACATTGAAGTTGAAATTGTAGAAGGTAAACAAGCTTTATATCCATTTATTCTTTCAATCGAATAATAAAATATCATTCTTAATGTGACAAAAGTTCAACTATGCTTTTGTCACATTTTTTCTTTTTCGGTACAATAATATTGCATATATGCCCACTTGAGAATAAGACAGGAGGTGCATGAAAATGAATCATGTCATAGATGAATCTGTTTTAAATTTAAAAGGGATTGGTAAAGAAACAGCTGAACATTTAGCGGAATTAGGGATTTACACTATAAAAGATTTAATATGGACCTTTCCATATCGCCATGAGGATTTTCGTTTAAAGGATTTAGCTGAAACCCCACATAACGAGCGTGTGACGATTGAAGCGAGAGTAGAAAGTGAACCAACTGTACAATTTTTGGGTCGCAATAAGTCAAGATTGCAAGTAAAGGTATTAGCAGGCCGTCATTTAGTGAAAGTTGTATTTTTTAATCAAAATTATTTGCGTACCAAACTAACCTTAGGAGAAATAGTCACAATTTCAGGGAAATGGGATCGTGGAAGACAAGTAATTAATGGTACAACTATAAAATTCGGTCCTAAATTAGATAATGCCGATTTTGAACCTGTTTATAGTTTGAAAGGGAATCTTCAACAAAATAAATTCCGTAAAATAATGAGACAAGCTTTGGATTTAGTAGGAGAGGACTTGTATGAGCCATTACCATTTGAACTTTTAGAACAATATAAGCTTTTAAGTATTGTTGACGCTTTAGAGGGTGTTCATTTTCCTAAGGATGCCAATCATGCAAAACAGGCAAGAAGAAGATTTGTTTATGAAGAATTGTTAGATTTTCAACTACGTATTCAGGCTTTGAGAAAAGCGCACCGAGAAAATGAGAAAGGTATTTCAATACAATACGATTTACAAAGGATTCGCCAATTCATTTCAACGATTCCTTTCGATTTAACGAATGCACAAAAACGAGTCGTAAATGAAATTTGCAAGGATTTAAAAGAACCGACACGAATGAATCGATTATTACAGGGAGACGTAGGTTCTGGGAAAACGATTGTTGCAGCAATCAGTTTATATGCTGCGGTGACAGCTGGTTTCCAAGGTGCTTTAATGGCACCAACAGAAATTTTAGCTGAACAGCATGCCCATTCTTTAAATTCCTGGTTAGAACCAATGGGTGTAAACATTGCATTACTCTCAGGCTCTACGAAAACGAAAGAAAGAAAACTATTATTAGATCAATTACATAAAGGTGAAATTGATATATTAATTGGAACCCACGCATTAATACAGCCAGAAGTTGTTTTTCATAATCTAGGATTAGTTATTACTGATGAACAACATCGTTTTGGAGTAGAGCAACGGAGGGTTTTAAGAGATAAAGGTGTCAACCCAGATGTGCTATTTATGACAGCTACACCTATACCTCGAACGCTTGCGATTACAGCATTTGGGGAAATGGATGTATCGATCATTGATGAGTTACCAGCGGGACGTAAACAAATTGAGACCCATTGGCTAAAAAAAGATCAATTAAATGCGGTAATTGCTAAAATGGAGCAAGAACTTCGTCAAGGTAGACAGGCCTATGTGATTTGTCCTTTAATAGAGGAATCAGAAAAGCTTGACGTCCAAAATGCTGTTGAGGTTTATGAACAATTAGATCTCATATATAAAGGGAAATATAAAGTCGATTTAATGCATGGTCGATTACATCCTGACGATAAGGATCGAGTAATGCGTGAATTTACGGAAGGAAAAATTGATGTTCTAGTTTCTACAACTGTTGTAGAAGTAGGTGTTAACGTTCCGAATGCGTCATTTATGATGATTTATGATGCAGATCGTTTTGGGTTGGCTCAGCTTCACCAATTAAGGGGCCGAGTAGGACGTGGCGAATTTCAATCTTACTGTGTATTACTTGCTGATCCGAAAACGGACGATGGGAAAGAACGTATGATGTCAATGACTGAGACGAATGACGGCTTTAAGCTGGCTGAAAAGGATTTAGAGCTACGAGGGCCTGGGGACTTTTTTGGCAAAAAGCAAAGTGGATTGCCTGATTTCAAAATGGCGGATTTAGTCCACGATTATCGTACGCTCGAAGTAGCAAGACAAGACGCAGTGAAGCTGATTAATGACGATGAGTTTTGGAAACACGAGGACTACAAATATTTGAGAGAAAAGCTAGAAGAATCAGGGGCACTTAACGGGGATCGGATAGACTAACCAATTGAAAGCTTTATAACTATAAAAAGAACACAACAAGAAACTAGATTAATTTTTGTTGCGTTCTTTTTTTGGGAAATGTATACTGGTGTTAGTACCAAGTGCTAATACATACAATAAGGGGAAGACGAAAAATGAAACGATCTAAAAAAGAACGTCAACAACTCTTATTACAAACAATTGATGAAAATCCATTTATAACAGATGAGCAACTTGCAGCACAATTTGAGGTAAGTGTTCAAACAATACGTTTAGATCGTATGGAATTATCCATACCAGAACTTAGAGAAAGAATTAAAGACGTTGCTGCTAAAAATTTAGAAAATGAAGTTAAGTCTTTACCTTTAGATGAAGTAATTGGTGAAATTATCGATATTGAACTAGATACTAGAGCTATATCTATCTTAGATGTGCAGGAAGAACACGTATTTCAAAGAAACGGTATTGCCCGTGGGCATCACTTATTTGCACAAGCGAATTCATTAGCGGTAGCAGTCATTAATGATGAACTAGCACTCACGGTAAAAGCAAATGTAGCTTTTGTAAAGCCTGTAAAAGCAGGAGATCGAGTAATTACAAAGGCTATTGTAAAAGGCAAAAATATTGAAAAAAATAGAACTTACATTGATGTGCTATCAACAGTCAATAATGTAATTGTATTTAAAGGCGAATTTGAGATGTATCACACGAAAGGCACAGGTGAACAAAATGATACTAGCGATTGATGGTATGGGTGGAGACCACGCACCTAAATCTGTAATAGATGGTGCAATGCTTGCCTTAAATGAACTTCCCAATTTAAAAATAAAATTGTACGGGCATAAAGAAAAGCTAAACCCTTTTTTAACTGAACATGAACGATTAGAAGTCATTCATTGTGAAGAAGTGATTGAAGGGGAAGACGATCCTGCTAGAAGCATTCGTAGAAAAAAGGATGCGTCTATGACAAAAATGCTTGAAGCTGTAACGGATGGTAGTGCGGATGCTTGTTTATCTGCTGGTAATACAGGGGCGTTAATGGCTGGGGGATTATTTAAAGTAGGACGTATTGAAGGGGTTTCTCGTCCTGCGCTAGCAACAACTTTACCAACGATTGATGGACAAGGATTTTTAATGCTTGATTTAGGTGCAAACGCCGATGCGAAGCCTGAAAATATAGTCCAATACGCAATTATGGGGAATATTTATGCAAAACAGGTGCGAGGAATTGAGAAGCCACGTGTTGGTTTATTAAATATAGGTACAGAAGATAAAAAAGGAAACGAGCTGACAAAATCAGTATTCGGTTTACTAAAAGAAGCTGATCTGCACTTTATCGGAAATGTAGAAGCGCGTGATTTACTTAATAATGTGGCAGATGTTGTTGTAACGGATGGATTTACAGGGAACATGGTATTAAAGTCCATTGAAGGTACAGCGGGGGCTATGATGGCAATGCTTAAAGAAGCATTCATGTCTTCAGGGAAAACAAAAATCGGTGCATTATTAATGAAAAATGAATTAAAAAAATTAAAAACAAAATTAGATTACTCAGAACATGGTGGTGCAGCTTTATTTGGTCTTCAAGCGCCTGTAATTAAAGCACATGGTTCTTCGAATGCAAGAGCGATTTATAGTGCCATTCGCCAGGCTGCAATTATGGCTGAGCATAATGTGACTGAAGTGATTAAAACAAAGATTGCGGATAGTAATAAGCAACAAGGGGATTAGAAGAGAGGTATAATATATGACGAAAATTGCTTTTATTTTTCCAGGACAAGGCTCTCAACAAGTAGGCATGGGGCAAGAGCTTGTAAATAATGATTCTGAAAGCAAAAAATTTTATGATAAGGCAGATGCTGCATTAGATTTTGAACTCTCAAAATTAATGTTAGAAGGTCCTCAAGAGGAGCTAACTTTAACTTATAATGCACAGCCTGCTCTTTTAACTACAGGTGTCATGATTTCATCAAAGTTAATGGCAGCTGGAATTCAACCAGATTATACAGCAGGACATTCTTTAGGGGAGTATAGCGCATTTGTTGCTTCGGGTGCATTATCATTTGAAGATGCTGTAAAAGTTGTCCATAAACGTGGTTTATTTATGAATGAAGCAGTACCGGCTGGTCAAGGTGCAATGGCAGCTATTTTAGGTTTAGAAGCTCCTGCATTAAAAGAAGTATGTGAAAATATTACAGCTGAAGGGCAGCTCGTTCAGTTAGCTAACTTGAATTGTCCAGGTCAAATTGTAATTTCAGGGACAAAAGAAGGGGTTGAAAAAGCATCAATTGCTGCAAAGGAAGCTGGTGCGAAAAGAGCGATTCCGCTTGTTGTAAGTGGTCCATTCCATTCAGAACTAATGCGAGATGCTGCAGTTAAATTAAAAGATGAAATTGATCAGATTGAAATAAATCGTCCTGATAAACCAATCATTAGTAATGTTAAAGCAGAACTTTTACAGGATGTATCTGAAATTAAAACAGAAATGATTGAACAAGTTTATAGTCCAGTGTTATGGGAGGATGACGTTCGCAAAATGTTGGAATTAGGTGTAACAACATTTATCGAATGCGGACCAGGTAAAGTCCTTTCTGGTTTAGTAAAAAAAGTAGATCGTTCAGTAAAAACTTATTGTGTTTATGATGAAGCTACATTTAACGAAGTAATACAAGCATTAAGGGGTGAATGAAATGGGGAAATTAGATGGTAAAGTAGCAGTTGTAACAGGTGCTTCCCGTGGAATTGGTCGAGCTATTGCATTGCTACTTGCAAAAGAAGGGGCAAAAGTGGTAGTAAACTACAGTGGAAGTGAACAAAAAGCAATCCAAGTAGTTGATGAGATTACTAGCATGGGCACAGAAGCAATTGCTGTTCAAGCGAATGTTTCTAACGCAGAATCTGTTCAAAATTTAATGGAAACTGCTATAAAAGAATTTGGTTCCATTGATGTTTTAGTGAATAATGCAGGTATTACACGAGACAATCTACTCATGCGTATGAAAGAAGATGAGTGGGATGATGTTATCAATACGAATTTAAAAGGTGTATTTCTTTGTACAAAAGCAGTAACTCGACAAATGATGAAACAACGTTCAGGGCGTATTATTAATATTTCTTCAATCGTTGGTGTAATGGGTAATGCTGGGCAAGCGAATTATGTTGCTGCAAAAGCTGGTGTGATCGGTTTAACGAAAACGACAGCAAGAGAATTGGCATCTCGTAATATTCTTGTCAATGCGATTGCACCAGGATTTATCACAACTGAAATGACAGATGAACTATCCGAAGACTTAAAAAATGCAATGCTTGCTCAAATCCCGTTAGCAAAACTTGGCCAACCAGAAGATATTGCAAAAGCAGTGGTATTCTTGGCTTCTGAAGACTCTAGCTATATGACAGGACAAACATTACACATTGACGGCGGAATGTACATGTAACGTATTTACATGGTGTTCTATTAATGCCATAATGGTTTAGTGATTTCTATAAACGTCACTATTAAAATACCTACAAATTATAATTTGACTATTTGAGGGGAGGTGACTGACATGGCTACAGTATTAGAACGTGTAACAAAAGTAATCGTTGACCGTTTAGGTGTTGACGAGAGTGAAGTAAAAGCAGAAGCTTCTTTCCGTGAAGATTTAGGTGCGGACTCATTAGACGTTGTTGAATTAGTAATGGAACTTGAAGATGAATTTGATATGGAAATTTCAGATGAAGATGCTGAAAAAATCGCAACTGTTGGCGATGCTATCAATTATATCGAAGGTAAACTAAACTAAAAATGTGAGGCACGAATCACAATTGTGAATATTCGTGCCTCTTTTCAATCTTAATTTACTATATATATTAGAGTATAATATTGTATTATAAGTAGTTGTGATATATTTTGTCACAACTACTTTGACCATTCATAGGGAACAATGTAAACTAAACGATAGAAACTATTAGGAAGGCAGACGAGCTCATGACAATAAGAAAAAAAGGAAATCAACAAAAGACAGGGGTATTGCCTGAAAAAGTACAAGCTCAATTTGAAATCCTAGAGCAAGAATTAAACATACCATTTCACAACAAAAGCTTACTTTACCAAGCATTTACCCATTCATCTTATGTGAATGAGCATCGACGAAAACTTTATACAGATAATGAGCGCTTAGAATTTTTAGGTGATGCAGTTTTAGAGCTATCTGTGTCCAAATATTTATTTGAACGTTATCCACATATGAGCGAAGGGGAACTTACTAAACTACGTGCTTCAATCGTATGTGAACCATCACTTGTTATTTTTGCAAACGAATTAAACTTTGGTAAATTTGTTTTGCTTGGTAAAGGTGAGGAATTAACGGGTGGTAGAGAGCGTCCTGCTCTACTAGCAGACTGCTTTGAAGCTTTCATCGGCGCATTATATTTAGATCAAGGATTAGACACAGTTGTTACGTTTTTACAACGTGTTGTATATCCAAAAGTTGAAGTCGGTGCTTTTTCGCATGTGATGGATTTCAAAAGCCAATTACAGGAATTAGTCCAACAATCAAATAATGGTTTATTACATTATGAAATCATTGATGAGAAAGGACCAGCACATAACCGTACGTTTGTTTCTAGAGTATTATTAAATGATAAAGAACTAGGTGTTGGTCGTGGGAAATCGAAGAAAGAGGCTGAGCAACAGGCTGCCCAAAATGCTATGGTAGCGTTAAATCAGTCTTTGTATAAGGAGGAGTAACATGTTCCTTAAACGACTTGAAGTGATTGGCTTTAAATCGTTTGCAGATCGTATTGGTATAGATTTCGTTCCGGGTGTTACAGCTGTCGTTGGACCTAACGGAAGTGGTAAAAGTAATGTTACAGATGCAATTCGCTGGGTTCTAGGGGAACAATCGGCAAAAAGTTTGCGCGGAACAAAAATGGAAGATGTTATTTTTGCTGGAAGTACATCTAGGAAGCCGTTAAATTTTGCGGAAGTGACTTTAGTTTTAAACAATGAAGATGAACAAGTTGAAACTCCCTATACAGAAATAAGCGTAACGAGAAGAGTATATCGTTCCGGTGATAGTGAATATTTATTAAATAATCAACAATGCCGCTTGAAGGATATTACCGACTTATTTATGGATTCTGGATTAGGAAAAGAAGCGTTCTCTATTATTTCCCAAGGGCGAGTAGATGAAATTTTAAACTCAAAACCAGATGATCGACGTACGATATTTGAAGAAGCTGCTGGCGTATTAAAATACAAATTACGAAAGAAAAAAGCCGAACATAAATTAGTTGAGACAGACGAAAACTTAAATCGTGTATTAGATATTTTACATGAGTTAGATAGTCGTCTTGAACCTCTTCAAATACAAGCATCTACTGCAAAAGATTATGTTCGAATGACCGAAGAACTTAAAGAATCTGATATCGCACTAATGGTACATGATTTAACAAAGTTTTTAGAGGATTTAAATGGAATAAAAATAGAGCATGAAGAGCTAGAAACGAAAGAACAAAAACATGCCTTAGAAATTTCTAATGTTGAAAAAGCAGCAGAAGAACTTCGTGAGAAACTTAAAATTATTGACCATACATTAGATTCATCTCAGGAGCAATTAGTAGAGGCGAGTACAGAGGTTGAACGTTGGGAAGGCCGTAAAGCGTTAATGAATGAAAAACGCACAAATGCTGAAAAACAACTTCAACAATTGAATCAAACCTTACAACAAGTAATAGCTGAGGAAGAAGCGCTAGCTCAAAATGAATCAGAAAAAAAATTGCAATTTGAACAAAAACAAAAAGAAGTATTACAGTTAAAATCTGAAATAAAACAAATTGAATTATCTTTAAATAGTTCTGTCGTTGAAATCGAAGCCCAAATTGAACAATCAAAAAATAAATATATTGATTTACTAAATGAAGAAGCAACGGTTAAAAACGAATTGAAGCATATCGAACAGCAATTAACTCTGCAAGAAGCAACGGCTGAACGTATGAGTGACCGTTCCAATGAAATGGAACAAAGATTACAAAAAATAAGAATAGATAAACAGGAACTCGAAGAAAAACATACTGTGATACATCGACAATTGCAGGAAACAAATGAACAAATAGAGTTATTACAAAATAGGGTGAAAAATTTATCTACTTCATTTGAAGAGAAACAAAAATTGCTTTATCAAGCCTATCAACACCAGCAACAATTAAAATCACGTAAAGAAACATTAGAAGAGCTTGAAACGGACTTTTCTGGTTTTTTCCAAGGGGTTAAAGATATTTTATTAGCCCGTGATCGTGGTGAGTTAAATGGAATTGAGGGAGCTGTTGCCGAACTTGTACAGGTTGAAGGTAAGTACTCGAAGGCGATTGAAACTGCTCTTGGCGGTGCATCCCAACACATTGTAACTCAAACGGAACAGGATGCACAAAAGGCAATTGGTTGGTTAAAAGCTAAACGAGCTGGACGAGCAACGTTTTTACCAAAAACTGTAATGAAATCACGGAAATTAATGCCAGCTCAGCTATCAACGGCAATTAATCATCCAGCTTTTATTAGTCTTGCATATGAATTAGTAAGTTTTGAGGAAACGAACCGAACAATCGTAGAAAACTTATTAGGTAATGTAATAGTTGCTGTAAATCTTGAAGGTGCTAGCCAGATTGCAAGAATGGTCGGTTTTAAATATCGAGTTGTTACATTAGATGGAGATATTGTCAATGCTGGAGGTTCTTTAACTGGTGGTGCTTCCAAACAACAATCTTCTTTATTTACTCGTAAAGCTGAATTAGATACATTAACGAGTAAGCTTTTGCAAATGGAGGCTTCTATTGAACAAGCTGAAAAAGCAGTTACATCTGAAAAAGAACAGATAAATGGACTTCGTGACCGATTAGATGCATTGAAGATACAAGGTGACGAAATTCAAAAAGCTGAAATGGAATATCGCTCAAAACTTCTAGAGCTAGAAATGGAAGAGAAGAGTTTAAGTGCAACGGTTTCAGTTGCTACTTCAGAACAATCCTCTGTTACAACGCGTAGACAATCTTTACTGCAACAGCGTGATGAAGCTCAACAACGAATTGAGCAGTTAAAGATTGAACTTCAGCAAGTTAATGATACTGTTGAACAGCTTACTGAAATGAAGCTTAAAGGTGAAAACAAAAAAGATGAGCTAAGAGAACAATCTGCAGAGAAAAGATCACAATTAGCAGTTGTACAGGAACAGTTAACGCAGGTTCAAGTTGCAACAGCTGATATTGCTTTGAAACGTTCAAAAACAAAAGAACAAATTGAATCGATTTCCCAAGAAATAAACTGGATTCAAAATGGCGATGCCAATGCTCCTTCTGATGAAGAAATGGATCTGGAAGTTCAAAAATGGACAGAGTTAAAAGGAAAATTAACTGAAACAATTCAACAAAGCCGAAAAGAACGTTCTGAATATCAAATAAAGCTTTCGAACTTAGAAGAACAGTTAAAAGAGCTTCAAAGAGTTCATAAAGGGTTCTTAGAAGCACTTCGTTCGATAGATGTAAAACGCAGTAGAATTGAATTTGAAATTAATCGTCTCCATACTCAGCTCGATGAACAATATGAATTAGATTTTGAATTTGCAAGGGAAATTGCAGAGGAAATCGAAAATGTAGAGCAAGTACGTAGACAAGTAAAATTATTAAAACAATCTATCGAGGAATTAGGCCCAGTCAATTTAACTGCAATTGAGGAATATGACCGTGTATTAGAAAGACATACATTCTTAACAGAACAACGAAATGACTTACTTGAAGCACAGGATACATTGCATGATGCGATTAAAGAATTGGACGAAGAAATGT
This sequence comes from Ureibacillus massiliensis 4400831 = CIP 108448 = CCUG 49529, assembly GCF_000772965.1. Taxonomy (GTDB): domain Bacteria; phylum Bacillota; class Bacilli; order Bacillales_A; family Planococcaceae; genus Ureibacillus; species Ureibacillus massiliensis. The sequence continues at coordinate 78,140 of NZ_JPVQ01000002.1, read as the reverse complement.
CCGCTCGCTTCAATGAATCCTTTACGATGATTCGTAGTCAATTCCAGCATGTTTTTAGAGAATTATTTGGGGGAGGACAAGCAGATTTAGTATTACTTGATCCAGAAAATATTCTTGATACAGGGATTGAAATTGTAGCACAGCCACCTGGTAAAAAGTTACAAAATTTAAGTTTACTTTCAGGTGGTGAAAGAGCGTTGACAGCCATCGCTTTATTATTTGCAATATTAAACACACGTCCAGTACCATTTGTTATTCTGGATGAAGTGGAAGCTGCGCTTGATGAAGCAAATGTTGATCGCTATAGCGCTTATTTAAAGAAGTTAAGCAGTGATACACAATTTATCGTTATAACGCATCGAAAAGGGACAATGGAAGGTGCGGACGTTTTATATGGTATTACGATGCAAGAATCTGGGGTATCGAAACTTGTATCAGTAAAACTTGAAAAAGAAGCGGTACTTGTTGGGCAAAGGAGCGAATAAAAATGAGCTTTTTTAAGAGATTGAAAGAGAAGCTAATAGGCAGTGGTGAAGAAGTACAAAAGGATCAAATATCTCATGAAAATGACCAAACGGCCGAAAACGAAGTTGAAGCAGACGAATTAACTTTAGTTAATAATGAAGTAATTGAAAAAGCTGAAGAGCAAATCCAAGCGCCAGTAGCTGAGAATGAAAGTGAAAATCAGCTTGTAGTACAAGATGAAGCTGTCAAAGAAGAAAAGAAACCTTCAGCTTGGTCGATTACTCAAAAATTTAAAGCAGGTCTTGCAAAAACTCGTGATAGCTTTACTTCAAAGGTAAATGACCTTGTTGCGAGATATCGTAAAGTAGATGAGGATTTCTTTGAGGAGTTAGAGGAAGTTTTATTACAAGCAGACGTTGGTTTTGAAACGGTAATGGAATTAATGGATAAGCTTCGTTTTGAGGTACAAAGAAAAAATATTAAAGATACAGAAGGCATTCAAGCATTAATTTCTGAAAAATTAGTTGAAATTTATGAAGCTGGCGAAGAAAATATTACAGAATTAAACATGCAACCAAATGGTGAGCTAACAGTTATTCTATTTGTCGGTGTTAATGGTGTAGGGAAAACAACTACCATAGGTAAGCTTGCCCACCGATTAAAATCCCAAGGTAAAACAGTTGTATTAGCGGCTGGGGATACTTTCCGTGCAGGCGCGATAGATCAGCTTCAGGTTTGGGGAGATCGTGTTGGTTGTGAAGTTGTAAAGCAATCAGAAGGGTCAGATCCAGCTGCTGTAATTTACGATGCTATCAGTGCTGCTAAGAAGCGCGGTGCAGATGTATTAATTTGTGATACGGCTGGTCGTCTTCAAAATAAAGTAAACTTGATGAAAGAGCTTGAAAAGGTGCATCGTGTTATTTCACGTGAAATTCCAAATGCGCCACATGAAGTGTTATTAGCGCTCGATGCGACAACGGGCCAAAATGCGCTTATTCAAGCACAAACCTTTAAAGAAGCAACGAACGTAACAGGTATTGTCCTTACAAAATTAGATGGTACGGCAAAAGGCGGTATCGTACTTGCGATTCGAAATAAGCTACACATTCCAGTGAAATTTGTTGGACTAGGTGAAAAAATGGATGATCTACAACCATTCGATGCTGAACGTTATGTTTACGGTTTATTTGCAGAAGGCTTAGAAAAAGAGCTAGAGAAAGTGGAAGATTAATTTAATCAAGCCCTCGTTGTCATAAGACAATGAGGGTTTTTTAGAATGGCAAAGAATTCGTAACCTCACGATATTTAATGCGAGGAATATAGAATTCTATAAGGATTTTAACCTTTTAATTGCCTCAATGTTCAAGGAAATTCCCTTGACAGACAATTGTGTGAGCGTATATGATACAGTAGACAAAATATGATTGGAGAGATATAGAATGCTACTTGAAAAAACAACACGCATGAACTTTCTCTTCGACTTTTATCAAGCGCTCCTCACAGACAAACAACGTAGCTATATGGAACTTTATTACTTAGATGATTTATCATTAGGAGAAATCGCAGAAAGCTATGAAGTTTCACGACAAGCAGTTTATGATAATATACGTCGCACTGAAGCAATGCTTGAAGAATATGAAGATAAATTAAGGTTATTTGAAAAATTTGGTCACCGTCAAAAAATTTTAGAACAGCTAACAAATGCATTGAAGGACGAAACGGTTACACTAGATGAGCGTCTTTCATTAATTGAACAATTAAAGGAAACGGATTAGGAGGGAGATCATGGCATTTGAAGGGTTAGCAGAACGACTCCAAGGAACAATCCAAAAGATTAAAGGTAAAGGTAAAGTTTCTGAACAAGATGTTAAAGAAATGATGCGAGAAGTCCGTTTTGCATTAATTGAAGCGGACGTTAACTTAAAAGTTGTGAAAGAGTTCGTTAAAACAGTAAGTGAACGTGCAGTTGGTTCTGAAGTGATGAAAAGCCTAACTCCAGGTCAACAGGTTATTAAAATCGTTCAAGATGAGCTAACAGCATTAATGGGTGGAGAACAAAGCCCAATTAAATTTAATACAAAACCTCCAACAGTCATTATGATGGTCGGGCTTCAAGGGGCAGGTAAAACAACAACTACTGGTAAATTAGCAAATATTATGCGTAAAAAATATAACCGTAAGCCATTGCTAGTGGCCGCTGATATTTACCGACCTGCTGCTGTTCAACAATTAGAAACATTAGGGAAACAATTATCTATTCCAGTATTTTCACTTGGAACAGATATTTCACCTGTTGAAATTGCCCGTCAAGCGATTGAACATGCAAAAGAAGAACATCATGATGTTGTTATAATCGATACAGCAGGTCGTTTGCATATAGATGAAGAATTGATGCAAGAGCTTAAGGATATTCGTTCTCTAAAAGAGCCAGATGAAGTCTTTTTAGTTGTTGATGCAATGACTGGTCAAGATGCTGTTAACGTTGCACAAAGCTTTAACGAGACTGTTGGTATTACAGGTGTTGTTTTAACAAAGCTTGATGGTGATACACGTGGTGGTGCTGCGTTATCTATTCGTGCAGTCACACAAAAACCTATTAAATTCGTTGGTATGGGTGAAAAAATGGATGCGCTTGAGCCATTCCATCCTGAACGAATGGCTAGTCGTATTTTAGGTATGGGTGACGTGCTGTCGCTAATCGAAAAAGCGCAAGCGAATGTAGATATGGAGAAAGCAAAAGAGCTAGAACAAAAGTTCATGTCTCAAAGCTTTACTTTCGATGATTTTGTAGAACAATTACAAGCATTGAAAAAAATGGGGCCATTAGAAGACATTTTAAAAATGATTCCTGGTGTAGGGAAAATGAAAGGCCTCGACAACGTTAAAGTTGATGAAAAACAAATGAGTCGACTCGAAGCAATTATCTACTCAATGACACCAGCAGAAAAAACAAATCCTGAAGTGATTAATGCAAGCCGTAAAAAACGTATTGCTAAAGGATCTGGTACAACAATTCAAGATGTTAATCGACTGTTAAAGCAATTTGAAGAAATGAAAAAAATGATGAAACAAATGACTGGAATGACACAAGGAAAAGGTAAGAAAAAAATGAAATTGCCTGGCTTTAATTCTTTGTTTAAATAGGTTATAATGTTAAAAAATATGGTGTTAAGAAAAAACACTTTACAAACTAATCAAACATTGATAATATACTATCTTGTGTGAAACTTATTCGGAGGTGCAATAAAAATGGCAGTTAAAATTCGTTTAAAACGTATGGGAGCTAAAAAATCTCCTTTCTATCGTATCGTAGTTGCTGATTCTCGTTCTCCACGTGATGGACGTCAAATCGAAACAGTTGGTACTTATAACCCACTAACTACTCCAGCTACTCTTAACATCGATGAAGAGAAAGCTCTTAAATGGTTAGCTGATGGAGCAAAACCATCTGATACTGTACGTAACTTGTTCTCAGAACAAGGAATTATGGAAAAATTCCACAACTTAAAATTCAGTAAATAATCGGAGGTGGCACTATGCAAGCGCTGATTGAAACAATCGTAAAACCATTAGTCGACTATCCAGAAGAAGTTCGTATTGAGACGGACGAAAATTCAAGTCGAATTGTTTATAAGCTTTTTGTTCATCCAGAGGATAGAGGAAAAGTCATAGGCAAACAAGGTCGTGTTGCAAAAGCGATTCGTACAATTGTTTATTCAGTAGCTAGCGGCCACCAAAAGAAAAAGACTTACGTCGATATATTGGATTAGTAGAAAAGCGGAGAACGACCGTTTAGCTCCGACACGCGCTGGAGAAACTCGACAAGTGTGCTTGCACATGTAGGAGAGTTTTGAAGCGACGGGAGGAGCTGTCGTTCGAAGCTAGACAATAAGAAAGGCGGAGCGCGTTCGTACAGCCGCGCGTCGTCGAAAACGCCACGTCCTGTGGCATCGACGACATGACTCACATCCTGTGAGCCTCAAGCGCTGGAGAATCCTGACTAGTGTGCTAGCACGCGTCGGAGGGATTCGAAGCGACCTCGAGCGGCTAACGCGCGAAGCTAGACAATCAAAAAAGCTGAGGTGGCTCGTTCAGCTAGCCACCGACGCTAATTACGTACTTTATCTGTAAAAAGCTAAATAAAAGAAGGGAGCCTCTTTCAAGGTATCCCTTCTTTTTACTATACTTATATATTGAAGACATATGCGAACAATAAATGAGAGGTGAGCATGTCATGGAATGGTTTAATGTAGGAAGAATCGTTAATACACATGGAATAAAGGGTGAGGTACGAGTTATTTCTACCACTGATTTTGAAGACATCCGTTTTGCGCCAGGTAGTCGCTTAGCAATCTTTAAAAAAGATGAAAATAAGCCTACATGGGTAACAATCGAAAGTACCCGACGACATAAAAATTTTATTTTATTAACCTTTGAAGGAATGTACAACATAAATCTTGTTGAACCATTTAAAGAAGGCTTGTTAAAAGTGACAAAAGACCAATTGGATGAAGATGAACTTGATGAAAATGAATATTATTACTTCGAAATCATTGGCTGTGAAGTATTCTCTGAAGAGGGAGAAATGCTCGGTGTCGTTACTGAAATTTTAGAAACAGGTGCTAATGACGTATGGGAAATAAAAGCGCCAAATGGTAAAAAACATTATATCCCTTATATTGAGGACGTTGTTAAAGAAATTGATGTAGAAGAAAAGAAAATTATTATTCATGTTATGGAAGGGCTCTTATAATGAATATTCATGTACTTAGCCTATTTCCAGATATGTTTACAGGAGTATTTGGTTCATCGATTTTAAAAAAAGCTCAAGAAAAAGGCGCAGTCCAATTAGCCGTTTCAGATATTAGAGATTTTAGTGATAATAAACATAAGCAAGTTGATGATTATCCATATGGTGGAGGAGCGGGGATGGTACTAAAGCCAGAACCGATGTTCCAAGCAGTAGAAATGTTGACGAATGGACTTGAAAAAAAACCTCGTATCATTTTGATGTGCCCACAAGGTGAAAGATTCACTCAAAAAAAAGCAGAAGAATTAGCTACAGAAGAAGAACTAATTTTCCTATGTGGACATTATGAAGGGTACGATGAGAGAATTCGTGAATTTTTAGTAACGGATGAAATTTCGATTGGTGATTTTGTATTAACCGGTGGGGAATTACCTGCAATGACAGTTATCGATGCTGTCGTAAGGCTTTTACCTGGTGTATTAGGTCAAGAAGATTCACATATTCATGATTCCTTTTCAACAGGATTATTAGAGCATCCTCATTACACGCGACCAGCAGATTTTAAAGGTATGAGGGTACCTGATGTCCTTGTATCAGGCAATCATGGGAAAATCGAAAAATGGCGTGAAGAACAGTCTTTAAAACGTACCTTTGAAAGACGACCTGATTTATTTGAACATATCGAACTAACAAAGGAACAACTAGCGTATTTAGAGACATTAAAAAAGGAAAAAGAATAGAAATTTAGTTGCAAGTATTAGTTATTTTATGTTATTATACATTCTGTGCTTCTATTTGGAGCACTTATATTACGGTGTTCCGCTGTAGTGAAATGACTATATGAGCATCTGTACGAGGAGAGAAAATTATGTCAAACATTATTGCTGAAATTACAAAAGAACAACTTCGTTCTGATCTACCAACTTTCCGTCCTGGTGACACTGTTCGCGTACACGTGAAAGTAGTAGAGGGTACTCGTGAACGTATCCAAGTATTCGAAGGTGTTGTAATTAAACGTCGTGGTGGCGGAATTAGCGAAACTTTCACAGTTCGTAAAATTTCTTACGGTGTTGGTGTTGAACGTACATTCCCTGTACACACTCCAAAAATCGCTAAATTAGAAGTTATCCGTCGTGGTAAAGTACGTCGTGCTAAACTTTACTATTTACGTAACCTACGTGGTAAAGCAGCTCGTATTAAAGAAATTCGATAATACAATCTGGAATGGGGGCTTTTTATATGAAAAGTACCCATTCTTTTTTTGCTTAAATAAAGAATAATGATTACGCTCAGTTAGCAATAAACAGCTCGCCTTTACTTCATCGAGTTTCATTTTTAAAAGTGTAAGTAGGTACTATTAAATGACTGGATGAACATCATATAATATAATAGACAACTACAACTACAGACAAGCGCATAGAGCATCCTAATAAGATGAAGTTTCATTTATTAATACTTGTCATAATGAGCATCATTGCAATAAAATGATGTTAGATGGGGGGAACATCTCTCGTGGAAAATATACAAAATGAAAATATTGAGAAAAAACCGAAAAAAGAAAAAAATGAGCTGTGGGAATGGACAAAAGCACTTATTATTGCATTTTTAGTTGCAGTGATTATACGCTATTTCTTATTTACGCCAATAGTGGTCGATGGAGAATCGATGATGCCAACTCTTGAAGATGGAGATCGAATGATTGTTAATAAATTTGGTTATATGATTGGTGAACCGCATCGTTTCGATATAGTTGTATTTCATGCACCAGAAGGAAAAGACTATATAAAACGTGTAATCGGACTACCAGGAGAATACATTGAATATAAAGATGATCAACTATATATCAATGGTACACCAATTGCTGAACCGTATTTGGACGCATATAAAGCCGAATTACCAAAAGGAAGTTTAACTCAAGATTTCACATTGCAAGATATCCCTGGAGTGGATCCGAAACTGGAGGTAATACCAGAAGGCTTTGTATTTGTAATGGGTGATAATCGAAGAGGAAGTAAGGATAGTCGACATATCGGTCTTATCAATATTGACGAAATAATTGGTAGTACAAATCTTATTTTTTGGCCACTTAATGAAATTCGGTTTGTTGAGTAATACTTGAATAAGTCTTGCAAAAGGAGGTTAATACAATCTCCTTTTCTTTTTGTAGCAACTAAGGAGGTACAATTATGACGATACAATGGTTTCCGGGACATATGGCAAAAGCCAGAAGAGAAGTGCAAGAAAAATTAAAGCTTGTCGATATCATTTTTGAATTAATAGATGCACGTTTACCTCTATCATCAAGAAATCCGATGATAGATGAAGTAATTAACCAAAAACCTAGACTTTTAATTCTTAATAAAGCAGATATGGCAGATGAATCAGAAACTAGAAAGTGGGTTCAATACTTTGCAGATCAGGGTGCTACTGCGGTAGCAATTAATTCCCTTGAAGGTAAAGGGCTTCAAAAAGTAACAAAAGCCGCCCAAGAAATTTTAGCAGAAAAATGGGAACGAATGAAATCAAGGGGTATGAAGCCAAGAGCGATCCGTGCAATGATTGTTGGTATTCCAAATGTCGGTAAGTCTACATTAATAAATCGTTTAGCTAAAAAGAATATTGCTAAAACAGGAAATACACCAGGTGTAACGAAATCACAGCAATGGATAAAAGTAGGGAAAGAAATAGAGTTACTTGATACACCAGGTATTTTATGGCCTAAATTTGAAGATCAAGAGGTTGGATTAAAGTTAGCGATTACTGGTGCTATCAAAGATGCAATTATGAACATGGAAGATTTAGCGGTCTATGGCTTGAACTTTCTATCTATTCACTATCCAGAGCGAATGGAAGAGCGTTACGGAATTACCTTTGTACATGAAAATCTAGTAGAAACCTTCGACCATATTGGAAAACTACGACGTGTGTTAGGTCCAGGTGGCGAAATTGATTATGATAAAGTTTCAGAAATGATTGTAAGAGATATCAGAGATTTGAATTTAGGAAGGATTTCGTTTGATATCGTGGATGAAGAACTTGAGAAAGAAGCGTTAGCTAAAAAATAAAGAAATATTATCTTCACAAAAAGAAAAGCGCGTTAAAAATCATAAAGGGAACATTGTGGCTTAATGCTGACAATGTTCCCTTTAAATTTTAAAGATAAACGTAGTCGAGAAGCCATCCTCGCTCCCTTAAGCTGGCATTTCAGTTTTAGTAGGAGCTGCATAACCATTTTTATATTGTTCATCAATCATCATTCGAATTTCTTTTATACTTTTTCCATCTTGAAAAGCTTGTACTGATTGAACCACAGTATCAACACAAACCTGACAACGTGTACCATGGTCATCCCAAACAATTGAGCCGTCCTCATGTGTTTTTGCAACAAAGCAATTTAAATTACTACGATGTCCTGCAGAGTCACCACAGCCACAATAACACGGAATCCACTCTAAAATATCAGTCGCATTTGCTGCAACCTGGTAGACAAGACGTAAATCCTCTGATTTCCCATCTAAAAAGCTAGGGAGTTCATCAGCTGAAGATGTTACCTCTTGAATGTCCCCAGATATTGGATTGTGGGAAATATGGCTATCACCATGTGCCTCCTCGGAATGTTCATGCTCCGATGAACCTTCATTTCCACATGCAGCTAAAACTAGCAAGATGATTGTAAAAAGAGGGAATAATCTTTTCATTTTATGCCTCCGTATTTGTTTTCTTCGTTATTTATTATAGACTTGAACTAAACGATAGAACAATCATTGTAATAAGATTTTTGTTACAAACTAATTAACTTCTACAATAAAATGAAATAATTTTATAGTTTTATACAGTATTAATGTTTTGTTGACGATATAAAAGGTAGTAAATAAGGGAAGTGTAGAAATGAAAACCGTAAAAGAAATAACAAGTGAATTAAAAGTAGCGCAAAAATATGAAGAGTGGATGAAGGAAATTGAAAAAGATGAGCGGGCTGGTGTTAAAAAAGCATGGATTTCTTGGCTAAATCGTTATGAGAAACAGAAAAAAATAATAGAAGAACATCATCATAAAATTCAATTTGACGCATCTTTTCGCCCTTTTAAAGGTGCTTACGTTGCAGGGGTAGATGAAGCAGGGCGTGGTCCTTTAGCTGGTCCAGTAGTAACTGCAGCTGTTATTTTACCTGAAGAATGTAATCCTTTAATAGGAGTAAATGATTCAAAACAACTTTCTAAACATACAAGAGCAGAATTTGCTCTTAGGATTAAGGAACACGCAGTTGCTTATTCAATCCACTTTCAAAGTGTGGAGGCAATTGACAAATATAATATTTATGAAGCCACAAAGCAATCGATGAAAGAAAGTATATTAAACTTACATACTGAGCCACATTATATTATAGCGGATGCGATGGAAATCCCAGTGAACATTCCCCAAAGTTCAATCATTAAAGGGGACACAAAAAGTTTAGCGATTGCAGCAGCGTCAATTTTAGCTAAGCATGCCCGAGATGAATATATGGAACAGTTACATAAAGAATTTCCTGAGTATGGTTTTGATAAACATGCAGGCTATGGAACATCCCAACATTTAGATGCTCTTGAGAAGTTTGGACCCACCGAGCATCATCGCAAAAGCTTCGAACCAATTAAAACTATGATACTTAAGTAAAGGGTGAGATGATGACTTCCACTTCGTTTAATCCAATTCAAATACAACAATCAAATATCGCGCAAACCCAATCAATGACACTTAAACAAGGTCAAATTTTCCATGGAACAATAAAAAAGTTATATCCTGATCAAATAGCCGAAGTACAAGTCGGTAACCACAAATTTGTTGCAAAGCTAGAAACACCTTTAAAAGCCGGAGATTCGCATTTCTTTCAAGTAACAACTATAAACCCTCAAGCGGAACTAAAAGTCGTCTCAGGGCCTATGGCGGCTTCTATGACGATGTCTCAGCAAATAAATAGACTAATCGAATCAATGGATCTACCAAGAACAAACGAAATGGTTCAATTGTTATCGCATTTTTTAAAAGAACAATTACCTATTTCAAAAGAACAGTTATTACAGGCACAAAATTGGTTAAAATTGAGCGATGGAGTTTCAATGAAAGATGGTTTAGCTTCGATTCAACGAATGGTCGAGTTAAATATGCCTTTTACGAAAGATGTCTTTCAAGCAGTATTAAATGGCTCAAAGACAAACGGAATGACACTTGCTTTAGAAACCTTTACGCAACAGCTACAAAAAGATGCGAGTATAGACCAACAAACAAAAACGATGCTATTGCAGCAATTGGATAAAATATCGAAACCTTTAGAAGGTGAAAAAGGTGGACTAATACTTGCGCGGTCCATTCAGCTATTGATGAATGATACAGAACCTGTGGCAAATAAACTTCACGCCCTAACCCTATTAAAAGAAGCAGCTATTTTACCTAAGCAAGCAACCTTATCTAATTGGTTGCAGCAATCCTTAAATGAAACAATTGCAAAAGGACAAAATGGGTCTCTTCAGTATGCAGGGAAAATGGTCCAGAACCTACATAATATGACGTCTGAGAATCATGTCGAAACGATGAAACAAGTTAAAACTTGGGTACAGAATCATCCTTTTCTTACCGAGCATCAAAAATCAGAGTTACTTAATTTGGTTTCGCGCTTTGAATCTACGCCCTTTTCAGCAAAAACGAACGAACAATTTACGAAATTATTCCATGAAAATTTAATAAAAACCTTCTCTACAAGTTTAACAAATCAATTATTTTCCCAAGATTCAAATGGTGCAAATCCAAAAGGACATTTACTATCCTTATTGAATCCAGCTACAAATGAAACAATGGCTCTACCTCAGTTGCCAAACTTAGCTAATGAATCGATGAATCCGAAACTGCAGGAAATTGCCATTCAAGCTGAACGACAAATTCAGTCAAACATTGATGGAAATGCAGTACAGCAATCTTTAAAAACAATATTCAAACATTTAGGGATTAGTTATGAAGCAATATTAAATGGGAATGACGATAATTTAGATAATTTGGGTTCTCAATTAAAACCGCAGTTAGTTTCCTTACTACATGATGGACAAGCTTCCGCTCAATTAAAAGATGCTGCAGAAGTATTACTTGCACGGATGAATGGTATGCAATTGTTATCAGGAGAAAATGGGCACCAGCATCAAATTGTCATGCAAATTCCAGTTCAATTTTTAGGGAAATTCACGGAAGCAACACTTCAATGGAATGGCAGAATGAAAGAAAACGGTAAGATTGATGCGAATTATGCAAGGGTTTTGTTTTACCTAGAGATGGAAACGCTCAAGGAAACAGTTATCGATATGCAAGTGCAAAATCGAATTGTGACGATTCATGTATACAATAATCACGAAGCACTCCAAAAAACGGCAGAACCATTATTAGAAATGCTGAAAAAACGTTTGTCGGACAAAGACTATTATTTGTCTGGTGTTTTCATCAAGCCATTCGAAAAAAATGCACCACAAAATAAGATTAAAAATGAAAAAATAGAACCTACTCATAGTAATGGAGTGGATTTTCGAGTATGAGCGAACAAAAATTTAATAGAAAAGAAGCGATAGCATTAACTTATCAGCCATCTGAAAATAGCGGGCCAAAAGTTATTGCGAAAGGAAAAGGGAAAATTGCTGAAAATATTTTAGAACGTGCAACACTACACGATATCCCAATATATGAAGATCCAAATCTCGTGGAATTGTTGGGGCAGCTAGATTTGAATGATGCAATTCCTGAAGATTTATATCAAGCGGTAGCAGAAGTTTTTGCCTTTATTTACAGATTGGATAAAGAATATCATACACAAAAAAATGAAAAATAGTTTTAAACCTATTGTTTTTCAATCAATTTTTATGTACATTAAATAGAATAATAGTGTAAAAACGACGCAAATTATGACATTATTTACGGATGTAGACATTGTCAGAATGTTTGTATAAAATGATTATGGTAGCAAAATAATTTCCAAATTACCGATTGGAGGATGTAGGATGAATATCCACGAGTATCAAGGAAAGGAAATCCTTAGAAAATATGGGGTGGCAGTTCCGAATGGAAAAGTAGCATTTTCTCCTGAGGAAGCTGTAAAAGTTGCAAAGGAACTAGGTTCTAATGTAACGGTTGTAAAAGCGCAAATTCATGCTGGCGGAAGAGGAAAAGCTGGCGGAGTAAAAATTGCAAAAAATTTAGATGAAGTTAGAACTTATGCGAAAGAACTGCTAGGGAAAATTCTAGTGACGCATCAAACTGGTCCAGAAGGAAAAGAAGTAAAAAGACTTTATATTGAAGAAGGATCAGACATTAAAAAAGAATACTATTTAAGCTTTGTTTTAGATAGAGCAACATCAAGAGTTACTCTGATGGGATCTGAAGAAGGCGGTATGGATATCGAAGAGGTAGCAGAACAAACGCCTGAGAAAATCTTTAAAGAAGTAATCGATCCAGTTGCTGGTTTACTACCATTCCAAGCAAGACGTATGGCATTTAACATGAATATTCCTGCCAAATTAGTAAATAAAGCAGCAAAGTTAATGTTAGGTTTGTATGAGGCATTTGTAGATAAGGATGCTTCGATTCTAGAAATTAATCCACTTGTTGTAACAGGAAATGGTGAAGTAGTTGCACTTGATGCGAAGTTCAATTTCGATTCAAATGCATTATATCGCCATAAAGATATTGTTGAGTTAAGAGATTATGATGAAGAGGATCCAAAAGAAATAGAAGCATCAAAACACGACTTAAGCTATATTTCGCTTGATGGAAATATCGGATGTATGGTAAATGGTGCTGGACTAGCTATGGCGACTATGGACACAATTAGTTACTATGGTGGCAGCCCTGCTAACTTCCTAGATGTTGGTGGCGGTGCAACAACAGAGAAAGTAACGGAAGCATTTAAAATTATATTATCTGATCCAAACGTAAAAGGGATATTTGTCAACATTTTCGGAGGCATTATGAAATGTGATGTTATCGCAGAAGGTGTTATTGCTGCAGCGAAACAAGTCGGCTTAAATGTACCATTAGTAGTACGTTTGGAAGGAACAAATGTTGACATAGGTAAAGAATTATTAAACGCTTCAGGTTTAAATATTGTTGCTGCTGATTCTATGGCGGATGGCGCACAAAAAATTGTCGAATTAGTAGGCTAACGGAAGGCGGGGAGAATTATGGGTGTATATATAAATGCTGATACGAAAGTAATTGTGCAAGGAATTACAGGAGAAACAGCTCTATTTCATACAAAGCAAATGTTAGAATATGGTACGAAAATTGTCGCAGGTGTAACACCTGGAAAGGGAGGAACTTCAGTAGAAGGTGTTCCCGTGTTTAATACAGTACAAGATGCAGTAGAAAAAACAGGTGCAAATGTTTCGGTTATCTACGTTCCAGCACCATTTGCTGCTGATGCTATATTGGAAGCTGTTGATGCTGAGCTTGACATGGCGATTTGTATTACTGAGCATATTCCAGTATTGGATATGGTAAAAGTAAAGCGATACATGGAAGGTAAGAAAACACGATTAGTTGGACCAAACTGTCCAGGGGTAATTACTGCTGATGAATGTAAAATTGGTATTATGCCTGGCTATATTCATAAAAAAGGTCACATCGGTGTAGTCTCTCGTTCAGGAACATTAACTTATGAAGCTGTACATCAATTATCGCAAGCTGGTATTGGTCAAACCTCTGCAGTAGGTATCGGAGGGGACCCGGTAAATGGTACAAACTTTATCGATGTGTTACATGAGTTCAACAATGATCCGGAAACTTATGCGGTTGTAATGATTGGAGAAATCGGTGGAACAGCGGAAGAAGAAGCAGCGGAATGGATTAAGAATAACATGACAAAACCAGTTGTTGGCTTTATTGGAGGACAAACTGCACCTCCTGGAAAACGTATGGGTCATGCTGGAGCGATAATTTCAGGTGGTAAAGGAACGGCAAAAGATAAAATTAAAGCGATGAATGATGCTGGAATTGAAGTTGCACCTACACCATCTGTTATTGGTGAGACGCTTATTAAAGTGTTAAAAGAAAAAGGTCTATACGAAAAATGTAAAACCCATTAAAATAAGGGTGTAGCTCTAATGCTACACCTTTTCTTTATGAACATTTTGTTCGATTAAAATCTTGCGGTCACATCTTCTTATTTGAGTTTCTTCTATATAAAAGGAGAGGTGATACGATCAATGAATCATGAAAATAAATACCTACAAATACTAGCATTACATTACGTTTATCCTCTAACTTTTAATAAGTATTTATCGCTTATTAAAACAATTCATTCGTTAGACAATTTACCTACAATATCCACTATCGAATTAGCACGTATTTTACAAATTCCAACAGAAAAATCTAAAATAATTGTTGAAAATTATCTAAAAATGTTACAAGTCAACTTGGAGGATGCTTATAAATCAGAGGGAATTGTTCCGATTTCCTTCGATAGTGAAAAATACCCAATGGAATTGTTTGAGTTAAAAGATCCGCCAACTGTAATTTATGCAATGGGAGATGTTTCTCTTTTAGAAAAAGTGCATAAAATAGCTATTATCGGTTCAAGAAATGCAACCAAATATTCTGCAATTGCGATTGATTATATAGTACCGCCATTAATTGAAAATGATTTCGTTATTGTAAGTGGTCTTGCAAAAGGAGCAGATAGTTTAGCGCATCGAGCCACAATTCAATATGGGGGAAAAACAATTGGTGTATTAGGAAATGGTTTTTTTCATTATTATCCAAAGGAAAACAAGTCGCTTTCGATAGAAATGGCTAAAAACCATTTGTTGATTACAGAATACCCACCATATGTCGGCCCTAAAAAATGGCAATTTCCAATGAGAAATCGTATCATTAGCGGTATAAGTGAAGCGGTAGTTGTGACAGAAGCCGCACTAAGAAGTGGTACATTAAGTACTTCAGACCATGCATTGGAACATGGAAAGGATGTATTCGTTGTACCAGGACCTATAGATTCTGATACGTCAAAGGGTACTAATCAATTGTTAAAAGAAGGTGCAATTCCGGTATGGAATGGGTATCAAATAATAGAGGAAAGAAAAATGTTTATAGGTAAATATTGAAAAAAAGTTGCATTATCTTTCAATCTGTTATACATTTTGCAACAGGTATTATTTTTCGTAATATTTCAAATGTACGTGTAAAATAAAGTATATTTTGTTAACAATTTACCTCTACAGGGGGAAGTATAGATGGCAGATTATTTAGTGATAGTAGAATCACCAGCGAAAGCGAAAACAATTGAAAGATACTTAGGAAAAAAATATAAAGTTAAAGCATCCATCGGACATGTTCGTGATTTACCGCGAAGTCAGACTGGAATCGATACAGAAAATAATTATGAGCCTAAGTACATTACCATTCGCGGTAAAGGACCAGTTTTACAGGAATTAAAAACGGCAGCAAAAAAAGCAAAGAAAGTCTATCTTGCAGCCGATCCAGACCGCGAAGGAGAAGCAATTGCATGGCATTTAGCAACTGCTTTAAATATTGATTCAAGCTCGGAATGTCGAGTTGTATTCAACGAGATTACAAAGGATGCGATTATTGAGTCATTCAAGAATCCTAGACCTATAAATATGGATTTAGTCGATGCACAGCAGGCTCGTCGTATCTTAGATAGATTGGTTGGCTATAATATTAGTCCGATTCTTTGGAAAAAAGTTAAAAAAGGTTTATCAGCAGGTCGTGTACAATCGGTAGCATTAAGACTTATTATTGATCGTGAAAATGAAATAAAAAACTTTGTGCCAGAAGAATATTGGTCGATTGAATCTACCTTTGAAAAAGGGACAAAGACTTTTGAAGCAATGTTTTATGGTAACGACAATGAAAAAGTAAAATTAACAAATGAAGATCAAGTAAAATCAATTTTAAAACAAATTAAAGGTAAGAATTTTGAAGTAGTCAATGTGGTGAAAAAAGAACGTAAACGAAACCCTTCTCCTGCATTTACAACATCTTCATTACAACAAGAAGCAGCTCGAAAATTAAATTTCAGAGCAAAGAAAACGATGATGTTAGCTCAACAGCTTTATGAAGGTATCGATATAGGGAAAAAAGAAGGTACAGTTGGTTTAATCACATATATGCGTACGGATTCCACACGTATTTCTGAAACAGCTAAATCTGAAGCATTTCAATACATTAATGAAAAGTATGGGAAAGATTATGTCATAGGTGAGATTAAGCAGGGGAAAAAATCTGCAAACGCTCAAGATGCCCATGAAGCTATTCGACCAACTAGTGCTTTAAGAAGTCCAGACCAATTAAAAGATGTATTAAGTCGTGACCAATTGCGTTTATATCGATTAATTTGGGAAAGATTTATTGCAAGTCAAATGGCTCCTGCTGTCTTAGATACGGTTACTGTAGATCTAGTAAATTCAGGAGTACAATTCCGTGCAAATGGCTCTCAGGTCAAATTCCCTGGGTTTATGAAACTGTACATTGAGGGTACAGATGATCAATCAGAAGAGACGACAAAGCTACTACCAGAAATGGCTGTTGGAGATAAAGTGAAATCTTTAGATATAGAACCAAAACAACATTTCACTCAGCCGCCACCACGTTATACAGAAGCTCGTTTAGTCAAAGAACTAGAAGAGTTAGGTATAGGCCGACCATCAACATATGCACCGACTTTAGATGTTATTCAAAAACGTGGCTATGTTCAATTAGATACAAAACGATTTGTTCCGACAGAGCTTGGAGAAATTGTTCATCAATTTATGTTGGAATTCTTCCCAGAGATTATTAATATTGAATTTACAGCGAAAATGGAAGAAGACCTTGATAAAATTGAAGAGGGTAGAACTGAGTGGGTTAAAATTATCGATGAGTTTTATCGTGACTTTGAAAAACATGTTAAACATGCTGATGAAGTTATGGAAAAAATCGAAATTAAAGACGAACCTGCTGGTGAGGACTGTGAAAAATGTGGCGCACCAATGGTATTTAAACTGGGTCGATTCGGTAAATTTATGGCATGTTCAAATTTCCCAGATTGTAGAAATACAAAAACGATTATCAAGCCAATCGGTGTTAAATGTCCAACTTGTAATGAAGGCGAAATCGTTGAACGTAAAAGCAAAACGAAGCGTATTTTTTACGGATGTAACCGTTATCCAGAATGTGATTTCGTATCTTGGGATAAGCCAATTAGCAGACCATGTCCAAAATGTAGCTCATTATTGGTTGAGAAGAAATTGAAAAAAGGTATACAAATTCAATGTACGAAATGTGATTATGAAGAAGCACCTTCGCAATAGTAGTGAAGTATGTTTTGAGAAAATACATTTTAAATAGGAATAAAACCTTGGAAAAATGTGAATAATCCATTAATAAAGTTCAAATTCGAACAAATCGAAATTTTATGAATACTCAGACAATAAGTTTGATTTTTGCCTCTAAAAGTTGTTATAATTTTAGAGGCTTTTATTTATATACAAATTTAGGAAATTTATGTTGAATCATTAATAATCCGCTATTATTTTCTAAATTGTTAACGATTAACTGTTTTTTTACAAAATTTATGCATTTATTACTTGATATATTTCGAAGTAAGGTATAGTGTCATAATGGGAGTTTTATTACGTAGTAATAGAATTTGTGTCAGCTCTTATATTAATCAATATGCTAACAATGTAAGTACTTAGAGTAATCTTTAAATATTTTGATCAAATTACATAGATGTGTAAATTAAAATATATTTTGAAAACATCGGTATATAGTTAGGAATTTGTAGCTGTTAGGATAATTTAAAACGAATTTAAATAAGTGGTATCGGAATCTGTTGAATGGGAGTGCTTGTTATGGGGATTGATATTGATATTGCCTTAGAACAATTTATCCGCTTTATGCAACTTGAACGAAATTTTTCCGTTCATACAGTTAGGGAGTATGTTTATGATTTACAGGATTTTTTAACATTTTGTAAATCAGAGGGTATAACGAACCTAGATGAAGTGGAATATTTGCATGCACGATTATATGTAACTAAATTATATGATGAGAAAAAAGCAAGAACCTCCATATCAAGAAAAATTTCCTCCATCAGATCTTTTTTCCGCTATTTAAATCGTGAGTATCGGTTGGATGACGCACCTTTTTCTTCGCTTTATCATCCTAAAAAAGAAAAAAGATTACCTAACTTTTTTTACGAGGAAGAACTGGCGAAATTATTTGAAGCCAATGTAGGTGAAGATTTAAAATCGATTCGTAATACTGCTCTACTGGAGTTGCTATATGCCACAGGGATTCGTGTTAGTGAACTTACATCCATAGAAATAAGTGATATTGATTTAAATTATTCAATTTTAAGAGTAATGGGTAAAGGAAGAAAGGAGCGGATTGTGCCTTTTGGGCAATATGCTCATGACGCAATAATAAGATATGTAGAAGAGGCTCGTCCAAAATTAATGAAAAATAAGAAGCATGACCGTTTATTTGTAAATTTACGAGGTGAAGGTCTTACAGCTGGCGGAGTTCGTTTTATTTTAAAGGAAATGATAGATCAGGCATCTTTAAAAACAAAAATCTATCCGCATATGTTAAGACACACATTTGCCACTCATCTATTAAATAACGGTGCAGATTTACGAACAGTGCAGGAATTATTAGGACATACTAGTTTGTCATCAACACAGGTATATACGCATGTGACAAAAGAACACCTTCGAAATACTTATATGAATGCTCATCCAAGAGCGTAATTTGAGGAGGGATATCATGGGACAATTTCATGCAACTACCATATTTGCGATTCACCATAATGGGAAATGTGCTATGTCAGGTGATGGTCAAGTAACTCTAGGGAATTCAGTAGTAATGAAACATACTGCTCGAAAAGTGAGAAGACTATACCAAGGTAAAGTATTAGCTGGATTTGCTGGATCTGTTGCAGATGCATTTACATTATTTGAAATGTTTGAAGCAAAGTTAAATGAGTACAACGGAAATTTACAAAGAGCTGCTGTTGAAGTTGCAAAACAATGGCGCGGTGATAAAATGCTTCGCCAATTAGAAGCGTTATTACTAGTAATGGATAAATCTACCCTCTTATTAGTCTCAGGAACTGGTGAAGTAATCGAGCCAGATGATGGCATCTTAGCTATTGGATCTGGTGGAAATTATGCATTGGCAGCTGGTCGAGCATTGAAGAGTCATGCAGGAGATCAATTAACTGCTAAAGAAATAGCGGAAGCAGCATTAAAAGTCGCTGCTGACATTTGTGTGTATACTAATCATAACATTATCGTGGAGGCGCTAGAAGAATGAATGAACAAAATTTAACGCCAAGACAAATAACAGAGCATTTAAATCGTTTTATAGTTGGACAAACTGATGCTAAACGAGCAGTTGCTATTGCATTACGCAATCGTTTTAGACGTTCTTTATTAAGTGACGAGATGAAGAATGAGATTATTCCGAAAAATATTTTAATGATTGGTCCTACAGGTGTTGGTAAGACAGAAATTGCTCGCCGTATTGCAAAGTTAACAAATGCACCGTTCGTAAAGGTAGAAGCGACAAAGTTTACAGAGGTTGGATATGTTGGACGTGATGTTGAATCAATGGTTCGAGATCTTGTTGAAGCTTCCAGAAGACTAGTAAAAGACGAAATGATGGAAGGTGTGAAAGGTCAAGCAGAGACCTTAGCAAATGAGGCTATTGTTAAATTATTAGCACCTTCAAAGAAAAAGGGCAAAACGACACAAAACCCATTTGAAATGCTTTTTGGAGGTCAAAAAGCTGAAAAAACTCAAGAGGAAATCGATCAAGATGAGGTAGAAGTCCGTTCAAAACGAACTCAAATAGCGGAAGACTTGAAAGCTGGAAAATTAGAAGAAGATTGGGTAGTTATTGAAGTTACTGAGCAAAATAACGCTTTCTTTGATGTAATGCCAGGTATGGGTCTTGATATGAGTTC
Organism: Ureibacillus massiliensis 4400831 = CIP 108448 = CCUG 49529; assembly: GCF_000772965.1. Classification (GTDB taxonomy): domain Bacteria; phylum Bacillota; class Bacilli; order Bacillales_A; family Planococcaceae; genus Ureibacillus; species Ureibacillus massiliensis. Next base: position 57,942 of record NZ_JPVQ01000002.1, on the reverse strand, counting down.
TTCAGGAATGCAGGATATGCTATCAAATCTTATGCCGAAAAAGAAGAAGAAAAGAAAAATGAAAGTAAAAGATGCAAGAAGAGTGTTAACGATTGAAGAGGCGAACAAGTTAATCGATTCAGATGAACTAAACTCAGAAGCAATTTTACGGGCAGAGCAATCAGGTATTATCTTCATTGATGAAATTGATAAAATTGCTAGTCGCTCATCTTCTTCTACGGCTGATGTATCTCGAGAAGGTGTTCAAAGAGATATTCTACCTATTGTCGAAGGTTCTACTATCACGACAAAATATGGTCCAGTGAAAACTGACTTTATTTTGTTTATTGCAGCAGGGGCATTCCATATGTCAAAACCGAGTGATTTAATTCCTGAATTGCAAGGGCGTTTTCCAATTCGTGTCGAGCTTGAAAAGTTAACGAAAGAAGATTTTGTTCGTATTTTAAAAGAACCAGATCAATCGTTGATATTACAATATAAGGCGTTGTTGGAAACGGAAGGGGTTTCCATTGAATTTACTGACGATGCAATTGAACGAATTTCCGAAATCGCTATAGATGTAAATCAAGAAACAGATAATATCGGTGCAAGAAGATTGCACACAATTTTGGAACGCTTACTAGAAGAATTATCATTTGAAGCTTCAGAAATAGCACCAGCACATATTGAAATTACACCTGCCTATGTTGATAAGAAATTAGGGGAAATTTCAAAAAATAAAGATCTATCACAATTTATCTTATAAAAGTTAAAACATTGTAAAAAAATAATTATAGAAACCTTTAGGAGGAACTATCCAATGAATTTATTAAGTAAAACACGTAAAATTAACTCCATGCTACAGGCATCAGCAGGTAAACCAGTTAATTTTAAAGAAATGGCAGATACGCTTGGTGATATAATCGACTGTAACGTTTTTATAGTAAGTAGAAAAGGTAAGCTCTTAGGACTTTCAATTCATCAAACGATTGAAAATGAACGTATTAAAAAAATGTTTGAGGAACGTCAATTTCCAGAAGAATATACAAATAACTTATTTAATATAACAGAATCATCTCCAAATATCGGTATCGATAGCGAATATACTGTTTTCCCAGTAGAAAATAAAGAACTATTCCAGCATGGATTAACAACGATTGTTCCTATTATCGGTGGAGGAGAACGTCTTGGTACATTAATCTTAGCTCGTTTATCAGATCAATTCGAAGATGACGATCTAATTTTAGGTGAGTACGGTGCAACTGTTGTTGGTATGGAAATCTTACGTGAAAAAGCGGAAGAAATTGAAGAAGAAGCGCGTAGTAAAGCAGTAGTTCAAATGGCTATCAATTCTTTATCTTATAGTGAATTAGAAGCAATTGAGCATATCTTTGAAGAATTAGATGGCTATGAAGGTTTATTAGTCGCTTCAAAAATAGCTGATCGAGTAGGTATTACACGTTCTGTAATTGTAAATGCACTTCGTAAACTTGAATCAGCAGGTGTTATTGAATCACGTTCACTTGGAATGAAGGGAACTTACATTAAAGTACTAAATGACAAGTTCTTAACTGCATTGGCAGAAATTAAAATGAAATAAGAATATAATAAGTAAGGTTTCATCTGGAAGATGAAACCTTTTTTATTACATAAATAATACATAGGTGTTAAACACTGATATCTTTTTATTTCAAACAAATATATTATAATAATATTTAGATTTAGAGATGTCCCGGTTTCAAAATGTCGAAATTAGGAATCTAGTAAGAAATAAATGAATAAAAATTGAAAAAAAGTTGAAAAATTAGTGCAATTAGCCTATTAAAAAGTGACAAAAGGCAATAGACACATATGTTTAACTTATTTAAAATTGTATTTATGGATGTCATCAAAAAGTAATATTATTAAAAGGGGTGAAAAGTTTGAGTTTATTTGGAGGAACAATCAGCAGTTTAGAAAAAGGACTCAATTATGCTTCTTTGAAAAATAAGGCAATTGCTCAAAATATTGCAAATGTCGACACACCAAATTATAAAGCTAAAGATGTCAGCTTCAAACAAGTGCTGGCAGAGGAACAAGGAACGACAATTTCTGCAAATCGTACAAACACGAGACATTATGATTTTAAAATAGCTCAATCAAATTCTAAAGTATTTAATTACGAGAATTTCAGATATAGACATAACGGAAATGGTGTAGATATGGATGCTGAACAAGCCAGCTTAGCAGAAAATACAATCTACTATAATGCGTTGATTGATCGAATTAGTGGGAAATTGAACACATTAAACACTGTCATTAAAGGAGGTCGTTAGTCATGTCGATTTTTAAAAGTATGAATATAACAGCATCTGCTTTAACAGCTCAACGTTTAAGAATGGATGTAGTCTCGTCAAATATCGCAAATGTCGACACAACTCGCGCAAGACAAGTCAATGGAGAATGGGAGCCTTATAGAAGGAAGTCAGTTTCTTTATCTAGTGACGAAGGAAGATTTTCAAATTTTTTAAATGTAGCGATGGGGAAAAATGGAACGGGTGAAGGTGTTAAAGTAACAGCTATTAACGATGATACTGAAACACCTTTTAAACTTGTTTATGACCCAACACATCCCGATGCAAATGAAGACGGATATGTTGAAATGCCAAATGTCGATTTATTAAAAGAGATGGTTGACCTAATGTCTGCAACAAGATCATATGAGGCAAACGTTACAGTTTTTAATGCAAATAAATCAATGCTTACAAAAGCTTTAGAGATTGGCAAATAACATATAGGAATGGTGATTCATAAATGGCTATAAACTCAGTATCTTTAATGGCACCAACTCAAGTAACAAATCAAGCTACTAAATTATCAACACCATATGAAGCGCAGCAAAATTTCTCTAACTTATTAAAAGATGCGATTTCATCTGTAAACAATCAACAAATGGAATCAGATGTATTAACTCAGAAGTTAATTAGTGGACAAGATGTGGAATTACATGAAGTAATGATTGCTGCTCAAAAAGCAAGTATTACATTGAATGCAACTATGGAAGTTCGTAATAAAGTAATCGATGCATACCAGGAGATTATGCGTATGTCAATATAATCTAACGGTTACAATCGAATATAAATTGTTGGTGTATTCAAAAGTACCGGAGGACTCATAATGAATGAACGATTGACAAAAGTGAAAACAGACTCGACACAATTTTGGAAGAGTCGAACGAAAAAACAAAAAGGCGCAATCATCGGGACACTATTAGGTGTCATCGCATTAGCTGGAATTATAACATATTTCTTTACACGTACTACAATGGTGCCTCTATTTACAGAACTTTCTGCCTCTGAAACAGGTCAAATAGCAGAGGTGTTAAATACTCAAGGTGTTACATATGAGATTGCGCCTGGAGGTACAAATATTTTAGTACCAGAAGACCAAGTTGATACTTTAAAAGTATCTTTGGCTTCACAAGGTTATCCGGAAACTGGTGAAATTAATAATTCATTTTTCACTTCAAACGCTGGTTTTGGTATGACTGATAATGAATTTGATGTCATTAAAAAAGCTGCAACAGAAACTGAACTCGAAAATTTAATTAAACAAATTGATGGTGTTAAAAGTGCAAATGTGATGCTTGCAATACCAGAGCAAGGAGTTTTCTTAAACGATGCAGCACAAGAAGCAACTGCTTCAGTAATTTTAAATACAGAACCAGGACATCAGTTTTCAGATGAACAAATAAAAACACTTTATAATCTTGTGTCAAAAAGTATTCCGAATTTAAGTACAGATAATATTACCATTTCAAATCAATTCTCTGAGTACTACGATTTAGAATCAGCATCAACAGGTTCAGGTTCAATTGACTCTGTTGCAGGTCAAATGGAAGTGAAAAAGACGATTGAACGAGATTTGCAAAGACAAGTTCAGCAAATGCTCGGTACTTTAATGGGGAACGATAAAGTTGTAGTGTCTGTGACAACTGATATTGACTTTAAGCAGGAAAATCGCCAAGAAAATTTAGTACAGCCTGTAGATGAAGAAAATATGTCAGGAATTGAAATTAGTGCACAACGTATTACTGAATCCTATACTGGTTCAGGTGCAGCAAATGGAACGCCTGAAGCAGGAAATGTAACAGATAATTTCACAGATTATGCTGAAGGAACAACAGACAATGGTGAATATGAACGTATAGAAGAAACAATAAACTCTGATGTAAATCGAATTACAAAAGATATTCAAGAAAGTCCATACAAAATCAGAGATATTGGAATTCAAGTTATGGTTGAGCCACCTGTTCCTGACGATGCAGCTTCATTATCAGAGGGCGTTAGAGACGATATCGAGCAAATACTTGCGACGATCGTTAGAACTTCAATAGATAAAGAGGCAGCGGGTGAGCTAACAGCACAACAAATTGAGGATAAAGTGGTAGTTTCAGTTCAACCATTCTTAGGAAATGATACTACTGGCCTTGAGGAACAATCACCTGCTATTCCATGGTGGGTATGGGTTATCGGCGGAATTCTTGTTGTAGTAATTGTATTACTCGTAGTGATGTTGTTAGTTGGCAGAAGACGTAAACAAGAAGAACAAGAATTTGAAGTAATTGAAGAACAAAGAAGAGACTTGTTAGTAGAAGATATAAATGATGAAAAAGAAACAGAAAGTACCGTTCGCCGTAAACAGCTTGAAAAAATGGCGAAAGAAAAACCAGAAGACTTTGCAAAATTATTACGAAGTTGGATTACTGAAGATTAATGGGAGGGTTTAGCCGTGTCAAAAAAGGATAAAGAATTGTCTGGCAAACAAAAAGCTGCTCTTCTATTAATTTCGCTTGGACCTGAAGTATCTGCTTCAGTTTATAAACATTTGAATGAAGAAGAGATTGAACGATTAACGCTAGAAATTTCTGGTGTGAAAAAAGTGGAACCAGGTGTAAAAGAAGACATAATAGAAGAATTCCATAATATCGCTTTAGCCCAAGATTATATCTCACAGGGCGGGATCGGATATGCGAAAACGGTATTGGAAAAAGCGTTGGGACACGACCAAGCACAAGCAATTATTAATCGTTTAACTTCTTCGTTACAGGTGAGACCATTTGACTTTGCAAGAAAGGCAGATCCGTCACAAATATTTAACTTTATTCAAAATGAGCATCCACAAACAATCGCTCTAATACTGTCTTATTTGGATCCAGCTCAGGCGGGAGTTATTTTATCGTCTTTACCGCAGGAAGTCCAAGCGGATATCGCAAAACGAATTGCTATGATGGATTCAACTTCACCTGAGGTTATTAGCGAAATAGAATCTGTACTTGAGCGTAAATTATCTTCTACGGTGACACAGGATTATACAGAAACTGGTGGTATTGATGCAGTTGTTGAAGTACTTAACGGCGTAGATCGTCAAACGGAAAAAACAATTTTAGATGCACTTGAGATTCAAGATCCTGAATTAGCTGAAGAAATTAAAAAACGTATGTTTGTATTCGAAGATATCGTTACATTGGACAATCGTTCTATTCAAAGAGTTATCCGTGATTGTGAAAATGAGGATCTATTACTTTCAATGAAAGTATGTAGTGATGAGGTAAAAGAAATTATTTTCCGCAATATGTCTCAGCGTATGGCAGATACATTCAAAGAGGAAATGGAAATTATGGGTCCTGTACGACTGCGGGATGTTGAAGATGCGCAAACAAGAATTGTTGCGATTATCCGTCGTTTAGAAGATGCTGGTGAAATCATCATCGCTCGTGGTGGAGGAGATGACGTCATTGTCTAGAATTATCCGTTCAATAAGTTCAACACCGCCAGAGGATAAACAGATAGAAATTCAAATCCGTGATCTTTTTACTGCACAATTTGACGAAAATGCTATAGAACAGCAAGAACCAACAGTTGAAGAATTGTTTAAAGCTCAAACAAAGAAATTAACAGACGAAAAAAATCAATTTCTTGCTGAAAAAGAAGAATTTGAACAATATCGAAATAATCAACTTGAAGAACTAAATCATTTAAGAAAGCTTTGGGAAGAGGAAAAAATCGTACTTCAAAAGACAGCCTATGATGAGGGATTTCAAGAAGGTTATGAAGAAGGTATCAAAAAGGCCAATGCTGATATGCAGCAAGCTCTCAAAATTGCAAATCAAACAATTGAAGATTCAAAGGAAAATGCGAAGAGATATATCGAAGATCAAGAAGCAGTTATTTTAGAGTTAGCATTGACTACTGCTGAACGAATTATAGCTACAACCTTAGATCGTAATGACGAGACTTTCCTTTCTATTGTTAAGCGTGGTTTAAAAGAAGCGAGAGAAATGAAAGAAATAAAACTTTATGTTTCTCCAAAATATCATCGATTGGTATCGAGCAATCGTGATGAATTAGTTGAAATTTTCCCAACGGATGTACCGTTCTTTATATTTGTACTCGAAGAACTAGCAGATACGGAATGCTATATCGAAACGAATCATGGACGAATTGTTGTATCGATAGATGAACAATTGCATGAGCTTAGAATGAAGTTAAGTGAAATTTTAGAGAGTAAGGAATGATTGGATGCGAGCGTCTCAATTAATTGACCAAATCCCCAATATATCAACTTTTAAAAAGTTCGGTAAGGTTACAAGAGTTGTTGGCTTAATGATTGAGTCACAAGGTCCAGATAGTTCCATAGGTGACGTTTGTAAAATACACGTTCATTCTCCTAAAAATGGACATCAAATCATACTAGCAGAAGTTGTAGGTTTTAAAGATGAATTTGTAGTTTTAATGCCCTTCACTTCTATTCGTGAAATTTCAATAGGCTGTTTAGTTGAAGGTACAGGTAGACCATTAGAAATAAAAGTCGGGCCAGAGTTAATAGGTAAAGTACTTGATTCAATGGGAAATCCATTTGATGGCTCTGTCTTGCCAAGGGGATTAGTAACTGTTCAGACTGAAAAAGAACCTCCTAATCCTCTTACAAGACCACCTATAAATGAACAACTTGAAGTTGGTGTAAAAGCAATAGATGGTATGTTAACAGTTGGAACGGGACAACGTGTAGGTATTTTTGCTGGTTCCGGTGTTGGGAAAAGTACATTATTAGGTATGATTGCAAGGAATACAAGAGCTGATTTAAATGTTATTGCATTAATAGGTGAACGTGGACGTGAAGTTCGAGAGTTTATCGAAAGAGATTTAGGTGAAGAAGGTTTAAGTCGTTCGATTGTTGTTGCTGCTACGGGTGACCAACCGGCACTTATGCGTATAAAAGGTGCTTTTACTGCAACAGCAATCGCTGAATATTTTAGAGACCGTGGATTAAATGTCATGTTGATGATGGACTCTGTTACTCGAGTTGCAATGGCACAGCGTGAAATTGGACTAGCAACAGGTGAACCGCCTGCACAAAAAGGGTATACACCGTCTGTGTTTTCAATTTTGCCAAAGCTATTAGAACGAACTGGTACAAATCTAAAAGGTACCATTACTGCCTTTTATACCGTATTAGTTGATGGTGATGATATGAATGAGCCAATAGCCGATACAGTAAGAGGGATTTTGGATGGTCACATTGTGTTAGATCGGACACTCGCTAATAAAGGACAATATCCTGCGATTAATGTATTAAAGAGTATCAGTCGCTTAATGAACCATATATCAACTGATGAGCATGTAAAAGCAGCAGAACGTCTACGCGATCTTTACTATACATACTCAAAGTCAGAGGACTTGATTAATATTGGTGCATATAAAAAAGGCACTTCAAAAGAAATAGATGAGGCGATTTATTACGAACCACTGATTACAAAATTCTTAAAACAGGGCTATAAAGATAAAGTCACATTGGATGAAACTGTGAAGGAACTTATAGCATTGTCGAATGGTGGTGGCAAATAATGCTTCAATATCAGTATCGATTTGAAAAAGTATTAACAATCCGAGAACAAGAAAAACAACAAACCGAGATGGCGTATAAACAAGCTGTCAATTCTTTTGAAGAAGTTGCAACGAAATTATATGAATTATTGAAAAAGAAAGAAGAATTAATAGAATTTCAAAATGACAAATTAAAAATTGGAGCAACAATTGATGAAATTCATCATTATGCAAAATTCCTTGGTAGTCTTGAACATTCTATAACTGATATGCAACAAAAGGTTATTCAGGCAAGAACAAAAATGAATTGGCACGAACAAAAATTAGTTGAAAAAAACTTGGAAGTACGTAAGTTTGAAAAAATGCGGGAAAAAGACTTCGAAGCATATAAAGAAGAGCAAGATAAGTTAGAAATGCTTAGACTTGATGAAATTTCTTTACTTATGTACAACAAGAAAGAAATCAGGTGATCCTATGACAAGGCCAAATTATCAAGAGAACAATATTGAAGAAGTAAAATCACCGGGTGTTTTTCAAAAGATTTTCTTTTGGTTTCTAATACCATTAATGTTTGTTATCGCGGTGCTACTAGTCATTGCAACGATTACAAATACAAACATCTTCGAGAAAACAAAAGAATTAACTGGTAATTTACCATTTGTTCCATCACAGCAAGAAACAAGTAAGCCAATTCAAGAATTTGATGAAAAAATTGTGGAGTTACAAGCACAAATAGAGCAAAAAGAAGCTGAGATTGCCCAGCTCCAATCACAACTTGAAAGTGAAAAATCAAAAACTGAAGAAGCGGCTATCCTTCAAGAAGAACTAGAATATGAAATTGACCGCATACAGAGGGAACAAGATACTGCAAAGAAAGAGTTTACTGAAATCGTATCTGCCTTCGAAAAAATGTCTGCGAAAGAAGCTGCTCCAATTCTAGTAGCAATGAGTCAAGATGAGGCTGTACGTATTTTATCAAGTTTAAAATCTGATACTTTATCAGAAGTTCTTTCCAAGATGAATCCAACAGATGCTGCAAAGTTCACAGAGTTGCTATCAAGATAACAAAAAAACATCTTCTTGGAAGGAGGTGAAAATATGAATTTAGGAATCATGCAATTAACATCGATGAGTCAAACAATTTCAACTGGACAAACATCAACAAAAGCTACGACAGCAAATACTTCGAAAGCACTTGGAGAAACTAGCGGTAAATTTGGTGAAGTTTTCAGTAAAATTGTAGCAAGCCAAAATAATACAACTAAAACTGATACTGCAAAGGAAGAAACAGTTGATGTAGAGGCATTAAATAATCTACTAGACTCAGAGTCAATTGAAGAAGTGTTAGATTTACTTGGTATTTCACATGATGAAGGGTTTCTTACGATTCAAGTCGATGGGGAAGGGCAAATGAAATCTATCGATGAATCGATGAATTTAGAAGATTTACTGTCTTTATTAAATATGGATAGTGAAGAGCTATCAAAAATGATGGAAAACCTTTTAGATACTGAGAACATTGAACTGAATAATATTTGGCAATTTGTCCAAATGGTAAATGAACAAGCTCCAAATATAATAAGTCAGCTTGCAACTGCCCTACAAGGTGAACATAAAGTTACACCAAAAGAAGCGGAACAACTTATTCAATTTTTAAAGCTTGCACAAATTGTTGGTAAGAATGGAGATTTAATGGGTGACCAACCTCTTCAATTACTGAATTTAAAAGATGTAATAAAAATGGTAGTTGAACAGGTACATAAGTCTACAAAAGAGGACTTGGTATCTTCTACAGACTCAACAACAAAGCAAATTGCGACAGTTACAACTCAAACAGTTCAAAGTGCAGTATCAAATAACAGTGTTACTCAGAGCTCTCAGCAGCAAGTAGTGAAGCAAACAGAAAACACAACGGAAACTATGCAAACACCTATATCAACCCAGCAAACAACAAATACAAGTGTGAAAACTTTTACAATCACACTTCCAGTAGAAAAGAATGCTCAGGGAGAAGCGTTAGTTAAAGAAATTCAATATTTAATGAATCGTAGTCAATTGTCGAATACACAAGGTACAATGAAGCTTTTGTTGAAACTTTATCCTGAAAATTTAGGCTCTATTCGAATTGAAATTATGCAACAAGATGGTGTTCTATCTGCAAGATTGCTTGCAACAACGCAGGCGGCAAAAGAATTACTTGATGGTCAGTTGCATCAATTAAAATCTGCATTTGCACACGCAAATATTCAAATGGATCGAATCGATATAGCACAAAGTTTACAGGAAACTGATCGTAACTTCCGTGATCAAAGCATGTTCAGTAATATGTTTAGGCAACAGCAAGAACAAGAAAATGAAAACCAAGATGAACATGATGAAGATGAGGAAAGTTTAAGCTTTAAAGATTATTTGATCAACGAGGAGGTGTAGCAGATGGCAAATACAAATCCGATTTCCAACGATTATTACTTGTCTAATAGAACGACTACTAAACAAACTGGGAGTAATTCATTAGGGAAAGATGCCTTCTTACAGCTATTGGTAACGCAATTACAACATCAAGACCCTACTCAACCAATGGATAATACTGAATATATTGCTCAATTAGCTCAGTTTAGTTCATTAGAGCAAATGCAAAATATGACGAAAGCTATTGAAAACTTACTAGATTCACAGCATCAATCACAGCTGATGGATTATACAACGTTCATTGGAAAAGAGATACAATGGCATGAATTAACAGAGGAAGTCGATGAAGAGGGTAACCTCATTGTAAATGAAGGAACGGGTGTCATTGAACAATTAAAATTCATTGATGGTGAACCTTATTTCGTACTTAAGGATGGAAAAGAAATTACACCAGGACATATTTCATCTATCTTTAATAGACCGTCAACAGTAGAGCCTACCGAAAATCCATTAGTTGAAGCTAGTAAATTAATAGGGCGAAAGGTTCGATATGAGGAAGATGGAGAATGGGTTCAATCGATAATCGATTCTGTAAAAACTAACAATTCAGTGATTGAATTTATTTTGCAAAACGAAAAGGTTTTAAAGAAGGATCAATTCGAACTAATAAGTGAATAGGCTGGTGAAAGCACATGCATAGAATACAAATTCAGCACGTGCCATTGCAACCGCTATTACAACCACAAAAAAGTCTAAAAACAAATACGATTCAAACAAAACAGTCATTCCTTGAACATTTGCAAGAGGCAACAAATAGCCAAGAACTAAAAATTAGTAAACATGCAAATGAACGGTTAATCGAGCGCAACATAAGCATTTCAGATGAAGAATGGCAAGTGGTAACGGATAAAGTATTTGAAGCACGTTCAAAAGGAGTCAATCAACCTTTAGTATTGATGGAGCAAGCCGCGTTGATTGTAAGTGCTAAAAATGCAACGGTAATTACAGCGATGGAACGCACTGAAGCAAAAAATCAATTATTTACAAACATTGATGGCACAATCGTGCTATGATAGGCAGGACCTGAAAAGGATGCCTAAAGCTCGCCGACTGATAGACGCGAGACACTCATATAAAAATTGAAGGGAGAACGATACAATGTTACGTTCTATGTACTCTGGTATTTCAGGTTTAAAAAACTTCCAAACAAAACTTGACGTAATTGGGAATAACATCTCAAACGTGAACACTTATGGCTTCAAAAAAGGTCGTGTAGTATTTAAGGATTTAATCTCACAAACAACTGCAGGTGCATCAGCTTCGACTGAAACTCGTGGGGGTGTAAATCCAAAACAAGTAGGTCTAGGTTCTCAAATTGCTGCAATTGACACAATTCACTCTACAGGATCATTACAAACAACAGCTCGTACTCTTGACTTAGCGATTTCTGGTGATGGCTTCTTCCAAGTCGCAGATAGTACAGAAGGAAAAGCAGGATTTACTAATACGCAATATACACGCGCAGGAAACTTTTACATGGATCGAGATGGTTATGTAGTCAATTCTGACGGTAAATATCTCGTTGGTTATGATGCAACACTTACATCAGCTACTGTTCCAATTATGGGGTTAACTACAGAAACTCTTACATTTAATAACCAATCATTTACATTGTTAGTGAATGAAGATGGTGAGTATGTTACTGATGGGGCAACTATTAACCCAGATGATGTAGATGAAGCTGCTGACTTAGATGGAGCTCTTGTTATTGTCGATGGCAAACTTCAATCTTATGATGACGCTGACGGTTTTACGCAAATACAAGCAGATTACGAAGACGAAAATGGTGATGCACAATTAGTAGACATCGAGATTGATTCATCTACAGGTAAGCTTTTTGTAACGATTGATAATGCTCGATATGAAGTCACTGGTGAAAATACTCTAGTTGATGAAGATGGTAATGTTGTTGACTTTACAGCGGATGACAGTCCTATCACAAGCTTTACTGCTGATATATTTGATACTATCGAGGAAACATTAATCCAAACAGGTACAGGTACAGTTTATACAACAACATTAACTGAAGCTTTAAGACCTATCCAAATTCCAACAACTGCACAAAGTATGTCGATTGCTCAAGATGGTACAATTAACTTTGTTGATGAAAACGGGAAATTACAAGTGGCAGGACAAATCCAGTTAGCAAAATTCCCAAATACAGGTGGACTTGAAAAAGCAGGTAGTAACTATTACAAAGAAACGTCTAACTCAGGTCAACCAGTAGTTGGTACTGCTACAGAGAATGGTATTGGTTCGATCGAAGCTGGTTTCTTAGAAATGTCCAATGTTGACTTATCTGAAGAATTTACTGAAATGATTGTTACTCAACGTGGTTTCCAAGCCAACTCTCGTATTATTACAACATCTGATGAAATTCTTCAAGAGCTTGTAAACTTAAAACGTTAATCCTAGTAAACTAGCAATGTTATTTTAATGGCTAAATAGAATACTTAAATATAATTAATATCTCATTGCAAAGGAGGGTCGGGCCGGCTCTCACTGACCCGGCCCTATTTCAATGATAGAACTTACTCGATTAAACGGAAAACCATTCTCCATCAACGCTATATACATAGAAACAGTGGAATCATTTCCTGATACAACAATTACGCTTACAACTGGGCGCAAATTTATTGTTTTAGAAAGTGCAAAAGAGGTGCGTCAAAAAATAACAAGTTTTTATCGTGATATCCAAATACTATCAAACCCGCATCTACGAGGTGATGAAGATGAAGAATAACAATAGTAATAAATTGCTAACCGTAATGCTGATTATTTTAGTAACAATTACGCTAATAGGTGTTGTAATTTTTGTATTATTAACGCAATTTAATAATCAAAAAGCTGCAACTGGAGAACCTACGATTGATGAGATTTTAGAAGCATCAATCGATGTTCCTGAAATGACAACGAATTTAGCAGATGATAGTTTTGTTCGTTTGCAATTAAAAATTCAGACGGACAGTAAAAAAGCTGCTGAAGAGTTAACGAAGCGAGATTTCCAAATTAAAGATATCATTATACAAGAGCTCTCTGAGTTAACGGAAGAGGATTTACAAGGAAAGCAAGGGAAAATCTTTTTACAATCCACTATAAAAACACAATTAAACGAATTGATGCAAGTAGGTACAGTTGAACAAGTCTACATTACCTCCTACATCATTCAGTAATTTGTTCAGTCATGCCGAACAATGTAAATCATCTTGAAATGGAGGTGGGTAAATGGCAGGCGATGTATTATCCCAATCAGAGATAGATGCACTACTCTCTGCAATTTCAACTGGGGAAATGTCAGCAGATGAAATGAAAAAAGAAGAAGAAACGAAAAAAATTAAAACCTATGATTTTAAGCGTGCACTTCGATTTTCAAAGGATCAAATTCGAAGCTTAACGAGAATTCATGAAAATTTTGCTCGTCTTCTGACAACATTTTTCTCTGCTCAATTGAGAACCTATGTTCAAATAAATGTTGCTTCCGTTGACCAAATTCCTTTTGAAGAGTTTGTACGATCGATTCCCAATATGACATTAATAAATATATTTGAAGTACCACCATTAGATGGTAATATTTTAATGGAAATCAATCCGAATATTGCCTATTCGATGATGGACCGATTAATGGGGGGATCAGGTGCAAGCTATAGTAATGTTGACAACTTAACAGAAATTGAACAAAAAATAATGACCAACTTATTTGAACGTGCTTTTGATAATTTAAGGGAAGCGTGGGACAATATTGCTGAGATCGATCCAATGTTAATCGAGCTAGAAGTAAACCCACAGTTTTTACAGATGATTTCACCTAATGAAACAGTCGTAGTCATTTCCTTAAATACGATTATTGGTGAAACAACGGGTATGATTAATATTTGTATTCCACATGTTGTACTAGAACCGATTATTCATAATTTATCTGTTCAATATTGGATGCAGTCAAATACGAAAGAATCTTCCCCTGAACAGTTAAAAATGTTAGAAACACGTGTCAAGCAAGCTGAACTTGACTTAATTGCCGAACTAGGTGCTACTGATATTACGATAGAAGATTTTCTCTTTATGAATGTGGGAGATGTTATTCAATTAGATAAAAAAATTGATGATCCTCTTATTCTAAAAGTCGGAAATTTACCGAAATTCACAGTACAACCTGGTAAACTAAATAAGAAAATGGCTATACAAATTTTGGACTCTTTGAAAGGAGGAGACGAGGATGAATGATGGAATGCTCTCCCAAGAAGAAATTGAAGCGCTATTAAGAGGCGAATCATTAGAAGAAAACAATAATGAACCTGAATCATCATCAACCGAAGAACTCCGTGTTGAGGATTATCTTAGTCCAATGGAGCAGGATGCACTTGGTGAAGTAGGAAATATCTCTTTCGGTAGTTCTGCTACAGCTTTATCTGCATTACTAGGACAAAAAGTAGATATTACAACACCTGTTGTTTCGATGATCAATCGAAATCGTTTAGAAGAGGAGTTTCCTCAACCGTACGTTGCTGTTCAAGTTGAATATACAATTGGTCTCGTTGGAATGAACCTCCTAGTGATTAAACAAACAGATGCTGCAATCATAGCAGATTTAATGTTAGGTGGGGACGGTTTAAATCCGAAGCCTGAATTAGGTGAAATACAACTGAGTGCAGTGCAAGAAGCAATGAACCAAATGATGGGTTCAGCTGCAACCTCGATGTCAACAATCTTTAATAAAAAAGTGGATATTTCTCCACCTTCAATTGATTTATTAAATTTCCAACAAAATGAAGGTCACGATAATATACCTCAGGAAGATTTATTAGTAAAAGTATCATTTAGATTGAAAATTGGCGAATTAATTGATTCCAACATTATGCAATTATTGCCACTTAATTTTAGTAAAGATATTGTCAAAACATTATTAGGTGAGCCAGGTGCTGAAGTGAATCAACCAGTTGCTGAACAGCCTGCACAAGTTTCAAGTGCACCAGTTCAACAGACACAACAACAAAACACAACACAGCAACCGATGAATCAGCCTGCAACTCAAGAACCGATTCATTCACAACAAGCTGCTGCGACTGTATTTGAAGAGCCGCCGATTTTTTCAACACCACGTTATCAACAGCCGCCACAGCAGAATGTAAATGTTCAGCAGGCACAATTTGCTGCATTTGAGCAGCCAAATATTACACAAAGTGAAGCACGTAACTTAAATATGTTACTTGATATACCTTTGCAAGTAACAGTCGAGCTCGGTCGTACGAAGCATTCGGTAAAAGAAATATTACAACTGTCTACAGGTTCTATTATTGAATTAGATAAACTTGCTGGTGAACCAGTAGATATTTTAGTCAATAATCGTTTAATTGCCAAAGGTGAAGTTGTTGTAATTGATGAAAACTTTGGAGTACGTATAACAGATATTGTAAGCCAAGCGGATCGATTAAATAACTTAAGATAGAGTTTAAATTGGAGGAATCATACTATGTCTAAAAAGATACTAATTGTTGACGATGCTGCATTCATGCGCATGATGATTAAAGATATTTTAACGAAAAATGGATTTGAAGTAGTTGGAGAAGCAGCAGATGGAGCACAAGCTGTTGAACAATATAATGAATTAAAGCCTGATTTAGTAACAATGGATATTACAATGCCAGAAATGGATGGGATTGCTGCGTTAAAAGCGATTAAAGGAACTGATCCAAATGCGATTGTTATTATGTGTTCAGCTATGGGGCAACAGGCAATGGTAATTGATGCAATTCAAGCTGGTGCAAAAGATTTCATCGTTAAACCATTCCAAGCGGATCGAGTAATTGAAGCAATTCAAAAAGCTTTAGGTTGATCTAATGCATGCTTCATTTAAGTTAAAGGTTTGGTCTGCAATTGTATTCATTGTAATCATGACGATATGTGCACCAGTACAAGCTACAGTAAATGCGACGTCGAACAACCAAATGGTTAATGATTGGTTACAAAATCCGCAAACTAATCAGGATGAACAAAAACAGGATGAACAAAAACAGGATGATCAAGAACAGTCCGATCAAGAAGGAAAATTTGACTCCCAAACACAAAATGAGTTAACGATGGGACAAGGTTTAAGTGCTTGGGATTATATTAAAATGTTGTTTTCACTTATTTTTGTACTTGCTTTATTATTATTTGTTTTAAAGTTCATCAACAAAAAAAGCCGAAATTATCAGCAAAATAGTTTAGTACGTAATATTGGTGGTGTCACGTTAGGTTCACAAAAATCTGTACAAATTCTTCAAGTTGGAAAGTCAATTTATATTGTTGGTGTCGGAGAGAATGTCCAATTAATAAAAGAGATTGACGATAATGAGGAAATTGAGTCATTAATTAACAACTTTGAAGAAAAACAAACCTTTACTTCTACAACACCATATATTGCAGAACTATTAAAAAAGATAAATCCAAAATCAAAAAGTGAGCCAAAAGAACATAATCAAAATAGTTTTGGAGAAATATTAAATAAACGATTATCTGATATTAAAAAAGAGCGTCGTGATGAATTGGAAAAATGGAAGGAAAAGGAGCGCGATGAGTAATGGAAGAATTTATCTCCTTCTTTTCTAACAGTGATCCAACAAATGTGTCTACATCCATACAATTACTGCTTCTATTAACAGTTCTTTCACTCGCTCCAAGTATATTAATATTGATGACTTCCTTTGCAAGAATAGTGATTGTACTATCTTTTACAAGAACAGCGTTAGCGACAAACACTATGCCGCCAAACCAGGTCATTATAGGTCTTGCACTATTCTTAACATTTTTTGTCATGGCGCCTACTCTTCAAGAAGTAAACGACAATGCGCTCCAACCGTTATTTAACGAGGAAATTGGCATTGAAGAAGCTTATGATAGAGCAAGTACGCCATTCAAACAATTTATGGCACAGCATACAAGACAGGAAGATTTAGAATTATTCATTAACTATAACCAAGCGGAACGTCCTGAAACAGTAGAAGAAATTCCACTAACCATGCTTGTTCCGGCATTTGCATTAAGTGAATTAAAAACAGCATTTCAAATTGGGTTTATGATTTTTATTCCATTTATAGTGATAGATATGGTCGTAGCGAGTGTCCTTATGTCAATGGGGATGATGATGTTACCGCCTGTTATGATTTCATTACCATTTAAAATTTTATTATTTGTTTTAGTTGATGGGTGGTATTTGGTCGTAAAATCCTTACTTCAAAGTTTTTAGGGGTTGATACATATGACACAAGAAATGGTCATTTCAATTGCAGAACAAGCGATATGGACTGTACTCATTGTCTCGGGTCCCTTGTTATTAATAGCTTTAATTTCGGGTCTCGCGGTGAGTATTTTCCAAGCAACAACGTCTATTCAAGAGCAAACATTAGCATTTGTTCCAAAAATTGTTGCAGTCCTTGTAGGTATTGTATTTTTTGGTCCATGGATGCTATCTCAAATAACATCTTTTGTATACGGTATATTAAATAATTTAGATCGATACATTGGGTGATTAAATGACAGAACTTATTCCAAAATTATCTGTTTTATTATTAATTTTTGTGAGAGTATCAGCTTTTTTCGTATCAATCCCGTTTTTTTCATATCGAACAATACCACCTCAACTGAAAATTGCATTAGCACTCGTCCTTTCTTGGATGATGTATTATACATTTAATGTTGAACCATTTGCTATAGATGGAAATTACATATTACTTATTCTAAAAGAAGCAATCATCGGATTAATGCTCGGTGTCTGTGCTTATATTGTGTTTTCTGCTGTACAAATAGCTGGGGGCTTTATTGATTTTGAAATGGGTTTTGCTATGGCAAATATTATCGATCCACAAACAGGTACTCAAAGTCCGCTCATGGGTCAATTTTTTAACGTACTCTTAATATTTGTCTTACTTGCAATCAATGGACATCATTTAATATTAGATGGTATCTTTTATAGTTTTCAATTTATGCCTATTGATCAGCTATATCCAAACTTCGGAAATGTTGGGACAGTAGAATATATCATAAAATTATTCGGATCTGTTTTTGCCATCGCATTTCAAATGTCTGCGCCAGTTGTTGCAACATTATTTCTTGTGACGGTGGCATTAGGGATTACTGGAAAAACAGTTCCACAGTTAAATATTTTCGTTGTTGGTTTTCCGATAAAAATAGCCATTGGTTTTTTAGTTTTGTTCATTGTCATGGGTGTCATGATTCAGGTGATGCAAAATTTAGTGGAAATCATG
This sequence comes from Ureibacillus massiliensis 4400831 = CIP 108448 = CCUG 49529, assembly GCF_000772965.1. Lineage (GTDB taxonomy): Bacteria > Bacillota > Bacilli > Bacillales_A > Planococcaceae > Ureibacillus > Ureibacillus massiliensis. Next base: position 39,389 of record NZ_JPVQ01000002.1, on the reverse strand, counting down.
ATCATTGCTATGAGAGATTTAATGAACTTGTTAGGTGGTGCTTAGGTGAAGTTATTTCTTCAATTAGACTTGCAATTTTTTGCAGGAGAAAAGACTGAAAAGGCGACACCGAAAAAGCGACAAGATGCAAGGAAAAAAGGACAAGTCGTTAAAAGTCAGGATGTAACAGCAGCGGTATTATTGCTTATATTATTTTTGTTCCTTTATGTTTGGGCACCATTTATGTTAGAAGGTTTGTTTTCATTCTTTCATCAATTCATTGAAAAAAATATACTGATTGAGTCTATAACCGAAGAAACGGTAATGGAAATATATGCACAAACCCTTACTGAAATGGCTTCCATCCTTTTACCATTTCTTCTTATTGCAGTAGTGACAGGAATTGGGGCTAACTATTTTCAATTCGGACTGCTTTTTACAACAGAAACCTTGAAATTCGATTTAAAAAAATGGATCCGATAAAAGGGATTAAAAAAATAATCTCATTGAGGGCAATTATTAATTTACTTAAATCTTTATTAAAGGTTGCCTTTATCGGAGCAGTTACTACTTTAATTATTTGGATGAATATGGCAGATGTTTTAAGTCTAGCTTTTCAAAATCCTTGGGATATATTATCAACCGTTGCAAGTTTAACTGCATTAATGGGAATCGCCGCAGCACTAGTTCTTATATTCATCGCTATTTTGGATTATGTTTATGAAAAATACGAGTATGAAAAGAACTTAAAAATGTCGAAACAAGATATAAAAGATGAACATAAAAACGCTGAAGGTGACCCACAAGTTAAATCGAAAATCAAGCAACGTCAACGTGAAATGGCTATGAGAAGAATGATGCAAGAAATACCGAGTGCGGATGTTGTTATAACAAATCCAACTCACTATGCAATTGCACTGAAATATGATGAGCAGAATATGGATGCACCAAAGGTAATTGCGAAAGGTACAGATTTTGTAGCTCAAAAGATTAAATTAATCGCGAAAGAACATGATGTAGTAATGGTTGAAAATCGACCATTAGCTAGAGCCATGTATGACAAAGTTGAAATAGGAGATTTTGTGCCAGAAGAGTTTTTTAAAGCTGTGGCAGAAATACTTGCTTATGTATATCGAATTAAACGAAAAATTTAAAGTACTTAGTAGAGAGTAGGAGGGACTTATATGAAATTTCGCGACATTGGTGTGTTAGCAGTTGTAATTTTAATTGTAGCGATGCTTGTAATCCCTCTTCCAACATGGCTACTAAGTTTTTTAATTATTATTAACATTACTTTATCATTGTTAGTTCTATTAACTGCAATGAACATGAAAGAAGCATTGGACTTTGCAATTTTCCCTTCAATCATATTGTTACTTACTCTCTTCCGTTTAGCGTTAAGTATTTCTACAACTCGTGCGATTTTAGCAGAAGGTGATGCAGGGGATGTAGTAGAAACTTTTGGTGAGTTTGTAACTGGAGGAAATATATTAGTCGGATTAGTAATTTTCATGCTATTAGTCATTGTGAACTTTATCGTAATCACAAAAGGTTCAGAGCGTGTCGCTGAAGTTGCAGCACGTTTCACTTTGGATGCGATGCCAGGTAAACAAATGAGTATCGATGCTGATTTAAATGCTGGGATGATCTCAGAAAAAGAAGCACGTGAACGCCGTGACAAGGTTTCTCGTGAATCAGATTTTTATGGGGCCATGGATGGGGCAACAAAATTCGTAAAAGGTGATGCCATTGCCTCAATCATTATGGTTTTCATTAACCTACTATTCGGTATGATTATCGGTATGGCTCAATTAGGATACACATTAAATGATGCCGCAAGCCATTTCTCAAAGTTAACTGTAGGTGATGGTCTTGTAGCGCAAATTCCAGCCTTACTTATCTCAACGGCAACAGGTTTAGTAGTAACACGAGCAGCTTCTGAAGGCAATTTAGGACATGATATTACAAGTCAATTATTTGCACAGGCGAAACTATTATATGTTGCAGCGGGTACCATTCTATTATTAGGATTATTTACGCCGCTTCCAGACTGGATCACTCTTCCGATTGCTGCTGTTTTAGCACTAGGAGCATACTTAGCAGATCGTAAGAAAACAGAAACACCTGAAGAAGCGCTTGAAATCGAAGAAGAAGTTGCTACTGATACGATGAAGAGTCAAGAAAATGTGGTGAACCTGTTAAATGTTGATCCAATTGAATTTGAGTTTGGATATGGATTAATTCCACTTGTAGATGCAGCACAGGGTGGCGATTTACTTGATCGGGTTGTTATGATTCGTAGACAATTAGCACTTGAACTAGGGATCGTAATTCCAGTTGTACGTATTCGAGATAATATTCAACTACAACCGAATGAATATCGCATTAAAATTAAAGGGAATGAAATGGCTAAAGGTGAATTGCTTCTAGATCATTATTTAGCAATGAGCCCTGGCGATGATAATTCAATTGAAGGAATCGATACGATTGAACCTTCCTTTGGATTACCGGCGAAATGGATTACTGAAAAAACAAAAGAAGAAGCTGAAATGCTTGGCTATACAGTGGTAGATCCACCGAGTGTCGTTTCAACTCATTTAACTGAAATGATACGTGCAAACGCACACGAATTATTAGGTCGACAAGAAACAAAACAATTAATTGATCATTTACGTGAAAGCTATCCAATTTTAGTAGAAGAATTAACACCAACGCCACTTTCGATTGGTGAAATTCAAAAAGTATTGGCTAAACTATTAAGAGAAAATGTTTCAATACGAAATCTACCTATTATTTTTGAAACTTTAGCGGATTATTCAAAACTAACAAGTGATACGGATATTTTAACGGAATATGTAAGACAAGCCCTTGCTCGACAAATTACAGCTCAGTATGGATTAGGCGGGCCAACCTTAAAGGTAATTACAGTTCCAGCGAAATTAGAAAAATTAATTGCAGATAGTATTCAACAAACTGAACATGGCAATTATTTGGCAATGAATCCACAGGATTCGCAAAATGTATTAGAGTCAATTGCTAAAGAAGTTGAAAGAGTATCGTATATGGAACAATCGCCAATTATTTTATGCTCACCTGCAATTCGATTGTATTTAAGACAATTAACGGAACGATATTTTCCACAGATACCGATTCTATCTTATAACGAATTAGACGCAAACATTGAAATCCAAAGTGTTGGAGTGGTGAATGTAGAATGAAAATGAAAAAATATATAGCTCCTTCCATTGCTGAAGCGATGAAATCAATACGAGCAGAACTAGGCGAAGATGCTGTCATTATAAATTCAAAAGTAGTTGAAACGAAAAAGCTATTTGGGTTAATTAAACAAAAGCACTTTGAAGTATTAGCTGGTGTAGATCAAATTGAAGTAAAACCAAAAGTAGAGCAATTACCTGATTTGGAAGTGGGATTAAATCTTTCTGCTTCTACTACTCAACCAAAATTGGATGAAAAAGTAACTTCAACAGATGTATTAAAAAAAGAACTCGCAGATTTAAAATCAATGATGAAGTCTATTCAAAGACAATCAGTGCAATCTCAATACCCTGAACTATTTTTACCTATTGTTCAATTCTTAAAAAAACAAGAGCTTAGTGAGGAGCTCATCACCGAAATTAGTGATGAGCTTTTTGTGCATTATCAAAATTCAAATTCTCAAATGACACAAAAGCAAATGTGGGAGCAAGTTGAACTATCGTTAAGAGTGAAATTAGAAAAGCTTTCATTTGGCGGTTTAACTTATGAAAAGAAATATATAAATGTATTTGGCCCAACTGGAGTTGGGAAAACGACAACAATTGCAAAAATGGCTGCTCGATCCGTTTTAGAAAAGAAGAAACGAATCGGATTTATCACGACAGATACATATCGAATAGCGGCAATTGAACAATTAAAAATCTATGCAAATCTTTTACAAGCTCCTCTTGAAATTGTTTATAATGCACAGGATTATCAAAGAGCTGTCCAAAAAATGGAGAATGTTGATTTAGTGTTTATTGATACTGCTGGTCGTAATTATAAAGAGGGAAAATATGTAAGCGATATTAAGGAATTGATTGACTTCAGAGACATGTCTGAATCCTTTTTAGTCCTATCACTAACTTCTAAAGAAAAAGATATGGAAATTATTATTGAACAATTTAATGATGTACCAATTGAAAAGTTTATATTTACCAAGATAGACGAGACAAATTCTATTGGCACTATTTTCAATTTAATGATTAAATATAATAAAGGACTAGCTTATTATACAGATGGACAAGAAGTTCCTGAAGATATCCAGGAAGCAAAGCTAGATGTTTTGCTAGACTTATTTTTCCAAGGTGAATTCAAATGAGAGATCAAGCCGAAAAACTTAGAATGAAAATGATGGAAAGTCAAGGTACTTTGGGAAGATCCATCGCTGTTGTTAGTGGCAAGGGTGGAGTAGGGAAAAGTAATTTTTCTACAAACTTTGCGATTCAGTTGGCGAATCAAGGGAAAAAGGTAGTTATACTTGATATGGATATCGGAATGGGTAATGTCAATATTTTGATTGGGAAAACTGCCCAATACAATCTAAAAGATTATTTATCAGGTAGTGCTACTTTAGATCAAATTATTTTAGAAGGACCATATAATTTAAAGTATATTTCTGGTGGTTCTGGATTTACTTCCTTAGTCGAATGGTCATCTAAAATGTTTGATTCTTTAATTGAAGCGTTTGAAACATTACAAAAAACGTATGATTATATTTTATTTGATATGGGTGCAGGAGCGACGCAGTGGTCATTAGACTTACTTGCTTCGATAAATGAGATCGTTGTTATTTCAACTACTGAACCAACGTCAATAACAGATGCGTATTCGATGATGAAATTTATTCATATAAGAGATGAAAATAAAACCTTCTATTTAGTAGTGAATAGAGCTTTTACAAATGAAGAAGGCCGCGATACTGCTGATAGATTGAAAAGTACAATGAGTAAATTTTTATCAAAAGATATCAATGTTTTAGGTGCATTACCCGAGGATGAGTGTGTTCGGAAATCAGTTATAAGTCAAACGCCTTTTTCAATCGGTTATCCGAATGCTCCTATTACAAAGACATTAAATGAAATGGTTTCACGGTTCATTCATCACCAAAAGGATGAAGTTTATGCGCCAACTACAAATACTTTTTTAACAAAATTAAGAAGTATCTTTTCGAAAGGGCGTGGTTAAGTTAATGGACTCTTCGAAAAAAAGTAGGCTGTTAATTGTGGATGATTCTGCGTTCATGAGAAAGTTAATTTCAGATTTTTTTATTGACCAATCGAGTGTAGAAGTAATTGGAACAGCCCGCAATGGATTAGATGCCATTAAGAAAATTCAGCAATTAAAGCCAGATGTTGTCACAATGGATGTAGAAATGCCGGTCATGAATGGCCTTGAAGCATTAACTGAAATTATGGATGTATGTCCAGTACCGGTAATTATGTTGTCAAGCTCAACTCAGCAAGGGGCAGAAGCCACGATTACAGCAATGGAAAAGGGTGCAGTAGATTTTGTTGCAAAACCAAGTGGGGCTATATCCCTTGATTTACACAAAATCAAGGATGAAGTAATCCATAAAGTTCAACAAGCTGCGCAAGTATCTGTTGCTAAATTAAAAAAAACTGTAGTAAATAAAGCATCCCGAGAAATGGAAACGAACATTAAAAGTTTTACGCGAGGTCATGAACTACAGCAACCGTTACAACAAAAGGTGGACCGACCAATTCGTACTAATTGGAGTAAAACCTCAAAAAAAATTGTATTAATTGGAACATCAACAGGTGGACCTCGTGCATTACAAGAAGTTATTACAAAATTACCTAAATCGATTAATGCACCAATATTAATCGTACAGCACATGCCACCTGGATTTACAAAATCTCTATCTGAAAGATTAAATCATCTTAGTAGCATTTCAGTAAAAGAAGCAGAGCATGGTGAAACGATTCAAAATGGGACAGCTTATATATCACCGGGTGGATATCATCTTAAACTACGCAAGGTTGGTAAAAATTTAGAGATTGTATTAGATCAAACAGAACCGCCACGTTTAGGCCATAGACCTGCCGTGGATGTCATGTTTGAGGAAGTAAGTCGATTTAACGACTTTGATAAAATTGCTGTCATTATGACAGGGATGGGCTATGATGGTTCAAAGGGCTTAAAAGCCTTAAAACAAAATGGTAATGTTGTTGCAATTGCTGAGTCACAGGAAACTTGTATTGTTTATGGTATGCCAAAAGCTGCAGTAGAAACAAATCTAGTTGACGAAATAGCAGATGTAGATGATATTGCAGGTGTGATTATGAAATATTTGTCTTAATAGGGAGTGTGGTCTTGCATGGAAATGAATCAATATTTAGAAATGTTCATTGAAGAAAGTAAAGAACATTTACAGTCTTGTAGTGATAATTTATTAGAATTAGAGAAGAATCCAGAAGATATCGCAATTGTAAATGAAATTTTTCGCTCCGCCCATACATTAAAAGGTATGTCAGCAACAATGGGTTATGAAGATTTGGCAGATTTAACACATAAAATGGAAAATGTTTTAGATGCAATTCGAAACCATAAAATAAGTGTTAATTCTGAAATTCTTGACGTAGTGTTTGAGTCAGTTGATCATCTAGAAGCAATGATTATGGACATTGCTGATGGTGGCGATGGGAAACGTGATGTAAAAGTAACTGTTGAGAAATTAAAGGCAATAGAAAGTGGACAGCCTATTCAAGCGATTCAAGCAAAGGAAGAGGTTGCCATAACTGTAACGGAAGCAACGACGCTCCCTAAATTACAATATGATGATTATGAAAAAACAGTATTACAACAATCGTCTGAACAAGAAATTAATGCTTATGAGATTGCAGTTTCTTTAAGAGAAGACTGTTTGCTTAAAGCAGCACGTGTATTTATGGTCTTTGATATTTTAGAAAAAAGCGGAGATGTGATTAAGTCCGTTCCAACTGTCGATCAATTAGAAGAAGAAAAATTTGATCAACAATTTCAAGTTGCTTTATTAACGAAAGAAAGTGCTGAAGAAATTCAAAAGAAAATAATGAAAGTTTCAGAGGTTGATAGTGTTATTGTAACGAAGCTATCACAGGAGCTATTTGCCAATTCAGCAACTGAAATAACGCATGATGAGCCAACATCTGTAGAAGTAGCAGAAAAACCTGTTGTGATTGAAAATAATCCAAAACCAGAGGCAAATAATCAAACAAAAGCACCATCTAATGGCTCTAAAACAAACCAACATGCAGCAAGTAAAACAATTCGTGTAAGTATTGAACGTTTAGATATCCTAATGAATCTATTTGAAGAATTAGTGATTGATAGAGGACGTTTACAATCTATTTCAACAGAAGTAAATCATGGTGAGTTAAATGAAACGGTTGAACGTATGAGTCGTACAATGGGTGACTTACAAAACATTGTTCTTACAATGCGCATGGTACCTGTCGACACAGTATTTAACCGTTTCCCTAAAATGGTTCGCTCATTATCACGTGATTTACATAAAAAAATTAATCTAGAAATCATCGGTGCAGAAACGGAACTAGATCGTACTGTAATTGATGAAATTGGAGATCCGTTAGTTCATTTAATACGAAATTCTCTTGATCATGGTATTGAAAGTCCAGAAGTGCGTCGCGCTAAAGGAAAACCTGAAGAAGGAACGGTAGTATTACGTGCTTACCATAGTGGTAACTATGTATTTATCGAAATTGAAGATGATGGCGCTGGTATTAATAAAGATAGAGTACTTGAAAAAGCTATTTCAAAAGGAATTGTTACAAAAGAAAGTGCGAACTCTTTAACAGATAAACAAATTAATGAATTAATATTAGCATCTGGTTTCTCGACAGCAGAAGTAATTTCTGATATTTCAGGTCGTGGAGTTGGACTTGACGTTGTAAAAACAACAATCGAATCATTAGGCGGTAGTATTTCCATTGAATCGACGCAAGATGTTGGTTCCATATTTTCTATACAATTGCCATTAACGTTATCGATTATTTCAGTAATGCTAGTTGAAATAGAACAAGAGATTTATGCAATTCCTCTTTCTTCGATTATCGAAACTTCAATTATTAAGAAATCTGATATTCTTAATGCACATAATCAAAAAGTTATCGACTTTAGAGGGAAGGTTGTACCTCTCGTTTATCTTGAAGAAGTATTTGAAGTACCTAGAGAAAATGCGATTGATGATGAATATCAATCAATTGTTATTGTTCGTAAAGGAGAAAAGCTTGCAGGGTTAGTAGTTGATTCATTTATTGGCCAACAAGAAATCGTTTTGAAATCCTTAGGTAACTACTTAACAAATATTTTTGCTATTTCAGGTGCTACGATTTTAGGAAACGGTAAAGTAGCCTTAATTGTAGACTGTAACGCATTAATGAAATAAAGATATCGGAAGAGGTGTAATAGAGATGACGAGTTTAGTTGATCAAGAATATATAAAAGTGATAATTTTCAAATTAGCCGATAAAGAATATGCGATACCCGTTTCAAATATTCAAGGCATTGAGAAACTAATGCATATAACACGAGTACCAAAGGCTGCAAAGTATGTAAAAGGTGTTATTAATCTTCGAGGAGTTGTAACGCCGATTATTGATTTACGCGAACGATTTGACCTACCTGCTTCCGGATATGTTGATTCAACTCGAATTATTATCGTGACGCTTGATGAAATGGAAGTCGGTTTCGTTGTTGACTCAGCAAATGATGTAATTGATATCCCTTTAAGTGCAATTGAACATCAGCCTAATGTAGTCGGTTCAATTGAAGTGGATTTTATTTCTGGAGTTGCAAAAATCGAAAATCGCTTACTAATTTTATTACAATTAGATAAGGTACTAAATCCAGAAAGATAAGTGTTATTGCTCGAATAAATAAAAGTAGGGATAAAAGTATGAGTAAAATAACTTCTATTCATTTAGATGTTCTCAAGGAAATTGGTAACATTGGAGCTGCTCATGCAGCAACAGCTCTTTCTGATTTACTGGGAAAAAAAATTGATATGAGAGTCCCAAAAGTTGAGATGGTCAATTTTAACGATATGATGGATCTAGCTGGTGGGCCAGAGACAGTAGTAGTTGGCATTTTTCTTCGAATCGAAGGTGATGCAGAAGGAAGTATGTTTTTCATTTTACCAATTGAGCAAGCGAATCGTTTTATTAAAAGATTAATAAATGATGATAGCTTCGACTTCCATGATAATCCTGTTTCTGAGCTCGGGTTATCTGCCATGCAAGAGATGGGAAATATATTATCAGGATCTTATTTATCCGCTTTATCAGACTTTACTGGTTTAAAAATATATCCAACAGTACCAGGGCTTTCTGTTGATATGTTTGGAGCAATTATTAGCATCGGTTTAATTGAAATATCACAAGTAAGCGATAATGTCATTGTTATTAATACATCCATTTTTGAAGACGAGCATGAAGACTCCGAAGAAGTTCGTGGGCATTTCTTTTTATTACCTGATCCTGAATCATTTAAAGCTATATTTAAAGCTTTAGGTATAGCTTAAAATGAACCTTTCAAACCAAGTAATTAAAGTTGGAATTGCCCAAATGGATGTAGTAAAAGAACCTAATACAATTAGAACTTCTGGACTTGGTTCGTGTGTGGGAGTTGTATTATACGATGAATCGAAGAAAATAGCGGGACTAGTTCATGTAATGTTACCAGACTCAAGTCTAGGGAAGACAGATACTATAAATGAAGCTAAATTTGCTGACACAGGTATAAAAGGATTAATTGACATGTTAAAGCTAGAAGGAGTTCAACCATTTCGTTTGAAAGCAAAAATTGCAGGAGGGGCCCAAATGTTTCGATTTACAACGGATAAAGATTCGATGAGAATAGGGCCTCGAAATGTTGAAGCTGTAAAAACAGAGTTGAAAAAATTTGGTATCCCAATCGTTGCAGAGGATACTGGAGGAAACAGTGGAAGAACGATAGAATTTAACCCCACTACATGTATGTTAAATATACGTACAGTTAATCAAGGAGTGAGTGAAATATGATGGTTGGTTCCATATTACTAAATTTTTGGGCGGCATTAATTTCATTTTCATTATATTTTCTTCTCACTTTCCAAAAACCATACTCACCACTGAATATATTAATTGGATCGTTTATATTTGCATTAGTTGGATTTTTTGTAATGTATATATTTCGTTATATTTTTGGTTACATAATGTATACTCCCGAGGACAGTATTTTTGAGCATCATCCTCAACAGACGATAAATGACAATGACAATTCAAACGCACTTCAAGATGTATCAAATAATCATCATACAAGCGCTAAGGACGAATTAGATAATCCAGAAGAGATTGCCAATATTGTTCGCATGATGATGGATAATGATGTCAAAGTTCCTCAATAAAATAGAAAACTTTGAAATAAGAGTCTGAAAACGGCTCTTTTTTCTTATGTTTTGCCGAAAATTTAGTAGAAACTCTCAATATTTAGTTATATAGATGCGTGTGTTTTTTTGTCGATTATTTGATATAATGTTGATAGAACTTTTGCGCGAATTAGAGAGGTGGATTCGATGGGACAACCAACTTATGATGAACAAAAAATTTGGAATAGCTGGATTCAAAATCGTGATCCGCAAGCAGGTGATATTTTAATAAAAAAATATAAATCACTCGTTTCCTATCATGTGCAAAGAATCAGTTCAGGATTACCTAAAAATGTTTCTAAGGATGAGCTAACTAGTTTAGGGATGATGGGGCTATTTGATGCACTCAATAAATTTGACATAAATAGAGATTTGAAATTTGATACATATGCATCTTTTCGAGTAAGAGGTGCCATTATAGATGGTTTAAGAAAAGAAGATTGGCTACCACGTTCTGCTAGAGATAAAGCAAAAAAAATGGAAGCACAAATTGAAAAATTAGAGCAGCAGCTTATGCGTCATGTAACACCAGAAGAGGTAGCTGAACATATGGAAGTTCCAGTAGATGAAATATATCAAACTGTACAAGAATACTTTTTCTCAAATGTTCTTTCTATCAATGAACAGCAGGATCAAGATGATGCAGAAGGTAAAGAGTTTGTTATAAGAGATGAACATACGAAAACTCCAGAACAAAGTGCTATTTTTTCTGAACTTTTAGATGACTTAGAAAAAAATATTCGAAACTTAAATGAAAAAGAGCAACTGGTTTTAAGTTTATTTTACACAGAAGAAATGACGTTAACTGAAATTGGAGAATTTCTAAATTTATCAACATCACGTATATCACAGATTCATTCAAAAGCATTGTTCAAGCTAAGGAATTTGTTAAATTCGGAAATGATAAATGTGTAAGAGGTAGTCTTACAGGTGTAGGAGGTTCATTTATTTATGAGTTTAAAGGGTGTAGAACTGCAGATTGCTATTCCTAAAACAATGGATGCAGGAAAACTATCGGAACAACATCAACAAAATGTTATCCAACAGCAATTAAATGCCCATGAAGCTTTAAAAAAAGAATTAGAACGTAAACAGACTACAGTAAATGATTCTGAACCAACTGACAAAATCTCCGATGATGATCAGAATAAAGGCAATCAAGATTCTACACAAAAACAAAATCATCAAAAAAAGAATAATCAGCAGGAAAAAGAAGCTGAGCATCCATACAAAGGGCATTTTATAGATTTCAGTGGATAGGAGATACAAATGATAACAATTTTAGTAGTATTACTTATAGTTTCGCAGTTATTATGCTTTTATTTAATTGCAATATTAAATGCCAAGGTTGCAAAATTTCAAGATTTAGAAGTAAAACAAAATCAATTGCTTCGGGAAATGGAAGATACAATCGGCTTGTATTTAGTAGAAATGAAAGAAGAGAATGATCGTTTAATTCAAGAGCTTTCAACTTTAAAAAATGGAAAAGTTGTTCAAACTAAAATTGCCGAAGCTCAAAATAGTATAAGTCAAGTAGCAGCAACATTCGATGAAAAAGCTTTAACTAAAAGTGAAAAAGTAGAGCCTAATTCACTTGACCTTCCACTAGAAAATAAGATTCAAGTACCAAAAGCGATTGTTCAAAATGCTTATAATAAATATAAAAATCCTTCAGTAGAGCCTAAAAATAAAAATGAAGATAAAGTGTCAAATCAAGAAGAAACGCCTATCTCATTTGAGCAACAAGTAATGACATTACGTGGTGAAGGCAAATCAATTGAAGAAATAGCTAAACTAACAAACAAAGGGAAAACTGAAATTGAATTATTAATTAAATTCAATACTTAAAATTCCTTGCAGCAAATTATAGAGTATGTTATATTATCAATTGGTGTTAAATTAACTTCATTTAAAATGTTACTTGTGTCATAAATTTGAGGCGGAAACAGAAGCCGACTGCTTCTCAAAGTTGTAGGCGTATGAAGTTAAATGCCTCCGGCGGATGCCACAGATTTTTAAAGGTAAATTTTCGAGCGGGCTCGAAAAAATCTGGGCGGCAAATACGCCAAGGCGAATTTGATAAAACACACGCAATTTGATGTAGTAAGTGGTGCTTTTAGTCATAAAAGTTGCTTGTTACAAATGAAAATTGCGGAGGGAAAAAACCAAAACATTAGGAGGAAACACACATGTCAGTAATTTCAATGAAACAATTACTAGAAGCTGGTGTACATTTCGGTCACCAAACTCGCCGTTGGAATCCAAAAATGAAAAAATACATTTTTGTAGAACGTAACGGTATCTATATTATCGATTTACAAAAAACGGTTAAGAAGCTAGAAGAAGCTTATGACTTCATGCGCCAAGTTGGTCAAGATGGCGGTAAAGTACTATTTGTTGGTACTAAAAAACAAGCTCAAGAAGCTATCGAAGAGGAAGCAATTCGCTCTGGTAACTACTTCATCAACCAACGTTGGTTAGGTGGTACTTTAACAAACTTCGGTACAATCCAAAAACGTGTTGCTCGTATGAAAGCAATCGAAAAAATGGAAGAAGACGGTACTTTCGCTGTACTTCCTAAAAAAGAAGTTATTCAACTTAAAAAAGAACACGAACGTCTTGTTAAATTCTTAGGCGGTATTCGTGATATGACTGATATTCCGGATGTAATGTTCGTAGTTGACCCACGCAAAGAACGTATTGCTGTGGCAGAAGCTCGTAAATTAAATATTCCTATCGTAGGTATTGTTGATACAAACTGTGATCCAGATGAAATCGACTACGTAATTCCTGCAAACGATGATGCTATCCGCGCTGTTAAACTTTTAACTGCTAAAATGGCTGATGCTCTAATCGAGTCTAAACAAGGTGAATCTGAAGCTCCAGCAGCTGAAGAAGTAGTAGCTGAGTAATTCACTAATAAGGTGATAAGTGGATGTTCCCCTTATCACCTTTTTTTAAGAAATTTAGGCTAAAGTATTCGTAAGTTCTCCGTTTTTTTATAAAACCCACATAAACGAATCCAAAAGTCTAAAAATAAATTAAATTAATTTGTCAAACTATGTACAATCTTAAGGAGGAAATACCCCAATGGCAATTACTGCACAATTAGTAAAAGAACTTCGCGAAAAAACTGGCGCAGGTATGATGGACTGTAAAAAAGCGCTTGTAGAAACAAATGGTGACATTGACGCTGCAATCGACTTCTTACGTGAAAAAGGTTTATCATCAGCTGCTAAAAAAGCAGACCGTATTGCTGCAGAAGGTACTACTTACATTTTATCTAAAGGTAATGAAGCGATTATCCTTGAGGTTAATGCTGAAACTGACTTTGTTGCGAAAAACGATAAATTCCAAGTATTAGTATCAAATCTTGCAGAGCAATTACTTGCTGCAAAACCTGAATCTGTAGAAGCGGCTTTAGAAATTTCAAATGCTGAAGGCGTTAAAATTGCAGATCAAATTTCATCTGCTGTTGCGACAATCGGTGAAAAAATTACTCTTCGTCGTTTTGAAATCAAAACAAAAACTGATGCAGATGCATTCGGTTCTTACTTACACATGGGTGGACGTATTGGTGTATTAGTTGTTCTAGAAGGATCAACTGATGAAGCTGCTGCAAAAGACGTAGCTATGCACATTGCTGCTATTAACCCTAAATATGTTTCTCGTGACGAAGTTTCTCAAGAAGAAATCGAACGTGAACGTAAAGTGTTAACAGAACAAGCATTAAACGAAGGTAAACCAGAAAATATCGTTGCTAAAATGGTTGAAGGTCGCCTTGGTAAATTCTTCGAAGAAATCTGTTTACTTGATCAAACTTTCGTTAAAAACTCAGATCAAAAAGTTCGTGATTTCGTTAAATCAACTGGTGGTAACGTAACTTCATTCGTTCGTTTTGCTGTTGGTGAAGGTATCGAAAAACGCGAAGATAACTTTGCAGAAGAAGTTATGAGCCAAGTTAAAGGAAATAACTAATTTTAAAACTAACGTTAATAATGTAAAAATAGGGAGCACATTACCGTGTTCCCTATTTTTCAAGAAAAGACATATACATACGCATTAAAATTATATTGAGTTCAATCTTAATGGATAATATGCGGGTTTTACAGAAAAAGCGTATGCATTTTTAGGAGAATTCCTTTAAATTTAACGAGTATCGGAGGATTACAATGAGTGTGCCACAGTACAAACGAGTAGTGATTAAAATAAGTGGGGAAGCATTAGCAGGTGAAGCTGGTTTCGGATTATCACCAAAAATTATTAAGTCAGTTGCTGAAGATATTAAAGGTGTTGTAGATTTAGGAGTTGAAGTTGCAGTAGTAGTTGGTGGTGGTAATATTTGGCGCGGAAAAGTTGGAAGCGAAATGGGAATGGACCGTGCTTCAGCCGATTATATGGGAATGCTTGCAACAGTAATGAATTCATTAGCATTACAAGATGCTCTTGAAAAATTAGAAATTGAAACTCGTGTACAGTCTTCCATTGTGATGACACAAGTTGCTGAGCCATACATTCGTCGTAAAGCAGTACGTCATTTAGAGAAAAAACGTGTAGTTATTTTTGCGGCAGGTACAGGTAACCCATTCTTCTCAACAGACACAACAGCAGCTCTACGTGCAGCTGAGATTGATGCAGAGGCTATTTTAATGGCGAAAAACAATGTAGATGGTGTTTACTCTGCGGATCCAAAAACAGATGAAAATGCTGTAAAATATGACACTCTTACTTATTTAGAGGTCATTCAAAAAGGATTACAGGTAATGGATTCAACAGCTTCCACTTTATGTATGGACAATGATATCCCATTAATAGTATTCTCAATTATGGAAAAAGGTAATATTAAACGTGCCGTTCTTGGTGATAAAATAGGGACAGTTGTTAGGAGGAATGTATAATGACAAAACAAGTTTTGGAACAAGCAAAAGAAAAAATGAATAAGTCTATCTCTGCATTTACTCGTGAATTAGCATCAATTCGCGCTGGACGTGCAAATGCATCACTTTTAGACCGCATTACTGTAGACTATTATGGTGCACCAACGCCAATTAACCAATTAGCTGGTGTTGCTGTACCAGAAGCTAGACTTTTAGTCATTACACCATATGATAAATCGATTCTAGGTGAAATTGAAAAAGCAATTATGAAATCCGACATTGGAATCACTCCAACAAATGATGGTAGTGTAATTCGTTTAACAATTCCAGCTTTAACAGAAGAGCGTCGTAAAGAATTAGTTAAAGTAGTAAAAAAAGAAGCGGAAGAAGCAAAGGTTGCAATTCGTAATGTTCGCCGTGATGCAAATGACGATTTGAAAAAATTGGAGAAAAATGGTGAAATTACAGAAGACGACTTACGTGGATATAATGATGATATTCAAAAACTAACGGATCAATTCATCACAAAAATTGACGAAGTTGCAAAAGATAAGGAAAAAGAAATCCTTTCAGTATAGTTCATATAGTGACATTCTCCTATTACGGTAAATGTAAATATGAATTTTATTGAAACGAGTTATATGGGCTTGTACAGATTTTGAATGAACTTTATGTCACTAAAGACGTCCTGTCATAAAGGACGTCTTTTTATTTCAGAAATGAAATTTTTAATAACATACATAAATTTATTTTTATAATAATTATAAAATGACTTAAATGATTGATGATTAAGAAGGACACAAACTGTTGTTTTTGATATGATGATTAAGAATACGTCCGATTTATTGTCAAGTGGGGGAATACAAATGAAAATCTTTGGAAAAAAACAAAAAAAGCAAGAACATTCATTAATAGACGATGATTTGTCTAATAGTGAATTACTGCCTTCCCATATTGCAATTATAATGGACGGAAACGGACGCTGGGCGAAAAAGCGTGCATTACCTCGTATTGCTGGACATCACGAGGGTATGAAAACAGTACGAAAAATTGCTCGTTTCGCTGATCATATTGGCATTAAAGTGTTAACACTTTATGCATTTTCAACAGAAAACTGGAAACGCCCAAAATCAGAAGTCGATTATTTAATGGGTTTGCCTGAAAAATTTCTAAATTCCTTTTTACCCGAATTAATGGAACGGAATATACGTGTAACAATGATGGGGAATAAGGAAGGGCTTCCAAAGCATACACAAGCGGTTTTAAATAATGCGATGGAAAAAACGAAAAATAATACAGGCCTAATCTTAAATTTTGCTATGAACTATGGTAGTAGAGCAGAAATAGTTCAGGCAATGAAGGAAATAATAAATGAAGTAAATAGCGGTAACCTCGCAATCGAAGACATTAATGAATTCAAAGTAAACCAATACTTAATGACATCCCACTTACCTGAACCTGATTTACTGATTCGAACGAGTGGAGAGGTCAGATTAAGTAATTTTATGTTATGGCAGCTTGCTTATACAGAATTTTGGTTTACCGATACTCTTTGGCCGGATTTTAATGAAAGTACATTTTCCGAAGCAATTACTGCTTACCAAAATAGAAATCGTCGGTATGGAGGGTTGAAAGGAGAAGAATAATTTGAAGCAACGGATTATTACAGCAGTCATCGCTGCTGCATTGTTTATCCCGTTTGTAATATACGGCAATTTACCCTTTACTATTGGAGTTTATGGACTAGCCATTGTAGGATTGTATGAAATTCTAAGAATGAAAGGAATTTCAATTTTTTCCATTCCAGGATTAATTGCTACGCTCATCCTAGTCGCTGTATTAATGCCAAATGATTGGGCGATGCAGGTTGAACAAATGACTACTTATTCAAAATACGAGCTATTAACCATCGCAATAATACTTTTGTTAGCATATACGGTTGTTGTTAAAAATAGTTTCTCATTTGATGAAATTGGTTTTATTCTGCTGGGCTCTTTATATGTTGGACTTGGTTTTTATTATTTAATTGCAACTCGTGATGCAGGTTTAGAATACATTATTTATGCACTAATCGTTGTGTGGACAACCGATTCAGGGGCCTATTTTACAGGTCGAAAATTAGGGAAAAATAAACTTTGGCCGGAAATATCCCCTAACAAAACTGTGGAAGGTTTTATAGGAGGTATACTCATAGCCGTTATTTGTGCGGTTATTTTTCAATTTATTGTTCCGCTTAATGTTTCTTGGCCGTACTTTGTTATCGTCACGATTATTATTTCGATATTTGGTCAATTAGGAGACCTAGTAGAGTCAGCAATAAAAAGGCATTATTCAATAAAAGACTCAGGTTGGATTTTACCTGGACATGGTGGAATATTAGATCGTTTTGATAGTTTATTATTTGTATTACCATTATTGAATTTGTTGCATTTCGTGCAATAAATAATTGTCTGTAAGGAGATTTAACGTTTCAATTTCCTAATAGGCCTTATTTCACAAGTATTGTATTGGCTGTCAAAGGACAAAAATAGTAGTGTTTTGAAAGGAAGAAATGTTTTGAAAAAAATTAGCCTATTAGGTGCAACAGGTTCTATTGGGTTGCAAACAATCGATATATTACTTTCACACCCTGATCAATTTAAACTTGTTGCATTTTCGGCAGGAAAAAATATAGACAAAACAAAAGAAATTATAAATCAACTTCAGCCGGAACTAGTTTCTGTACAAGATGAAAAGGACGCAGTAGAGTTACAAAAACAATATCCTACGATTCATTTTACAAGTGGAACAAAAGGGTTAGTTGATGTTGCTACACATCCTGATTCAACGGTGTTATTAAATGCTGTTTTGGGAAGTATTGGGTTAGAAGCTACACTAGCTGCTATCCGCCTTGGTAAAACGATTGCCATTGCCAATAAAGAAACATTAGTTACAGCGGGTCATATCGTAATGGCTGAAGCAGAAAAATATAATGTTCCTATTTTACCAGTTGACAGTGAGCACTCAGCTGTTTTTCAATCAATGAATGGTGAAAATAGAAAGCAAGTTAAACGGATTATTTTAACTGCATCAGGTGGATCTTTTAGAGACAAAACACGGGAAGAATTAAGTCATGTTACTGTGAAGGATGCATTAAATCATCCAAATTGGTCAATGGGTGCAAAAATTACGATAGATTCTGCAACGATGATGAATAAAGGGTTAGAAGTAATAGAAGCGCATGTTTTATTTAATATGCCATATGATAATATTGATGTATTATTGCATAAAGAAAGTATTATTCATTCTCTAGTTGAGTATGATGATACAAGTGTTATTGCTCAACTAGGTACCCCCGATATGCGAGTTCCAATTCAATATGCCCTAAGTTATCCAGATAGACTTCAAGTGAACAATAGTGAGCGCTTAAATTTAGCTCAAATTGGACAACTTCATTTTAAAGAAGTAGATTTTGATCGCTTCCGTGCATTGAAGCTAGCGTATCAAGCAGGTCGAACAGGTGGAACAATTTTAACTGCTATGAATGCAGCAAATGAAGCAGCAGTTTCTCTGTTCTTACAGGGAAAAATCGCATTTTTACAAATAGAAGATGTAATAGAAAATATTATGAACGCACATAGTAATATTTTAATGCCAGATCTAGAAACAATCTTACATGTTGATTCCGAAACGAGAAAAACAGTATTAAGCATGGTAAAATAATTTACATACCGTTCGCTGTTGTATAGGTGTGGTTTATTGGAAACCAACAAAATCGGTTTCCCTTTATGAATGTGAAAAGTATAGGTAATTTTGAGCAAACACAAATCATTTTGCTCTAAAAGGTGGGGAAAGAATGCAAACGGTTATCGCGTTTATCATTATATTTGGATCCTTAGTTTTCTTTCATGAGTTAGGCCATTTTATTTTTGCAAAACGGGCAGGGATTATGGTCCGTGAGTTTGCAATTGGAATGGGTCCAAAAATATTTGGTATGATGAAAGGGGAAACTCTTTACACGATTCGACTACTCCCATTAGGTGGATATGTTCGAATGGCTGGTGAAGATGTTGATCAAATTGAACTTCAGCCAGGCTATCGCGTCGGAATTATATTAAATAATGATGATATAGCTGAAAAAATCTATTTAAATCAAAATGTTCAACATCCGAATGTTGTATTTTTAGAGGTAGAACGAGCAGATTTAGAGAAAGATCTCTTTATCGAAGGATATGATGAAGACGAGCACATGGTTCGTTATTCCGTTTCTAGAAATGCTACAATCGTTGAAAATGGTACAGAGCTAATGATTGCTCCTGTTGATCGTCAGTTTAATTCAAAAACAGTTGGTCAAAGAGCAATGGCAATATTTGCAGGACCATTATTTAATTTCATTTTAGCGTTTTTCATTTTAATGGCATTAGGCTTTTTAAGCGGTGTTCCATCCAATGAGCCTATCATTTCTTCAGTACAGGATAATTCAGCAGCACAAGTTGCAGGAATGGAATCTGGAGACTATGTTAAAGCCATCAATGGACAAGAGATTGACAATTGGACAGAGCTTTCTGGAACGGTTCAAGAAAATCCAGGTAAACCATTAAACTTTATAGTAGAACGAGACGGACAAGAATTAGAATTAGTAATTACACCAAGTACACTTGAAGAAAATGGTACAGAGTTCGGACAAATTGGCGTACTTAGACCAATTGAGAAGGATCCAATTAAAGCAGTCGTCTTTGGTGCAACTCAAACATGGGATTATACAATCCTTATTGGGGAGCTGCTAGGGAAATTAGTGACTGGACAATTTTCAATTGATGCCCTATCTGGTCCGGTGGGGATTTATAAAGCGACTGAAACAGTTGCTCAATATGGGATTTTTAATTTGATGAACTGGGCAGCTTTATTAAGTATTAATCTCGGTATTATGAACTTATTACCATTACCTGCACTAGATGGTGGACGATTACTGTTCTTTGGTATTGAAGCAGTACGAGGAAAGCCTATTGACCGACAAAAAGAGGGCATGGTTCATTTTGTAGGTATCGTTTTATTAATGCTTTTAATGGTTGTAGTTACATGGAACGATATTCAAAGGTTCTTCTTTTAGGTAAAATAAATAGTAAAGTTCAAAATTTAACCTTATTCAGTCCTTTTTCTGAATAAGGTTAAATCATTTTAATTATGGAAAGTAGGTGAGTTATTTTGTCAGACAACCAAAAAGAAAGACAACTATTTCTAACACTATTGCAACAGCTGCAATTAACAGAAGATGTGTATATGTCCTTTTTTGAACAAGGTGAGCTCACGCGTGTAACGGTTCATAAAAAGAATCGTATTTGGAGTTTTTCTATTAAACTTTCAAATATTTTACCTTTTAAACTATATCAATTATTCATTACGAGAATGGCTGAACAGTTTGCCAATATAGCTCAAACGAACATTTCTATTGAAACGAGAAATCCAGAGGTAAGTGAACAACTCATTACGGATTATTGGTTAACAGCCGTAAATCAAATAGATCAAATGTCACCAACATTAAAAGAACGATTAATTTCACAAATTCCAAAATGGACGGGAACTAAGCTTGTTGTAGATTGTGTTTTAGAAGTAGAGCAATTAACGTTAAAGTCAAAATATGCAGATAAATTAACAAAGGCCTATATGAATCTTGGATTCCCGCAATTCACAATTGATTTCCAAATGTCTGATTTAACAGATGAAATGCGAATAGCTCAGGAAGAATACGTACAGCAGCGTCAGCTTGAAGAAGCAGAACTTGCTAGACAAGCGATGGAAGACTTTCAAAGTCGTGAAAGTAATAAAAGTGAAAAATCTACAACCGCTGTACACGAAGGACCATTCCATTTGGGTAGTCAAATTAAAGAACAAGAAATTACAGAGATCCGTCGCATTCAAGAAGAAGAGCGTAGTGTAGTTATTGAGGGATATGTTTTTGCTGTGGATATAAAAGAACTAAAAAGTGGACGTTCACTTTTAGAATTGAAAATGACCGATTACACAGATTCAATGTTAGTGAAAATGTTCTCCCGCAATGACGAAGATGCCGAAATGATGAAATTACTGAAAAAAGGTATGTGGGTGAAAGTGCGCGGTGCAGTTCAAAATGACACATTCGTTCGTGACCTAGTCATTATGGCTCAGGGCATACATGAGATTCATAAAGAATCTCGTAAAGATACAGCACCCGAAAATGAAAAACGTGTTGAATTACACTTACATACGCCAATGAGTACAATGGATGCAGTAACATCGATAGATAGTCTTGTAGCTCAGGCTGCAAAATGGGGGCATCCTGCAATTGCTATAACAGATCACGCTGTTGCGCAAGGCTTCCCTGAGGCTTATTCAGCAGGGAAAAAACATGGGATAAAAATTATATATGGCTTAGAAGCAAATTTAGTAGATGATGGTGCACCGATTGCTTACGCAGAACAGCATATCGAATTAGATAGTGCTACATATGTTGTTTTTGACGTTGAAACAACAGGTTTATCTACAGCATACGATACAATCATTGAATTAGCTGCAGTTAAAATTAAAGAAGGTAAAGTCATTGATAAATTCGAAAGATTTGCAAACCCACATAGACCATTAACGCCAAAGATTATTGAATTAACACATATTACGGATGATATGTTAACAAACGCGCCTGAGGTTGATCAGGTTGTTTCAGAGTTTCGGGAATTTATCGGAGATGCCATTGTAGTTGCCCATAACGCTTCCTTTGATATTGGGTTCTTATATACGGCATACGCTAAAGCAGGAATTCAAGGTGTTGTTCATCCTGTTATTGATACATTGGAATTATCACGTATGTTAAATCCAACTTTAAAGAGCCATCGTTTAAATACATTAAGTAAAAGATATGGTATTGAATTAACACAACATCACCGTGCTATTTACGATACAGAAGCAACAGGTGAGTTAATGTTACATTTGCTAAAAGAAGCAAAAGAAAAAGGTATTGAATACCATGATGACTTTAATAAACATGTTGGGGGTAATGACAGCTACAAAACGGCAAGACCATATCATTGTACAATCTTAGCTGTTGACAATGAAGGCTTAAAAAACATGTTTAAGCTGATTTCCATTGCTCATACACAAACTTATCATCGTGTCCCAAGAATTAGACGTTCAGATTTAACGAAACTACGTAAAGGACTTATAGTTGGATCTGGATGTAGTAACGGTGAATTATTTGAAACGATGATGAATAAATCACCGGAAGAGGCAGAAAAGGTAGCGGGATTTTATGATTATATTGAGGTTCATCCTAAGCCGGTTTATTCACAACTGATTGATGGTGGCGTAGTCCATGACGAGTGGAATTTAGAGGACATCATTCGAAAATTAGTAAAGCTAGGTAAAAAATTGGACAAGCCAGTAGTAGCTACGGGGAATGTTCATTACTTACATGAAAATGATCATATTTTTAGAGAAATATTAGTTAGCTCACAAGGTGGAGCAAATCCACTTAATCGTCATAAGCTTCCGAAAGTACATTTCCGCACAACGAATGAAATGTTGGAGGAGTTTGATTTCTTAGGTCCTGATTTAGCAAAAGAAATCGTCGTAACAAATTCTCGAAAAATAGCTGATATGGTCGGTGAAGTTGTGCCGATTAAGGACAAGCTTTATACACCAAATATTGAAGGATCTAACGAAACCATTACGAATATGACCTATGAAATGGCGCACAAAATTTACGGTGAAACATTGCCTGAAATTGTTGAAAAGCGTATTGAGAAAGAGTTAGATTCCATTTTAGGGCACGGTTTTGGGGTGGTTTATTTAATCTCAGCGCAGCTTGTAAAAAAATCTCTTTCAGATGGATATTTAGTTGGGTCTCGTGGTTCCGTAGGATCATCTTTTGTGGCAACAATGATGGAAATTACCGAAGTAAATCCATTACCGCCGCACTATATTTGTCCTAAATGCCATTACAATGAATTCTTTACAGATGGATCTGTCGGATCAGGGTTCGACTTACCGAATAAAGAATGTCCTGAATGTGGGACAAGCTTGAAAAAAGATGGACACGATATTCCGTTTGAAACCTTCTTAGGATTTAATGGAGACAAAGTACCGGATATCGATTTAAACTTTAGTGGTGAATATCAGGCCCATGCACATAACTATACGAAGGAATTATTCGGAGAAGATTATGTATATCGTGCAGGAACAATTGGTACCGTTGCGGAAAAAACAGCCTACGGTTATGTAAAAGGTTATGCAACAGATCACAATAAAACATTCCGTGGTGCAGAAGTTGACCGGCTTGTACAAGGATGTACGGGTGTTAAACGAACAACTGGGCAACACCCTGGTGGTATTCTGGTTGTACCTGACTATATGGATATTTATGATTTCACACCTGTCCAATACCCTGCAGATGCGCAGGATTCAGAATGGAAAACAACGCATTTTGACTTCCATTCTATTCATGATAATATTTTAAAACTTGATATACTCGGACACGATGATCCGACGGTACTCCGTATGCTACAAGATTTGACGGGTATCGATCCAAAAGCAATTCCGACAGATGATCCTGAGGTAATGAAAATCTTTTCCAATACAGAGAGCCTAGGTGTTACTGAAGAACAAATTATGTGTAAAACAGGAACACTTGGTATTCCGGAGTTTGGTACAAAATTCGTTCGTCAAATGTTAGAGGAAACAAAGCCGACAACTTTTAGTGAGCTACTACAAATTTCCGGTTTATCCCACGGCACGGACGTTTGGTTAGGAAATGCCCAAGAGCTAATACATAATGGAACTTGTGTATTAGCAGAGGTTATCGGTTGTCGTGATGACATTATGGTTTATTTAATTTACCAAGGATTAGAGCCTGGTCTTGCCTTTAAAATAATGGAGTCCGTTCGTAAAGGGAAAGGGTTAACGGAGGATATGGAAAAAGCAATGCGAGCTGAAAATGTACCAAATTGGTATATTGATTCTTGTAAAAAGATTAAGTACATGTTCCCTAAAGCCCATGCAACAGCCTATGTATTAAACGCAGTACGTATTGCCTGGTTTAAAGTGCACCATCCGCTTGTTTATTACGCGACATATTTTACCGTTCGTGCAAGTGATTTTGATTTAATAGTAATGTCCCAAGGTTCTTCAATGATTCGAGCAAAAATTGAAGAGATTGTAGCAAAAGGTTTAGATGCATCGAAAAAGGAAAAAGATTTACAAACGGTTTTAGAAATTGCGCTAGAAATGTGTGAACGGGGTATGAGCATTAAAAAGGTTGACTTATACCGTTCGCAAGCAAGTGAATGGGTAATTGATGGTAATTCATTGATTCCTCCGTTTGATGCAATTCCAGGGTTAGGAACAAACGTTGCTAAAGCGATTGTTGCTGCTAGGGGAGACGGAGAGTTTTTATCAAAAGAAGATCTTCAACAACGCGGCCGCGTTTCAAAAACATTGATAGAATATATGGATCAGCTCGGCTGTTTAGAGGGCCTACCCGATGCGAATCAGCTCTCATTGTTTTAGTAAATTGAGGGAAGTTGTTTGATTGGCAGTAGAATACAATAATCCCTTGAAAAAATCTATTTGAAACATGTGTCAAATTTACGCAAATTTGCATTCAATTATGTTTTATGCTATTGTAATGGTAATAATTTGTTGATAGTCTTGCAGCAAAAGAGTGGGTTTCTCCCGCTCTTTTCTGTTGTATGGCTTGAAAATTTCCGTAAAAACAGTTGGCGATGACTCGTCAATAACACCAGTATTTGGTGGAATTGCTGTTTCATATCGTTAGAATGTTGTAATTTGAAAATTTACACAACATTTCGTTTTACTACGTTCTTTGTATATATAGACTACAACATGGAAATATAAGCTGTAAAAGAACAAGAACGTGTACGTTGGGAGGAAATTATGAGCAAAGTACCATCAGTAATTGAAGAGTATGTCACACCTATATTAGATGAGTTAAACCTCGAACTTGTTGATATTGAATTTGTGAGAGAAGGACGGAATTGGTTTCTGCGAGTTTATATTGATACCCCAGAAGGTGGAATCGATATTGACCAATGCGCTTTAGTAAGTGAAAAACTGAGTGTTGTACTCGATGAAAAAGATCCGATAGAACAAAACTATTATTTGGAAGTATCTTCTCCCGGGGCTGAACGTCCATTGAAAAAAGAATCAGACTTCCAAAAAGCTATCGGAAAGTTTATTCATGTAAAAACATACGAGCCAATTAAAGATATGAAAGAATTCGAAGGCTACTTAACAGCATATACTGAAGTTGGCCTTGAAATGGAAGTTCGTATCAAAACACGTAAAATTAATGTTTTTATTGAAAAAGATAAAATTGCAAAGGCTCGTCTTGCAATTGACTTTTCATCATAACTAGAAATTTTAGGAGTGAATTTAGATGAGTAGTGATTTACTAGATGCTTTAACTGCTCTAGAACAACAAAAAGGTATTTCAAGAGATGTACTTATTGAAGCAATTGAGGCAGCCTTAGTTACTGCATATAAACGTAATTTTAATCAAGCGCAAAATGTACGTGTTGATTTGAATTTAGAAAATGGCTCAATGAAGGTCTTTTCTCGAAAAGATGTAGTGGAAGAGGTAGAGGATGACCGTCTTCAAATTTCCCTTGAAGAAGCAAAGGAAATAAATCCTGCTTATGAGGTTGGGGATATTCTAGAACAAGAAGTAACACCACGTAATTTTGGACGTATTGCCGCTCAAACTGCAAAACAAGTTGTTACTCAACGTGTACGTGAAGCAGAACGTGGAATTATTTATGAAGAATTCGTTGATCGTACAGATGATATTGTCAACGGTACGATTGAACGTATGGATTCTCGTAATATTTATATTAGTTTAGGTAAAGTGGAAGCTGCTCTACCAGTAAATGAACAAATTCAAGGTGAAGTCTATAAACCTCAGCAACGTATTAAAGTCTATATAACAAAAGTAGAACGTACTACACGCGGACCACAAGTTATTGTTTCAAGAACACATCCTGGATTGCTTCGTCGTCTTTTCGAAATGGAAGTACCAGAAATTTTTGAAGGAATAGTAGAGATTAAATCGATTGCACGTGAAGCTGGTGATCGCTCAAAAATCTCTGTACATGCTCATAACGAAGAAGTAGATGCAGTTGGAGCATGTGTTGGTGCAAAAGGACAAAGAGTTCAAACAATTGTAAACGAACTAAACGGTGAGAAAATTGATATCGTTGAATGGTCAGAAGATCCAGTTGTTTTTGTTGCCAATGCATTAAGCCCTTCAAAGGTATTAGACGTACAAGTAAATGAAGAAGAAAAATCAACAACTGTTGTAGTACCAGATTATCAATTATCTTTAGCTATTGGGAAGCGCGGACAAAATGCTCGCTTAGCTGCAAAATTAACAGGATGGAAAATTGATATAAAAAGTGAAACAGATGCCCGTGAATTAGGCATTTATCCATCAGAAACGAGCACGTTCATTCCACAGTATGATGATGCTGAAGAAAAACAAGAAACATACGATGTAGAATACGATTTATATCAAGACGACGAAGAATAATCATCTTAGAATACTCAATATTTATAAGTTCAATTACAGATCGATTCATGTAATGAGCTAATAGGAAGGTGAATTCTCATGTCGACAAATAGAAAAGTACCACTACGTAAATGCGTTGTTACAGGTGAAATGCTTCCGAAAAAATCGATGCTACGTATTGTTCGATCTAAGGAAGGCGAGGTTTCTGTTGATCCAACAGGTAAAAAGTCTGGCCGCGGCGCTTACGTTTCAAAATCTGAAGAAGCCATTGAGTTGGCTCGAAAGAAAAATATGTTAGAACGACAATTAGAAGCGAAAATACCTGAGGAAGTGTACGACGAATTATTAAGATTAATTCGTAGGGAGTCGATTTTATGATAAACGAAAAGCTGTTCCAAT
Organism: Ureibacillus massiliensis 4400831 = CIP 108448 = CCUG 49529; assembly: GCF_000772965.1. Taxonomy (GTDB): domain Bacteria; phylum Bacillota; class Bacilli; order Bacillales_A; family Planococcaceae; genus Ureibacillus; species Ureibacillus massiliensis. The sequence continues at coordinate 12,139 of NZ_JPVQ01000002.1, read as the reverse complement.
TACTGGGGTTAGCAGCAAGAGCGCGTAAAATCATATCAGGTGAAGAATTAGTAGTGAAAGCGATACAAACTGGGAATGCTAAACTTATCTTGTTAGCATCGGATGCATCGCACAATTCTACCAAAAAAATTCAAGATAAATGTACGTATTACAATGTTGAGTATCATGTGATTGGTGATCGCTACCAACTGGGACATGCTACTGGTAAACAAGCACGAGTCGCACTAGCTATAGTAGATAGTGGTTTCGCGAAAAAAATGTCTAGTCTACTCAACGAAAAATAATCGGGGGTGAGCTGATGACCAAATTAAGAGTTCATGAATATGCAAAAAAAGTGAATAAATCGAGTAAAGAAGTCATTGAAGAGCTAAAAAAATTAAATATAAATGTTTCTAATCATATGTCTACGCTGACGAGTGATGCTGTGTCTCAATTGGATACTGTATTTAACCAACAAGGTAATACAGCTAAACAAAACACTTCATCACCAAAACAGCAAGAAAGACAAACAAAGCCTGTTTCTAATAGACAGGACCAACAAAAAAAGGAAACTAGAAAAGAAAATAAAATGCCTGAAAAAAACAACAATCGATCAGCTAATATAACACAAAACAATCAGAAACAAACACAATCAAAATCACAATCACAATCGCAAACACAAAGCAACGACAGACCAAAAAATAAAAATCAAAGAAGCTTTAATCAAGATAATAATCAGGGGAATAAAAAAGGTGGCTTTAATCAACGTAAAAAGCCAGGTATTCACGGTGGAAAGCGTCGTCATCCTAAAACGCATCAACCATCACAGCCTATTACTCCAAAAGAATTACCTGAAAAAATTACATTCTATGAATCATTAACAGTTGCAGAACTTGCAAAAAAACTACACAGAGAACCATCTGAGCTTATTAAAAAATTATTTATGCTTGGTGTCATGGCGACAATAAACCAAGATTTAGATAAAGATGCAATTGAGTTAATTTGTGCAGATTATGGTGTCGAAGTAGAAGAAGAAGTTCGCGTTGATAAAACAGATCTAGAAGTATACTTCGAGCAAGAAGAAATAAATGAAGAAGAATTAGTAGAACGTCCACCTGTTGTAACAATCATGGGGCACGTTGACCATGGTAAAACAACATTACTAGATTCAATTCGTAATACAAAAGTTACAGCTGGAGAAGCTGGTGGTATTACACAACATATCGGTGCATATCAAGTAAATATTGATGGTAAAAAAATTACGTTTTTAGATACTCCTGGACACGCAGCATTTACAACAATGCGTGCTCGTGGGGCGAAAATTACTGACTTAGCGATTATTGTAGTTGCTGCTGATGATGGTGTAATGCCTCAAACAGTTGAAGCAATCAACCATGCGAAAGCTGCAGAAGTGCCAATTATCGTTGCGGTAAATAAAATGGATAAACCATCTGCAAATCCTGACCGTGTAATGCAAGAACTAACAGAACATGGCTTAGTTCCAGAGGATTGGGGCGGCGATACAATCTTCGTACCTATTTCTGCATTAAAAGGCGAAGGTATCGATACACTATTAGAAATGATTTTATTAATTGCTGAGGTTGCTGAACTAAAAGCAAACCCTGATAAAAATGCAATTGGTACTGTTATTGAAGCGCAATTAGATAAAGGTCGTGGTTCTGTTGCAACCCTTCTAGTACAGGATGGTACATTACGTATAGGAGATCCAATCGTTGTTGGTCATGCATACGGACGTGTTCGTGCAATGGTGAACGATATGGGTAGACGTGTAAAAGAAGCAGGACCTGCAACACCAGTTGAAATTACAGGAATCAATGAAGTTCCACAAGCTGGTGACCGTTTCGTTGTATTCGAAGATGAAAAAACTGCTCGTCAGGTTGGGGAATCTCGTGCAATGACTGCTATCCAAGCGAATCGCTCAGAAAAACAACGCGTTACATTAGATAATTTATTCGAACAAATGAGCCAAGGTGATGTGAAAGAATTAAACATCATCGTTAAAGCGGATGTTCAAGGTACTGTTGAAGCAATGGTTGCCTCATTGATGAAAATCGATGTAGAAGGCGTTAATGTAAAAATTATTCATACAGGTGTAGGTGCAATTACAGAATCTGATATCACTCTTGCAGCAGCTTCAAATGCAATTGTAATTGGATTTAACGTACGCCCTGATGTTAATGCAAAGCGTGCTGCAGAAGAAGAGGGCGTAGATATCCGTCTTCATAGAATTATCTACAAAGTAATCGAAGAAATTGAATCGGCTATGAAAGGTATGCTTGATCCTGAATATGAAGAAAAAATCATCGGTCAAGCGGAAGTTCGACAAACAATTAAAGTATCGAAAGTGGGTACAATCGCGGGATCTTATATAATAGAAGGAAAAGTTACTCGTGATTCTGGTGTACGTGTCATTCGTGATGGAATTGTTGTATTTGAAGGAGAACTTGATTCATTAAAACGTTTCAAAGACGACGCGAAAGAAGTCGCAAAAGGTTACGAATGTGGTATCACAATTAAAAACTTCAACGATGTAAAAGAAGGCGATATTATCGAAGCCTTCGTAATGGAAGAAATTAAACGCACGTGATCGTTTACGCAGAAGTTGAATTTATGATTCAAACTGCCCATTCGCTAAAAGAAAAACGTGCAGTTCTCCAACGAATGATCACTCGTACAAAACAGAAGTTTAACGTCTCAGTTGCTGAAATTGATCACCAAGATGTGTGGCAGCGTACAAGAATTGCTCTTGTTGCTGTCGCATCATCAAAGTTGAGTGCAGAACGAGAAATTAACAACGCGCTTGCATATCTTCAGTCAAATCCAGAATGGGACCAACTAGATGTTTGGCGCGAATATTTATAAGGTTTTAGGGGATTAATAACCCTAACGAATAGTAGTTTAGGGGTGACAAAGTATGTCATTACGTGCAAATCGTATTGCAGAGCAAATGAAAAAGGAGCTTGGAGATATTATTGGTCGTAAAATAAAAGACCCGCGCGTGGGCTTTGTTACTGTTACAGATGTACATGTAACAGGAGACCTTCAACAAGCAACAGTTTACATTACCTCTTTAGGAAATGAAAAAGAACGTCAAGAAACGTTAAATGCTTTAATGAAAGCTGCTGGGTTCATTCGAACAGAAATCGGTCATCGAATTCGCTTACGAAGAACACCAGAAATAACGTTCGAGTACGATGCTTCTGTTGAATACGGTAATAAGATTGAACAATTATTACGTAATTTAAATCAACAATAAATAAACGCCTTTTTTGATTTCAAAAAAGGGAAAAAAGTATAAACAACAAAAAAGCCTGCAACTGCATATTCACATGCAGGCAGGTTTTTTAGTTTTAAGGCAAAGGTCGATGTATGTTTCGATTGATGTAGCGTGAAAATTCTAGGTTCCCTAAGAAACATTTCAAATAAACATAATTAAAATACATGGAGGTTATCCAATGAATGGCATCCTTCCATTATGGAAAGAGCGCGGTATGACGAGTCATGACTGCGTTATGAAATTACGAAGAATATTAAAGACAAAAAAAGTTGGTCATACTGGTACTTTAGATCCTAGTGTAGAAGGAGTACTCCCAATTTGTATCGGCCAGGCTACACGTATTGCTGAATACTTAACAGATGCTGGAAAAGAATATGAAGCCGTTGTCTCAATTAGTTTTACCACAACTACTGAAGATGCAGAAGGAGAAATTGTTGAACAGGATTCTTCATTTAAAACAATTTCTCGGAGCAAGCTTCAAAAAGCTTTAGAACAATTAACTGGTGAAATTGAGCAAACACCACCAATGTATTCAGCAGTAAAAGTAAATGGGAAAAAACTATATGAATATGCTCGAAAAGGAGAAGTGGTTGAACGGCCGATTAGAAGAGTAACCATTTATTCCATAGAGCTTTTAGAGGAAAGTAGTGTAACGCAATTTGAAGGGGAAGAAATCACTTTTAAAATTCGAATTGCTTGTAGTAAAGGCACTTATATTCGTACATTAGCCGTTCAAATTGGCGAAATATTAGGCTATCCTGCGCATATGGCATCACTTGTTCGTACTAAATCTGGCACATTTACAAAAGAGCATTGTGTGACGTTAGAACATGTTGAAAATGCAATGAATGAATCCAAGATTGAGGAAATTATTTATCCTGTAGAGCATGCCTTAACACAATACCCTTCAATTGAAATCAATCAATCCAATGAAAAACAAATTTTAAATGGACAAGTTCTTCCAATGGATGATTTATTAAAAGAACATGATAAAATAGTATTTGTGAAAAATGAAAAAGCTCTTGCAGTTTATATTCAACATCCAGAAAAACCAGATCTAATGAAGCCAGAGAAAATGTTCCCATTAGAGCAATAGGAGGCCAAAGAAGATGAATGTGATTCATTTAAAATATCCACACCAATTAAAAGAGGTTGACACTTCAACTTCCTACTCATTGGCACTAGGATTTTTTGACGGTGTACATAGAGGGCATCAAGCCGTTATTAAAAATGCGATAGACAAATCAAAAGAGTTAAATGCGAAAAGTGCTGTTATGACCTTTGATCCTCATCCATCCATCGTTTTAGGTGGACGTAAGGAGAAGGTGTTTTACATAACGCCCCTTCAACAAAAGATTAATATTTTGAAAGAAATTGGTGTTGATACTGTATTTGTTGTACAGTTCACGTCAGACTTTGCAAAACTATCACCAGAAGATTTTATTAATTATTTTATTCGTGATTTAAATGTTGTTCATGTAACGGCAGGTTTTGATTTTACTTTTGGTTCTTTCGGAAAAGGCAATATGGAGACGATGGAATCTTTAAGCAATGGAGATTATGGAGTATCAGTAATTAATAAGTTAACAGATGATGCAGAAAAAATAAGCTCCACAAGAATACGTAAAAGCTTACAAATTGGGGAAATGGAAGAGGTTCATAAATTATTAGGCCGCCCATTCGAAGTACCTGGGCTTGTTATACATGGAGATAAGCGTGGCCGTACAATCGGATTCCCAACAGCAAACATTCAATCTGCAGAGGGGAGCTTTATCCCAGCAGTTGGTGTATATGCCGTGAGAATATTAGTGCAAAATAGATGGCATGACGGCGTGTGTAATGTTGGGTATAAACCAACCTTTAAAAACCCAGAGGATAAACAATTATCGATCGAAGTTCATATATTAGATTTTGATAAAAATATTTATGGTGAAGAAGTTGTCGTTGGTTGGTATAAAAGAATTCGAAATGAGAAAAAATTTGATGGAATCGATTCATTAAAGGCTCAAATTGAAAAAGATAAACAAGAGGCGATTCGTTACTTTCAAAATCTTTAACAAGGCTCTTTAAATTGAATATGTTGCTTGAGATTTCAAAGTATGTTACTATTCATAAGTGCACTTAGTGCGCTAGCCTCAGCTCGGCTTTACGATTCTCCAACGACTGCTGTGCTGGTGGTGTTAAAAAAATTATTTTAGGAGGTCCATTTATTATGGCAATTACAAAAGAACGCAAAAATGAAATTATCGCTGAGTACCGTACTCACGAGGGAGATACTGGTTCTCCAGAAGTGCAAATCGCAGTTTTAACTGAAGAAATCAATGCACTTAACGAACACTTACGTACACACAAAAAAGATTTCCACTCTGAACGTGGTCTTCTTAAAAAAGTAGGTCGTCGTCGTCACTTATTAAGATACTTACGTGATACTGACGTTCAACGTTACCGTGAGTTAATCCAAAAATTAGGTTTACGTCGATAATAAAGCTTAAGACGTTTTCATTTGCTTATTAGGTTTTAAATTTGTTCAATCGAAAATTGTTATGAACAATATTTTTGCGATTGGCGAGATTAGACAATCCTGCAAAGTAAACGTCTAAGTGGTATATGAAAAGCGGGAATTTTCCCGCTTTTTATTTATGTAAACGATATTTTAAAAAATTAAAAATAAAGATAATTTTTAATGGAATTTTTAAAATTTTGTATAAACTATATTTATAAATAAAGCTTTATAATAATAAATACTAAAATTTAACGGAAAAAACAGTTTTTTATTGAAAATATTTAGCATAGGAAAAACTTTTTTGATACACTTACTATGGTGTGGTATATAAATTGTTACGTCGTGTTTTATTAGAAAGGGGTTCACTCAATGACCGAAAAAAAAGTTTATACTTATGAATGGGCTGGCCGTCCATTAGTAATTGAAGTTGGCCAACTTGCAAAACAAGCAAATGGTGCAGCTTTAGTTCGATACGGTGAGTCTGCTGTTCTTGCAACAGCTACAATGTCTAAACAACCAAAAGCATTAGACTTCTTCCCATTAACAGTTAACTATGAAGAACGTTTATACGCAGCAGGTAAAATTCCTGGTGGTTTCATCAAACGTGAAGGTAGACCTTCAGAACACGCTATCTTAGTGTCACGTTTAATTGACCGTCCAATCCGACCAATGTTCCCAGATGGCTTCCGTAACGAAGTACAAGTTATTTCAATGGTAATGTCATCTGATCCAAACGGTCCTACTGATATGGCAGCAATGATTGGTTCATCTTTAGCATTATCGATTTCAGATATTCCATTTAACGGACCAATCGCGGGTGTACATGTTGGATATGTAGATGGAGAGTTTATCATTAATCCAACTGTCGAACAAGTTGAAAGAAGTACTGTTCACTTATCAGTAGCGGGTAACAAGGATGCTATCAACATGGTAGAAGCAGGGGCTTTAGAAGTACCTGAAGAAATTATGTTAGAGGCAATCATGTTCGGTCATGAAGAAATTAAAAAATTAATTGCCTTCCAAGAACAAATCGTTGCTGAAGTAGGAAAAGAAAAAATCGCAGTAACATTATTTGAAGTCGATAAAGAAATCGAAGCTCAAATTAAAGCAGCTTGCGAAGAAGATATGAACGCAGCTATTCAAACTGTTGAAAAGCATGCGCGTGAAGATGCAATCTCTGCTGTAAAAGAGCGTGTAATTGCAAGCTACGAAGAACAAGAAGCAGATGAAGAGACGTTAAAACAAGTTAAAACAATATTAGATAAAATGGTGAAGGAAGAAGTGCGCCGTTTAATCACTGAAGAGAAGGTTCGCCCTGATGGACGTAAAGTGGATGAAATCCGACCTTTATCTTCTGAAGTAGGTTTATTACAACGTGCTCACGGTTCAGGGTTATTTACTCGTGGACAAACTCAAGCTTTGTCAATTTGTACTTTAGGACCATTAGGAGATGTACAAATTATTGATGGTCTTGGTTTAGAGGAATCTAAACGCTTCATGCACCACTATAACTTCCCTCAATTCTCAGTAGGGGAAACTGGTCCAATGCGCGGTCCTGGTCGTCGTGAGATTGGTCATGGTGCTTTAGGTGAACGTGCGTTACTTGCAGTCATTCCAGATGAAAAAGACTTCCCATATGCAATCCGTTGTGTATCTGAGGTTTTAGAATCAAATGGTTCAACTTCTCAAGCATCTATCTGTGCTTCTACACTTGCAATGATGGACGCAGGTGTTCCTATTAAGGCACCGGTTGCAGGTATTGCAATGGGTCTTGTGAAAAAAGGTGAACATTATTCAATTTTAACGGATATTCAAGGTATGGAAGACCACCTTGGAGATATGGACTTTAAAGTGGCAGGTACAGCAAAAGGGGTTACTGCACTTCAAATGGATATAAAAATTGATGGTTTATCACGTAATATTTTAGAAGAGGCATTACAACAAGCGAAAGCTGGTCGTATGATTATTTTAGAATCAATGCTTGCAACCCTTGCAGAGCCTCGTAAACATTTATCAACATACGCACCGAAAATTGAAGTGATTCGTATTAATCCAGATAAAATTCGTGATGTAATTGGTTCTGGTGGTAAAACAATCAACAAAATCATCGATGAAACGGGCGTAAAAATTGATACAGAACAAGACGGTACAATTTACATTTCATCACCTAATGAAGAAATGAACAAACGTGCAAAAGAAATTATCGAATCAATCGTTCGTGAAGCAAAAGTTGGCGAGTACTACATGGCAACTGTAAGACGTATCGAAAAATTCGGTGCTTTCTGTGAAATCTTCCCTGGAAAAGATGGATTGTTACACATTTCTGAAATCCAAGAAGAACGTACGAATAAAGTAGAAGATGTATTAAAGCTTGGGGATCAACTATTAGTGAAATGTATCGAAATTGACAACCAAGGTCGTGTTAACCTTTCACGCAAAGTTGTAATAAAAGAAGAAAAAGAACGTGCTGAACAAGCACAGCAATAGTTTATGAATAATGCTACTAGGCACTGTGTAGAGTTTTTTACAGGTGCCAGGCATTCATGAAAAAAATGAAGAAAAACGCAAGCAGGAAATGAAATATTTCGTTTTCTGTTTTTTATTTTTCTTAATAACTTGTCATCTATGTTGAAGGGTAAACATAATTAATTCATTTTTAGTTTAGAGCATGAAAAAAGAGATGAAGAGGTACTCTTCATCCCCATTTTTTGGTTGGTAGACCAGTCTAATTTTAAAGTTCCTGACGTAGTGCCTGAATAACTTCAATTCTAGTTGCTTTTCTAGCAGGTCTAAAGCCTGATAAAATCGCCACGAATATACTAATGCAGGCCGCTGTAACGACAAGTCCAATTGGAATTGACGAAAATGTTATATCATTTGCTAGTAAATCTTCATCAGATAAAGCGAACGAAACGATATAAGGTAAAATTGCATTAATTATAAAACTAATCCCATAAGATAAAACTACTGCAAGGAAAGTACCTATAATCCCAATCATCGCGCTTTCCATCAAAAAGAGACGTTGAATGATCGATGGGGAAGCACCGATCGCTTTAAGTACACCGATCTCACGTGTTCGTTCGGTTACCGCCATAGTCATAGTATTAAAAATCCCGATTGAAGCAATCAAAATTGAAATTGTCCCTATAAAAATAAGTCCGATTTTAAAGATGAGGAAAAATAAATCAATTTCTTTAACTTGTTCAATTGGCGAATAAACGGGATAATTGTTTTCTTTCAATATATCTAACACGGGCATTACATTTTCAAGTGAATCAACATAGATCGTTGTTGAAGGATAGGCGATTAAATCAGGTTGCTCATCCAATAAGTCATCACTAAAAAGAATACTATTATCAATTTGGAAATCATAATCTGGTGCTTTTAAAATGCCGACAATCGTATAGCTATTAGGCTCTAAATATTCAAATGTCTCTTCATCAAAAAATTGGAGCTGAACCGTTTTATTTAAAATTTCTCCTTTATAGCCTTCTTCAGATCCGTCATACCAAGATCCTTCTTCTGTCGCTTCTTTTGATTTTTGTTCTATTATTTTTCTATCTGATTCGTTCAATAATTTTTGTGCATAATGGTATCCAACAACGATTTCATTTGCGTTTTCTGGAAGACGACCTTCAATTAAATTCGTTGGTAGCTTTGATTGTGCTTCCATATTTACAATCGTTCCAATAGATTCTGCTTCACGATCTTCAAATGTAGTACGAATCGAACCACTGATTTCTTGTCGGTTTAATACAACATTTACATGATCGATATTTTGTATAAATTCTTCATCTTCACTAGTTAATGGTTCTTCACCCCAAAGAGAAATTTCCGTTATAGACTCCTGATTTAAAATTTCTCCTTTTACTGTCTCTTGAATACCAAAGCCTACTGACGCAAGTACGATAAGAAATGCACACCCCATCATAGCAGCAAGAATCGTCATCGTCACTCGAAGTTTATTTTTTCTCATATGTTGAAATACGAATGAAAGTTGATCTTTAAATAACATAGTTTTTCTCTCCTAACAATTGGCCATCATGCATACGAAGTTTTCTGTGTGCAATTTGTGCCACTTCCTCATCATGGGTAATGATCATAAATGTGATATTTTCTGTTTGATTTAATTTTAATATTAGTTCAAGTATTTCTTTTTCAGTTTGGGAGTCAAGACTACCTGTCGGCTCATCCGCTAAAATAATAGGCGGATTTGTAATCATCGCTCTTGCAATCGAAACACGTTGCTGCTGTCCACCTGACAGTTCATTAGGATAATGATCTGCAAATTCTAATAATCCTACTTTAGATAAAATTTTATCAGCCATTATTTTACGAATAGGTGCTTGTACTCCTTTAATTTTTAGCGGTAGTTCAACATTTTCAAATACGTTTTGGTTCGGGAGTAGCTGAAAGTTTTGGAAGATAAAGCCGAAATGACTCAACCTGAAAGCAGCACTTTGCTTTTCGTTGAATTGTGCAATTTCGGTATTATTTACTTTAATGGAACCTGAATCAGGCTTCATAAATCCAGCAATAACTTGCAACAATGTAGATTTACCAGAACCGCTTTTTCCTACAATAGAGACGATTTCCCCTTGTTGAATTTCAAAATCTATATCCTTTAGTACTTCGATTTTTTTCTCCTTTCCTTTTTTTCCGATTTTAAATGTGTGATTTAGTGATTGAACTTGTATCATCATGTCCTCATTCCTTTGTTGTTGATTGATTATTAGTATAGACAATGAAAATGAAGAAATTTGAAGGATAATTCTGAAGAAATTCTTAAGAAATTTGAAAATAGTATTTATAAATAGATATTGAAGGGAATTGGATTGTACTTGGAAGGGAAAAATGGATTTTAGGGTGTGCTAGACAATTTTCGTACAATTATTTTGCGGATATACTAAAATAGTCATTTAGAAATATCTTTGAAGTTTCTAGAAGAATGCGTATAATTCCATTCAGTTGAATGATTTGGCAGTTTATCTTATGATTATTTAATGTTAGATTTTTTGGAGTAGGAGATAAAAGCAAATGGTATCGGTATATACATGTCAAAATGGTGTTCGGATCGTGTCAGAAGCAATACCGCATGTTAGATCTGTTTCAGTTGGTATTTGGGTTGGTGCTGGATCTCGATTTGAAGAACGAGAAGAAAACGGGATTACACATTTCATTGAGCATATGTTATTTAAAGGAACGAAAACAAGAACGGCAAGAGTAATTGCTGAGGAATTCGATCGTATCGGTGGAGAAATCAATGCCTTTACAACAAAAGAAAACACGTGCTATTACGCAAAAGTGTTATATCATCATGGAGAAATGGCTGTCTCTATATTAGCAGACATGTTTTTTAACTCTATTTTTGATCCTATTGAATTAGAAAAAGAGAGACAAGTTGTATTAGAAGAAATTTTAATGAGCGAAGATGCCCCTGATGATGATGTCCATGAGCAATTATGGCAAGTCATGTACCCAAAGGATGCACTAGGATTACCTATATTAGGTAGTAGTAAAACACTTGAAGCCTTCACAGCGGATACAATTCGAAATTATATGACTAAGCATTATTACCCAGAAAATATTGTCATTTCTGTTGCAGGAAATATTACGACTGATTTATTGTTACATATTGAGAAACTGTTTAGTCACTTTGAGCGCTCACCTGAAGCGGTTGAGCAAACTTTAACCTATCCAATATTTCATTCAGGTCGTTTTGTGAAAAATCGTGATGTGGAACAGTCTCATATCGCGATTGCCTATCCAGGAGTTGGGGTGAAGGATGAGGATTATTTCAACTTTATTGTGATGAATAACATTTTAGGTGGCAATATGTCTTCCCGCTTATTCCAAGAAATTCGTGAAGATAAAGGATTAGCTTATACAATCTTTTCTTATCATTCGAGCTACATGGATGTCGGTTCCCTTACAATATACGGTAGTACGAACAATCAGCAATACCCGCTTCTGCAGCAATCGATTGATGAAACATTAATGAATATTAGACGAGAAGGCGTAACGGAAACGGAAGTTTTCAATGCAAAGGGACAGCTAAAGGGGAGCTTTGTATTAAGCTTAGAAGGAACAAATTCCCGAATGAGTCACAATGGTCGAAATGAATTAATCCATGGGAAGCATATTTCAATGGATGAAATCATTGCTGAAATTGAACAAGTCTCATTAATTAATGTCAATCAGCTATTAGATGAAACATTAAGTACCCAGCCAGCCATTGCGCTCATTGGGCAGAATGTGAAGTAGTTTAGAATAAATTGCTGCAATTCTATAAATTATCATAATATAAAAGAGGCTGGGACAAAAGTAAACTTCGAACAAGTAGACACAAGAAAGAATAG
>NZ_JPVQ01000018.1 GCF_000772965.1 Ureibacillus massiliensis 4400831 = CIP 108448 = CCUG 49529 | reverse complement strand
AACATTTATTAGCGATTTATATAAATTATTTTTGACAATACGTGAAAAAGAATGGGATGAAGAAAATGAAAATAGCCTTAATTGCACATGATCATAAAAAAGATAGTCTTGTTGAATTTGCAATCGCATATAAAGAAATATTACAACAACATGAGCTTTATGCTACAGGAACAACTGGACAGAGAATTCAGGATGAGGTTGGATTAAAACTTACGAGATTTCGTTCAGGTCCCCTTGGAGGAGATCAACAAATTGGTTCTATGATTGCAAATAACGACATGGATATGGTTGTATTCTTCCGTGATCCATTAACAGCACAGCCTCATGAACCAGATGTAACTGCGCTTGTACGGTTATGTGATGTATACCATATTCCCCTTGCAACGAATATGGGGACTGCTGAAATTTTATTAAAGGGGCTACAAGAAGGTTTTGTAGACTGGCGATTAATTCAAGAAAGAAGAAAGTGAACATTTATGAACAATCATTAGGTACTGAATAGTGTCAAATCTTCTTGCGGATGTTACCGATTTGTATTGGTATTACGTTAGAGTTACTAAACATATCAGTAACAATATTGTACTAAGTGTAATTGATTGACAATGTTGTTTATTTTATATATCTATAAATAACTCAGTCATTTAAATGAAATTAGTAAAAAAGAGAGGATGAAACGTCGGATGAAAAAATTAAAAATTGGTATTACATGTTATCCAACTGTTGGTGGGTCAGGTGTGATTGCAACAGAACTAGGGAAAATGCTTGCAGAGCGCGGACACGAAATACATTTTATAACATCCAGTGTACCTTTTCGATTGAAGAAAATATATCCGAACGTATTTTTCCATGAAGTAGAAGTCAATAATTATTCAGTATTTCAATATCCACCATATGATATTGCTTTAGCAAGTAAAATGGCGGATGTTATAAAAAGTGAAAAATTAGATTGTATACATGTGCACTATGCAATCCCACATGCGGTATGTGCGGTTTTAGCCCGTGAAATTTGTGGTGAAAACATTGGCATAATCACTACTTTACATGGGACTGATATATCTGTATTAGGGCAAGATTCGACTCTTGCGCATGCAATAAAATACGGCATTGAAAAATCAGATATTGTGACAGCAGTTTCAAATTCTTTAAAAGAACAAACTTACGAGCTAATTGATACGACAAAAGAAATTGAGACGATTTACAATTTTGTAGATGATTCGGTGTTTAGACCGATCGATGCAGGAAATTTAAAAGAGCAATTTGGTATAAAAGAAAATGAACGTGTGATCATTCATGTATCAAACTTCAGAAAAATTAAAAACCTACCTGATATTATTCAAACATTCCTGAAAATCAGGGAGCAAATGCCTTCTAAATTACTACTCGTTGGTGATGGTCCTGAAAAGCACCGTGTAATGGATTTAGTAAAAAACTCTCCTTATAAACAGGACATTCTATTTTTAGGAAAACAAGAAAATGTAGAAGAGCTTTTTTCGATTAGTGACTTAATGTTATTACTATCAGAAAAAGAATCCTTTGGTTTAGTTTTATTAGAGGGAATGGCATGTGGAGTACCTGGTATAGGAACTGCTGTAGGAGGTATACCTGAAGTGATTGAACATGGAGTAAATGGTTATATAGTTCCTTTAGGTGGCGTTGAGCAAGCAGCAGATTATGCGCTAGAACTTTTATCAGACGAAGAAAAATTAAATGATTTCAGAAGAGCTGCAATTTCTGCCTCTCAAACAAAATTTAATTCAAAGCTTATTATTGATCATTATGAACAGTTATATGAACGTTTGGCGGTACTAAGAGTATGATTGAAAACAAAGACTGGCAAGCTGCAATTCGCGTAATTGAAAAAATTGAAAAAGCGGGTTTTGAAGCAGTAGTAGTTGGTGGCGCGGTTCGTGATTTTTTACTAAAGCAACAGGTACATGATGTTGACGTAGCGACCAGTGCTATGCCGAATGAAATTAAAAAAATATTTTCATCCACTGTAGATATAGGGATTGCTCACGGTACAGTACTAGTGCTGGATGAAGGGCAACCTATTGAAGTAACAACTTATCGTACAGAGGGGATTTATATTGATTTTCGTAGACCTGAAGAAGTTACATTTGTAAAGAGTTTAGAAAAAGATTTACAACGTCGTGATTTTACGATTAATGCAATGGCTATGACCAAAAATGGTGAACTAATTGATATATATGGTGGAAAAGACGACATCGAACATCAAATTATTCGTGCAGTTGGGGACCCGAATTCAAGATTTAGAGAAGATGCCCTCCGAATGTTGAGAGCTGTACGCTTTAGTGCACAACTTGGTTTTTCATTAGAGAAAAATACATTAAAAGCCATTCAACAGGACAGTGAATTAATTGAGTTTATTGCAAAAGAGCGAATCCATATGGAGCTATCAAAAATGTGGATGACCCAGAATGTTTATGCTGGTGTGAACGCATTGGTTGATAGTAATTTAGCCAAATATCTTAAAGGGAATTTTCGAAAAAACTTAGAAGATTGGAAGTATTTCAATTCCAATCGTTCTGAAGTAGGTTGGGCATATCTTTGTTTACTTAATAGAACAAATTTAAATGAAATCATTGATTTTTATAAGCTTTCCAACAGAGAGAAGAACTTTATTCGTACTGTTCTAAATTGCTATCAAGCATTACTTAACCATTGGAATGAGCTAGATTATTTCCAATATGATTTATCTACATTAGAGGTAGCCTACGATTTTGCAATATGGCAACAAAAGAAAGTACCTTTCAGAAAAGAGCATATTGCACTCGTGAAATCAAGTTTACCAATTCAATCATTAAACCAATTAGCTGTGAATGGGACTCATTTTAAAGAGTGGGCGTCAAAAAAAGGCGGTCCATGGATGAAAGTTGCATTAGATGCTGCACTAGTTGCTGTACTAAAAGGTCATGTAAAAAACGACGAACAACATTTGAAGGAATGGTTTTTAAATGAATTTAACATTGAAGGATGAAATACTGAAACGATTTCTTTCAGCAAATGGCGAACCATTATCTGGTCAACAACTCGGAGAAGAATTTGGTATATCACGAACTGCCATTTGGAAGCATATGCAAACACTTCAAGATGAGGGATATACCTTCGACACAATAAAGAAAAAGGGGTATGTACTCGTAGCAACACCAGATCGGGTGGATCCTGCGCGTATTTCAAATTATCTAGCTACGAATCGCTTAGGCCAGTCAATCCACTACTTTGAAGACTGTACTTCAACTCAAACAATCGGCCACGAATTGGCTCGTAATGAAGCGGTTGATGGTACTGTTATTATTGCAGAAAGCCAGTCTAAAGGAAAAGGCCGAATGGCACGACATTGGGAGTCCACAAAAGGAAAAGGAATTTGGATGACGGTCATTATTCGGCCGAATGTTTTACCGCATCAAGCACCACAATTTACACTTGTAGTTGCTGTTGCTGTCGTAAATGCTATTAAATCTTTATACAAACATATTCATCCGGAAATTAAATGGCCGAATGACATTTTAATTAACGGTAAAAAATGTACTGGGATTTTAACGGAAATGATTGCTGAAATCGATCAAGTGCAAGCATTACTTATCGGTATAGGCATAAATGTAAATCAACAGTCTTCTGATTTCCCTGAGGAACTTCAAAACACTGCCACATCTCTTTCGATAGAAGAAAATGAATCACTAGATAGAGCGATATTAATAGCAACTATATTAAACTATTTAGAGAAATATACAGATTTATACGTACAGCATGGTTTTAGCCCAATTAAAATTTTATGGGAAGAAGCATCTGGAACAATTGGTAAGAGAATTAGAGCAACGACATTGCGAGAAGTCATTGAAGGTTTAGCCATCGGGATTACAGAAGATGGTATTTTAGAAATTCAGTTAGACAATGGTGAGATAAAAAGAGTTTATTCTGCAGATATTGAGTTAAGCTAATACATGACAATATGAATCAATTTCATGACTGTACGTTTTCTTAAAAAGCTGTTATAGTAGCCGTATGGACAGTATCTTTTTGAACTGTACCTATAATTTGTTTACTACTAAAAAACAGTCTGCCTTGATCTTTTAAGACAAGGACGGAAGAAAACGTTCGCGTTAATGAATCATTTTTAAATGACGCTACCCTTCTGTCCAAATTTATGACAGAAGGGTATTTTTTGTTTTCTTCTTAAATTGAAAAGGAGAGGAAAAATGAAAACGACGAGTGATTTTTTAAAAATGAAAGCAAATGGTGAGAAAATTGTCATGATTACGGCTTATGATTTTC
The DNA here is from genome assembly GCF_000772965.1 of Ureibacillus massiliensis 4400831 = CIP 108448 = CCUG 49529. Lineage (GTDB taxonomy): Bacteria > Bacillota > Bacilli > Bacillales_A > Planococcaceae > Ureibacillus > Ureibacillus massiliensis. The sequence goes on along the minus strand of NZ_JPVQ01000018.1, from coordinate 69,761 downwards.
CAGCTGCAAAATTTGCAGAAGAAGCAAAGGTCGATATGATTTTAGTTGGGGATTCATTAGGTATGGTTGTCCTTGGCTATGATTCAACAGTACCAGTGACGGTAGAAGATATGATTCACCATGCAAAAGCTGTTCGTCGAGGTGCGAAGGATACTTTTGTCGTTGTGGATATGCCATTTGGCTCCTATCATGGAGACCTTAATGACACATTGAAAACAGCAGTACGAATGATGCAAGAAACGGGAGCAGATGCATTAAAGCTTGAAGGTGCTGGTGAAGTCCTTGAGGTTATTAAAAAATTAACGAATGCAGGAATCCCAGTCGTTTCGCATTTAGGTTTAACACCACAGTCAGTTGGCGTATTTGGTGGTTATAAAGTTCAAGGGAAAACGGCTGAACAAGCTAGAAAATTAATTGAGGATGCAAAGCGTTGTGAAGAAGCAGGAGCTTGCGGGATTGTTTTAGAATGTATCCCTCATCAATTAACTAAAGCTGTTACAGAAGAATGTATCATTCCAACAATCGGTATTGGTGCAGGTCCAGAGGCGGATGGTCAGGTGCTCGTTTTCCATGATTTATTGAAGTATGGAAGTCACCATATACCGAAGTTCGCACAAAGCTTTGCATTTGTTGGTGAAGAGATTTTGCGCGGTGTTAAAGGATACACTGATGCTGTTCGCGATGGTTCGTTTCCAACAATAGCTCATAGCTTTACGATGAAGGATGAAGAGTTATCGCAAATTTATGGAGGCGTAAAATAATGAACGTAGTCAAAACGATTGCAGAGTTAAAAGCATTCGTTAACGAAGTAAAAGCACAAGGGAAAACAATAGGTTTAGTACCTACAATGGGCTTTTTACATGACGGGCATTTAACATTAGCAAATACAGCACGACAAGAAAATGATTTTGTTATTATGAGTATATTCGTCAATCCAACGCAATTTGGTCCAAATGAGGACTTTGAGTCATATCCAAGGGATTTAGAACGTGATGTGAAACTTGCTGAAACAGTAAGTGTAGATGTCATTTTTGCACCAACTGTTGAAGAAATGTATCCAACAGACGGTGGTATAAGAATTTGTGCTGGAAGACAATCAGAAATCTTATGTGGTGCATCAAGACCTGGACATTTTGATGGCGTTTTGCAGGTTGTTTCGAAATTATTCCATCTTGCTGAACCGACTCGCGCTTATTTTGGTCAAAAGGATGCGCAACAAGTAGCAATCATTCAAACGATGGTACGGGATTATAATTTTCCACTTGAAATATGTACAGTTCCAATCGTTCGTGAAGTAGATGGTCTAGCAAAGTCTTCTCGTAATGTTTATTTAACAGAAGAAGAACGTATAGAAGCACCTGCAATATACGAAGCACTTCAAATAGCAAAAGAAGAATTTTTAGCTAGTCAAGATGTTGAGAGAGCGGTTCGTTTAGCGATAAAACATATTGAAAATAAAACATCAGGTAAAATTGATTATTTACAATTGCTGTCCTACCCTGATTTGAAAGTGGTTACAGAGGAGACGACGCAATTCTTATTAGCGACAGCCGTTTATATTGGAAAAACTAGACTAATTGATAACTTAATTTTTAATATAAAGGGGTAACGAAAGTATGTTTAGAATGATGATGAATAGTAAAATACATCGTGCACAAGTAACTCAAGCGGATTTAAATTATGTTGGTTCGATCACAATCGATCAAGATATTTTAGATGCTGTAGGAATGCTACCTAACGAAAAAGTTCATATTGTAAACAACAATAACGGTGCTCGCTTTGAAACATATATTATCGCAGGTGAACGTGGAAGTGGCGTAATTTGTGTAAACGGAGCTGCTGCTCGTTTAGTACAAAAAGGGGATATTGTCATTATCATTTCCTACGTATATGTAGAAGCACTCGAGGCTGCAAATCATAAACCAACAGTTGCAATTATGGGAGAAAACAATTCCATTAAAGAAATGATTAGCTACGAACCAGAAGCAACGATTTTATAATATTTCCATTAAAAATCTATTGCATCAATGAAGATTTAGTAATAAAATAGAATTTAGGTGCCAAACCTAGTAAAGATTATACTTTACAACATTGCATTCATAAACGACTCGGATTGTCGGAATGCAGTTAGTGAGCAGGGATTGATGAGCCCCTGCTCTTTTTATTTGCATAAAATGATGTTAATGCATGAGGAAGAGGCATACATTTTCATTGAAAGAATGTCCAACTACATTAAAGTTGGTAACTAATGATGTATTACATATTTTTATATAAAAAGAATATTTTAAATCACCTCAAGTTTTTATGAGGTGATTTTTTTTATGTGTTGGGGCTATGAAATAATGAAATTATTTTAGTGGATTCTAAGGTTACTAAAATATTACATAAGTTCTTCGTGTAGATTATAACAATTCTATTTTCAACACCTCGCTCTTTCAAATTAATGGGCAATCATTAAAGAATTCACTATAGTTATAGTTAAAAGCTATAGCGAGGAATAGTTTTTATGTGTTACGTTATAATGATTTTCCTATGATACACTAACCTTACATTAAAGAAGAAGGTTCTAAAAAGGAAAGAGGGAAATAATTGATGACAAAAACACTTATAAAAGCTCCATTTAGAGCGGATCACGTAGGAAGTTTATTACGACCAGAGAGAATTCATAAGGCAAGAAAGGATTTTCAAGAAGGCAATATAACTAAACAAGAATTACATGCAATTGAAACAGAAGAGATTAAAAAAATTGTTAATAAACAAATTGAAGTTGGGCTTCAAGCTGTTACAGATGGAGAATTTCGTAGAAGATTTTGGCATACAGATTTTCTCGAGCATTTAAATGGAGTAGAAGGATACGTTCCAAATCATGGTTTCGCGTTTAAAGGGGAAGAAACAGAAAGATACGATGTGCGTGTTGTGGGGAAAATCTCATTCAACCCAGATCACCCGCATATTAAAGATTTTCTCGAATTTAAAGAAATTGTCGGGGACCGTGCTGTTGCAAAACAAACAATCCCAAGTCCTAACCAATTATTTAACGCGGGTATTCGTAATCTAGAAATTTACCCAGATATTGAAGAATATACAAAAGATATTATCCAAACATATCGCGATGCTATCAAGGCCTTTTATGATGCAGGTTGCCGCTACTTACAATTAGACGATGTATATATTGCGGGTCTGAATGCTCCGGATATTCCATTTAATGATAGTGGCTATTCTCGTGAAGAGTTGATAGACTTAGCACTGCGTGTAGTAAATGGAGTACTAGAAGAAAAACCGGAAGATCTAATTGTAACCACTCACCTTTGCCGCGGAAATTACCGTTCAAAATGGGCCTTTGAAGGAAGTTATGCGAAAATTGCGCCAACATTGTTTGCTAAAGAAAAAGTAAACGGATTTTTCTTGGAATATGATGATGATCGTTCTGGAGATTTCGGACCATTGGAATATATACCAAATGGTGGACCACAAGTGGTGCTAGGGGTATTCACTTCAAAACATGGGGAGCTAGAAGATAAAGAAAATATTAAAGCACGTATAGAAGAGGCAACTAAATATGTGCCCTTAGAGCAATTATGTATCAGTCCGCAATGTGGATTTGCTTCTACTCATCACGGAAATATTTTAACGGAGGATGAGCAATGGGCGAAACTGAAGTATATTGTAGATATTTCGAAAGAGATATGGGGATAACTTCATAAGCGAACACCATTAAGTGGTAGTAACATTAAAGTTTAGATGATAATAATAAATTAGTGCTTAGCTGAAGTTAAAACATAATGAAAGTGTTGTATAAATAAAGTCGAAATTCAATAAGAAGTTTAACAAAAAGAGTGTGTTGATATCCAAAGCATACTCTTTTTCTGTTTTATGGATTAATGTGAGAAATTTTTCGCTCATTTAATATTCCATTCAATCGAACAATCCAATACTTTTCTTACAAATTTAAACAACATAATATTGAATACGCTCATGTTCCTATTTGAAAAACATGACCAAAGCAAGTGTATATGTTAAAATTCCTTTATCTACAAATTAATGGACTCCTATGACTTGAATACAAGTGTTCATTGATTTATTTATTTTTAGGGAAATGAGAGTTGAAGTTGAAATGGAAAGTCAAAAGTATGTCATTGCAGATTTGGAAACGACTGGACATTCACCTGCAAGTGGAGATCGGATGATTCAAATCGCACTTGTCATTATGAAAGATTGGGTGATTGAAAAGACTTTTACAACCTTCATACATCCAGGTAAATCCATTCCGCTTCATATACAAGATTTAACAAATATTACTGATGCTGATGTGCAAGATGCATTGCCTTTTGAAGCCCATGCAGATACTATATATGAACTAATGAACGATGCAATTTTTGTAGCCCATAATGTAGATTTCGATTTATCATTTTTACAGGCTGAATTTGTACGTGCAGGTCTTCCTCAATGGAGAGGGAAAAAAATCGATACTGTGGAACTCGTAAAAATTTTATACCCAATGTCCTTTAGCTATAAGTTAGGGGATTTAGCACTTGATTTAAATATTCCTTTAAATCAAGCGCATAGAGCAGATGATGATGCTTTGGCATGTGCATTACTGCTGAAAAAGTGTTGGGAGGAGTTGTTAGCGTTACCTCTTACAACATTAGAACAGCTTCATAAATTTTCATTTCGACTTAGATCGAATATTTCCCAGCTCTTTTTTGATGCGTTACAGCTAAAACGAAATAAGATCCAGGATCATTCAAATATTTTCTTTTATAATCAACTAGCCCTTAAAAAAAGAAAAGAGAAGCATGCAATAAGTATAGAAAATGTTCAAGAGTATCCTGTATTAAAAGATGAAAAATCAAACTTCTTAAAAAAAGCGACGAAAAATTTTGAAGAACGACCGCAGCAATATGAAATGATGGACATTATATGGAATAGCTTCAACGAGAAAACCGAAGTAGTCATTGAGGCATCTACGGGAATAGGTAAGACATTAGGTTATTTATTGCCATCTATACTATTTGCAAAAAAAAGCAATAGCAAAGTTTGTATTAGTACCTATACATCCCATTTACTAGAACAGCTTTTATATAGTGAAATTCCAAAATTAGAGAACATGCTTGGAAATCCAATCAATGTAGTACTTTTAAAAGGGATGCAAAACTATATTGACCTTGAACGTTTTGAGCAAATGATGCGACTAAAAGATTTATCCTATGATGAAGTATTAACATTCTTACAAGTACTAGTTTGGCTTACGAAAACAGAGACAGGTGATATGGGTGAGTTGAATGTTTCGGGAGGAGGTCAGTTATTTTTAGAGAAAATAAGAAAAATCCCAAATGAAACGAACAAAAAGAAATCACACTTTGATTTTTATGAACAGGCAATAAAAGATAGTGAAAAATCAGATTTAATCATCACAAATCACACCATGTTAATTGCAGATTTAAATCGTAGGGAGCCAATATTCCATAATATCGGCGGTTTTATTATTGATGAGGCTCATCAATTCGTGCAAGCTGCAAGTGTCAGAGAAGAATCCATTTTAACTTATACAAATTGGAAATATGCCTTTGGTCAGGTAGGTACATCTACAGATGAACAACTGTTATTTTCTATAAAAAAGCTTGCTCAAAAATACAAAATCATTCCGATGCAATTCTTTTATCAACTCGATAAAAAGTTTGAGCAAATTACCAGATTATTTGATGAAAAGATGAATTATATTGCTAAAAAAATGAAGAGTACATTTGCTCCTAATAAGTATGAAACAAAGCTTGTTCATTTTTTAAATGAGTTAGAACTGGATGCGGTTGATTGGAAAGAGGTATCAAATGCCATTCAAGCTTGGATTGATCATGCAGAGCAAATAACGAAGAAATTTGAAAAACAAGTGGAACAAATAACAAAAGATCACGTTTCTATTTTAGAGCAATGGAAGTATTGGATTCGTGAATTCAAAATTAAAGTGTCGGAATGGGATGACATATTTTTATTAGAAAGTAATCGTTGTTCAACATGGGTAGAAATGGATATAAGGAATATCCCAGGGAGTATTCGAATTATGAAGAAACCAATTGACGTACAAGAAACGGTATATCGGTTGTTTGAATCGATTCGTAAAACTAGTTCGGTCATTTGGACGTCTGGAACGATGACTGTACCAAATAATAAACGATTTATTGCTGAACAATTAGGGATCAATTCACAAGTGCCTATTTATTCTTTGCATGCAAATAGTGAATATTACAGCGGTGCAAAGGCATTTATCGTGAATGATATTCCAGAAATACAGGCAGTCTCGCAAAATGAATATATTGAATCGGTTGCTCAAGCAATTACTCGAATTGTAAGAACGACACAAGGACGTTGCTTTGTACTTTTCACATCACAGGATATGCTAAGAAAAACCGTCGATCTTATTCAGGAAAGCGAGCTACTTCAGGACTATATGTTATTTGCTCAAGGTGTAACACCTGGTAGTAGGATGAGGCTGCTAAAATCCTTCCAAAAGTTTAATCATTCTGTGTTATTTGGAACAAACAGCTTTTGGGAAGGGGTAGATGTACCAGGTGAAGGATTGTCGGCAGTAATTGTTGTACGTTTGCCTTTTACTGCCCCAGAAGAACCTACTTTTAAAGCAAAATCCTTAACTTTGCAAAAGCAAGGTCGAAATCCTTTTAAAGAATTATCATTACCAGAAGCGATCATTCGTTTTAAACAAGGGTTTGGAAGACTTATTCGAACATCTTCAGATAAAGGTGTATTTATAGTTTTAGATAGACGTATTGATACGAAATCTTATGGAAAAGAATTTATTGAAGCATTACCGCCAATTTCAGTACAAAAACTACCATTACAAGATATGGTTTTAGAGCTTGAACATTGGTATAATAGCTAAGATGAGGAAAGAAAGCAGGATGACATAGATGGAAAAAAAAGAAAAAAATAAAATAAAGAATTGGATAATATTTATTGCCATCTTTATTTTATCAATGTCGCTTGTTATTTCAATTCTAGTTATTTCACAAGCCATGGCGCCAGTAAATGATATAGAAAAACAAGCAGAAGAATTAGCATTATCCACTAATTCGATTGCAGAAATTACTGATTCCTATGTTTATAATGGCAATAAACCGTATGTTACTGTCTTTGGGGAGGATGAAGAGGGTAATAAAAAAGCAATATTTGTTCCAATCAATTTAGAAGAAAATTCGATTCAGGAAGTATTTTTGCAAAACGGTATTACGGAGGAGCAGGCTTTGTCGTTTGTTAATAACGAAACAAATGTCAAAAAAGTACTCCATGCTAAATTAGGGTATGAGGAAGTTGGAGCTGTTTGGGAAATTGCGTTTACAAATAACTCAGATAAATTAAATTACGTTTATGTTTTATTTGAAGACGGTCAATGGTGGAAAAGAATTTTGAACTTGTAGAGGGGTAATTTTGATGAAAGAAATACTAGCAAACCGTGTTAAAACATTAACACCATCTTCAACTCTTGCGATTACAGCAAAAGCAAATGAACTAAAAGCGCAAGGAATCAATGTAATAGGATTAGGAGCGGGCGAACCAGATTTTAATACACCGCAAAATATCATTGATGCAGCAGCAGATTCGATGAACAAAGGATTTACAAAATATACGCCATCTGGTGGTCTTCCAGCATTAAAGGATGCAATTATTAATAAATTAGAACGTGATAATCATTTATCCTATAAACGAAATGAAGTAATCGTAGGAATTGGTGCAAAACATATTCTCTACACGTTGTTCCAAGTCATTTTAAATGAAGGTGATGAAGTCATCATCCCAATCCCTTATTGGGTATCTTATCCAGAACAGGTGAAGCTTGCTGGAGGAGTTCCTGTATACGTTGAAAGTTCGAGTGAACAAAACTATAAAATTAGCGCAGATCAATTAAGAAATGCTGTAACAGATAAAACAAAAGCGGTAATACTTAACTCTCCAAGTAATCCTTCTGGTATGGTTTATTCGAAAGAAGAATTACAAGCATTGGCAGCAGTTGCTGAAGAAAAAGATATCTTAATCGTTTCCGATGAAATTTATGAAAAATTGCTATATAATGGTTTAACTCATTATTCAATTGCCGAAACTTCAGAAGACATAAAAGCTCGAACAATTGTTGTAAATGGGGTTGCAAAATCACATTCAATGACAGGTTGGCGTATTGGATATGCAGCAGGTAATGTAGACATTATTAAATCAATGACTGATTTAGCGTCTCATTCAACTTCTAATCCAACAACTACTTCTCAATATGCGACAATTGAAGCATATAATGGTCCTCAAGATTCTGTAGAAGAAATGAGAAAAGCATTTGAAGAACGTCTAGAAATTATTTATCCGAAGTTAAATGCGATTCCTGGCTTTAGACTTGTTAAGCCACAAGGTGCATTTTATTTCCTACCTGATGTTGGTGAAGCAGCTGAAAGAACAGGTTATTCTTCAGTGGATGAATTTGCGACAGCATTATTAACAGAAGCAAATGTAGCAGTAATTCCTGGATCAGGGTTCGGAGTTCCAAATGCGATTCGTTTAAGCTATGCAACATCATTAGAATTATTAGAAGAAGCTGTTAGTCGAATGGAAGACTTTGTTAAGTCAAAATGGCAAGACTAAATTAACGAGTTTCTTGGAGGTCATATGAAGAAAATTACGATTCATGAGATGCCAAAGCATATTGGCGAAACTGTTAAATTAGGCGTTTGGCTTTCAAACAAACGTTCAAGTGGGAAAATCGCCTTTTTACAACTTCGTGATGGTTCAGGTTTTGTGCAAGGTGTACTAGTGAAAGAAGAAGTTGGGGAAGAGATATTTTCACTTGCAAAAAGCTTAACGCAAGAAACGTCAATGTATGTGACGGGTATTGTTAAAGAAGATCAGCGCAGTAGTTTTGGCTGCGAGTTAGTTGTGTCATCCATTGAAGTTATTCAAATGGCGCAGGATTATCCAATCACACCAAAAGAACATGGTGTTGAATTTTTGATGGACAACCGTCATTTATGGTTACGATCAAGAAAGCAACATGCAATTATGAAGGTTCGAAACGAAGTAATTCGAGCTACCTACGAATTTTTCAACGAAAATGGATTTGTTAAGGTAGATCCACCAATATTAACAGGCTCTGCACCTGAAGGAACATCTGAACTTTTCCATACGAAATATTTTGATGAGGATGCTTATTTATCTCAATCAGGACAGCTATATATGGAAGCGGCGGCAATGGCTTTAGGTAAAGTGTTTTCATTTGGTCCAACATTCCGTGCAGAAAAATCGAAAACTCGTCGTCATTTAATCGAGTTTTGGATGATTGAGCCGGAAATGGCTTTTGTGGAGTTTGAGGAAAATCTTGAAATACAGGAGCAATATGTTTCATATATCGTCCAATCAGTTTTGAAAAATTGTAAAATTGAGTTAGAACGATTAGGAAGAGATATTTCAAAATTAGAAAATATTCAAGCTCCGTTCCCACGCATTTCTTATGATGATGCTATCAAATTCCTTCAAGAAGAAGGTTTTACAGATATCGAGTGGGGAGATGATTTCGGTGCACCTCATGAAACAGCTATTGCACAAAAATATGATAAACCAGTATTTATCACTTGTTACCCTGTCGGAATAAAGCCGTTCTACATGCAACCACATCCAGATCGAGATGATGTTGTACTCTGCGCGGATTTAATAGCACCTGAAGGTTATGGTGAAATTATCGGCGGATCAGAGCGTATTCATGATTTCGATTTATTAAAACAGAGATTAGCTGAACATAACTTAGATGAGGAAGCCTATGCGTGGTATTTAGATTTACGTAAGCAAGGCTCAGTTCCTCACTCAGGTTTCGGTTTAGGATTAGAACGTACTGTTGCGTGGATAAGTGGAGCAGAACATGTTCGTGAATGTATTCCATTCCCTCGCTTATTAAATAGACTATATCCATAGCGTGATAGCGACATTATGTTGCTATATAATAAAGCGTCCGTAATTTTGCGGACGCTTTCCTTTACATGAAAAGGAGTGAATCATTATGCATAAAAAAAATACTCGACTCCGCATGTGGACTGAAAATGAATTTGTTTCGATGCCCATTCTATTTTTTAAATACTATAAGCAACTAAATATTACGGATGAAGAGGCAATGATATTAATACATTTACAAGCTTTTCATGCGGAGAATAATGACTTTCCAACTCCAACTGACTTAGAAGCTAGAGTGCACAAAAAATCAAATGAAATTACGATACTATTACAAAAACTATTACAAAAAGGATTTCTTGAAATTACACAAGGAATCGATCCAAACGGAAAGCTTTTTGAAAAATACTCACTATTTCCATTATGGGATAGAATCCTAGATTTAATGGAATCTCACCAACAGAAAACTGAGCAGTCCGTTAAGAAAAATGAAGAAGGTGAGCTTTTTTCGATTTTCGAGCAAGAATTTGGAAGACTTCTTTCACCTATGGAAATTGAAACCATTTCCATGTGGCTTGATGTGGATCAACATAGCCCAGCATTAATAAAAGCTGCACTGAAAGAAGCAGTTTTAGCGGGGAAAATTAGTTTAAGATATATTGATCGTATTTTATTTGAGTGGAAAAAGAAAAACATCTCCTCTTTAAAACAAGTGGAGCAACATACACAGCAATTCCATCAAAAAACTACAAAAACCATTCCAACAAATAAGGAAGACCAAAAAGAAATTCCTAAGGTGTCATTTTATAATTGGTTGGATGAAAGAGAATAGGGGGAGTAAGTGGTGCTTACGAAAAAACAATGGGAACATTGCTTAGATGAAATGGATAAAATGTTTCCAGATGCACATTGTGAGCTCGTACACGATAACCCGTTTGAGTTAACGATTGCAACATTATTGTCCGCACAATGTACAGATGTACTGGTAAATAAAGTGACAAAAGATTTGTTTAAAAAATATAAGACTCCTGAAGATTATTTAGCAGTATCTCTAGAAGAACTTCAACAAGATATTCGTTCCATCGGTTTATATCGAAATAAAGCAAAAAACATTCAATTACTTTGTGAAAAATTAATTAATGAATTTGATGGTCAAATTCCACAAACGCGTGAGGAGTTAGTGACATTGCCGGGTGTTGGTAGAAAAACAGCCAACGTTGTATTGTCCGTTGCCTTCAATATACCTGCTTTAGCTGTAGATACCCATGTGGAACGTGTATCAAAACGTCTAGGATTATGTCGTTTAAAGGATACCGTATTAGAAGTCGAAGAAACAATTATGAAGAAAACACCAAAGGAAAAGTGGTCAAAAACCCACCATCAGTTAATCTTCTTTGGTCGTTATCATTGCAAAGCACAAAATCCTCAATGTAGTACATGTCCACTTTTAGATGATTGTCGAGAGGGGCAAAAGCGTCTTAAAAAAGGCTTGGTGAAATCATGATTTCTTACAACCCTAATATGATACAAAAGGAAGTTGTTGATCCTTTTTTTATAAAATGGGATTTGTTAAGTAAACAAATTTACGAAGCTCATGATGCTAGAAATGGACAAGCTCGTGAGTTAATGGAAATAGGGATCAAGCTCTATGAGGAATTAATCTACACAACATCCAATGTCGAATCTACTTCTGTTCCTATAAATGAAGATTTTGAAGTGTTACCGATTAATGGAGCAGAGCGATTATTATTTATAAAAGCAAGACCAGCTCAGTATGCTTGTTATAGACAATTAGAAGAATTATTTAAAGAAACAAAAAAACGACTTGCTCGTTTTCGAGTCAAAGTAAAATAAAACAAGGTAGTTCGCTATGAACTACCTTGTTTTTTTATTTATTCACCATTCCGATTTCCCCGGCCAGGTGAATTCGGATTTGTTGGAAACACAGGTGATATTACATCATCTATTAATGAATCATCGTCTCCTGCTGGTTCTCCATTGTTATCATTTTGATTATCTTGGTTACCATTATTTCCGTTATTATTTTCATTATCTTGGTTACCATTATTTCCGTTATTATTTTCATTATCTTGATCTCCATCACCATTGTTTTGATCATCATCGAAATCAACATTAGGATCATCGATAATTGGAACATCAATTGGATTTTCAATGGTAATTGAAACGGAAGCTGGCTCACTTCGAACGTCATCCGAAACAGCAACAACTGTGAATGTATAGTTTCGATCGACCTCAATATTTGGTATTGTTATTTTCTTATCTTCAGTTGTATCAACAACTACTGGTTCTTCACCATCTTGAGCCATGGAAATTTCAAAGGAAATTGGTATATCTCCTTCATCCTCATCGGTCTCTGGTGGAGTAAACTCCCATGTTAAATCGACAACACCCCATAAATTATTGTAGTTTGCTTTAAGATTGGTTGGAGCATTCAATTCGATTTGTTCATATTCCTCAGAAACTTCTGTTGGTTCTGTCCCTTTTACAAATAGCTCTGTCGCACGTAACTCGTTAGGTGTAAATTCACTTGCGAGTTTAAGTGGGTTAGAACCAATTTCAATCGTTGCTTCAACGACAGAACTTGGTTTTGTAAAGCTTGGTGTATCAACATTCTGCGAAATTTGAGACATGATCGATTTAAATAATGTCTGTGGCAATCTACGCTCATCCCATGTGGTAATTGGATCTTTACGCTCTGGATAACCACTCCATATGGCAATCGAGTAGTTTGTCGTATATCCAGCAAACCATGAATCAGGTACTGCCGTATTTGGTAAATTAAAGTTTGCAAAGTCATCAGCAGAATAGTTTGTAGTCCCTGTTTTACCAGCTAGATCTAAGCCAGGAACATTTGCTGCTGTCCCAGATGCATTTGGTTTATTTCCAACAACATCACGTAATATGTCAGTAATCATGTATGCAGTATAGTCATTCATCGCTACCACAGATTCATGGTCGTAGGATTTCTTTGAACCATCGCGATACTCGATTTCAATAATAGCGTGTGGATCATTATATATCCCATTATTTCCAAATGCAGCATAGGATGCAGCCATTTGGATAGGGGAAATATTAATGTTACCGCCACCTATAGCATCTGATTCAAATACATCTTCTGTTTCGATTCCTAATTTTGAAATGAATTGTTTTGCTTGATCATGACCTACTTCATTTAAAGTTTTTACTGCAGGTATGTTACGTGAAGTATAAAGTGCTTCACGAATTGTCATTGTTCCTAAATATTTTCCATCCCAGTTTCCAATTTGTTGATTTGAGTTTTGGTATGTCATCGGTTCATCAACTGTTGTATGACCTGTTGACCATTTTAAATACTCAATAGCTGGACCATAATCAAGTAAAGGCTTCATCGTAGATCCTGGTGCTCGTTTTGTTAAATCTTCAGCATAGTTAAATCCGCGGTCAGCACCAAAATTACGTCCGCCACCTATTGCTCGTATAGCCCCAGTTTTTGTATCTACAACTGCTACCCCTGATTGTATTGTTTCGGTAGGGAAGTTAGCTGGATTATTCATCACGCTTTCTACAACTGATTGAGCATTTGGATCAAGGGTTGTATACACTTTAATACCTTCAGATAGTAAGTCTCCATCACCATTTGCTTCAAGTTCATTTAAAACAACATCAAGGAAAGCATCATACTGCGAACCAGCAACTGTTTGGCGTTCTTCTTCAGGTAATAATCGAGTCGTAACGTCTATTTCTTTTGCAGCAGCAGCTTGTTCTTCAGTAATTTTCTCATGCTGTACCATTAAATCAAGAACTAAATCACGGCGTTGCTGCGCTCGTTCTGGATTTTTAAATGGATTATAAGCATTAGGACTTTGAGGCATACCTGCAAGGAGCGCCATTTCATCCAATTCTAATTCATTTAACTCTTTTCCGAAGAAATAGTTGGCAGCTGTACCAAATCCATATATTCTACCGGACATTAAAATTTTGTTGAAGTACATTTCGAAAATTTCTTTTTTTGAATATCGCTGCTCTAATTGAATAGCAAGCCATGCTTCCTGAGCTTTACGTTCTAAATTTTTCTCATTTGTAAAGAATGAGTTCTTTACTACTTGTTGTGTAATCGTACTACCACCCTGAGAACCAAATCCACCTCGAACATTGGCAACAACGGCACCCATAGTACGCCAGATATCTACACCAAAATGGCTAAAGAAACGCACATCCTCAGTTGCAAGTATTGCGTCAATCATTGGTTGCGGAATATCGTCATATGCAACATATTTTCTTTCTACAGCACCTGTTGTAGCAAATAATTCGCGATTTATATCGTAAAACTCAGCTGAAATTGGATCCTTCAATAGCTCTTCATCCAGTGGCGGTGCAGAAGCTACATAATAAATGAATAAACCGACACCGAATAAAAATCCTGCTAAACCAATAGCAAGAATTGAAAGTAAAATTCGTTTAATCCATATTTTTGCTGGGGATTTTTGTGATTTACGTGCTTTTGCTCGTTCACGTTTTAAATCCTCACGTGTTCTTTTTTCTGTCAAAATAATCTCCTCACTTTACAAACTAGCATTCTTTGTTTGTAATCATCTTTTCAATAATAGATAAATAATCGATACGTGGGTTATAACCTGGAGATATTTCATAAGTACTTGATTCAAAGACCTTTAATGGAATGGATTTAGCTCCACCACGTTCCATATTATTCCACGCTTCTAATAATACCGTAAAAGGTAAAACGAAATATCTTTCTAGCTTTGAGAATCTTACAATTGTAAAAGAAATACCTTTTTGATTTGATACATCCTCCATGTGTTTAATTTGATGTGCATGTACATTTTTTAGCGGAAAAGAGGTTTTACTCTCAGTTTCCTTTGCTTCAAAATCTATATAGTAGCCATTCCATACGCCATTATAATCCGTGGTCGAAGGTGTTCGAAAATAGGCTTCTCGAATAACAGCTGCACTTCTCTTCGGATACTCTACATTGACGATTTGAACAGGAACAGGTTTCTTATGAATAACAGCTATTTGCCTATTTAGATAGAAGTTATTTGTTTCATTAAGTTCATCTTCTAGAGTTTTTCCACGATTGCTAAAAGAAATGTCATTCTTTTTTTGTCCTGTATCCTTTTTCGCAATACTTTCTACTTGTGGCTTATATATTTTGCCATTTGGATAACGGATTGTCATGAAATCACCCTTCTTTAAAATGATAACCAATAAATATATTAATTTTAACATAAAGATAAAAAATTCAGTCAGTGAGGTTGATTTGATATTAGATGTATATTAGATCTGTTGGGTTCTACGGATGGATAGTTGAAACTCACCGCTCATATTCCTTGCTAAGAAATTTTTAAAGTGGGGGGTATTTCAAAGTTAACGATATAAAATATTAGCGAATTTTTTATACTTTTATCGTCCCTTGTCTAGTTTTGACATACAGAAAGGGATTTCCCTCTTTGTACGGAATAGTTAATGGACAAAGGAGGCGGTTAATTTGAATAGAATTCAAATGCTACTATCGCAAATTGATTGTATTGATCAAATGATTACTGTCAAAATAGAAAATGAACGAAATGCGATGAATGATGAATTTTTTACCAAACTAGTTAATACTCATCAAAAAGTAAGCTTAGCAGAAAAGCATTTTCATGTAAAGAATACTTGTTCTCCTTCTTAGTAGTGATTCCCGACCGTTTTTGGTAAACTAAAAACAAAGAATGCTAAAAGTTTGAGGTAAACCAAAATGGAATTAGTTAAATTAACAAAACAATTAATATTAGAGTGTGAAGCATCTATAAATCGTTTTTACAAAATGCGAGAGATGGATGCAACACCTCTATTTTTTGATGAAGTAAAACCTTATGCAGATAAAATTCAAGCACTTTTAATAGAATTTCAACAACTAGCTAATCAATGGATTAAAGAAAACAACCCTAAATATATGCACGAAATTCAAATTTCAAACGCAGCTGATGCTATGAATCAATTTATAGTGCAATCCTTTTATAAACAAACAAGTAAAAAAAGATTTATTCAATCTGTTCAATCAGTGCAGTATACATTGACAACATTTTTGCGTTACTTAGAGGTAGGTGACAAAGATGGAATTTAGCAAAAAGAAGTCGATTGATGAAATTGTTCAATTATGGAAAAGGGATGAAGAATTAAAAAACAATATCCTTTATTGGGATACAATTGAAGCAAAGCCAGCAAGCTATGCACCATTTCCAGATACACTACATCCTTCTATAAAGAAAGCTTTAGAAGACAGAGGTATATCACAGTTGTATACTCATCAGCGACAAGCTTTTGATTATGCAACGAAGGGAGAATCTTTTACCGCAGTTACACCCACTGCATCGGGTAAATCCCTTTGCTACCATCTTCCTGTTTTGCAAAAGATTCTCGAAGATTCTTCTAGTCGTGCAATCTACTTATTTCCAACGAAGGCTCTAGCACAAGATCAAAAAACAGATTTAAATAATTTAATAGAAAGTATGGGAGAAGAAATCCTAAGTTATACATATGATGGTGATACAGCACCAGCAATTCGGCAAAAAATCCGAAAAGCAGGACATATCGTTATGACCAATCCCGACATGCTACACTCAGGTATTTTACCTCACCATACAAAATGGGTATCTCTTTTTGAGAATTTGAAGTATATTGTCATTGATGAATTGCATACATATAAAGGTGTTTTCGGAAGTCATGTTGCCCATGTGATCAGAAGGCTAAAAAGAATTTGCGAATTTTATGGCAGTAATCCAATTTTTATTTGTACATCTGCAACGATTAAAAATCCTAAAGAACTAGCAGAAAAATTAACAAATACAAATCACCAACTAATAGCTGAATCAGGAGCTCCAGTAGGCAAGAAAACCTTTCTATTCTATAACCCTCCAATCGTTCATCCGACATTTGGAGTTCGTAGGAGCAGTGTTTTAGAGGTAAGAGATTTAGCAACAAGGCTTTATCAAGCTGGTATTCAAACGATTGTTTTTGCAAAATCGAGAGTAAGAGTTGAAATGCTTGTTACTTATTTAAAAGAACTAACTAAAAAGAAAATTAATAATGAATCAATTAGAGGCTATCGTGGCGGTTATTTACCGAATGAACGACGCGCAATTGAAAAAGGATTAAGAGATGGTTCTATTCAAATTGTAGTCAGTACGAACGCTCTAGAATTAGGTGTAGATATTGGGCAATTACAGGCATGTATTATGACTGGTTATCCTGGTAATATAGCGAGTGCTTGGCAACAGGCGGGACGAGCAGGAAGAAGACAAGACTCTGCGCTTATCATTTATGTTGCAGGTGCAACAGCTCTTGATCAATATGTTGTCAATAACCCTATGTATTTGTTAGGTAGTTCACCAGAAGAGGCTTTAATTAATCCAGAAAATATTCTAATATTAATGGAGCATTTAAAATGTGCTGCTTTTGAATTGCCATTTACAATGACAGATAGCTATGGGGAGTTTGAAGTACAAGAGCTACTGGCTTTCTTAGAAGAAGAAGGTGTACTCATTAAAACAAGCTCGAGCTGGTATTGGATGAGTGATCGATTCCCAGCTCATGAAATTAGCTTACGATCTGCGGCGCAGGAAAATGTTGTCATTATCGATTGGTCAATCCAAGGATCAACAAAAGTAATTGGTGAAATGGATACTTATAGTGCGATGACTTTACTTCATGAAGAAGCTATTTATTTACATCAAGGGATTCAATATCAGGTTGAGAAGTTGGATTGGGAAGAGAAAAAAGCGTTCGTTCGGGAAGTGGATGTTGATTATTATACCGATGCAAACCTAGCTGTTGAATTGAAAGTTTTAAGCGAAGATAAAAGTAAGACATATAAAAATGCAACGATAAGCTTTGGTGATGTTAGTTTACTAGCAATCCCAACAATCTTTAAGAAAATTCGCTTTAACACGCATGAAAATATTGGTTCTGGGAAAATTCATATTCCGCCATTAGAAATGCATACAAATTCAACGTGGCTTTCTTTTGATATGCCGGAAAACTGGTCAGAGGAAATGCTAACGGATGCATTAACAGGAGCTGCATATGCAATCGGTTCATTTGTGCCATTATTTATACAATGCGATCGCAATGATTTATCCGTTGTCCCTCAAGTAAAATCCATTCATAATGAAAAGCCAACACTTTTTATTTATGATAGTTATCCTGGAGGAATTGGTTTAAGTGAAAAGGTTTATGATATTTTAGATGCCATTTTTGAAGAATCTATCTCCCATGTGGAAGGATGTCCTTGTGAAAATGGATGTCCATCTTGTATCGGTGCACAAGATAGTTTACAGAACGGTAAAGAAAAAGTATTAAAAATATTATCCTTATTGTTAAATGAGATGAAGTGATTTTTTATGTCATATGAAAATAAAATAATGCAGCTGAAAAAAATGCTAGGTGACAAAAAAGAAAAACAAGAACTAAAACCACAATTTCAAAAGCCTGTTAAGCCTACATACATTCTGGAGTGGGAAAAGAGTGGTTTAACGACGATTGAAAATGACTTTGGTGTTGTTTTAAAAAGGCAGGTGGAATATCCACTAAATTTTAAACATGGTCATTATGAATTAGGTGGATTTTTTGATGCAATTGAAAAGTGGGAAAGTTCTAACGTTAATCATCCATTTTCATTATCCTATGATGAAGATATCCTCTTTTTTGACACAGAAACAACTGGTTTAAAGGGAGTCGGCACACATATCTTTTTGATTGGTTCAATTGAAATTTCGAACGATAAATTTATTCTAAATCAATTTGTTTTAGCAGATCCGGAAAATGAGGCCGCCTTTTTATTTGAATCTAAATTTTGGCAAAGAGCTCAAACAATTGTAACATACAATGGGAAAAGCTTTGATTGGCCACAACTTGAAACAAGATGGACATTACATCAACGACACCTCCCAAAGTTAAAAGAGCATCGACAAATAGATTTGCTTCATAGTTCTAAGCGAATATGGAAAAATAATTTAGAAAAAATGAAGCTATCTTCAGTAGAGGAAGAAAAATTAGGCTTTAAACGTATTGGAGATATTCCGGGGTTTTTAGCTCCAATAATATATGCCGATGCGATTAAAAGTGGAAATGCCGAGACGCTAATGAAAGTGCTCGTGCATAATGAGTGGGATTTACTATCTTTAATAACACTATATATTCACTCTACAAATATTCTGCTAGAGAACAAGATTGAAGAGGCAGCAACGACAATCACAAATGTAGGGAAATGGTATAAGGATTTAAAACAAAAAGATGAAAGTGAATTGTTTTTAAGAAGTGTGACGAACAATTTTAATGAAGAAGATTCAGGCCTTGCTAATTATTATTTAGGATTTGAACTAAAGAAAAATGCACAATATAAAGATGCTGTCATTTCATTTGAAAAATCTATCCCTTATATTGATATAAAAAAGAAAATTAAAGCCTATGAACAGCTTTCTATGATTTGCGAGCATCAATTCAAGTCCTTTAATAAAGCTTTGGATTATACAATTCAGGGAATACATTTAATTGAGAAAACAAATGCTTATAGTAATGAACAGAAAATAAAGTTATTGCAAAGCTGGGAAAAGAGATACCAACGTATCGAGAATAAGGGAAATATCATTATAAGTAGCAATGGAAAATAAAATATTTCCTGTAAATAAAATTATCATTTCCCGGGGAAGCGCATAATATGACATATTTAAATGAAAAAACTATTATATGTTGACATATTTCCCGAAATTCAAACTTTTACTATTTCGATTAATATGTTAGAAATTTAGTATAAATAGTCTTTTCGTTCACTTTTCATTAAGTGCATATGATATAATGTAATTACGTATGTTTCATATGGAAGGGCGATGTGAATGGAAATTAAGTTGAATTCAAAAATAATCTTAGAAAAAGAATTTAAAAAAAAGATGAATGGATATAGCGTTGACCAAGTTGATCAATTTTTAGATCAAATTATGGAAGATTATGACGCTTTTGATAAAATAGTGGCAGAGCTTCAGGCTGAAAATAAACGTTTAAAAGAAGAGTTACAAAACGCTCCTAGAAAACCTGTAACAAGTCAATCATTGGGTAATACTAATTTTGATATATTAAAAAGACTTTCTAATTTAGAAAAGCATGTTTTTGGTAGCAAATTATCCGAATAATAATTTCTTCGCATTTATTGTAATTTCATTTTATTTTTAGTATAATAGTTACATGTGAAATTCGAGTAATCGCTGCAACGTATATCGTTGTAGAGGAAAGTCCATGCTCACACGGCTCTGAGATGACCGTAGTGTTCGTGCTTACTGAAAAAATAAGGTAAGGCAAGGCTAGCCTTGACGGCGGAAGGAAAACCTAAGTCTTTTGATATGGTTGACACTTCCTGAAAGTGCCACAGTGACGGAGCTTCATCGGAAACGGTGAAGGTGGAACGAGGTAAACCCCACGAGTGAGAAACCCAAATTATGGTAGGGGCACTCTCCTGAAGGAAATGAACGGATGGAGGGACGCGGAAATTCCGCGTAGATAGATGATTACTACCCGATAAGTACGAGGCTTATGCTGTTTGAGTACACGGGAACAAAACATGGCTTATTGAATTTCCATGATTAAATAAAATAATTATTAAATTAATGAAAATTTTCATTTACTAAATACACCATTTGAAGGGTAATATTCATTTTAATATTATCAATGGTTAAGTGAAGAAAGAGCTCGATGCTCATTAAAGAAGGCTCTCCATTTTTTTGGAGAGCCTTTCTTTTAGGGATAGGTGATAAAAAATGGAAAATAATAAAAATCTTACAGATTTAAACATAAATCATCCTATATCGAAATACCCGATTGAATGTGTGGATAAAATTTTTGAGACCGTTTCAGAAGGTATTATGATTACTGATCGATATTTAAAAATTCTTTCAGTAAATCCTGCCTTTGAATTTGTAACAGGGTACGATCAATTTGAGGTAATTGGGAAAACTCCGAAAGTTCTCCAATCTGGCGTACATGACAAATCCTTTTACCAAGCTATGTGGAAAAATTTAAAAGAATATGGGATTTGGCAAGGGGAAATTTGGAATCGCCGAAAAACTGGTGATCTGTATCCTGAGTCTCTAACGATTATGGAAATCAAAGATTCTAAAGGAGAAGTCACAAATTATTGTGGCATCTTTACAGATCTATCTGAAAGAAAAATCGTTGAAAATGAATTAGAAAAACGAGCATTGACAGATTCTCTTACAGAAGTAAATAATCGATTCGCTTTTCTTGAAAGAATGAATACACTATTAGAGTCTTCAAAGAAAATGTCAATGCAAGTATTGCATGCGGTTTTTTTCTTAAATTTAGATCGTTTTAAGCAGGTAAATGATACATTAGGCCACACCATTGGTGACCATTTGCTTGTGGAAGTAGCCAAAAGGTTAAAAGGACTATTAAAAAATAAGGACATCCTTGCAAGATATGGTGGAGACGAATTTGTTTTAACGTTAACAAATATCCATCATCCCCGAGAGGCAGCAAAATTTGCTGAAAAAATCATAAAAATAATTGAAGAACCGGTCATTATCAATGATCAAGAAATCTATATTTCAACAAGTGTAGGTATTAGTATTTATCCTCATGACGGGCATACTACCGACGAGTTAGTGAACCGTGCAGATAAAGCAATGTACTTTTCAAAGCAAAATGGAAGAAATGGTTTTGCATTTTATTTTGAAGATTTAAATATCGATACAAGGCGTGTATTAGTGCTTGATACTGAAATTCGAAAAGCAATAGAAAATAAAGATTTCGAGCTTTATTTTCAGCCTAAAGTGTCTATAGGTGACAATAAGATAGTTGGGATTGAGGCATTAGTACGATGGAAAAACGAAAAGCTTGGTTTTGTTTCTCCTAATGAATTTATTCCTTTTGCAGAAGAAACGGGTTTAATCATTCCAATAAGCGAAATAATTATAGAAAAGGCCTGTGAGGAGCTTAGGAAATTGAGAAATGCAGGCTTTTATGATTTAACGATTGCACTAAATATCTCTAGTATCCATTTCCATCAATACTCTTTTTTAGATTCCATTAAGAATATATTAGAAAAAAATAATACATCAGCTCAAAACTTTGAAATCGAAGTGACGGAACGGACAGTTATGAATAGTGATTCTGACACAATACGTAAACTTGTTCGCTTAAAACAGCTAGGATTTAAATTATCCATTGATGATTTTGGAACGGGATATTCTTCACTAAGTTACTTAGTTCGATTTCCACTTGATTATTTAAAAATTGACCGCAGTTTTATTCAGCATATTATTACACTTGATGATAAACAGGCGGTTGTAGATGCAATCATTCAAATGGCCCATCGTTTAAAAATGGAAGTCGTAGCTGAGGGAGTGGAAAGTGTCCAACAGTTAAACCTTTTAAAGGAAATGGGTTGTGATTATATACAAGGATATTACTATTCAAGACCTGTACCAATGGATGAATTAATCGAATTCTTACAAATATGGGAAGTAGTTCATCAAGAGAGGATAGAAGAATGACAAAATTACAGTTAGTAGCAACAAGTGCAATGGGCTTAGAATCCATTGTAGCTGAAGAAGTACAAAATTTAGGTTATGAAACAAAAGTAGATAATGGAAAGGTTTATTTTGAGGGCGATGAACTAGCAATTGCTAGATGTAATCTTTGGTTACGTGTTGCAGATCGTGTCAAAATTGTTGTTGCTCAATTTCCTGCCACTACATTCGATCAATTATTTGAAAGTACAAAATCAATTGAATGGGAAAAATATTTACCTGTAGATGCGGCATTTCCTGTTGCGGGTAAATCAGTAAAGTCAAAGCTTTTTAGTGTACCTGATTGCCAAGCCATTGTGAAAAAGGCAATAGTCGAAAGAATGAAACAACACTATAAGCGTTTAGGATTTTTGGATGAATCTGGTGCTACTTTTAAAATCGAAGTTTCAATTTTAAAAGATGTGGCAACAATCACTATTGATACGTCTGGAGCGGGCTTACATAGACGAGGGTATCGTCAAGCACAAGGTGAAGCACCTTTAAAAGAGACTTTAGCAGCAGCTTTAATAAAGGTTTCAAAATGGAATCCCAACCGTCCGTTTGTTGATTTATTCTGTGGGTCAGGAACGATTCCTTTAGAGGCAGCAATGATTGGCCAAAATATAGCACCTGGCTATAACCGTGAATTTATATCAGAACACTGGAATTGGATTAAATCAAAGGTTTGGGATGAAGCTCGTGATGAAGCAGATTCTCTTGCTAATTATGATCAGCCGCTTGAAATAATCGGTTCAGATATTGATCATAAAATGGTATCCATTGCTGAAGCTAATGCATTAGAGGCGGGTTTTAGTGATTTAGTAACATTTAAACAAATGCAGGCAACAGATTTTACGACGAGATTAACGGATGGAGTCATTATTTCAAATCCACCTTACGGAGAGCGTATTGGTGAAATAGAAACCATTGAGAGGGTAATTAGAGATTTAGGAAATGTAATGAAAAATTATCCAACTTGGTCCGTTTATATGCTATCGTCAATGGAAAACTTTGAAGAGTTATACGGTAAAAAAGCAACGAAGAAAAGAAAATTATTCAATGGCTTTATTAGGACAGATTTATACCAATTCTGGGGTCAAAAATCGAAGCGTGACTAAATAATTTTTGTACCTTGGTTGATATGATTTAGCGGAAGGAGTTCTATCAACAACTCCTTCCGTTTCAATGTCTAATGTAGACATTTATGAAGGAGATATTATTTATGAGACAATCTTTACCATTCCAATTAACAAAAGACAAATCCTTTTTTGACTCATTAAGTGATTGGATCGGAGACGTACTTTATGATGAGTTACCAGAAAAAGGGCTTGAATGTCGTGATGAACAAATTTTTATGGCATACCAAATAGAAAAGGCATTGAAAGAAAAGACCGTTTTATTTGCTGAAGCTGGTGTTGGAACAGGGAAAACCATCGCCTACTTATTGCCTGCTATTTCTTATGCAAGGTATACAGGAAGACCCGCATTAATTGCTTGTGCTGATGAAACATTGATCGATCAGTTAGTAAAAGAAGGCGGAGATATTGAGAAATTACGAGAACTCCTTAAATTGAATGTAGATGTGCGTCTAGCGAAATCGCGTGATCAATATTTATGTTTAAAACGTTTTGAGGAAGCAGAAAAAATTGAAACTGATGAGTGGATTGATGATATTGCTATCTCTCTCCCAGAGAATGTTTATGGAAAAGGTTCTATTCAACCATACGGAGCGCGAAGTGATTATCCCGCTGTAAGTGATGAATCTTGGAGTAAGGTAAATTATAATTCTCTTATGCAATGTGGTGTTTGTGAATTAAGAAATCGTTGTGGTCAAACTTTGCATCGAGCACATTATCGAAGCTCGACAGATTTAATCATCTGTTCTCAAGATTTTTTGATGGAACATTTAGCTACAAAAGAATCGCGTGAAAGAGAAGGGCATTTACCACTTCTTCCAGATGTATCGATGGTTGTTCTAGATGAAGGACATTTACTTGAATACGCTGCTCAAAAAGCGATGACTTATAAAGTTCAAAGTCATACAATCGTGAACCTATTAGATCGTTTAATGGTTGATGGAGTACGAGAAACGACATTATATGCAATGGAAAAATTACAGGATGATCATGACTTATTTTTTGATCAACTACGAGATGATGTTGTTCAATCAGAAGAAAGTCGTAAAAAAATAAACAAATCCAAGCAATTATTATCCTATGGTAAACAATTAGTTCAGGATGTTGAAAAGCTTCTGGAGGAGTTTGTATTTGAATCAGAGCTTTACATGATTCCAGAGTATGAGCTGAATATGGCAGAAGAGTTTTTAGAGCTTTATCAGGCGTCCATTAAAATCTTTATTGCCCAAGGCGATGCTGTTGATTGGTTAGAAGAAACAGATGGCGAAGAAACTTTAGTTATTATGCCAAGGCTAATAACAGAAGTATTAGAAGAAAAACTCTTCTCTAAAAAATTGCCCATTATTTTCTCATCTGCAACTCTCTCTGTAGATAAAGATTTCTCTTACATTGCAAAAAGCTTAGGAATATCCAACTACATGTCATTTAGTGTACCTTCGCCATTTGATTATGAAGAAGTAATGAAAATATATGTAAATGAAGTAAATCAATCTGAAAAAGTTAAAGTAGTAGAGAATCTACTTAAAGATAAACAGAAAACATTAATATTATTTAAATCGAAACATTCAATGTTGAAATTTAAATCGGATTTATCACTAATGACTCGTTTATCTATAGCGTTTGAAGGTGATCAAGAATTATCCTCTACAGTACAACAATTTCAACATGGTGAAGTTAATACTTTATGCTCTTATCATTTATGGGAGGGACTTGATTTACCGGAGGAATCTTTAACTAGGGTTGTGATTTTTGATTTACCATTCCCACCAAACGATCCACTATTTGATGCAAAACGTTCCTTTGCACAAAATCCGTTTGAAGAAGTGGATTTGCCATTTATGCTTTTACGATTACAGCAAGGGATTGGACGATTAATACGAACTTCTAATGACCATGGGGAAATCCATTTACTATTAAATCAAGAAGAAGCAAAAGTAAAAAATCAATTTATGAATATTTTACCTGTGAAACCTGAATAGAAAAAACAGGCTGGGACATGAAGAGAAAAGTTCAATCCACTTAAAATGAAAACGAACGGCTTTCAAATTAAACAACGAGCAAATATTTACTATTCTTTCTTGTGTCTACTTGTTCGAAATTCACTTTTTTCCCAGCCTGTTTTTCATTTTATATTAAGATTAATTCAGCCATTAAAATACCCTCCCCAATCTAGCTTTGACTAGTAGGGGAGGGCTTTTTATTTTAGAAATTAAAATGGCTTATGAATTTAATTATCTACCGATTAAGTGTGGGTAACCCACAGAACCTAATGGAGATGAATTGATAATATCGAAGATTGGAACAGTGTAAGCAATAAAGATTAGCGCAACTAAGATAACGCCCCAAACTTTGAAATTATCTAAGATTGCAGGAGTTTTAGAAGCACCTTCAGCTACTTCTGCAACTGGGAATTCTTGATCTCCTTT
The DNA here is from genome assembly GCF_000772965.1 of Ureibacillus massiliensis 4400831 = CIP 108448 = CCUG 49529. Classification (GTDB taxonomy): domain Bacteria; phylum Bacillota; class Bacilli; order Bacillales_A; family Planococcaceae; genus Ureibacillus; species Ureibacillus massiliensis. Next base: position 43,694 of record NZ_JPVQ01000018.1, on the reverse strand, counting down.
TGGAGCGAACCAAAGTAGGTTGATTACAACTCCTAAAATAACTAAAATTGCTAGGAATAAAATTGTTCCACCAACTGCTTGAGCTATTTGATAAGAAATCCACTCAGATGCTAGCTCAGAACCACCATAAGTTGAGTATTCTGAACGACGTGGTGCACCGAATAATCCAGCAATATGCATTGCTCCAGACATGATTGTCATACCAATTGCCCATAAAATACCAGCAGTATTTGCCATGTTGTTGATTCTTTTCGTTAATTTGCGACCATTTAAATGTGGAATTAACCAGAATGCAGCACCAAAGTAAGTTAAAACTACGGCAGTTGCTACAGTTAAATGGAAGTGACCTGTAACCCAAATTGTGTTATGAATTAATTCGTTCATTTGATATGAAGCGTTTACGATACCGCCTGCACCACCAGGAATGAAAGCAACCATACCGATAAATGGTAATAAAAATCGGCAATCGCTCCATGGTAGATTTTTAAACCATCCGAATAACCCTTTAGATCCAAGTGAACGGCCACGTAATTCAAAGGTTGCAAACATTGAGAATGCTGTCATTAAAGATGGAACTACAACAAACAACGTTAGTACTACTTGAAGGAACTTCCAGAAACCGTCGATACCTGGTTCAGTTAATTGGTGGTGAATACCAACCGGAACTGAGAGTAACAAGAATAAAATGAATGATAAACGAGCTAATGCATCAGAGAAAATTTTACCACCAATAATTTTTGGAACTACAGTATACCAAATCATGTATGCAGGTAGTAACCAGAAGTATACGAGGGCATGACCGAAATACCAGAACAATGTACGAGATAATAAAATATCAATACGCTCTACGAAGCCCATAGACCAAGGAAGTAATTGAAGTAGAACTTCAGCTGCAACGCCAAGAGTTGCAACAAACCACATTAAATTGTTTACTACAACCATATATGATAAAAGTGGGGTAGTTTGACCTTTATTTTCTTTTTTCCATTGAACAAAACGTAAACCTTGAGCCAAGCTTACAATCCAAGAACCTACAACAACTAGAGCTAAACCAGCATAGTAAATCCAGTGTGCTTGTAATGGTGCATAGAATGTATATAAAACAGATGCTTGATTTAATAAAACCATTACTGCAGCAGCAGCTGTACCGATTGTCATTACCCAGAATCCAAGCCAACCTAATTTACGTTGACCATTTGAAAGGGCACCGGCTGTTCGGCTAACCGCGGCCGTTTGGAATCCAAGAATAAAATAAGTAGTAAGAACAAGACCTAATAAAACACCGTGAACTGTTAGTACTTGATAATAACCAATTCCAAAAGGTAATTCAAATTGACCTGAACGAACTAATACTTGCAATAGACCACAAAGACCACCTATAAATAATGCTATGAATGCGACATAAATGTGAGCTAATGCAAGTTTTGCGTCTTTTTTATCAACTTTAGCGGAATTGTCAACACTTGCTTTTACTTGAGTAGAGACAACTCTTTCTTCTTTAATTGCAGTCGTCATTTTACTCCACCACCTTTAAAGTAGAATACATCATTGCGTGACCTACACCGCAATATTCGTTACAGACGATTAAATATTCGCCAGCTTTATCGACTGTTGTGATTTTTTCAGATACATAGCCAGGCTCCAACATCATATTAATGTTAGTTCCTGCAACTTCAAAACCGTGAATAACGTCTTTTGTTGTAGCGATGAATCTTACTTTTGAGCCAACAGGTACTTCAATTTCCATTGGATTATACATAAACGCGGAAGCAACTAAAACAACTTCATAGTCCCAGTCTTTACCTTCAACTTTGTGAACACCAGGGTTATTAAATGGAGCAATTGTATCTACTTCTTCATAATTAATTGTCCACTTGGAGTTATTCGGATGTGTACCACCGTGGAAAGCACTCACGCCGACAATTGCTAAAAATGCAACGAGCATAGCTGTTCCGAATATAAGCCACCATTTCTCATACTTATGTATGTGCATGTTGTTTTCCCTCCTAAATTAAGGTTTTTTCGATTAGAAGCGATCAAGAAATAAATTAAAGCAAAGACCCCATATGATGATAATAAAAATTCCAAGTCCAAATGTTGCATAGAGAGTACCTTTTAAATTATCATCTGACTTTTTATGGTTTGCCATGTCTCTCCCTCCTAGGTTTTAAGAATCGTAACTTACTTACGAACCCATCATATAAGAAAAACTTTTCACAAGATGTGATAAAAATCACAGTAAAACTGTTGAAATGTGAATTAAATGTGAAAGTACAAAGAGAATAGAAAAATGGCTCGAGTAAGGTTTTATAATAAAAACCACTCGAGCCATTATTTTCATTTTTATAGGATTATTCTTCATCTAAAGTAAATAAAATGGTTATTGATCCAATGCCATCGATTGTTATAGGTAATCGGTATGCTGTTTCAAATCCATATAATTTTGTATTTCCAACCATGACAGTTGGGGGAGTAATATCTATATTTACAGATTTTGATTCTATGTATGTACATAAATTACCGGCGATCATATTTCCAAATTCGCCTGTAAAAGATTCAAGCATGATTCCTTCCAGTGGCATACCGAACATATTTGATCCAATTTCACTAAAAGTAGATAATGAGCTATCGATGATAATTCTTCCCTTAAAATCTCCTATTAGTCCTATAAGCACTCCGATCTCCTGCTGCACGTAAGGTTCATTCATTAAAGTATAAGGTTGAATGTTAACATCCATGGGAACAATGGTTTTGATAGCGTGTATCGTTCCATCTAAAATTAATTGTATATTATTAGAATTTTCCATTCTATACGCATCCTTTATAAATTTATATATTTGATTGAATAAGCTCAGAATTTTCTTGACGTTAGCAAGATAAATCTTTAAAATTTAATTGAAAATGATTATCAATTAAAGGAGCTGTAATGATGATCTATGTATTTATTGGTTTAACTGCTGTTGTGTATGGTTGTATCGGAACATATGTCATTAAAAAGACAAGCAAAAGCTAAGATTTTAACTTATTATAACTTGAAAAGGCGAAATAGTATGTAACATTTTAGTAAAAAATGATGAAATTTGCGATTTTTTTAATTTTTCACTTCTCTTAGTACAATATCCAATCATCCTCCGTATAATTTTTAATTTCCTTTCATCCACAATATTTTTCAATTTATCAAAATTTTTCTCATTTAATAGCCGATTTTGTTTTTAAACCGTGGTAGTATATAATTGTGACAAAAAGAAGACAAAGGGGCATTATTTTGATGAGTTCTTTTGAAGAAAAATTACAGCAATTATTTTCCCAAACTGCTGTGCAATACATAATTTATGAAAAAAATGAAGATACAGAACGTTTAGAAAAGCTTCAATTATTTGCACGCAAGTTACTACAAAAAGAATATGTGATAGCTTTTGCAGGGCATTTTTCTGCTGGTAAATCAAGCATGATTAACGCATTGTCTGGTGAAGACATTTTAGCTGCAAGTCCTATTCCGACAAGTGCGAACATCGTGAAAGTTCATAAATCGGATGTGGACTACGCCATTATTCATATGCATCATGAACAACCGATTAAGTTTGAAGCAGGCTACGATTTTAAAACAGTTAAAGAGCTTAGTAAAAATGGAGAACTTGTATCTCAAATCGAAATTGGCCATAGTAACTCCTCTTTACCAGAAGGGGTTACGGTGATGGATACACCTGGGGTAGATTCGACAGATGATGCCCATGCAATGTCTACTGAATCAGCTCTTCATCTTGCTGATATTGTTTTTTATACAATGGATTATAATCATGTACAATCTGAATTAAACTTTCAATTTACAAAGCAACTAATGAAATATAATCCGAACGTATATTTAATTGTAAATCAAATCGACAAGCATAAAGAAAATGAATTACCATTTGAAGAATATAAGCAGTCAGTTTATCAGTCTTTCGCAGCATGGGGTGTTGAACCGAAAGGGATTTTCTTCACATCATTAAAGAAATTAGACCATCCTCATAATGACTTTCTAAAAGTGAAGAAAATCGTCATGGATTCAATGGAAAACTATCAGGAACAGCTTCTTATGACAGCTGAAAGTACATTGAAAAAAATGCATGATGAGCATATCCAATTTTTAGAAGAAGAGCAAAAGCAGTTATTTATCGATTATGAAGAAACTCTTTCTAAGGAAGAGTGGCAAAATCGTGAGGAAATTATAGAAGACTACGAAAAATTAAAATTACAAACTGAACTTTTTTCATTTGAAAATTGGAATGATACACTTAAAGAAAAACGAAAAGATTTGCTAGACAATGCGGCGATTATTCCAGCTGATTTTAGAGATAAATTACGTTTATTTTTAGAATCCCAACAACCTGGATTTAAAGTTGGAGGACTATTCACTGCAAAGAAAAAGACAGAAGAAGAAATTTCAAGACGTAAAGAAGAGATGTACGATCAATATTTATCCATTGTAAGTTCCCAAATTATCGGGCATTTAAAAGGGTTAATGAAACAATCGTTACGTGATGTAGGGGCCTTAACAGAACAAACTGCATCAAAAATCGATCATATTACATTTGAAATACCTTTTTCAGTGATAGAAGATCAGATTCATAAGGGCTCTCTTGTCACTGGTGATGCCGTATTAAACTTTGCAAATCGTGTAGCGGAAGCAACAAAAAGATTCTTCATTCAGGAAACAGATAAATGGAAGGATCAGCAGGCAGATTTATTAAATGAGGTTGCAAAAAACTCTCAAGCACCTGTATCTGAAAAGTTGAGTCAAATTGCATTTAAGGTAAATGTAATTAACACTATTCAATCTTTTGATGATAGAAAGCAATTTGCGGAAAAACAACTAATTAAATTAACTAAAGATATACGAGAAGAGGCAAATAAACAAAGTACTCAATGGGTTAAAGATTTTGAACAATCATTAAAGGATATTCGACTGTTTGAACCTTCCATGCTTGAAACAAAAAAAGTAGAGAAAACCGAAACTATCCAAGCACAAGCGACAGATTCAGAAATTAATGTAAGCAGTGAGGAAGTAATTAAAACTGCTATCACTACAGCAAACGCAGTAAGTAAAATTGAAGGCTTTGAGGAAGTTTCACAATTCCTAATGAAAAAAGTTGAAAGATTAAAAGAGAAAGACTTTACCATTGCACTTTTCGGTGCCTTCAGTGCTGGAAAATCAAGTTTTTCCAATGCATTACTTGGATCAAAAGTTCTTCCAGTGTCACCAAATCCGACGACTGCAGCAATCAATAAAATCCGACCAGCATCAATTGAGCATCCCCATGAAACGGCAGATGTACAATTAAAAACCGCTGAGCAGCTATTAGAAGATATTAAAGGTTCTTATGAAGCAATAGGCTTATCCATTAGCTCTCTTGAGGAAGCTTACGATAGAGCGGAAGAAGGATTGAAGGTTGAATTAGTAGATGAACGACTTAATGTTCATAAATCATTTATTCGTGCCTATGCAAAAGGCTATCTAACTTATAAAGCGCAACTTGGACAAACCCTTCGAGTAAACCGATCAGAATTTGAATTATTCGTTGCTGAAGAAAGCCGTTCGTGTTTTGTGGACAATATTGATTTTTACTATGACAGTCCTTTAACTCGTATGGGTGTAACACTTGTTGATACTCCAGGAGCAGATTCTATTAATGCAAGACATACTGGTGTAGCCTTTGATTATATTCGAAATGCAGATGCGATTTTATTTATCACATATTATAATCACGCTTTTGCAAAAGCTGACCGTGAATTTTTAATTCAATTAGGACGTGTAAAAGACGCATTTGAACTTGATAAAATGTTCTTCATTGTAAACGCAATAGATTTAGCTGAAACAAAAGATGAAGAAGAAGACGTAAAAAATTATGTTCATAATGAATTACAAAGATTCGGAATTCGTTTCCCAAAAATCTATGGAGTATCTAGTTTAAATGCATTGAAGGAAAAGGTTGAAAAGAATGACTATCAATCTGGAATGTTGCCATTTGAAGAGTCCTTCTATCATTTCTTAAATGAAGATTTAACTTCAATTGCAATTCAATCGTTACATGAAGAAGTAGAAAAAACGCATCAGCGATTACACAGTTTAATCATACAAACTGAAGAAAATTTAAAACGTAAAGATGAGCGTTTGGTAGAATTAACCCAACTAGAGCAAAAAGTTCAAAAAATGTATACGAACACATCAACTAGTATGTTGATCAGTGATATGAAACATGAGTTAGATGAACTTTTATATTATGTATTACAAAGGGTTTACTATCGTTTCCCTGATTTCTTTAGAGAGAGCTATAACCCATCTACATTTGCATCAAAACCAGCTCAGGTTGCACTGCAACAGGCATTAAAAGAAATATTGGATGCGTTGAAATTTGATTTTGCTCAAGAATTGCGAGTGACGAATTTTAGATTGGCTCAATTTATTCAAAAGAAATTCCAAGAAAAGTACAAAGAAGAGGTTCGAGCATTGAAAGAATTAAATAATAGTTTCTCTTTTGTTGCGTATGAATCTGATGAGCCAAATTTATTAGACTTTAAAGGTCCATTTGAAAATTATGAAAAATATGCTTCAGTAAAATCTTACTTTAAAAATACAAAGTCTTTCTTTGAAAAAAATGAAAAAGAATTACTAAAAATTGCGCTTGAAGAATTAACAAAACAAGATGCTGAAGCTTATTTAGAAAAAGAAAAAGAACAGCTGTTAGTTTGGGCAACAGAATTTATTGAACAAGAGGCAGAACGCTTACGTCAGCATATTTCGACTGAAGCAATCGCACAAATTGACACTGAACGATTATTACTACAAGAAGAAAGTCGTTTAGCTGCATGGAAAGCAATTTATTCTGATTTACAAAAAACGGAGGTTTAATGATGGGAAATGTTTTTGTTGAAGCTAGGGATGTAAAAAAAGAAGGACGTTTTATCGATACTCGTTTTAATCTTCAAGACAAGCAATGGGGTCAGCTTGCCTTTAATGAAGAGCATATTGAAGGGGCAATATATTGGGATTTAGAAAAGCACCTATCGGATTTATCAAAATCTGAAGGCCGACACCCAATGCCTTCAAAGGAAACTTTAAAGCAATTGTTTGAGACAGCAGGACTTTCTTTACATGATTTGATTTATATTTATGATCAAGGGGCAGCACCATTTGCAGCTCGTGCATGGTGGATGCTAAAATATGCAAATTTCCCTAATGTGTTTATTGTGAATGGCGGCTATGATGCATTAAAAGAAGTGGGATTTGCGGCAACTAATGAAATCGAGACTTATGAACCTACAATATTAGAATTAGAGTGGAATGATTCGATTTATGCAAATCGTCAGGATGTAAAAAATATTGTGGATGGTAAGGATGAGGCAACATTAGTTGATGCACGTGCTGCGATTCGTTATAGAGGAGAAAATGAAACAATTGATGTAAAAGCAGGACATATTCCAACGGCTAAAAATTTCGATTGGGAACAATTAAAGGATGGCACGAAACTTAAAGCATCTGAACAATTACTAAATAAGTTTCCAAAGGTTGAGGAGCTTGTCGTTTATTGCGGTTCTGGCGTAACAGCTTCGCCATTATATGCTGTTTTAGCTGAATCAGGATATGAAAATATTCGATTATATGTTGGTAGCTTCAGTGATTGGATTACACAATATGATATTGAAACTGGTGAAAATAAATAAAATTATTTGCGTACAACCCAAACTAAAGTAATGGGTTGTACGTTTTTGTTAGAAAAATGCCCAAAATCGTGAAACTTTTTCCAATCTGTTGCGACTAATCATAGGAAACGATTACAAAGGAGAGGAAAACAGATGAAAAAATCAAAATCATTAACTATGATAACAACAGCGGCTTTAGCAGCTAGTATTGTTGTCGTTCCAACAGCTTCAGCTCAATATATAGAAGGGCAGCCTATTGAGGATACAGAAGGGTTGGAATATAAAACATTGATTATTGAGGATGAAGTAATACCGATTTCAGAAGAAGCTCCCGTTGAAGTTCCGAACTTCATTCAGATTGAAGGCGTAATTGGAGAAATTACAAAAGAACCAAGTGGGCTATCCTTCGTATCAGTAAAGACTGAGGGAGAACCATTCTACTTCTACTTCGATGATAAAACGGTGATTTTAAATAATGTCGGAGAAGAGATTACTTTAAAAGAAGGTATGCAATTTACAGCGTATGTAGATTCTTCAAAACCAATGATTATGATTTATCCACCTAGATATTCACCGGAAGTGGTAATTGTTCAGACGGAAGAAGCAGGAACTGTTCAGTATGATCAATTTGATAAAGACTTCCTAAACAAAAATAAAAACTTGATTATTCATGTAAATGAAGAAACGGAAATTGTAAACTTATCAGGAACAAAACTTTCAAAAGATGATATCGTGAACGAAGATGTAGTGATTTTCTATGATATCGTATTAAAAAGTTACCCTGGTCAAACATCTCCATCAAAGGTTATTGTTTTAAAATATGATGAAGAAGAAAGTAATCCTCCTGCCGAGAATCCAGAATCAGCAAACGTAGAGAAAGCCTATAAAATTGCTGAAGAAGATTTCTATGTTGTAAATGATGTTAAAATGATTCCACTTCGATTAGTTGCTGAGCAATTAGGATACACAGTTGATTCAAATGGTAAAGGAGCAATTGTTTCAAAAGGTGCTCTATCTTATACGATAACTCGTGGCACAAAGTCTTATGGCTATAATAAAGCCATCCAGTACTTTGAAGAAGAACCTGCTTTACTTGAAAAAGGTAAAACTTATGTTCCATATGAATTTTTAGAAATACTCGTTAACAAATAATTCTAAAACATAAAAGCTACCAACCTTATAAATCGGACCAAAATGTATTGAGCATTTTGGTCTTTTTATTTTTTAATAGAGACTTTTCTATGCAATTGGTGCGAAAATGATGATTATTTAAATGTGAACAAATTGTGACGGAATATTGAGGTGAATAAAAATGAAGAAATTGAGTTTGTGAAATTCTTCATATTTTTTTGAACAAAGTGATACGTGCATCATTTCACAGGATAAGAAGCATATATAAACGGAAAAATAAACTTATTTGAAATTTAAAAAATATTTCAAAATAATAATTTTTTGAAGAAATGTTTGATTGTGAAAAATAATGCAAATAATAAAATGATGTATTGTATGAAGGAAATTGATGTTTTTCTAGAAAATATCGTCATTGGTGATTGACTTTAACACAGTAAAGAAATATCATACAAAAATATATAACAGTTTAATTTATTATTGAAGGGGTGGGATTTATGGATATAATGAAAAATTCATTAGAAATGCATGCGTTAAATAAAGGGAAATTGGAGATTAAATCAAAGGTACGTATTGAAGATACATATGATTTAAGTTTAGCCTATTCTCCAGGTGTAGCAGCACCATGTTTAGAGATTGAGAAGGATCCATCTTCTGTTTATGGTTATACAATGAAGGGGAACTCAGTGGCAGTTGTGACGGATGGAACTGCCGTACTAGGACTTGGAGACATTGGTCCAGAAGCTGCACTACCAGTAATGGAAGGGAAAGCATTGCTGTTAAAGAAATTTAGTGATGTGGATGGATTTCCAATATGTTTAAATACAAAAAATGTGGATGAAATTGTGCAAGCAGTAAAAGCCATTGCTCCGACGTTCGGCGCTATTAATTTGGAAGATATTTCAGCACCTCGTTGCTTTGAAATAGAAGATCGCTTACGTGAAGAATGCAATATTCCTGTTTTTCACGATGATCAACATGGTACAGCAATTGTAGTTGGTGCAGGTTTAATTAACGCGTTGAAATTTACTGGTAAAAATAAGGATAACATTAAAATAGTGATAAACGGAGCAGGGGCAGCAGGGATAGCCATCTTAAAACTGTTATTACAATTAGGGTATAAAGAAATCTTGATGTGTGATTCAACAGGTATTATCTATGAAGGTAGACCTGATGGGATGAATCCTATAAAAGAAAAAATAGCACTAAGTACGAATCCTGAAAATTTAAGAGGAAACTTATTTGATGCTTTACAAGGAGCAGATGTATTTATCGGAGTATCTGTAGCCAATTTATTAACAGAAGATCATATTAAAGCAATGAACGAAGATCCAATCGTATTTGCATTAGCAAACCCAAATCCAGAAATTACTTATGAGAATGCGAAGGCATGGGGAGTGAAAGTTATTGGCACAGGTCGCTCCGATTACCCAAATCAAGTTAATAACGTGTTGGCATTCCCGGGCATTTTCAGAGGTGCTTTAGATGTAAGGGCAACGGATATAAATGAAGAAATGAAATTAGCAGCAGTAAAAGCAATCGCCTCTTTAATATCTGAAGAAGAATTAACAGAGGATTATATAATTCCAAAAGCTTTAGATGAAAGAGTAGCAAAGGTTGTTGCAAAAGCGGTAGGTGAAGCCGCGATTAAATCAGGGGTATCTATTTTAAGTCAGCAACCTGAGTTAACAAAGAACTTAGTGATTTAAAATAAAGGAAAGTAGTTTAAGCATTTGCCAAAGGTGTCGAGTTTAGGGTTGCACGTATACAACAAAAGTTTCAGGCATAAAAGTAGGATGTATGTAGTGTTAGGGGATGACGAAAGTTTATTTGTTAAGTCTTTCGAGGACAGAATTTGGTTGAGGGTCGAGTGAAATGTCCACGAGAACTGCTCTCGAGGACAAAATCCAGCTCAGGATCGAGTGAAATGTCCACGAGAACTGCTCTCGAGGACAAAATCCAGCTCAGGATCGAGTGAAATGTCCACGAGAACTGCTCTCGAGGACAAAATCCAGCTCAGGATCGAGTGAAATGTCCACGAGAACTGCTCTCGAGGACAAAATCCAGCTCAGGATCGAGTGAAATGTCCACGAGAACTGCTCTCGAGGACAAAATCCAGCTCAGGATCGAGTGAAATGTCCACGAGAACTGCTCTCGAGGACAAAATCCAGCTCAGGATTGAGTGAAATGTCCACGAGAACTGCTCTCGAGGACAAAATCCAGCTCAGGATCGAATGAAATGTCCACGAAAATCCCTCTCGAGGACAAAATCCAGCCCTTAATCAAACTAAAAGTCCCCGATAAACCCTTTCCACACTAATTTCACCTGAGGTAATAAAAAAATGTAAACAAACTTAAATGTCATTTCGAGTTTGTTTACATTTTTAATCCATATTAAATACCGCCTATGTTATTTATCTAGTTCATCCGTTAATTGTTCTAATTGATCAATCAACGAACCGATAAATGCGATAGTATCTTTCAGTGGGGCATCAGTTGTTATATCAACACCAGCCATTTGGGCAAGTTCAACTGGACTTTTTGTTCCACCAGTCTTTAAAACTTTGATCCAATCTTCTACTGCATTTTGACCTTCACTTTGAATTCGTTTGTAAACTTGGGTTGCAATAGTCAATCCAGCGGAATAGGTGTAAGGATATAAGCCCATATAATAATGTGGTTGGCGCATCCAAGTAAGTTCTGCTCCATCTATTATTTCTACTGAATCACCCCAAAACTCTTCAAGAACGGATTTTTTTATGTTATTTAAAATCGATGCATTTACACTACCGCCATTATCAATAATTTCATATACTTTTCGTTGGTAACTAGCCTCTAGTAAATGCGTGACAAAGTTATGATAATAAGTACGTGCAATTATTGTTGAGATAACCCAACGTTTAAAACGAGCATCATTTGAACTTTGAAGTAGATAATTTGCCATTAACATTTCATTCATCGTAGAAGGAGCCTCGATAAAATAAAGAGAGGGCTCAGCATTAAAGATGTTTTGATGTGCATTTGCTAAATGGAAATGCCCTGCATGACCGAGCTCGTGCGATAAAACAAACACTTCATTCATCCGACTAGTCCATGAAATTAAAATGTATGGGTGGGAACCATAAGGACTATCACAAAAGGCACCTGTAGACTTTCCGTTATTTTGTGCAAAATCAATCCAACGCTCATCGAATGCGCGGTCAAGCATTTTCACATAGTCTTCACCCATAATCGAAAGACCATCTTTCATATATTGACGTGATTCTTCGATCGATATTTTAGGTTCGTAAGTTGGGTCTAATGATATTTTAAGATCAGCAAAAGTCATCTTTTCTAATCCGTGTACTTTTTGTAGAAGCTTTGCATATCGTCGCATATGAGGAGCGAGTTCTTTCATTATTATATCAATTTGACGATGATATAAATTTTGATCCACCTCTTGCTCGAAAAGTAAGGAGTCGAAAATTGAATTAAATCCTCTCAAATCAGCTTCTGTTTTTTCGATTTTTAAATGCATATCGTATGTTTTGGCTGTTGTATGCTGATAGGCTTTTAATTTAGAAGAGAAAGCATCAAAAGCAGTTCTTCGAATGGCCGTATCTGGCTCTAACTCCCAATCGCCTTCAAATAAGTTATAGCTTAAAGGATAGCTTTTACCGTTCACTTCAAAATCCTCAAACTGAATGTCTACAAGTTTTGTAGTGTCATATAGTTCATATGGTGCATCAAAAGTTGTTCCCAATGCCGCTAGTGCTTTTTCGACCTCCGGGTGCAATTGGTATGGTTTTTTACGAATCAGTTTTTGCAAATAATTAGAATAGTTCGGTTCATTTTTTTCTGCTTCCTCTAACGCACTTTTATCGAGCTCTAGTAATTCACTTGTAATAAAAGAAGTTTCAGCATTTATTTCAGAAAAAAGCTGTCCTACTTTTGCTGCACGTAATTGGGCTTCTTCATTTGTTTGATCGACACTAAGGGAGAGATTTGCATACGAACCAATTGGAACAAGTAATTCCATTAGCTTTTCATAACGCCCAATCACTTCTATAACGGAGTCCGCGGTATTGATTGTCCCTTTATATTTGGTGATATGTTTTGATTCTAATTTTACCTGATCTATTGCTTTTTCAAATTCTACTTCTGAGTCGAATAGGGGAGTTAAATCCCAAGTTTCTTCTAATTTTACTTCACTACGTTTCATGACTTTCCAACCCCTCATCAATGTAATTAATGTTAGTGTAGCATAAATATGGTTAATGTATAAAATATTGAAGAAATCATAAAAGGGAACGAAAAAGGCTTCTCATCCCCTTTGAGAAGCCTTTCAATTTATATATTTAATAAACCCCTTCGCTAATCATCCCATTTGCAACCTTTACAAAACCAGCGATATTTGAACCTACAACTAGATTTCCTTCGAACCCATAAGTGCTAGCAGCATTTTTACACTCTAAATAGATAGACTTCATAATATTATGAAGCTTTTCATCGACTTCACTAAATGACCAATAAGTGCGACTAGAATTTTGAGCCATTTCAAGTGCACTTGTTGCAACTCCACCTGCATTTGCAGCCTTTGCTGGGCCAAATAAAATACCATTGTTAAGGAATTCATTAATTGCTTCTAAATTAGATGGCATATTCGCTCCTTCAGCAACAACTTTTACCCCGTTTGAAATCAATGTACGAGCAGCATCTCCATCAATTTCATTTTGTGTAGCACATGGTAATGCAATTTCACAAGGAATTGACCAGATTCCAGAACATCCTTCTGTATATGATGCATTTGGTCGATAATCTATATATGTTCTAATACGATCACGTTTTACTTCTTTTATCTCTTTTAATATGTTTAAATCAATTCCATCTGGATCATAAATATAGCCGCTAGAATCAGAACAAGCAACAACTTTAGCGCCAAAATGCTGAGCCTTTTCGATCGCATAGATGGCAACATTTCCTGAACCTGAAACGACAACTGTTTTGTCTAAAAATGATTGTTTATGATCATGCAGCATTTCTTCAACGAAATATACTAAACCGTAACCAGTCGCTTCTGTTCGTACTAATGAGCCTCCGTATCCTGGTTTTTTCCCTGTTAATACACCTGCCTCATGTGCAGCGCATATGCGTTTATATTGTCCGAATAGATAGCCAATTTCTCTTCCACCTACACCAATATCACCTGCTGGAACATCGACATCAGGACCAATATAACGATATAATTCAGTCATAAATGCCTGGCAGAATCGCATAATCTCTTCATCAGATTTCCCTTTTGGATCGAAATCTGCACCACCTTTAGCACCGCCGATTGGTAAACCAGTAAGAGAGTTCTTGAAGATTTGTTCAAAAGCAAGAAACTTCATAATGGATTCATTTACGCTAGGATGGAAACGTAAGCCTCCTTTATATGGTCCAACAACATTATTAAATTGAACACGGTATCCGCGGTTCACCTGTACATTATTTTGATCATCAAGCCATGTTACTCGGAATGAAATGATACGATCCGGTTCCACAATACGAGATAGAATGTTATGTTTTATATATTCAGGATGCTGTTCGAATACAGGGACTAATGAAATAAATATTTCTTCCACAGCTTGTAAGAATTCAGTTTGGTGATAATACTTCTTTTTCATTTGCTCGAATACTGTATTTATATAGATTTCAGCTTCTGATTTCGCTTTTACTAGTGGTGACGTCATTATGTAACCTCCAATTTGTTAATGATTGTATAATAGTACGATTTTTCTAACTATTCAATCTTGATTTAAGATGATTTTAATACTGTTTTTAGATAAAAAGGAAAATAATTATTTTGAAATAATTATAAGTGCGAAAATTTTTTATAGGTTGGTGATGACTTATTTTACAATTATTAATTGATGCCGATGCTTGTCCAGTAATTGATATCGCAATTTCCATTTCCTCAGACTACGGTATGAAAACACTGTTGTTTTGTGATACTTCCCATCGGATTGAAAGAGAGCATGCGATGACAATTACTGTGCCTAAAGGGCCTGATTCCGTTGATTTCAAACTTGTGAATACGATTAAAAAGGGAGATATTGTTATTACGCAGGATTATGGGCTAGCTGCAATGTGTTTAGCAAAAGGTGCATTTGTTATGGATCAAAATGGAAGGGAAATGACATCGGAAAATATAGATCAATTACTTAGTTTTCGATATGAAAGTGCAAAGTTCAGACGTGCTGGAGGAAGAACAAAAGGACCGAAAAAAAGAACAGTAGAAAATAATATAAATTTTGAAAATTATTTTAGAAAACTTTGTGAACGAGCGATTTCTACAAAAAAGGAGGCAGGTAATAATGAATAAAAATAAGGAATTGAACAATTTAATTCATAAATTTCCATTAATTTTACAAATGATTGAACCAACTAATGTTTTATGGATTAATCCTAATTTAAATAAAAACTTACGTAATGATGTTAGTATTACTTTTGATGAAGTTATTGAAGCAGAGGAAAGATTGAAAAGATTTGCACCATTCATTGAGCTAGCTTTTCCAGAAACGAAGAATTCAAAGGGGATTATCGAATCTGATTTAAAAGAGATACATGAGATGAAGAAATTTATGGAAGGGGTAGGTGGTATTACGATTCCCGGCAAAATAATGCAAAAATGTGATTATGCTTTACCAATTTCAGGATCAATTAAAGCTCGGGGCGGAATTTATGAAGTACTCAAACATGCGGAAAAATTAGCGATTGAACATGGACTTTTAAGTATAGATGAGAATTACGCTAAATTGTTTACAGAGGAAATGAAACATTTTTATAGTAAATATAAAATTGCCGTCGGTTCAACAGGGAATTTAGGATTAAGCATTGGGATTATGGGCGCATCATTAGGTTTTAAGGTAACGGTTCATATGTCGCAGGATGCAAAGGAATGGAAGAAAAAACTACTTAGAAGTAAAGGTGTAGAAGTAATCGAATATGAAAATGATTACAGTTTAGCTGTTGAAGAGGGAAGAAAACAAGCTGCGAATGATCCGATGTGCCATTTTGTGGATGATGAAAATTCGAAGGATCTATTTGCTGGCTATGCAGTCAGTTCATTAAGAGTTAAAGAACAGCTTCAAGAGCAAAATATAGCAGTGGATGAAGAACATCCATTATTTGTTTATTTACCTTGTGGTGTAGGAGGAGGTCCTGGTGGAGTAGCCTATGGATTGAAAGAAATTTATGGGAGCCATGTGCATATATTTTTTGGTGAACCAATTCAATCTCCATGTATGCTTTTAGGTATGATGACAGGGCTTCATGATGAAATTAGTGTAAATGATATTGGATTGACGAATATAACAGAAGCTGATGGGCTTGCTGTGGGTAGACCTTCGAAATTTGTTGGGAAATTGATGGAGGAAATTTTAAGTGGTTGCTACACAGTTGAAGACAAGTTTTTATTTAAAAGTTTAAGAGCGATGTATGAACAGGAACATATTTTTATGGAACCATCCGCACATGCAGGGGTTTATGGACCAATCATTTTACTCAGTAAAGGTTCAAAATATTTAAGTGATAATAACTTGAATTATAAAATGCAAAATGCAACACATTTAATTTGGTCTACAGGTGGGAATATGGTGCCAGAAGAACAAAGACAATATTATTTATCGAAAGAAATAGAGAATTAATGAGTCTTTCAAAGTTAGTTAGAATGACGATTTTAAAATAGTTCTTATACTTTCATATTTATAGTTTTTCCTCGAGGATGAAACACAACTAAAGCAAGAAGAAAATGTCCTCGATAAAGTTCCTCGAGGACAAAATTTACCTGGTTTATTCACCTTGAATTTCCCGTACAGTTTGTTCTACTTCCTCGCGGGACATTTTTTCTTTCCCTTCTTTTAATGCCTTCAGTGTTTTATGGGCAAAGGCAAGAGGGAGTTTACAAAATAGTGAAATCGATCTTTTATTAATGTCTTTAATATATTGATCGGCCAGCATTAAGTTTTCTTCTGTATAAGCAAATAGCTGTTCACGAGTCCAACCAGCAGGAATAAAACTAACTCCGCGATCCTTCATATCTTCCGTTTGATTCCGTAGAATATTGACAGCTTGAAGACCTCGTCCAAATCCAACTGCTAATTCTTTCTTCGTTACAATTCCTTCTTTCCACTCCCATAGGTCAGAAAGCATAACACCAACAAGTCCAGCCACATAATATGTATAGTCATCTAAGTCTTCTTTTGTTTCAATTTGCCAATTAGCTTTCGCCCATTTTGCCATACCATAGGCCATTTCACTAGTTGATTTTTTAAGAATATGCTCAGCTCCGGCAGGTATTAGACGAATCCAATCACCTAGACGTAATGTTACTTCTGGTAAGAATTGTTTATAGGGTGCAACTAGTTCCGCATATTTTTCTTCATCGAATACTTGGCCTTCTAACAGACCACATGTATCGTTTAATAATTTATATTTTATTTCATTCGTTAACTCAACATGTTCATTATCTTCAATTTCGTCAATTGCTCGCATCATTAAATATGCTGTGGCAACGGCAATTTTCAGTTCTTTTTGTAAAAATGTAATAGGAATATAAAAAGTACGGCTTGTATCTTTTAAAACTCGCATTGCATCTTTTTGGAGTGCTTTGTCATTCATCTATAAATTCCTCCGTTCGTCACTATCCTTACTATCGTACATTAATTTTACTTAAAATTAAAATAGAAACTATCATAAATATAATCAAGTTCAAGAGCTTAAATTAAATTGAATTTTTAATAATTTTACAAAACCATGTCTATATCATTAAAAATTCTGTACAATGTATTGTGGGCATTAAAAGACTCAAAGCTTAATAGAAAGTTGTAGGTGCTGATATTGAGTCGTAATGAAACGTACATTTTTATTGATATCGAAGCGACGTTAATACATGGTAGGCAAAATATTATTGAAATTGGGGCAATTAAATGGCTTCCTGATGGCACAATTGAAAAGTTTGAACGATTAATAAAGCCATCGAAATTTAAAAAATTAAATCATCACATTCAAAAGTTAACAGGAATTACAACAGATGAAATTTTGAGTGCATCTTCATTTGATTCGGTGATTCGAGAATTTATTCGTTGGTGTCAGGGCAATACAATTTTTGTCACTTTCGGCGAATTTGATCGAAAAGTGTTAGAAGAAGAATTGACTCGTTATCACATAAATAATGACTTTTTATATCCTATCATTGATTTTCAACAAAAATATATGATTGATCATCATTTAAAAGATCAACCAAGTTTATCAGGTTTGATGAGCTCATTAAATATAGAAATTAAAACACAACATCGTGCATTAGCTGATGCGTATAGTTTATTAAATATTTTCGTAGCGCTTGATGGAATATCGTTAATTGAAAAGCAAAGAACAAATGAATTTGCTTTATTATTAAGTGAAATGAAGCAAAAAGAAACAGCTTATGAAGTATCGATTACTCTTTTAATAGGCATTGTATCAAATGAAGGAGTTTCTGATTTATCAATCAAATCATTAACAAAATCGTTACACTACAATACACGTGAAGTTGAGCGTATTTCAAAGGAAGGCGAACTTCAAAAGGTCCTGGTAAACGATATAATCCCGGATCCTGACATAAAAAGATTTTTCAATAGTTTAGTAAATAAATTACACGGTAAAGTATTGATCACAAGAAGTGGTTTAAAACAAATATCAAAAATTTTCCGCTTACATAACTGTTCAATTCCTAAAACAGAGGTAATGACATTGCAGCAGCTTTTAAAAAATGAGGACTTGATAAGTTTATTTACAATGGATGGGCAATCGATTGCTACTTACGAAAAGAAATTACAGTATTTAATAAATAGCTATCAGAAAAATATCATTGACGAGTTTATGAAAAGAAACTTATTTTATAAAGAAGCAGTACATGTCTAAACTGTAGTGATAATTTCCATAGGAATGTAAGTTCTCCCGAATTGTTTACATCGATTAAGTAGTAAAGGTTGCAATAATAAACTAAGAAAGTTACAGTTTTAGAGAGGGAGTAACCAAAAGGAGAAAGTAAGTAATGCAAAAAGTCATAGGAATTGATGCAGGCGGTACCTTAACAAAGTTAGCTTTTATCAACGAACAAAATGAACTTCAATATAAAGTGTTTCCATCAAATAACTTTTCCTTGGTGAAGGATTGGATTGAATCAAATCCACAAATAGAGGAAATTGGTTTAACAGGTGGGCGAACAGAGCAATTATTAAAGGTGCTTAAAACGATGAAATCTATTGAATACATAGTTGAATTTGAAGCTACAATTAAAGGGGTAAAATATTTATTAGAACAAGAAGGCCATCAATTAGATAAAAGTATTATTACGAATATCGGAACTGGAACATCAATCCACTATATGGAGGGCAATTTCCATACGCGTGTCGGTGGAACTGGTGTTGGTGGTGGAACCTTAACAGGTCTTTCTACCATCATGACAGGCGTCTCTAATTTTACCGAAATCGTTGAAAGAGCTTCGTTAGGAAGTAGAGAAAACATTGACTTATTTGTCAAAGATATTTTCCAAGGAATGGAAGCTCCTATAGAAGGTCATTTAACTGCAAGTAATTTTGGTAATGTTAGTATTATGAATAATACGAAACTTGAACCAAATAATTTGCTCGCGACAATACAAGCTCTCGTTGGGGAAGTAATTACTACATTAAGTATACAATTTGCTGAGCAAAAAGAATGTGAACATATTATTTACATTGGTTCGACATTAATGAATAATGAATACCTAAAAAAAGTAATCGGGAATTATACGATTTTAAAGAAACATAAACCAATTTTCTTAAGTAATAGTGGTTATGCTGGTGCATTAGGTGCTTTATTAAATAAAAGTAATCAAAAATAACAAATGGATACCTTAAGGCAGAACTAATGTCAAAAGGTATCCATTTCTATTATATTAGTATGCGTGTATTGGGAATATATTATTTTTTATTATCATGTTATGACCTTGTTTATTTGTGGGAAAATAGTTTTAATTAAGTATAACAATTACTAAAATTTGTTTATACCAATATTGAAATTCTTGCATAGCATATAAATAACTAATTGTTTTGTTTGCCTTTTAATATGGCATGACGAGCTAAAGTATCTGCCGCTTTATTTTGGTTATCCGGGATCCATTTAATAAAAAACAAATCAAATTCATTTGAGAGCTGAAGGGCCTTTTCAAGTAATGGTTTATATTCTTCACTTTTAACATATTGTTTCTCCATTGAAGACACAACGATTTTTGAGTCCGAACGAACTGAAACAAGGCTAGTTTTTAACTTAAAGGCTTCCTCTAGGCCGCGTATTAAAGCTTTGAACTCGGCAATATGATTATTTGTTTCACCTATATATTCACTAATTTGAATTAAGTGGCCTTCACCTTTTATAAAAATACCTATTCCACTTGGACCAGGATTTCCTGAACTTGCACCATCTATATACACTTCTAACATATATATCCCTACTTTTTCTTGAAATAAAATTCATTAATTTAAGCATATTATAACTTATTGCATATAAAAATTTACAACTGCTAATAAAGTAACTTCGTTTTTGACAAATAAAAACTTTAAATTATAATATGGAAATACGTTATGTAAAGGGGGAGCTTTGTGAATAAAAATACCGTTATAAAAGATATAGATGAACTGACAGACACATATTGTAACGAGTGCCCAATAAAACGTGAATTAAGAAATACTCGGGGGAAGTCAGGTGCACATCGTTTTTGCATAGAACAATGCTCTGTTGGTGAAAAGCTTCAGTTTTTGGGGAATGAATTAATGAAAATTTACGAAAGAAAATGATAAAATATTGATATATAATTAATTAATATAATAAATAATTGACATTCGATTATAGATTTGGTATTATCTTTTTGTAGCACTAGTACAAAGCTACAAAGGTTGGTTACCTATAGAAAAAATGCAGCTTCTCAAACGAGAGCTGCCTTACATATAAAAAACAACTCAGGGAGATAGTTTTATCCCCTGAGTTGTTTTAGTATACGGACAAAATCGTCCTAGCTGTTCAATGATTAGCATTTCAAACTACTTAAGTTCGTTGAGTTGTTTTTTCGTTTCTAAATGGTTTCTTTGACGAGTGTGTCATTTGATTTTTGAACGACTTTTAAAGTTTTAAAATGTTCTAATTGAGCGATAATATTACCTCCAAATATAAACAATCCGCCGATAATGAGTTGGATTGTTATACTCTCTCCTAAAAAAATAATTGCAAAAATCGCTGCAAATATTGGTTCTAGTGAAAAAATTAAACCAGTATGTGTAGGTGTAGTATATTGCTGTGCTACCGTTTGACCGATGAAGCCAAATGCACTACAAAGTATACCTAAGCCAAGGACAGCTATCCATGAATTAGAAGTGGATGGAATTTGAGGTGTTTCGAATAGTAAACAAATACACCCACTAATAATAGCCGCAAAACCCATTTGATAAATTCCAAAAGCTAAAGAATCTACGTTTTTAGTAAATTTTCCATTCAACACAATATAAATCGAATAAGAAAATGCGGTAAGTAGACAGAAAATATCTCCTATTTGCAAAGTAAGAGAACTATTAAAAGTTAATATGATGATGCCGATCATTGTACAAATGATGGCGATACACACTGTACGAGTCGGTAATTTTTTATCGATTATACTAGTCATAATTGGAACGAGAACAACGGTTAAGCTTACTAAAAATCCTGCGTTTGCAGTAGGTGTTGTCATAACA
This sequence comes from Ureibacillus massiliensis 4400831 = CIP 108448 = CCUG 49529, assembly GCF_000772965.1. Taxonomy (GTDB): domain Bacteria; phylum Bacillota; class Bacilli; order Bacillales_A; family Planococcaceae; genus Ureibacillus; species Ureibacillus massiliensis. Next base: position 22,122 of record NZ_JPVQ01000018.1, on the reverse strand, counting down.
CCAATCATAGGGAATCCAATAGCTCCAACAAGGAAAAAACCTTGTATCAAACCATATAAGACAATTTTTTTATCAAGTTTCATTAGTTTTTTATAAAAAATAAGACCTGCCAAAATAAATGCAATTAAACTTCGTAAGGCAACCGTATTAAAAACTTCTAATGTTTCAAGTCCCATCACCATAAACATGTAGGACATTCCCCAAAACATCGTGACGATTACTAATAATAAATTTGCTTTTAATTGCATGAAATTTCCTCCGATTTCTATCTCTATTGACAATATTTAATATATAATTGTTTTATAGATTAGTAAAACGAATGTTTATAATGGGATAGATGAATTTTTTTCATGTAAAATGGAGGGATTGAATGAGTTTATTAAAATACGAAATATTTAATAAGGTCGCTGAAATAGGTAGCTTTACTAGGGCTGGTGAAATACTCGGTTTAACCCAATCCGCAGTTAGTCATGCTGTTTCGAGTTTAGAAAAAGAACTTGGATTCCCATTAATTCATCGTAGTAAAAGCGGTTTAAAATTAACGAACGATGGACAGACCATACTAAATGCCATGAGACAAGTGTTACAAGCAGAGGAGCTTCTTAAACAAGAGGCAGCGAATATAAATGGAGTTACAAGTGGTACAGTGAAAATTGGTACTTTTTCAAGTATCTCCTCTAAATGGATGCCCATCTTGATTAAAAAAATGGAACAAAACTATCCGGGAATACGAATTGAATTGCGTGAAGGGGATTATTATGAAATCGAACAAATGCTAATTGATGGGGAAATTGATTGTGGCTTTTTGAATGGAACCTATTCGAATCAGTTTCATTTCAAGCCTCTATTCCGAGACCGACTTCTTTGTATCGTATCAAGTAGCAGCCCCCTTTATTTAAAAGAATCTATAGATATAGAGGAAGTAGAATTAGAGCCATTTATACTAACTTCGTATAGTGGTATGAATGATGTAATGACAATTTTGGAATTGAATAATGTAAAACCAACTATTCGATTTGAATTATACGATGAAACGGGAATTGTTTCGATGGTGGAACATGGATTAGGGATTTCTATTTTACCTGAGCTCGTTTTAAAAACGTTACCTCCAAAGGTACGAGCAATACCACTAAAACAAAACTGTTATCGTACGATTGGCTTAGCAACAAAACAAAAATTATCTCCAGCTACGAAAATTTTTATAGAAGTGCTGATGAAGTGGTTATCTTCTAATGAAAAAACATCACAAATTGAGTACACTAAGGAAATATAAGTAATTTACTGAAGAGACAGGTGATAACGTGAAAGACTTACAGGGAAAAAAAGTATTAATAACAAGTGGGGGAACTCTTGAAAAATGGGATCGTGTTCGAGGACATACGAATTTATCTAAGGGAACGATGGGATGTTTTCTCGCAGAAGCAGCGTTAACAAAAGGGGCAGAAGTTATTTATTTACATGGTTATTTTGCAAAACTACCTGAAAATGCAAAATCGATGCGAACAGTTATGTTTGAAGGAATTGAAGATTTAGCTAATAAAATGAAGGAAATCATTCAATCAGAACAAGTTGACTTTGTTATTATGGCTGCTGCTGGATCGGATTGGGTAATTGATAAAGTGTATGATCAGTCTGGAAACCTGATGGACGAGAAGGGGAAAATGCCATCGGATGAACCACCGATCATTCATTTTAAAAAAGCTCCAAAAGTATTGGGGCAAATTAAACAATGGGATACAAAACTTACTTTAATCGGTTTTAAGCTAGAAGCTACAGATGATATTGATTTTTTAATAAAACGGGCGAAGCTAAGAATGGAATCCTCCAATGCGGAATACATGGTTGCCAATAGCTCTAATTCTTTATATGGAAAGGATGAGCCTCATTTTATCATTTCTTCTAACGGTGATGTAACAAGAGTTGAAGGAAAGGAAAAAACCGCGAACACATTATTTGAAATACTTGCAAAACGGTAATTTCTCCTAAGTTAGATTGCATTCTTTTTAAATTCTAAAAATTCTGTGTATAATAGTCTGTATTCAACAGAAAGCAGATAGGAGAAGAAAGGATTGATGTTATGTCATTGCAAAGTGTCCGTGAACATCTGAAAAAATTTAACCGTGAACAAGATATTCTTGAATATGAACAAATAAGCGCAACCGTTGAACAAGCTGCAGTAGCCTTAAATGTTATTCCTGCTCGCATTGCAAAAACTTTATCCTTTAAAGATAAAGAAGGGAATGCATTTCTAGTTGTTACTGCTGGTGATGCAAAGGTTGATAATCGAAAATTCCGTGATGAATTTGAAGTGAAAGCAAAAATGTTAAATGCAGACGAAGTTGTGGAACAAACTGGACATGTCATTGGTGGCGTCTGTCCTTTTGGATTAGCCAATGATTTACCGATTTATTTAGATAAATCGATGAAACGCTTTTCAACAGTATTTCCGGCATGTGGAAGTATTAACTCTGCAATTGAACTTACTTGTGATGAATTAATGGAGTTTTCTGGTGCATCAAAATGGGTTGATGTAAGTAAAGATTGGGATGAACAATTAAACGATTCATCAAAATATGAATCGTTGTCTAAATAATGTAAGTTGGCTTTTCTAGAAAAAGGGGGTTATGAAAAGTGTATAAGCTTGATCATATTGTGCATTTTGTAGAAAGTCCTGAGAAATTAATAGAACAAACAAAAAATATTGGACTTTATACAGTTCCTGGTGGAAAACATGATATGTGGGGGACATATAACTCATTATGTTATTTTGGTCTTTCATACATAGAATATATCGGCATATTTGATGAGGAACTCTATTTAGATTCTGCTAAGGAACCGTTTACTTTGCATGAAACCTATTTAAAAAGAAATAGAAGAAACGGTTTTAATCGAATTGCTCTTCGAACTAATTCAATCGAAGAAGATGCGAAAAGATTGAGAGCACTAGGTTTATCTGTATTTGGTCCACAGAATTTCTCAAGAACACGCCCTGATGGATCAGTTGTAAAATGGAAATTACTTCATTTTGGATTCCAAGAGCAGGATTTGGACTTGCCATTTCTAATAGAGTGGGAAGGTGAGGATCAAGAACGTTACGAGGAATTAAAGCAGCTAGGTACGATTAAAAATCATCCACTTGGAAATTTAAAAATAAAAGAAATTTCATTTTCAGTACCAAATTTAAAAATCGCTGAGAAATGGGCGGGGTTATTTGAATACAAAGTTGAGAAAAGTGACACTTGTATGAAGTTAATAGCTCCTGAATACGAATTAACCTTTAATAAAAAAGATAGTTCACCTTCAGAAATAAGTCATGTAACAATTTCAGGTTCAAATGAAGAGAAAGAAATTGTAATCGAAAATGGTAAATATATCTTTGTGAAGTAAAGCTCTTCCTTATAGGAGGAGTTTTTTATATTTTCGTCACATTTGTTGCTTGTGGACCACGATTTCCTTCTACAATTAAAAATGACACTTCTTGCCCATCTTCTAATGTACGAAATCCTTCTCCCATAATTCCTGTAAAATGCACAAAAACCTCCTGACCATCATTACTCTCTATAAAACCGTATCCTTTATCATTACTGAACCATTTTACCTTTCCTTGATGCATGTTAACATCCCTCTCTCTTAAATGATACGTATTATTATACAATAAATTTACCATTTAATACTATTGTATGGCGATTTCCATGCAAACCTTTTATATAATCTTTTTAAGCTTTCACTGATAATCATATACATCAACGAAATGAATTAAACCTATAACCAAGAAAAACAATCAGGTTGTGCTAAAAAATATAAAGAAGGTTACATAGAGTTATTTCTTTTTATTGGAAAGTAAATTTAATTCCATGAATCGAGCACCATTAATTGGGTTAAAAGTATAAGGCTCGATATCATAAAAGCCATAGGAAACATATAGATTTTGAGCTGCTTTCATTGTGTCCAAAGTATCAAGTCGCATAAATTCATAATTCATTTGTTTCGCTTCGTTAATTAAAAATGAAATGAGACTTCTTCCAATTCCGTAACCTCTAAAGGTATCTCTTACAAATAAACGTTTCATTTCACAAATATTACCTTCTAATTTTCGAAGGGCAATACAACCAGCAGTTTGATCATCGACAAGTGCTAATATTAATAATCCATCGGGCTTTACATATTTTCCTGGTAGTGTTTCAAGTTCAGATCGGATATTTTGAAAATCTAGGTTTATAGCAAGTGATTTTGTATATTCAATAAAAAGTTCTTTTATTTGTTCGATTTCAATACGATCTTCTGCCGAAAGAATTTTAATTTCAATTCTTTTTCCTTTAACCTGTTTAATCATCAGTATCCCCCTCGAATAAATACTACTAAAATATAAATCTAGTATATAATAATTTATATAGTATAGAAATAATTTGTGTGAGGAGAAAAGTACAAATCTAGGAAGAAAATCAGCAGGCTTAATTATTCAATCACTGTAAATATAATGGACGTTTCAAGGTTTATTTTATCGCCCATCATGTCTTCACCGACAGCAAAATCTGTTCTTCCTTTAATTTCATATTGACCAGGAGGGAATTCTCCTTTAACCATTTGCATTATTAAATCATCACTATATGGCTTCCCAGGAGCCCCTTCAAAATAACTTCCCCCTGAAAAACGGTATTGTTCCACATACGGTGTATTTTTTATTAATGGTGTAATGATGAGAGGTTCATTCATAGCAGCCTCGAATTGGTAGTCTTCAGTTAAGTTTGTTGTGAGTAACCAAATAGGGGAGGCGGCATGGGCGATTTTTATAGTTTCTTCATCCCCCTTGTAAGTAAGTTCAGCTTTTATTTCCAGAGGCTCTCCAACTTGATATACAGCCTTTTTGCTCGTTAGTTTAAATAGAAACACGTCATTTTCTGCAGATGATTCAACTATATTCTCGTATTCGTAATTACTTGATGGTACACCAGTTCCATTCGTTTTAGTACCACAGCCCGAAAGAATAACGATAAAAATGATGATAATAAATAACCATTTATTTCTCAATTTACTTCATCTCCTTTTCCCATTAGTCGTATTGTATGTTGAAATTGTTTCATTTCCCCATTGATTTCAATAATAAAAGCTTGTGATTTTCTAATCAACAAGCCTAAGTAACAAAAATGTAAATTTATTTATTTCTTTTTCTTTTTTTCAATAAAAAAGTTATCAAGAGCAAGGAATTTACTTCCTGCAACCAATAAATATAAAGACATCGTTATTAGCAAAACATCTACTTCATATCCCTGTAAAAATCCTAATGGGAACTTTGCATAAGTGATTGCACCAATCATAATGAAAATAAATACTGTTGCAATAAACCTAGTTGTAATACCAAAAACCATAAATAAACCACCAATGACTTCAAAAAATATGACAGCGATTGCAACATAATCCGCATACGGAATGTTGTAGTTAATAAATCGATCCTGAATTACCCCAATCCCTTCCTGATATTTAGCTAGTCCATGTAATAGGAAGGTAACACCTAGTACAACACGTATAAGAAATCCACCAAATTCGTTATTTTTCAGAATTATCCCCTTTCATTTTTCACTCTTAAAACTAGTTTATTAATGCCAGTCCAACTATAATACAAATAAAAGAAGTTTCTTTTTTGAAAGGACAAGTGAGAAATAATGGTTATTATTAAACAATTACAAGAAAAGGTAGAGAACATATACAATCAATACGATGCTAGTCATGATTTTGCCCATATTGAACGTGTTATACAAAATGCTGAAGCGATTCTAGAAAGTGAACCGACAGCTGATAGAGAAACAGTGCTAGTAGCAGTTCTGTTACATGACGTAAGTGATAAAAAGTATACGGATAATAAAAATTTAGAAAATCAACTATTAGATGAGCTTCCCTTAAGTTTGGAACAGCAGCAGCAAATTCGTGAAATCATTGAAAGTGTGTCCTTTAACGGTGGAAATGAAAAACTTGCAAAAACATTGGAAGCAAAAATTGTTAGAGATGCGGATAGATTGGATGCCATAGGAGCAATTGGCATTGCACGGACGTTTGCTTATGGTGGAGCTAAAGGAAGAAAACTATATGATGATGCAGAAGAAGCGCGGATGGAAATGACTGAGGAAGAATACAGAAGTAAAAACACAGCTTCAGTTACTCATTTTTATGAAAAACTATTATTATTAAAAGATTTAATGACAACAGAAAAAGGAAAGCAAATGGCTGAAGAAAGACATGCTTTTATGTTATCCTTTTTACAACAGCTTAAAAAGGAAAGAGAAGGAATCTCATGAGTCATTTAATTGTTTCGAATTTAACGAAAACAGTAGGCGATAAAACGCTCTTTGAAAACATAGAATTTACGATTTACGAGGGAGAACGGGCAGGCCTTATTGGTATTAATGGGACAGGTAAGTCAACATTACTCTCTATATTAGCTGGAGTTCAAGATGCTGATGTCATTAACATGGACCATCCAAATAAATACCGTGTAGCATATTTGCCACAAGAACCAACTTTCATAGAAGGAGTAACGGTTTTACAGGCTGTTTTCTCGGGTGATTCACCAATATTGAAATTAAATCGCGAATATGAGGATACGGTTGTCCAATTATCAAATAACCCTAATTCGGTAGATTTGCAAAATAAGCTTTTTCGATTACAGCAACAAATGGATATGGAAAAGGCTTGGGACATTAATGCCCTTGCAAAGTCGTCTTTAACCAAGCTTGGGATCGATATGTATGATGAAATCGTTTCGAATTTATCGGGTGGTCAGCAAAAACGTGTTGCATTAGCAAAAGTATTAATCGAGCCAGCTGATTTATATTTGTTGGATGAGCCTACAAACCATCTTGATGTCCAATCAACAGAATGGTTGCAGGAAATGGTTACTCGCTTGCAAGGTGCGGTCATTTTCATTACCCATGATCGATACTTTTTAGATGAAGTATCAACGCATATATATGAGCTTGCTGATCAAACATTGTATCGCCATGTAGGGAATTACGCCGATTATCTAGAAGCACGGGCAATTCGTGAAGAAATGAATGCGGCTACACAAGATAAATTACGAAACCGATACCGTTCAGAGTTAAAATGGATTCGCCGTGGTGCTAAAGCACGTACAACAAAGCAAAAAGCAAGAATTCAACGTTTTGAAGAGCTTGATACGAAAATTGAACGTGGAACTAATGAGGCTAATTTAGAAATGTCTCTTGCAACTACTCGATTAGGAAAGAAAGTATTAGAAGGTGAAAAACTTACTAAAGCTTATGGTGAACGTGTTATTATAAAGGATTTTAACTTTTTACTTCAGCAAGGTGATCGTATTGGCATTATTGGTGCAAACGGTTATGGTAAATCGACTTTACTGAATATCCTTGCAGGTGAACTTCAACCGGATTTTGGTGAAGTTATTGTTGGCGCAACAGTAAAAAGAGCACATTTTAAACAAGTGCTACCTGTAATGAATGAAAATCAAAGAATGATAGAATATATTCGTGAAGCATCCAACGATATTACGGATGCAGAAGGAACTCGATATTCAGCAGCTCAAATGTTAGAGCGATTTCTATTTCCATTACATACACACGGAACGCCGATTGGAAAATTATCAGGTGGAGAAAGAAAAAGACTTCATTTACTGAAATTGTTAATGGAGCAACCGAATGTATTGTTATTGGATGAGCCTACAAATGATTTAGATATTGAAACTTTAGGAGTGTTGGAAGATTTCATAGAACATTTCCCTGGGGTAGTGCTAACTATTTCCCACGATCGTTTCTTCTTAGACCGAATTGCTAAAAAACTGTGGATTTTAGATGGAAAAGGCAATGTAGATGAAAGCTTAGAGGTTTATAGTGACTATTTAGAAAAACAAAATCTCCTTGATAAAGTTGAAATAAAAGAAGAAAAAGTAGAGAAACCAAAACAACAAAAAGTAAAAAATGATAAGAAAAAATTGTCTTTTAAAGAGCAAAAGGAATGGGAAACAATAAGCGATTCCATTTCTCAAGTAGAAAATGACATAATGATAACAGAAGAAGAAATAACAAATGCAGGTTCTGACTATACAAAATTACAGCAACTAACAGAAAAGCTGGATCAATTAAATAAAGAATACGAAAGATTAATTGAAAGATGGTCGTACCTTGAAGAAATCGTAAAAGGATAGGAGAGATGTAAATGAAAATCGTAACAATTGAACCAACCCCAAGTCCTAACTCTATGAAGGTTGTCATTGATGAGGAGCTACCTTTTGGAAAAAGCTATAATTATACGAAAGAAAATGTCGCAGACGCTCCTTCAGAAGTACAGGCAATATTAAAGGTTGAAGGTGTAAAGGGCGTTTATCATGTAGCAGATTTCTTAGCCGTAGAACGAAATGCAAAGTATAATTGGGAAACAATTTTATCAAGTATTCGTAATGCGCTAGGAGAAAAAAGTGACAAGGTAGAACAATCTGAACAAGCGGTAGAACACTATGGCGAAGTGTTTGTTCATGTTCAAATGTTTAGAGGAATACCACTTCAAATTAAAGTGTTCGATTCTTCATCTGAGCATCGAATTTCAACAGGTGAACGTTTTGCACAAGCGTTCCAATCCGTTGAAATCGATAAAATGGATGATAATTATTTATTAGAACGCAAGTGGGTTGACTTTGGTGTACGCTATGGTGAAAAAGAGGATATTGCACAAAATGTGTTAAAGGAAATCGATGCAACATATCCTTCTGAACGGGTACAAAAATTAGTAGAAGCAGCAAATTCAAAAAATACAGTAGCCGTGGAGCGTAAGAAAGTCACACTTGAACAATTTGAAAATGAAGCTGATTGGCAAAAACGCTATCAAATGCTAGATCAAATACCAGATCCAGAGGTTGAAGATTTACCTCTTCTTGAAAAAGCTTTAGAGGACGATCAAATGTCAATCCGCCGTTTAGCTACCGTATATTTAGGTATGATTGAGGATGTTGCCGTTGTTCCCGCTCTTTCTCGAGCTTTAAAAGATAAAAGTGCTGCTGTAAGAAGAACAGCAGGAGACTGTATGAGTGATTTAGGACTTGTCGAATTTGAGCCAGCTATGATTGACGCTCTTAAGGATAAAAATAAACTTGTTCGTTGGCGCGCGGCAATGTATTTATATGAAACAGGTACAGAAAAATGCTTAGAAGCATTGCATGAGGCCGAAAATGATCCAGAATTTGAAGTAAAGCTTCAAGTTAAAATGGCGATTGCACGTATTGAACAAGGTGAAGAAGCAAAAGGCTCTGTTTGGAAGCAAATGACGGATAGATAAAGTAAGAAACCAGCGAAAATAATTGATTTCGCTGGTTTATTTTTATGAGACGATTTCTTCTTTATTTTCTATTGGAAGGGCAACACCTTTTTTCGGCTTAAAGATAGTGAAAAGAATTCCACCGAATATAAGGATGATACCTAATGATTGGAAAAGGGTTGGTCTAAAGCTCAAAATCAATGTATCTAATAAAATTGCAACTACTGGATCTACAAAAACAAGAACTGAAACAATGATTGTAGAAAGATTTCTAATACTATCAAAAAATAAATAATAAACAAAGCCTGTATGAATTATTCCTGTTCCTAAAATATAAAGCCAATTTGTTGTAGTTAAACCATTGAATACATCAAACTGACAAAATGGAAGTAACATTATAATTCCAACAATCGTCTGTAAAAAGGTTGTTGCATAGGGAGATAAGTTATTAAGTGTTTTACTTGTGAACATCGTTAATGCATAACATACGGCAGATAGCAAAGCCCATACAAAGCCAGAAGTAATGAATTGATCGATAGAATGAAAATTTTCAATCCCAACAATTAAAATACTACCGATAAAACAGATGACTGTCGCAAGAACACCACTCACTGTCATTTTTTCTCTTAATAATACAGTTCCTAAAATTAATACAAAGATAGGGGCTAAATTATAAATAGATATGGCAATGGAAATAGACATTTCCTCAAATGCTTTAAATAAAAATACCCAATTTAATACAAGAAATACTCCGCATAATAAGGTTTGCCAAACTTCTTTTTTATTCCATTTTTCTGTTTTATGTCCACCGGTTAAATACCATAGTCCACCTAAAAATAAAGTAGCAAAAATACATCGTACAAAAACTAGTTCAAGAGCTGGTATACCACTATTAGTAGAAAAGAAACCAACAGAACCAAAAATGGCCATGGAAATCGTTAATTTAATCATAGAAGATACATTCATGAATTACGCCTCTTTCGAATTATGTAAAATACATTAGTATAATTGTTTTTATTGAATAAAATATGTCTAAAAATTAAGACTATATTTCATTTTATCGTTGATTTTCAGGTTTGTAAAAGGTGGATATATCAAGTCTGAAATAAATAAAATTAAAAATTATCTCTTCAGAATTAAAAAAGACAGTGATTTTAATTTATATAAGTTGGAGCATACTGGTAATGATTTGTACTATGAATATTAGTGGTTTTATTTAAATAGATTCTAATAATTTTGTGTGTTAGACTAAATTAGTTATTCGAAAATAATAAAACTTTTTAATTTATTAGGATGAATACTTGTTATGAAAAAACTATTTAAAAGAAAATTAAAACTTACTACTTTGTTTATAACTCTTATTATTACATCCGTTCTATTAACTACTGTAATTTTATTGTTCGCATCCTATCAATCAGAGAAGAGATCTTTGACAGATACATACCTATTCCTTAATTATTCGAAGTCCGATAAAATAGGGGATTCAGTGAATTCTTTGTTTAAATCGATGAGAATAAGCATACAAGAAACTACTGAATTTCTTCAGGACCATCCAGACATGAAGGATGAAGAAATTCAAGAGCATCTTGAACTTTTAAGAAGTAATAGTCGATACTTCAATTCGTTAGCATGGATAGATGAAACGGGTTTAGTTCGTAATATAGCACCTGCTACTGTTGGCATTAAAGGGGATTATATTACAGGGGTTACAAAGGAGGTAGTTAATTCGAAAAAGCCAATGTTAACTTCTCCTTATAAGGCACCGACTGGACGTATGCTTGTTTTAATGAGTGAACCTTTTTATGATAATAATGGAAACTATCGGGGGATCATCGGTGGGTCGATTTATTTACATGAACAAAATGTATTGAATGAAATTCTGGGCAACGATATAGTTGATCAAAATGGTTCCTATTACTATGTAGTAGGACAGAATGGTGTATTATTATTTCATCCAGATACAAAACGTATCGGTGAGACAGTTGAGGACAATCCCATCATTTCGAAGCTTGTGCAGGGTGAAAGTGGAATGCAACGTGTGACCAATACGGTTGGTGTGCAAATGTTTGCGGCCTATAATTCTATTCCTGAAATAGGTTGGGGAGTAGTGCAACAGACACCTGTAGCCTATGTAGATGGGCTTTTAAAAAAACACATTCAAAATCTATTATTGACAATATTGATTCCTTTTTTAATATTACTTATTGTTTCGATAGGTTTAGCTAGAGGGCTTGCTAAACCATTTATCCATTTAGCGGATTTTGTTAATCAATTTGGTTCTGATAATGAAATTAAAACGCCAAAATTTCAATCACATTGGAATCGGGAAGCAGATCTTTTAACAAAGAGTCTTATAATTGCCATAAATGCGGTTGAAAAAAATAACAACAAGCTTGTAGAAGAGGCTATGACGGATTCACTTACAAATTTACCGAATAGAAGAAAATTAAATGAAGTTATGATGCGGTTAGCAACTAAAAAAAATTTATTCTCCTTAGTTGCACTAGATATTGATCATTTTAAATCAGTTAACGATACCTATGGACATCAAATGGGTGATGAAGTGATAAAGTATTTAGTTAAAACCATTCAAACAATAGTGAAAGAAAAAGATGCTTTCTTTCGTTTTGGGGGAGAGGAATTCGTTCTATTGCTCCCAGATACTAATTCCGAAGAAGCCTATATAATTACCGAAAAGATTCGAACTAAAGTAGCTAGTAGTATAAGCCCAGTAGGAAAAACGATTACTATTTCACTAGGAATTTCTGAATTCCCTGAACATACAGAGTCGTTAGATGACCTGTTTTTATTTGCTGATAAAGCTCTATATGTATCTAAATCCAATGGAAGAAATCAGACAACAATTTGGCATAAGGAGCTTTTATCTAATTAGTTTTATAAATGTCCTTGTTTCTCGATTTATGTGAAAAACATTTTTTATTTTGTATTAAATAAATTAGAAATAAAAAAGCAAGCCATTTTGATAAGTTTTTCAAAAAGGCTTGCATTAATTTTTTAACGATTTTTTAACGATTAATTAGTGATTACATTATTTAAAAAAGTATCTCGCTGCTCTTCAGATTGTTGTTCACTATCCATTAATAATACGCCCACTTGAAATCCAGATTGTTCATTTTCTACAATAAATTGAAGGTTTACTTCTTTTGAAGAATTATCTTGTGGACAGCTTCCTTTAAATTCAACGACATGTTGATTTTTCTGTGTTTGGAAATACACCCATTTTCCTTCTTCACAATAATTTTCAAAGGCGGACGCTAACGTTTCTTCAGTTTCGTTATATTTTATTTCTTTAATATAAGATATGTATTCATTATCTGTAATCTCATCTTTTGGTCCGTAAAAATACCAGAATATTACGATAATTATAATTGGAACTATCCATAATATAGTTCTTTTTGATACATTTTGCATCACATTCACCCCCAAAAACTAGTAAATTTATTATATCAACATATGTTGTATTTTGCTAGAAATTGTTGAAAATATCCTGTTTTTAGTAAAGATTAACGTCGATATTAGAAATATTAACATATTGAAAAATGAATTTTCTTCTATATAAATTCTATCATTTATTATTTTTGAGATTTTTACATTTGTATGCTCTTAAATATATACTAGTGTAGTAGAAGGAGGGAATGGCTTATGAAAAAAGCATTATTAATCGCAGAGAAGCCATCTCTTATGCGTGATATACAAAAAGTTTATAAAACGATGCAGCTACCTTTTAAAGTTGATTTTGCATCATTTGTTGGACATGTTGTGGAATTAAAAGAACCCCATGAGTACAATCCTAAGTGGAAAAAATGGGATCTTCAGCTATTACCGATGATTCCGGATAAATACGAATTTCGAATTAAAAGATCAGCTTACAAAGTGTATAAAGATATTGAACAAATGTTAAAGACGAACCAATACGATTTTATAATTAATGCGTGTGATGCTGGGATGGAAGGAGAAAACATATTTTATTCCTTCTATAAAAAAGTAGGCTGCAGGTTACCTGTTAAACGTTTTTGGACTTCACAAACAACAGATCGTGCCATAAGAGATGCCTTTAACAATTTAATTGACGAAAACAATCTTTTAATTAAAAACTTACGAAATGCAGCTATGTATCGAGCGGTTTTTGATTGGCTAATTGGATTAAATTTAACGAGAGCAGCAACAGTAAAGTCAGGTAGGATTATAAAAGTTGGTCGTGTGATGACCCCGACCTTAGCGATTGTAGTAAAAAGGGAGCTAGAAATACAGCAATTTAAGCCGGTTCCATACTTTCAAATTGAAATCGAGCTTGATGGCTTTAAAGCGCTTTGGTTTCATCCAAAAACCAAGGAAAACAAAATCCCGACGATAGAATTGGCTGAACAGATTCAATCAATGATATTATCTGAAGCAAAAGTATTGGATATAAAAACGGAGCGAAAATCATTTTATGCTCCACCGCTTCATTCATTATTGGAATTACAAAAAGAAGCAAATAAATTTTATGGTTTTACCTCATCAGAAACGTTGAAAATTGCCCAAAGCTTATATGAGAAAAAGCTAATTACATATCCAAGAACATTATATACAAAAAAATGTATGGACATAATAAGCTGATCATCAAAAAGGTCGATATATAGCCGTTATTAATATGTCCATATATTATGGACATATTAAATTGGACATAATGAAAAAATTACTATTGCTTACATAATTTCTTTTTGGCTGAGAACATCAAATCAATTCACAGTCCTTTCCGAGTTTTTATAATATAAATTAATGATGATATACAGATAAAACCTAGTATTTTGATCAAAGTTTGTTCAAAATACCAGGTTTGTTTTTATCCAGAATTTAAGTGTTTATGACAAATTACTGAGGAAATTTAAAGTTAGTCTTTTGTGCTTTTATATCCCAAGTTAGGTGAGCATTAAAAATCTTTTCACCTTTTTTAAAACCTTTGATTAAGTCTGTTTCACCGTTAGTTAATAGCTTTTTCATATTAGCTTGGGAAATGGTTTTACTGAGGACTTTTTTAGAAACCGAGAATTTACAGTTAGCGGATTTATAATTTGAACAACCGTAAAAAGTTCCATGATCTAAAATGGAACCACCGCAAAGTAGACATTTTCCGATAATAGTTTTTTCTTTTTTATATTTCTTATTATATGGATTATTTGAGCTGATTTTTTCAACTACGTTTTCATTGAATGCCCATTCCTTTTCGCGTTCATTAGCATCTGTAGTTAATTTATATGCCAGCTTTTTTACTTGCTCTATAAATGTTTTAGGAGACGCTTGTCCTAAACCAATTTCAGCTAGTCGTTGCTCCCATTTGGCCGTCATTGAAGGGGAGGTTAAAATGCTTTCACCCAATGCTTCAATAAGTAGCATGCCTTTAGTCGTTGCAAAGACTTGATTTTTCTTAACTTCAATATAATTTCGATCTTTAAGTGTACCAATAATTCCGGCGCGTGTGGCTTCAGTACCTAATCCCTCAGTTTTCGATAAAACCTTTTCTAGTTCTGTATCCTCAAGGTGTTTTCCGGCTGTTTTCATCAAGGTAATTAAGTTACCTTCAGAATATCTATTTGGTGGCTGTGTTTCGCTTCTTTTGACATTTGACTTAGATACTAACCCTTGCTCATTTTCATGTAGTAGAGGAAGCAGGTCGTCTTCATCTTCAGATGTATTGTCTTTAGAATGATAAAGGACTTTACGCCACCCCTCTTCAATTATCACTTTGCCCTTAGAAATGAATTCAGCACGTGTGTCTACAAGTGAATGAATTGTTGTGTAAGAAAAAATAGCGTTATTATAATGAGCTGCAATGACTTGTCTAACTACTAAGTCATAAATTTTTTCTTCTTCCGAACTAAGTTTTGAAAAGTTCGGCAACTGCTCTGTAATGATAATTGCATGGTGATCTGTTACTTTTTTTTCATTCACGTATCTTTTATTATTCATAATTGAAATTGTTGGGGGAGGGAGCAGTTTTTTATACCTATCAATTTGGCCCAAACTTTCTAATATATTTGGTAGTGTTTTTGCTTCTTCATTGGTTAAAAATTGTGAATCAGATCTTGGGTAAGAAACTAGGCCTTTCAAATAGAGTTTTTGCAAAATATCCAGCGTACTTTGTGGTGAGAACTTATATGTCTTATTTGCTGTTGCTTGTAATGTAGATAAATTGAATAACAAGGGTGGGACGTATTCCTTTGTATCTTTTTTAATACTTGTAATTACTACATTTTTATTTATACAGAAATTAGCGATAGCTATTGCTTGTCTTTCTTCTTGCACTTTTGAATTATTATTATTGTGCCATTTTGCTTTTAAAATCTTTCCATCGAAATTAAATTCTGCTTCAACTTCCCAAAAAGTTTCCGGCTTAAAATCCCTAATTTCATGTTCTCTTTTAACTATTAGTGCAAGCGTGGGTGTTTGCACTCTACCTATTGAAAAAACATCTTTTACGCCGTTTTTTTTGAGAAGAACCGTATATAGTCTTGATGCATTGATTCCGATTAACCAATCTGCACATGAACGGCTTAATGCTTCGAAATAAATATCTCTCGTTTTTTCTTCTGGCAGTAAGTTTGAGAATCCGTTTTTCACTGCGTTTTCAGTTAAGGACGATATCCACAAACGTTTCATTGGCTTGTTTACACCGCATACTTTTAAGATGGTACGAACAATTAGCTCACCTTCACGACCAGCATCTCCACCGATTATGATTTCTTGGATATCTGGTCTTTTCACTAAACCTTTAATTACATTGAATTGTTTATATTTTGATTTTGAAACTTTATATTCGAATCTATTTGGAATAATTGGTAATGTTTCTAAAGTCCATTTTTTCCAGGTTGGATTATATTCTTCAGGAGCTTTTAATTCACATAGATGTCCTATTGCCCATGTGATAAGTGCACCCTCAGGAAAATATGAATTTGGCTTAACTTCAAAATAACCTCCTTTTTTAGTAAAAGAAAAAGGAGAAGCCAACTTTGCTGCTTGATCTGGTTTTTCTGCAATAACTAAAAATCGCCCCATTTTTAATACCTCCTCATTGGTTTTAATAATTTGGCATAAGTGAGAGTGAGATTGTAGATTAATTTAA
The DNA here is from genome assembly GCF_000772965.1 of Ureibacillus massiliensis 4400831 = CIP 108448 = CCUG 49529. GTDB lineage: Bacteria > Bacillota > Bacilli > Bacillales_A > Planococcaceae > Ureibacillus > Ureibacillus massiliensis. The sequence continues at coordinate 5,723 of NZ_JPVQ01000018.1, read as the reverse complement.
TGAATAAAATCTTTTCTATTTCTACTAATCTTTAAATAGTTCCTCATAACTATTATAGTCTGAAAAAGCAGTTCAATAAAATAATTATACATTTATATAATTATATTCATACAGAGATGGGCTAGCAGAAGTTAGTATTTTTTAATTATTGAGAAAATTATGTAGACAAATTTTGTATATTTATGTAATATTGGGAAAAGTTGAATAATAGGGTGGGTTCTCATAAATGATTGAAAAATTTCTTTGTGAATTAAAAAGACAAGGCTTATCAAAGAGTACGACAGAAGGGTATTTATTTGATATAGTTCAGTTTTATGAATGGTTAAAAAATAAAAAGCTAGACAACCAGATAACAAAAGAAGTTTTAAATGAATACATAATATTTTTAACCCCCAAATACAGTGAAAACACGGTTTTAAGGAAGATTAAGAGTGTAATTCGATATAACAAATTTTTATATCATACTGGAGAATCTGTAAAAATAATTAAACCAAATGAAGTTATCAGAATAAGTCAAGGGAAGGGGACTAAGAGAATAATGGAATTAAATGATTTAGTAAAAATTCGAGAAGTAATCATAGATGGTCAAAATAAGAGGGATATTCTTATATTCCACTTATTATTCGGAACTGGTTGTAGGGTTTCTGAACTAATTAATATTAAACTCGACGATATAGAAATTGTTAGTTCCTCAGAAGGTTATATAGAATTCAAAATTTTAAAAAGTCCAAAAGGTATGCCCATTTCGAAAATTACTATAAACGAAGTTCTAATAAATATTATAAAGGACTATTTAGAAGTTAGACCGGTTTCTGAAACTAACAAACTATTACTTGGGCAAAAGGGTCCACTGACAAGAGATGCAATTAATAAATTATTTCGAAAGTATAGTTTGATGGCAAATATTATGTATACAGTTTCACCCGCTATGATTAGACAGATGCGGATCTTATATATGACTGAAATTGCCCAAAGTGAACTAAATGAATTGGCTGAAACTAGAACAACAAAGTTTGTCGGAGAAATAAGGTCTGATATAAAAGTGAATCTGAGAAGGAATATTTAAAGACCAGATACATTTATAAAGGTTGGGAGAACAATGGGCAAAATCCAGAGTAAGATTGTTAATATGAAAACTAATGTAAGGTTTGTTGTACGTGCAATAATGGCCCAATATGCTGAAAATTCAACAGGTAATCCAATAGAAAAAAAATATGCATGTATAAAAATTAAAAATGAAGACACAAAAGTGGACATAATTCATCCCCTTTCAACAGAGTTTTTATTAGATAATTGGAAAAATGCTCAGTTTAATACTATGAAAGCACCCGCAGATACCTTAGCTATGTTCTTAAATTTTTTAATAAGTGACGAAGATAATAAGGTTAAGAGTCTGACAGAATTAAAATCAGAACATGCAATAAATTTTTTATCAGAGTTATCTTATAAAAGGACTTCTAAAAATACAGTTAAGAAACACGAGAAATATATAAAAAGGTTTTTTGAATTTCTGAATAAAAAAAAGATCATAAATCATAGTTTAGAAGTTAAAAATGTTCAATACTTTTATAAAGCTTCTAAACCGAGAATGCATAAATTACCAGAAGAATATATACTGACCTTTTTAGAAATTGCATATCAAACAGATAGCAAAATTTTGTTTGGACTTTATTTGCAATTCTTTGGTGGCCTCCGAACTGGAGAGTTATGTAATCTTAGAATAAGAGACCTACAGTTAATAGGAGATAAAGGGGAATACGGTTTTATCGTAGATCTGTCTGAGGATCGAAACTTGAGAAAGGATATTGTTAATACTTCAGGATCTAGTTATATAAAAACTAAAAGAAGACAAATAGTCTTTGGTTTTAAGAACTGGTCAACTATATTTTATGAGAAACATATGAATAATTTTAGAGATGATATGAAATTAAGTGGAGAAACCCCACTATTCCTTAATCAAAAAGGATTAGCTATGACAGGTAACAATTACTATTATCACTTTAATAGAATTAAGGATATATTTCTGCAATGTCTTAGAGATTCGGACAACATGGCGGATCGAAATAATGCTTTAGTGCTTGAAAGTGAACTGTGGTCCAGTCATATAGGTAGGGGAATATTTTCAAACTTATTAGCTGAAGAGGCTGATAATTTATATGATGTTAGTTTTCCAAGAGGGGATAAAAGCTTTGAATCAGTAAAACCATATCTAGCTAATACAAAAAGAATTAAAGAAAAACTAGAAAAAAAGATTGATGAAATATATAAGAAAAAGTAGAAGAAGGGTGTAAGAATGGACTCAAATAATCAATATTGTTTATTGCAAAATAAAAGTGCAGACTTGTGCAAAGAATTTGTACAGAGTCTAGCACTTTTTTAGTGCAAAAAAATAGACTTGCCAGCCACCCCAAGTCATTCTACTGTTAAAGTGTCGAATTTTAGCAGTGGAGGAATGAAAGGATGCTAGCAATGTCTGAAATTAATTGTATCAAAACATTAAGAAATGAAAAAGGATTATCGATATCTACAATTGCGGAAACTTTATCCATCAATTGGAGAACAGCAAAAAAATATGGTGATAAGGATCAACTACCTCAAGTAAAAACACAAATAAAGAAAGGAATGATGTATGACGAAAAATGGGGAGAAATCGTAAGTGATTGGCTTGAAGAGGACTCAAAAGTAAAGAAGAAATTAAGAAGAACTAATAAGCAAATGTATGAAGCCTTGGGAAAAATGGACTTCAAAGGTTCTTATCGAACAGTCTGTAACTTTATAGAGGAATGGAGAGCTAATAGAGATGATGAAATTTCCAAGGGATTTGAACGATTAACACATCCTGAAGGAGAAGCTCAAGTTGATTTTGGGATAATGGAAGCTGTTCATGAAGGGGAAATAGTAGATGTACATGCACTAGTAATGTCATTTCCAGCAAGTAATGTCGCATTAGGAATCCCCCTTCCTTCTGAAAACCAAGAGTGCTTTTTAAGTGGGCTGAAGAAACTTTTTAAACAAGCTGAAGGCGTACCACTTAGTATTAGAATCGATAATCTAACACCTGCGGTGAAAAAAGTGCGTGGTTCCGAAGGAGAAGCACAGTTAACTGATGAATTCATTGCTTTTCAAAATCATTATGGCTTTAAAGTTCAAGTTTGTAATCCCCGAAGCGGTCATGAAAAAGGAAATGTGGAACGGAAAGTTGGTTATATTCGATACAACTTCTTTAGTGTCCCTCCTGTAATGAAGGACTTTGAAGATTTAGAAAATCAGTTATCTGAGAGATTAGTAGAAGACCGTAAACGCATGCACTATCGCAAGGGTGAAATGATAGAAATTTTATGGGAGAGTGAACAGAAGCAATTATTAAAGTTACCTGAAAATGATTATCCAGTTTTTAAACAAATGCCAATCAAATTTAATAAATATAACGAATTCAAATTGGATCAACATCTCATTCATGTGCCAAAGGCGAAGAACTATTCGCAGTTATATTGCGTTACTTTTTGGGATCAGTTTAAGGTCATAACAAATAATGGTGAAGTAATTTTAAGTGATTCAAGACCATATATGAAAAAGCGTAGGTTTATACCTTGGATTGATATATTCAAAGACTGGCTACTTAAACCGAGAGTAGTTGGCCATTCAAGATATACAGAGTACCTACCGGTACGTATAAGGGAATATTTATTAGTCCCATCCTTATCTTTACGGAAACGGAGAATCGAAGAAGTTATTACCCTACTACTTCAGCATGATATGAAGGAAATTGATAGCCAATTTTATGAGTTAATAGCCAATAATGATAAGCTTTCTTCTCATCCTTATGATGTAGAGTGGTCACAGTATGATGCTCTACAGCCAGTAACATCGGGGGTGAGTGAAAATGAATGAAACGATCGAACATTTATGTAAGCAACTTAGATTAGCTCATATCGCTGAGGGGTTCGAGGAAATTCCATTTACAACACCAGATGAATTTGTCTATAAATTATTACTAAAAGAACGAGATGGCCGTGAACAGGCGAAAGCATCTAGAAACATTAAAAAAGCACGATTTTTAGATTACAAAGTACTAGAAAACTATGAATGGCATAAAGATATTTGTCTCCCCTCACATTTAACGAAAGAGGAATTGATGAACCTAGATTTTATACATCGCCATGAGAACATAATTTTAGTCGGAGCACCTGGAACCGGTAAAACTCATTTAGCCTCCGCTTTAGGCCGAAGAGCCTGTGAGATGGGGTTTGAGGTTCCCATATAAATATGCAATTCTTTCATTACTATATGGTAGGGTAAAGACCGCCATTGAAAGAGAACGTAATGTTTGATCAATGATTAATTTTACTTCTCCCCAGTCAAATACAATCTCATGACCAGCAGTTGCCTTTTGACGAATAAACACTTCTTTTTGACGTTTCTCCTCACTATTTACAAAATTTCTAACAGTGGTATAACTAATTTCAAAACCTTCATCTAATAACTTTTCATGAATATCAATCATTTTTAGTTGTTGCTTGTGCATCTGATGTTGCCGTTTAAATTCATTATCTTTTAACATTTTTCGAATACGTTTCATCACCGTAGGTGTTAATGCACGTTTATTGCCTTTTCGCTTTTTATACGACGGAGGCGTTACATAGTTATCTGTAATAGGTAGTTCTCGAATATCTTGCTTTCTTTTTTCAAGATCCTCTTCGATATACTTTTTTACAGTATTCCGAGAAATCCCAAGCTCCTTCGCAATTTGACGTTGACTCTTATTTTCTTGATGAAAGGCTAATAAAACTTTTTGTTTCTTCTCCAAAGAAATCACCTCTATACGCTCCTAACTCTATGAAGTTAGGATTATTTTCATATAAAAGTGGCTCACTTTTCAACTGCGATGGTGGCTCAGTTTTAGCTTATCAAATACAAAAGTACAATATTCATCCGGAATCGATAAGAGAATTAATTAGGAAAAATATATTAAAAAACCATAAAAAACATGTTAGGGATTCTTATATAGTTTTGGCTTCAGAAGTAGAAGCGTACTTTGAAGAAAAGCTAACATTAAATGAAAAGTACGCAAATATAGATGAAGTTTCCCAAATAATAGGTTGTAGTAAAGATACAATAAGAATCTATATTAAAAATGGAACTGTTAATGATTATATTAAAGGACCAAATACGAGTAAGTTTTTCATCAATAGATCAGAAATAGATAGGATAAGAGAAATCTATTCACAAGAAAGAATCCCATTACCAAAAGGGTATATTTTCCCTGAAGATGTTATGGAACTACTGGATATAAGTCTCCAAAGTGCTAGAGAAACGATAAAAAAGCATATGAAATCTGCAAAAAAGGTTACAAACGGTTTTAACAAAATGGGATATTGGATTGTCTTAGAATCAGAAGTAATTGAATACAAACAAAAACAAGAAAATGATAGATTTCTCCCTCAAACCCCCGGTGAATTTACGACAATTGATGCGGTCAACAAATTTAAGTTTGAAGTTGATAAGATCACCATACCCTTAAATTTAACCACAACAGCTAAAATATATATGGAATATGCACGTCATAAATTAGCTAATAGTGAGGCGAGGTCAGAAACACTTTCAAAAAAAACTGCTTATTATATAAAAACTATAAAAGTGCTAATTAATCATTTACCAAAGTGTATAAAAGAAATGGAATGTCAACACTAAATTGAACAATCAATATAAGTGCAGTTAATGTT